>NZ_VUOJ01000012.1:0-39953 GCF_015390265.1 Paracoccus sp. NBH48 | reverse complement strand
CGGGCCCTTGGAGCCGCGGTAGGGATGTTGACAGCCAAGGCCTTCTGACGGCGAGACAGCGTGCTGAAGTCGGGCACCGTCCAGTCGAGGCCAACCAGTCGCAGCAGGCTCTCGACGAAGCCGGTCGTCTGCCGGAGCGCCATGCCAAACAGCACCTTCATCGAAAGGCAGGTCTGGATCGCGGCATCGCTGTAGGTCTGCTGGCGACCACGCCTGCCTGTCGGCGCGGCATCCCAGTTCATCTCGGGATCGAACCAGATCGTCAGCGAGCCCCGGCGCTTGAGTGCTTCATTGTAGGCTGGCCAGTTCCTGGTCCTGTAAGTCGTGGGTGTGGGTCTGCTCATGCATCACAGCTACCACGCTGGATTCACGAGATGAATCCCTGACGCGATTTGTGCAACAGAGCCGTACTTTCTCATAAAAGCTTGGGAACTATGCAAAGTTGGAAGAGAGGACCCGGATCTCTCCGGGTCTTATGACTTCCGAAACCCGGCACGGTCGGTCGTGCCGCGGTTGTGGGTGCCAAGAGCTATTTTCGGTCGCCGAGGATGCTCAGGATGCGATCGAGTTTGTCCTCAATGCGGCCCATAGGGGTGTTGCAGTTGCAGGATATAGCCGATGTCTACCAAATTTTCATTTGGGCATCCGCGCTTTGTTCTGGCGACGCATTCATTTCGCATTTCGCATTTCCCGCCATCGGCACTCATCTGCATCGCCTGTTGGAGGGTATTGTTGGCAAGAAATGGACGTGTAATTTTTACACTCGCCAACGTCGCCGTTCTTCGCGTCCAGAGCCGTTCCAGCCAGCAGGAACAGGACAGCGACGTTGACGTCGCGAAGTTAACATTCCACATTTTTGGCCAATTGCCCTTCATGCGCCTTGCCGAAAAGACCGAGACAGGGCTCAGTGCCCGTCATCCCAGGCATCGTCCTTCGGCTTGATCCGATGCTCTGCGGCGGGTTCATCCCGGACCTGCTCCTGGACGACCGGTTTTTTCTTCGGCGCGTGGGCGACAGCCGCGACCGCCGCCTTGGCCTGCGGGGTGATCCTGGTCCTGATGGGAGCCTTCGCCTTGACCACTGGCTTTGCGGCCGGGGCATCGAACGCATCCAGCGCCTCCTTGGCGGCGGTCTGCAGGCGGGTGACGAGGGCTTTCTCATCCAGACCCTGTTCCTTGGCAAAAGCTTTGCCGCCAGCGATCAAGCCGTCCTGGACAGCGCGCAGGCGGCGGTTCTCCTTGGCGATCAGCTCGGCCCTGGTCTCGGTGGCCTTCAGCTCGCGTTGCAGCTTGCGGTTCTGGTACTGAAGGTGGCTGACCTCCTCCCGCATCTTCGGGGTGCCGGTGACCTGCTGCTTGAGGGTGAACAGTTCGACGGCGTGCGTGCGGTTCTCGCGATGCCGGGCGGCCTGGACGCCCCTGAGAGCGTCTGAGACGTCCTGTGAGGCCCTTTCCCGCCATTCCGCCTCCGTCTCTCCGCCGATGCCCAGAATGGCCCCTCTGCGGCGCTCTGGGAGGCTCACGGCGGCATCGGGGTCGGTGAGATGGGCATAGGCCCTCTGAACCCGCTCATGGCGCGCCGGAGAGCCCTGCAGGCCACGCTCCAGCCCGTGGGTCTTGCCGACCCGTTCCGCAAAGTCGGTCTGCATGGCGGAGAGCTGCTGCCGGCTGCCGACGATGGCGCGGGCGTTCAGTTTGCCGCGTTCGTCCAGGGGAATGGTCATTACCGTCATGTGGGGGGTAGACTCATCCCGGTGGATCACCGCGGAGAGGACGTTTTCCGCCCCATGGCGGGCCTTGAGCCAGTCCAGGGCATCGGTGAAATAGGCGTCTTGCTCCTCCCGGCTCATGGCCTTCAGGGCTTCGGGGGAACCGCCGACGAAATACTCCAGCCCGTGGACGGCATTGCTGCGGATCTTTTCGGGGGCGCGGTCCTTCCAGGTATCGAGGACGGCGCGGCTGGTGTCGCCGCCGACCAGGATAGTGTTGTCGGGGGTGCGCCGGGTGTCGGCGTTGGGCGTGTCGCGTTCCCGGAAGGTATGCTGGAGGCTTGCCCCCATGTTGCCCATGGTCTTGATCTTGGCACAGCGGAGGATGGCGAAGCTGCGCGGAGTGGTGACATGGAGCATCCTGCCGCCGATGCTGCGATCCAATCGGATCCGCCAGGCATCATCGTCATCGTTGCGCGCACCCATGAATCGACCTCCGAAGGAAGATTTATGTGTACTCACTAGACAATTTGGCACAAGGCCAAATTGATCGCTCGCCCCGCAACGCGGGGAAGGGACACATAAACCTTCCTTCGGAGGAAGCCTCTAGCGGTTGCAACGGCGCTACTGCGCGCTATGGTGCGGCCCGCATCATAAGGGGTTTACCATGTCCGGAAAAATCATCGCCGTCGCAGGCATCGGCTATGTCGGCCTTTCCAACGCGGTCCTGCTGGCCGGGCGCAATACCGTGCGCGCGCTGGACGTGGATGCGGGCCGCGTGGCCATGCTGAACGACCGCAAATGCCCGATTATCGATGACGACATCGCCCGCCACTTGGCCACGCAGACGCTGGACCTGACCGCCACGACCGACCCGGCCACGGCCTATGCGGGCGCTGATTTCGTCATCGTCGCGACGCCCACCGATTATGATCCGGTCACCAACTACTTCAACACCTCCAGCGTCGAGGCGGTGATCCGCGACGTGACACGACTGGCCCCGCAGGCGGTGATCGTGGTCAAATCGACCGTGCCGGTGGGCTTTACGCTGGACGTCCGCGCGCGGCTTGGCACCCAGCAGGTGATTTTCAGCCCCGAATTCCTGCGCGAAGGCCGGGCCCTTCACGACAACCTGCACCCGTCCCGCATCGTGGTCGGAGAGGACAGCCCCCGCGGACGCGCCTTCGCCGACCTGCTGGCCGAGGCCGCGCTGGACACGGACGTGCCGGTCCTGCTGACCGGTTCAACCGAGGCCGAGGCGATCAAGCTGTTCGCCAACACCTATCTTGCCCTGCGCGTGGCCTATTTCAACGAGCTGGACAGCTATGCGATGTCGCTTGGCCTCGATAGCCGCCAGATCATCGAAGGCGTCGGCCTGGACCCGCGCATCGGTGCGCATTACAACAACCCGTCCTTTGGCTATGGCGGGTATTGCCTGCCCAAGGACAGCAAGCAGCTGCTGGCCAATTACAACGACGTGCCCCAGAACCTGATCGGTGCGGTGGTCGATGCGAACCGCACCCGCAAGGACGTGATCGCCGACGCGATCCTGGCGCGCAAGCCGCAGGTCGTGGGCATCCATCGGCTGGTGATGAAGGCCGGGTCCGACAATTTCCGCCAGTCCGCGGTGCAGGGCATCATGAAGCGCCTGAAGGCCAAGGGGGTCGAGGTGGTCGTGTTTGAACCCGCCCTGCCCGACGCCCGCTTCTTCGGGTCCGAGGTGATCCGCGATCTGACTGACTTCAAGGCGCGCGCCGACGTGATCGTGGCAAACCGCCTGACCCTGGACCTTCAGGACGTGGCTGACCGGGTGTTCACCCGTGACCTGTTCGGCGGCGATTAATTTTTTACCATAACCAAATTTTATTTTTTAGAGTATTTATATAAAATATAGGTTTGTAATCCTTTAATTATACGAAACCAGATCTTGCGAATTTTTCTCAAAAAAGATCGTCGCAATTGTTAGTGCATATGAAAAAAAAGATCATCTGGAAGATTTGGAGGGGCTATCATGAATGAACTATTTTTGACTGTGATGTTTGCGACTAGAAATGGATCCGCAACATTAAGAAAAACACTAGAAGGATACCGTCGTCTAAACCACTCGAAAAATTGGCGCATGGTAATAATAGATAACGGGTCAACTGATGACACTGCCGATATCTTGAATTTCTATAAAGAAGTTCTTCCGCTTCAAGTATATAATGAAGAAAGACCAGGAAAAAATTTGGCGCTAAATGCGGGGCTCAATAGGGAAGAGGGGCCTAAAGCAGATCTTTACGTGTTTACTGATGACGATGCCATCCCGATGCCAGGTTTTCTTGACGGATGGTTGCAAGTCGCCAAAGAGCAACCAAGCTACGATATATTCGGCGGGCTTGTCATTCCAGAATTCATGGACAAGCCTCCGGCATGGTTGTTTGACAGTGAAGAACACTTTGGCGTTCTGTTCGCAAAGAACGATCGCCCAGAGGGGAAAATTAAAGCAACGCATGTTTACGGACCGAATATGGCAGTCCGGAGTTGGATACTGAAAAAGGGATATAAATTTGACGAAGATATAGGCCCCAGCAACAAAGTAAACTATGCGATGGGTAGCGAAACAGAATTTTGTGTTAGAATTGAGAGTAAAGAAAACCTCAAGACTTGGTTTACCCACAAAACGGCAGTGCAACATTTAGTTAGAAAAAAACAAACTACTGTTGAATTTTTTTCCGGACGAGCCTTCCGGCATGGGCGTGGATACGCTTTGCAGCAGTTAAAGTCTGATAGGCCAGTGGGACAAAGGAAGATGATAATTTTTTCAGCTTTCTTCACCTACCCAATATTTTTACACTACATTCTTACCCGCGGAAAAAATAAATATAATGTTTTGTGGAAGTATCATTGGCAGCGAGGTTATTTGCTTCAGCAGGTCGACTCTACGTACCCTAATTATTTGAATTCAAGCGCACCAGTTAAAATAGGGCTTTCTTTGCTATTGGCCATGAGGGCTACATTCATGTCTAAAGGAATCTCTAAATATAATAAATAATACAATTATTTCACAGTATAGAAAATAAAAAACACTGATTATAATTTAATAAATATTCCAAGCATTCGCGAAAAATTAATAGGTATTTTTATTATATTTTAAGACCGATATGGGGAGCGACCAGCTGACAATCTCAACACCTCTCCCTGTGCGGCAAGCATCAATGTACCGGTAATCCCAAGTATACCAATCTTGTTCCATATGCTTACATCCGTCTTGACCATCCACCGTGCTTGACCTGTTGCTTCAAGAGCAAGCCGCCAAAGAGCCTTAAATGTACCGATGTCGCGAAAACCGTCTATATGCCAACGTCCTCCAACGATGCGACGCCGCTTGCGGATCAATTCTGTAAGAGTAGCTCGGGTAGGGTGGCCAACGATCATTTCAGGAACATAAATAATCTTATGACCAGCTTTGACCATCCGGCGTGAGCATTCTGCATCGCCTCCAGATAGTAAATTAGCATCAAATCCGCCGATCGCGCGCAGATCGTCGCGTCGGCAAAGCCAATTCGCCGTCACACAATAGCCATGTTTAGTGTTATAAAGTTGGTTAAAGGCGGTTAATTCTTCATAGCAGGTGGCAACTGGCCGAGCGCCTTCCTCGCGGAAGAGCACGATGTCTCCAGCATAAACTCCAGCATCCGGTCGACGCTTCAAGACGGCAAAAGCTTGTTCTATCCAATTAGCGGCCGGCACACAGTCGCCGTCGGTGAATAAAACGTATTTTCCACGCGCCACGGCCAGTCCGCGATTGCGGGACCGGTACGAACCGGGGATTGGCTCCGAAAGCAAGGTGACGAAATCAAAGCTCCGTACTGCATTAGCCGTGCCGTCGGTTGATCCGTTATCGATAACGATCACCTCAAAGTGGTTACGTTTGACTGTCTGCGCTTTAATCGCTTCAAGCGTCTGCACAATGCGCCGTTCACCGTTCCAAACTGGAATGATGATGCTGATTACAGGATCATTATTCTGCATTGGACATACCTTTTGCTTAGCTGGGTCAGGACTTGGGCTGCGGGCGAATCAGCTTCTTTAGGGTCTGGTACGTCCTATCCCCAAGAATACCACGTACCATGACCTTCCAATGATTGCCCGTACTGTGCTTACGCTGCCTTAGGCGGTTCGGAAGATTACGTATATTTTGCTGGACAGCTGCAGAGGACAGCGGGTTCGGCAAGTGAATCTGATGAGTTTCCACGCAAAGAACGGGCTTCCCAGACAAGCGCGCAATGATATCGGCCTGCCGCTCCTCGCTTTCGATAAAAAGAGTACTTTCAGTTTTGCGGTAAAAGTCGGCTTTGAAGCTGCCATGTACCCCCTGCCGTCTACGCTCTTCAGCACTAGGTAGGTTCAGCATAATTAGTTCGCCATACTCAATTCCTCGGCTCTTTAGCCAGGCCTCGGTCAAATCGCGATATTTCTCAAGCCGGCTTGTTACCAGCCAACCGATCTTGCGCGAGGTGGTATGTAAAGGAACCGCCTCGCTTAGAAAGCGGCGATAAGCCTCACCATCGTCATTTTCCTGCTTAGTCGGATCGACGCACAGAACGCCGTCTATATCGACGCAAGCTTGATCCAGCACGATATGGTGCATGAAGTTCCACTGGAAGATACGTGGGTTGCTAACTTGCTCAAAGATAATGTCGACATCAGGATGGGTATTCTTCAGTCCGTAAACGGCGGCGAAGATAATTTCTCCTTTTACGCCAGCCTCCGTAATTCGCGCCCGAGCACGACGCATTGCGTCACCACTCTTGATACTATCATCTAGAATTAGGATGCGGCGCATATCGCTTAGGCTACGATCCAGTCGTTGCGTGCGTTTAGTCGAAGTGCCGGAAGAGTAGATCCGTCCTTCCAAAAAAGAGTCTAGGTCAGTCAGAGGAATATTTGAAACCAAACTTAGCAGATTGGCCGCCAAAAGCCCGCTGCGAGGAATACCCACAACCAAGTCGATATCAGAGGGAAGCCGGTGCAAGTTGGTGATTATGGCATCGTTCAAATCTGCCAAGGATCTATAATTCATGTCTGCTATCCATGTTGATTGGACTTAGCTTTGGTTCACGTCTTCGTGCCGCCAAGCCTGATGATAAGCATTCTCGATGCCAGGATACGAACTTCTGCCAAGGTTTCACGCCCTGCCGCAAACAGTGAGGCTATTACCGTAACAATCATGTAACTTAGAATGGTAGCTATGATCAGAGTAACGACTGATCCGCCTGGCAGGTGCGACTGCAAGAACCATAATAAGGCTACTGCGACATGGGCACCCACCACAAAGGGTGAAGCAACGCGCAGGATGTGCTTGGCTTCTACAGCTCCTATGCGACCGACATAAATCCAAAGTAAGGGTGTACGCAGATATTCAAGAATTGCATAGGCCAGCGCGACACCAAAAGCCCCATAAGGAAGGCCGATGATCACTGCCATAGTCATTGTCATTGCCCCAAACATACCCCACAACATGAAATCCCTCGTTCGGCCTTGGCTGATGAACAGCCAGCCTGCAGGGCTGTTGAGCGGCTGCAACATTCCTGCAAACCCAAGCGCCTGAAAAATCATCACTGCCCCCTCCCATTGACGGCCTAGGGCCAGTGGGATCAGCAGGTCGGCCATTGCAATTGCTACTGCCACGCCCGGCAATGCTACGAACAGCAGTAACGGAGCTACGCGCAGATACGCCTTTCTATACCGCTCAGGTTCATTATTCATTCGTGACAAGGCAGGCACCATGACCTTACCGAGCGGGTAGATGACTTGCTGTAAGGGAAACAGCAGTAGCCTGTTGGCACGGTCATACAGTCCCAGCTGCTGGTTGCCCCATTGGCGTCCAATCAGGATCTGGTCGATGTTACGGGAAAAATAGTTGGCAAAGTTGAATCCGGTAATGCCCGCCCCAAAATTGACCATTTCCTTGGTCCCACTGACCCAGCGCGGCATACCGGGACGCCAACGCGAACTTATCCAGCAGCCCAAGGTGGAGCATATCATCGTTGTCATGCCACCGACGAAAAGCGCCCAATAAGTCCTTTCATAATATGCCCAGACAATTGCTGCAGCTAATCCTAACACCGCACTTAAACTGTCCAGCATGGCAAGGCGCCCGAAAGCCATTCGGCGGGTGACCAGGGCATAATGCTGTGCACCAAGTCCTGCGACAAGAAGTTGCAAGCTCATCAAGGCGACAAGCGGAGCCACCTGTGGCTCACCGTAGAACTTTGCCACGAAGGGTGCGATTAGGATCATGATCGCACCCAGTAGCGCACTGACAGCCATGTTGATCCAAAACAAGCTGTTGATCTCGGCGGAAGTGATGGCTTTTTTTTGCACCGTCGCCTGTGTCAGGCCCATGTCCAAAAACAGGCCCACAAAAGCCACAACCGGCGCGGCCATAGCAACAATCCCAAAGTCCTCGGGCTGCAGTAGGCGTGACAATACAATGACCGAAATGATCTGGCAGATCAGCTTGACGAGTTGTGCCCCACCGGTAGCAAGCGCACCTCGTTTCACTGCTCGACCAATCGATTGGACTGGCGGATCAAACCGTTTGCTGTCGTCGTCTATGATCTTGATTCCTAATGTATGGCTGCGGCGGCTTGCACATTATTGATAGTAACTGCAGCTGCAGATGCCCTCAGGCGCAAGCACGATGCAATGCGGGAGCAGACGTATTGAGAGAGCTATTTTTTGTCCAAAGGGAAGGCGTTGTTGCAGAACACTTACCTGCCATAAGATTCATGTGGCCTCCTTGGTAAAGGTGGCATGAAGTTAGCGGATCAAGCGACGGTGTGCCGGCCCGGCCCGTTGGCTTAGGTAGGTCGGACAGTTTGGAGCCGTGGCCTTAACCCAGGTAAGGAAAATAGCCAAGACGCCAGTTTCCAAATTTCTTTCCAAACAGCCAAAGCGCAGTAAGCGCGACGTCGCGGCCCTATGCGGTGAGGCTTGACGGCTGTGCGTGCCGCCAGGGCATGAGGTCTTCGATGCGGGATTTGGGGTGTCCGTCGAGGATGGCGCGGAGGGTGTCGGCGAGATAGTCGACGGGGTTCACGCCGGCCATTTTGCAGGTGGCGACGAGCGAGGCGAGCATGGCCCAGTTCTCGGCGCCGACCTCGTTGCCGGCGAAGAGGGCGTTCTTGCGGGTCAGCGCGATCGGACGGATCTGGTTTTCGACCGGGTTGGTGTCGAGCTCGAGGGTGCCGTCGTCGAGGAAGCGGATCAGGCCGGGCCAATGCGCGAGGGTATAGCGGATATCCTCGGCCAGAAGGGATTTCTGCGGGATGCGCGACAGCTGAGTTCCAAGCCAGGGCTTGAGCGCGGCGATGATCGGGGCGGCCTGGGCGCTCCGGACGGCGAGACGGTCGGCGGGAGCCTGGCCGCGCACGGTCTTCTCGATCTGATACAGCAATGCGATCTGGCGCAGCATCTCCTCGGCGATGGGCGAGCCCTCGCTTTCAAAGCGCTTCACGAAGCGACGGCGGACATGGGTCCAGCAATTGACCAACTGCCACGGCCCCTCATCGCGCGTGATCTCGGTCAGCGCGTTGTAGGACTGGTAGGCGTCACATTGCAGGAACCGGCCGCGGTATCCGGCGAGGAACTTTAGCGGATGCTCCCGTCCTCGGCCGGGGGCGTAGTGGAACAGCACGATGGGCGGACCGACACCGCCATGGCCGCGATCGTCGGACACGACGGCCCAGAAGTAGCCGCTCTTGGTAGCCTTCCGGCCCGGATCGAGCACCGGCGCGCGGGTCTCGTCCACGAAGATCCGGTCGGCGCTGCGCAGATGAGCCTTCATGTGGTCGATGACAGGCATCAGGTGGAAGCAGGCGCGCCCCGTCCAGTTGCCGAGTGTGCCACGGTCGAGGTGGAGACCTTGCCGCTCGAAGATCCCCGCTTGGCGGTAGAACGGAAGGTGGTCGCCGAACTTCGAGACGATGATCCACGCGATCAGCCGTTCGGTCGGCAGCCCGCCAGGGACGACATGCTCAGGGGCATGCGCCTGCACGACGGCCTGCGAGCAGCGGCGACAGGCGTATCTCGGGCGCCGCGTCACCAGCACCTGGAACTGCGCCGGGATTACGTCGAGCCGCTCGGATATATCTTCCCCGATCCGGGCCATCTCACCGCAGCCGCAGGGGCATTGGATGCTGGCGGGCTCGATCACGCGCTCGACCCTGGGCAGGTGCGCCGGCAGATGCCCGCGGTTGCGCGCGGGCTTGCGAGGTTCTTCCCCGCGCGTTTGGGCAAGCGCGGCCTCTGCCTTTTCCTGCGCGGCCGCGAGGACGCCTTGGGCCAGTTCGGCATCCTCGAGCGGCAGATTGAACTGGTCGGGTGACAGCTTCTCGGAACTCTTGCCGAAGCGCTCGCGCTGCGATGCCCGCAGGATGCCCTCCAGCCGACGATTGGCCTCCTGCACCTCCACGAGCGCCGCCTCGACCTCGGTCAGGCGGGCCTTCAGATGAGCGTTCTCACGGCTGAGGGCATCGGCATCCATGCCTCGGAGTGAATCACGCAAACGCGGTTCTGGCTAGCAAAAACAGGGAATTCCCGTGCGTCCGCCCGCTCACCCTGCGACCAGCGGACGCCGCGCCCGTTCCGGCCGCACCAGCCGCCAATCCAACCCTTCGAACAGAGCCGCCAGCTGCGCCGAGGAGATCCGCATCACTCCGTCCCGCATCTGCGGCCAGACGAACTTGCCTCCCTCAAGGCGCTTGTGAACGAGCACCATTCCGGTCTGATCCCAAACCAGCAGCTTGATCCTGTCCGCCCGTTTCGAGCGGAAGACGAAGACCGCCCCACAGAATGGATCGAGCCCGGACATCTCCTGCACCGCCAGCGCGAGGCCATCGATCCCCTTGCGGAAGTCCACCGGGCGCGTCGCCACATAGACCTTTGTTGGCCCTCCCTGACCGAGCATCATGATGTCGCCGTCCGCGCCGCCCGGATGGACCTGGTCAGCAGGATCTCATCGGCGTCGGCCCCGACGCGGATCACGACATCGCCGACAACGATCTCCACGCCGGTGGCGACCTCCGTCTCTGCCGGCATCGCCGCTGCGGGACCCTCGACGACCAACTCTGCAAACATCGGCAGGGCCGCCACGCTCTCGGGCACGACAAGCTGCCCCGTCCGCAACTTCTTCCGCCAGTCGTAGACCTGCCAGCGCGTCGTCCCGTGCTGCCGCGCGACATCCGTTACCGAGGCCCCCGGCACCAGGCTCTCCGCAGCGACCCGCGCCCGCTCCGCCTTCGTGCGCCGCCGACGCCCGCTCGGCCCCTCGATCACCTCTAGCCGAGAAACCCTGCCGTCCCCTGGGCCGTCCAAATGGACGCCCACTTTGCCGTCTCGTTCCAAACCAACACCTCCAACGCTCATGCGTACAGAAAATGGCCCGGTCAGATCAGAAGCGGCAGGAGGGGGGCCGCGTCGCGCTTACAAAGCGCAGCCCCCGAGAAGGGCAAAAGAGATCGCAGCGCTTGCAGCTGCCGCATAGCTGGTCACGCCAAGGTAAGATAGAACATCATATGTCAGCACAATAAAAATCGCGTGGCTTACGTAAAAAACGATCAACCGCTGGCCAACCCAGTTCACCACCGCGCTGATACCGGTATTTTCTATTCTTTGTGCCATTGCGCTGAAGAAGATAACGCCGGCAAATGACAAAGCTGTCCAATTTGGACCGAATTTTAATTCGTACATTGCCGTTGCGATAGAAGTACCAATTACAATGGCGGCCAACAACTAGATCCACCGTGAAACTAGAAATTTTATTAGATAAATAAAACGATGACTCGTATAAGCGCCCAAAAAGAAAAATGACATTAAATATAAAATTTGCTCCTAATATTTTCACCATCCGGTGACGAAAAAGACAATGACAAGGCTAAAGCAGAAACTAGAAGAGGGTTTATTCTATCCAATGGCTTTGCTGCAAGATAATAAATGAATGTAAAAAAAAGAAACCACAGATTACTTCCACCTGTGTAGAGCTTTCTAAGCTCCCATATGCTACTAAAATGGATATCAATAACGACGCAATAGATCGTTGACCATACAAGAAATGGCCATAAAATCCCTCTTATTTTATCCATTAGGTAGGCCTGACTCGGTTTAGTAAGTGATCTTGATAAGAGCATACCAGACAAAATACTAGAATTGGCATCCGAAATAGAGACAGGGTTTCGTTCAGGTTTTCCAAACCTCGCTTGGAATGAAACCTTGCTTTTCAGCTATAGTAATGGAATGAAGCGAGATCACTGCGAGAATAGCTATTCCCCGGACAAAATCCATCCAAAGAAATATGGGTGGGGATTTTTTATTATTGAGGTAATAGTTGGCATTAGGCATACTGGTTATATCCGTACAAGCCCTCTTGCATGAGGCCTGGCACAGAAGCGCGCGCACTTCGCCACGACCGCGCCCAGATGCAGCCGATCAGCCAGAGCGGGGAACCAGCGCCGGCCGTTTTCGTGGCCGTTCCGCTTCGCCAGATCCTCCCTCCTGGACCTCCCGCTTAAAAACCGCTTGAGGGGCGACAGCAGGCAACAAGCCTGCTACTTGACCCGCGAAACTGCAATTTTTTGGCGTTGGCCCTGAGACTTTGGCAACCTCAAATGTACTCATCGGGCGGTTACGTGGAGCAGCAAAGGATTCGTTGACAGATGACCCTGCAGAACCGCCTTGATCACCTTGATTTTGCTAAGGGAATATCTATTGCCTTGGTCGTTGTGTTTCACGCGACGATGGCTCTGGACCGCCAGAATATGGCGGATGCGCATTACTGGCTGCTCAACAACTTCATGTCGCCGATCCGGATGCCAATGTTCTTTTTCATCTCGGGCTTTCTAATGAAGAAATCGGCCCGAAGCGCAAGCACTGACGCTTTCTACAGGAAAGTGGCGGGGCTCATTTACCTGTTCGTACTGTGGTCCGTCATTCACCTGCTGTGGGAAACGGTATCGCCTCTGACGTCGGCACCGGCAGCCAACAGGTGGGTCGAATTCTTCTACAGTCCCAGCAGCGTTCTATGGTTCATCTGGGCGCTCGCGATCTATTTCTGCATCGCCCGCGCCGGAGAGACGGTGCGCAGGGACGCAATCTTCGTTGTGGCGCTGATGCTGTCACTAGTAACCTACATGGGGCTAATCGAGTTCGCGAATTATGCCCATAACAACGTTCTAAAGTTCCTGCCCATGTTCCTGTTCGGCGCATGGTATGCAAAACCGCTGATCAACTCTGACACGCTTCGCCACCCGGCGACGTTCCCACTGTCGTTGCTGGCCTTCGGCGTGGCCTTTGCGATCATCTACAAAGGCAGTTTTGCCACGCCGGTGATGGGAACGATGACCTTCCTGATGGCGATTTTGGGCATCGTCGTCGGACTGGCAATGTCGATTTTTCTGTGCAGCTTTGACCTCATTCGGCGCGTTCCTGTGTATCTGGGGCAGAACACGCTTGGCATCTATGTTGCGCACTCGCCAATCGTGGCCGTTCTTGCTGCACTTCTGGCGAAGGCAACCCAAGGGGGAATGGTGATCTCGATGCTGGGCGTGCCTCTTGTAACGGTCGCCGCTATCCTGCTGTCTTTAGGGCTGAAGATCGTCGCCGAAAGGGCGGGCGGGCGGTGGTTCTACCACTTCCCGCTTGCCCTCACCAAGAACCGCGCCCTTTCCGCTTCGTGATTCCGCGAATGGCAGCCCCGCCAGCCGGCGCCGCTGAAGTCGGTCACAGCAAGCGAATCAGGGTGTGCCGGCAGTGCCAAGCTGGACAGTCTGCCGAATGCATGGCACAGGCGATCGCGCACGGGCAGGAAGGACGAATGGAAACTACCGGCACGGTGCGCGAACGAAAGAAGCAATTACAGCTTCGGCGATGTTAACCATCTCACTCGGGAAAGCAGAGAATTGCTGGAAAGCCGTTAGTGGGTTTGGGACGTCACTCAGGCCAGGCTGCACGATCTTGGATTGTTCGACGGAATGATCGCATCCGCCATCGCAGAACCGCCCCCGCCCGAAACCGTGCCCGAAACCGCCAAGGAATGTCGATCTTCAGTGTGATCTGGCAGGGTCCTCTGGGTCTAGGGCAGAGGACGACGGGTCCGTGATATGAAACGATGGTAGATTTAGGAGGCCCTATAGGTATTCTGCTGCTTCCAGTCCAAAAGAGAAGACATAGGTATTAATCCTAAACCCCAATAATTTCCTTTAAAAAGGACCCGTAGCGCCGAACATCGTCAAACATTGTGCCCATCTGGAACAGATATAAAAATACTAATGTCCATAGAAGAGGCATCCATTTATCATTAATACCTTTTACTTTTTGTGTGACTGCATGAAGAATTAATGGAGCAAATCCTGTGGTGCAAAGCAGGCCAATTAAAGCGCCACCCGCAAGATCGCTCGGGTAATGCAGACCAGCATAAGCTCTTGGAAACGCTACTACAATAATAGTCCATAGGAACGCTACAACACCTAAACGTTTGGATGCCAAAAAAATTCCGGATGCGATAGCAAAAGCAAGTGCACTCGTATCGCTCGGAAAGGAACTCCAACCTTCGAGAGCGGAAATTTCAATGCCAAAGGGCAACTGATATTCAATATTGGAATTGTGAAGAGGACGTGGGCGGTAGGCAGAAAAATTTTGCATTATGCGAGACACGGTCATCGCTAGAAACGATCCTATAAGCAGCAAGATAAAGAATTCAATACTCTTTCCTTGGCGTCTACGCTCAAACAGCAGCCAGACGATGCAAGCAAGCAACGGCACGATTTTAGCCGTGTTGGTACGGAACATCTGGACAATCAATGTGTCCAATGCCCAAGATTGACGTGTTATTTCGCCAAAAAAATTAAAAAAACCGTGATCAATAGAGATGATCCAGAGGTTTTTTGACCAACCAAAAAATAAATAAAACAGTAAAAACAAATAAAATAGACAAAGCAAAAAACGCTTAGAGCCATAGTGGTTGTTAGGCGGCTTAGCTGTGTCGTCAAAAAACATAAAACTTCCCAGACTAAAAATTGAATTGTCACAGAAGTGTTACATTAGAAGCTTTTAAAAAGCAGGTCGAGTGCGAAGCACCTGTCTTTTTGTGACCCACCCCCACAACCCTGCGCTGATCCCCACCCTGTTCCCAGCTCCGGCGCATAACACCCATTACGAGGAGGAAGGCAGGGTCAGGGTTGAGTGAGGGGGCGTTCCGGGCGACCGATCCTGCAGCACGTCCAGGTCCTGCTGCGCCTGCTGTAGGCAGGTCGGGTTATTCATCCAGGCCAGGTCATAAGACAGGATGAGGCCGATGAAGGACGTCTCTTGGAGACGCGCCTCACCGATCCGGCAGACGGATCCCGCCTCCTGGTCCTGGGCCATTGATGATGCCGCTCTGATGCAGAAACGCCGCGGCTTGGGCATGCTCCCGAGCAGGCAGCGTTCGGGGCAGGCAGTCGAGCGGTGGCCCTGAGTGTCGATCACCACCATCGGCCGGGCATAGTCCGGCAGCTCCGGCGAAAGCCCGACCGCTTCCAGAAACTTCCGCACGACCGGCGGACAGAGGGCAAAGGGTTCCGAGGGGGCGCGCTCGGCTGATTGGCGATGGCGGGGCCGCCCGCCAAGACCAGCAGCGCGGACAACAGAACACCCTACCAGCTCATCCTCATCCGCGTTGTCCCTGACGCTGTTTCCTGCATGACCATTCTGCATCCTGGTCCCAAGGGAAAGAAGGCATCACTCTGCAAGTTCGGTCAGAGATGGCGGTCGGCATCCATGCGATTGTGCAGAACCGGATGACATCCAGTCGGTCGCCCCGATCCCGGTAGTAGATCACATGCGATCCGGTCGAGAGCCGCAGGTATCCGGGGCGCACATCGACGGGGCGACCCTGTTTGCGGTCATGGGCCAGGGCCAGACAGGCATCGCGGATTTCGTCGGTGTACCGATCCGCCTGGTCCGGCCCCCAGGTCTTCGCGCTGTAATCCCAGATGCCGTCGATATCCGCCTCTGCCGCTGGCGAGAAGGCGAGGGGTTTCATCCGGCCTCGAACTCCGCCCGCTTCCGCGCCTTGAAGCTATCGAAGTCGAAGGGGCGCGGCTCCCCGGACTGCTCGCCCACAACCAGGGCGTCCTGCAGGGCTTTGACCTTCGCCTCATGCTCCTCCAGCAGCCGCAGTCCCGCCCGGACCACGTCGCTGGCCGAGCCGTAGCGGCCGGCATCGACCTGGGCGCTGATGAAGCCGCTGAAATGCTCACCGAGCGAGACGGACGTGGTGCGCGGCATGAGAAGCTCCTAACTAAGATGACTTGTACCAATATGTAATACATTTGCACTGAATTACCAAGACACTCAGTTTATGAACCATCCCACACCCCATCAGATACGCAAAGAAGGACATTTTTGTGTGTCCGATCAGTGTCCTGTCATCTGTCCTTAATGTGTCCCGTCAACGAGGGAGATGGTTTTGCTATTGCGCGATCCTGTCCTGTGGTGGTTCTGTGTAGGACACATCTCGGACAGCACAACCAAGGCGAGATAGACATAGCGGGACAGCCAGTATGACAATGCTTTCACTGCGAGAGGCCGCGCAACTCTGCGGGCGAGGAAAATCTACAATTCAAACCGCTATAAAGGAAGGAAAGCTGTCCGCTGGTCGGAATGAGAAGGGTGGATATCAGATCGATCCCTCCGAGCTGCACCGTGTTTTCCCCTTCTCTCTGTCCATTGATGGGGCATGGGACAGAGTCGATAGGACAGAAACGGACAGGAATACCACGCCGGATTCAAGCCGTCCTGTGGCGTCCGGAGGTGTCCTAAACACAGTGGACGGGACAGGACGGGACATGTCCGAGGTCGAGTTGCGGGTGAAACACCTTAAGGAGCTTCTGGAGGCCGAAAGGGCTGGCCGAGAAGATTTGAAGCAGGCGTTGCAGGCGCGTGTCGACGACCTTCAGACAACGGTCCTGGATCTCCGAAAGCGCTTGGACCAAGCCGAAGAAGAGAAGATGCGGCTTTTGCCGCCACCTAGTGATGGTGAGCGGGAAACTAGATCGCGCCCACGGGGGCTGTGGGCGCGCCTGACAGGCGGTTGATGTCAATCCAGTCGCTTGCCGGTTTGCGGATCATAAGATCTCTGGCGGGCTGGAAGATCCGGCTCCATCCCTTCCAGAATGGGTTGCGAGACCGGGGGAAGACCTTCGCCTGATGGCAGCTGCATCTCTCCTGGAAGCAGATCCGGGATACGCCGCAATGCGGCCTGATGGCCAAGGCTGTCGCGATCCGGTTGTTCCTCTTCGGAAACGACGACCGCTGCCGAAAACAGGCTGTAGCGGATGCCATCACGCTTTCCTGTCCAGGCCACGCGATCATTGACGATGTAAGCGTTCACCGTTGCAGCATTTCCAAGTTGCCGGACCTCAATCCAGTTATCTGCCTTCAGGACGGACAGGGCTGTCCGGACTGCGCGCTCAGAGCGTCCAATTATCTTGGCAAGCGCCACTTGGGAGATCACGACAGCATTATGATCCCCGAGCCTGGCTGTCAGTGCATGCATGATCTGAGCGCCGACCGGAGATTTGGCGATAAGGTTCATCCAGGCTTCATGGGCGGACCGTTCGGTCTGGACCCAGGTTCCTTGCAGGCGACGTTCTGGGAACTGTTCCAATTCTAAGCGCTTTCGTTCCAAAATCAGGAATCACGCTGCCGTACGGATCTACTAATGGCAACTTGAAATTTACATCTCATTCCATTTTTTGGAACGGTGGTGCCGGTATACCGGAACGGTGGTGCCGGTATACCGGAACGGTGGTGCCGGTAGAACAAAAGAAGACCGGAACGGTGGTGCCGGTCGACCGGAACCGTGGTGCCGGTCGTTATAAAAATAATTGTTCAGAAACAGCACCTTATTTTTCTGCCTTCTAATGATCTACAGGGAACAACCGGGACGGGCCGTGTCGGGCGAAGCAGCCCCCGGGGAGCAAGCGCCGACCGGCGCGGACTGGCCCGGTTGTTCCCTGTCAGCGCGCTTTGACTTTGAAATGTCGTTTGGCAAGCTCGGGACGCCTCGGTGAGCGCCACGCGGGAATGGGGATGATCAGGCAAGAAGGGGAAAGGGTTATCCCCAGAGAGCACCAAATCTGCCTTTGAGGCGGGTCTGGATCTGGACCGTCGCGCTGGTGGCAACGGACGGATTTTCTGGTGAGACGGTGCCTGGTGCAGAGTGGCGCTTCAGCCTCTGGCTGCGCTCTGGCGGATATGGGGTGTTATGCGCCGGAAAATCTTAAGCAAAAAAAGCACGTCAGGGTTGTAAACCTCGCTTGCTTGTGAGGACCATCCTATCCGATGGTGTGACCGGTTTCAGATAAGGGATCTCACGATGAACTTGCTTTCGAGGGCATGGCCCGTTGCTTTCTTTTTTGGGCTATCCGCTTGCTCAGGCACTATGCAGGGGGTCACGCGCGGCACAGGCGAAGCGGTTCAGTTTTCCTATCAGCAAGGAATGGATAGCGACACGTTGACTGCTGTGATCGGCAGCGAAACCTTCCAAGGCAAAGCCGTTCAGCGAGGTAATCGAACGATGACGGCTACCACCTGGTCCGGAGAATCGGTGTTTGGATCAAGTTCTACAGGCGATGCCGTTGCCGTCATGATCGGTTCGCGAGGATCTTCTTTGTCCTGTCAGCTGCAATATGCTGATGCGAGTGGTTTCACGACCAGCGGCGGCGTGGGCGTTTGTCAGCACAGCGACGGGCGCGTGATAGACGTTGTCTGGTAACTCTATTTTTTAATCAATGGTTCATTTTATAAATGAACCATTGATATATTTATATAAATTTACGCTGATAGATGGATATTTATGATGAAAAGACTACTTGTATCCGTGGCTCTCACGGCAAGTATGACAAGCCCGTCATGGGCAGATATTGCCGCAATTGTAATTGATGAGGACAGTTTGCCCTATGATTTAAGTCCTTCGAAATACGATAACAGCCCCTCCAAATACGACAATAGCCCCTCTAAATATGATAACTCAGTTAGTAAATACGACAACAACCCTTCTAAGTATGAAAATAGTCCCTCAAAATATAGCAATACCTCTAGCGGCAATCAAAGAATTATATCGGAAGATCGTACATTTCTTGGGTATTATGTATTTGGCGATAATGGGATTATAAACTTTTATAGCTCTTCTGGTGAACGGGTTGGATATCTTCCCAGTGGCGGTCATACGCAAAGTGTTTTCGGTGAGAATGGGTGGTGTGGCACTATGGGGCAACAACAAGGGAAAGCTGTTCTAGGGCTAACTCAATCCTGTTTTTACCAGTTTTTGCTAAGCAACTAATAGAATTATCTATCGTACTTTCTGGCTTTGTTGCACAAAGCCTCTGATGTCCGAGGTTCCCCTTTCCCCGGACGGATTTATCCCGCGGTTTCTGTGACAGGAATACCGAGCGCGGTGTAGCCGTTCATGACGGCGATGCGGATCTGGATCTCCGCGACCTGTCGGTCAAAGTCCCGCGCCATGAGGCGCTGCCCCAGCAGTTTCATACAGTGCATCTTCGTTTCGGCACGGCTTCGTCGGTGGTATCCGCTCCATCGTCGCCAAAGCGCGCGGCCTAGATATTTCGCGGCGCGCAGGGCTTCGTTTCGCGCGGCGGCACCGGCGGTGAGGGTCTTCCACGGCTTTGCATTCTTGCGGGGCGGTATGACGGCATGTGCGCCGCGGTCGGCAATGGCATCGTGGCATTTGCGTGTGTCATAGGCACCGTCGGCGGTGACGCTGCCGATCTGCTCGTCCGCCGGGATCTGATCGAGCAGGTCGGGTAGCACCGGGGCATCACCGATGTGGCTCCCCGTGATCTCGACGGCTCGAACCTCCAGTGTTTGCTCGTCGATTCCGAGATGGATCTTGCGCCACACACGCCGTCTGGGGCCGCCATGCTTGCGGGCGTGCCATTCGCCTTCTCCCTCGACCTTGATCCCGGTGCTATCAATCAGCAGGTGCAACGGGCCCTTGGAGCCGCGGTAGGGGATGTTGACAGCCAAGGC
Organism: Paracoccus sp. NBH48; assembly: GCF_015390265.1. Classification (NCBI taxonomy): domain Bacteria; kingdom Pseudomonadati; phylum Pseudomonadota; class Alphaproteobacteria; order Rhodobacterales; family Paracoccaceae; genus Paracoccus; species Paracoccus sp. NBH48. The sequence continues at coordinate 20,170 of NZ_VUOJ01000012.1, read as the reverse complement.
CTTCTGACGGCGAGACAGCGTGCTGAAGTCGGGCACCGTCCAGTCGAGGCCAACCAGTCGCAGCAGGCTCTCGACGAAGCCGGTCGTCTGCCGGAGCGCCATGCCAAACAGCACCTTCATCGAAAGGCAGGTCTGGATCGCGGCATCGCTGTAGGTCTGCTGGCGACCACGCCTGCCTGTCGGCGCGGCATCCCAGTTCATCTCGGGATCGAACCAGATCGTCAGCGAGCCCCGGCGCTTGAGTGCTTCATTGTAGGCTGGCCAGTTCCTGGTCCTGTAAGTCGTGGGTGTGGGTCTGCTCATGCATCACAGCTACCACGCTGGATTCACGAGATGAATCCCTGACGCGATTTGTGCAACAGAGCCACTCGGGTTTTTTCGACTTAGAGAAGCGCGCATTTCAGCATAAAGCAGTCAGACGTCGCAAACGAACGCGCGCCCAGCTTTGCTGCACCGCGGCAAGAATATCGCATAGCAAATCTGCAAATACCAGTGCCGCGGTGAAGCATGCCTAATACCCGAATTTCAGGATGAAATCATCTTATTGAAGTCGCCTTAAAAGAGTGCTGATGAGGGATTTGTCGTAATCGATAGTAATCTGACTTCAGTCGGGTGATGCCGCGGCAGGCAACGCCTTTGCAGATCGACTGATAGAGATCATGCTCCATCACCCCTTATGATCATGACGTGGCATTCCCATTGACCTGACCTGACCTGAAACCTGTCATGGCAATGTCTTCGAACCGTAAAGTTGGCGATCGACCGGCCCATCACCCAGATAAAGCGCGGCTGATGCCCACCGACATGGCCGCCTGATCGTAATCGGCCACGGCGCACATGGCACGGCCCTGCTTGGTTTATGTGGATGCCCTCAGCGCCATCATCAGGATTGCCGCGATCAGTGTGACCCGCAGGTTCAGCAGGTCGCTTTCAAGATTCGATGCATGGCGTGTCCGAAGATGAGGAATGAACCCTGACAGGTTTGCTTGGACTGCCGCGCTGATGGCAGGATAATCCATATCTCCGGATCGCACTGCTTCGCCGTCTTTTGCGGATCAAGACCACTCTTCAGCATAGCTCCAGAAGCGCGATACATCCCACGTCGATATCCAGCGGTTCCCAGAAAGGCCGTCGTGGGTCGATGCCTTGCAACATTGCTTGATGACACGGTGGTTCTTGATGAACCCTGCCCTCTTTTCAGGCAAATTGCCCCGCATTGCTGGCTGATGGCAAGTTTCCGCTAACCTGGTTTCATTATAAATCCAATATATTCATTAACCGGATTTGTTTTCGTATCGGTTTTTATAGAGCGCCCAAGCTTCCTCCAGAATGACGCCTTGTTGCACGCCACGGCGGCGGGCCTCGGCGGCGATCTCGTCGGCGACGGGCGGCAGAACCTTGGCATGAACCTGCCCGGTGCGAGGACTGGGTTTGCGACCGCGCCGTTTGCCCGGCTCGCGGTCGACGAAGCCCAACTCCTCCCCCGCCCGGTCTGCACGTTCCACCGCAGCGGGGCTGCGATCCTTTTCACGCGACCGCAGACGACCCAGGTCGATGCTGAAGGGTTTGTCGCCCATCACTGCTCCTCCGCCGCAAGACGCGCATAGACCGCGCGGGCAAAGCCCTCAGCGTTTTCGATCGCGGCTGCCATGTTGCCCTGGGCGGGCATGGTTCTCAGATCACCCCCGAACTCGAACAGGGCCGAGAATGCTGTCCGCTCCATCAGCGCCGGTTCGATCAGGTCGACGCCCTGATCGCGCAACGATGATTCGATGCCGCTGTGCTGACGCGACCGCACCGCGCGCGTCATGGTGAAGACCACGGCATGCGGGATGGCCCGGTCCAGCGCCTCCTCCTCCTCATGGATGAGTTGCAGGGCCCGCACGCCTACCGTCGCGTCCAAGGTGGTGGCGCGCATCGGCGTGATGACAAGATCGGCTTGCGAGATCGCCCGGCTGACCAGTCGTGATGCGATCCCCTCCAAGTCGACGATGACGATCTCGCCGTCCTGATCGTGACGCTTGATGGTACGAACCAGCTCACCCTCGCCTACGTCCGACAGGACGCGGATGCGTGGCGGCAATGCTCCGCGCCCCGCCCAAAGCGACAAAGACTTGTTCGGGTCGCAATCAAGCATCGTGACCGTGGCGCCTGCATGGGCCAACTCGGTCCCCAGGATGGTCGCGGCGGTGGATTTTCCGGCGCCGCCCTTTGGGGACGCGATCACGATCGTGGGCATGGATTACCTGATTATTGAACTAACCGGATAATATGAATAATCCGATTTCAATCAAGCCCTATCCGTATAGCAGTCTGGACTTTCCTGCACCATCTTGCCACGTGAACCGTCATGAACACAGCTGCAGCCTCCACCGTCTCGGTGATCATCACCGCCCATGACGCCGCCGACACCATCGCGGATGCCGTCTGGACAGCATTGGCCGAGGCCGAGACCGCAGAGGTGATCGTTGTCGACGACGCATCGGGCGACGATACCGCAGCGGTGGCCGAGAGGGCGGGCCAAGGCGACGACCGGCTGACGGTGCTCCGCTGTGCCGTGAACGGCGGGCCCGCCGCAGCTCGCAACCGGGCCCTGGACATTGCCATGGGCGATTTCGTGGCCGTTCTGGATGCCGATGACTTTGTTCTGCCCGGGCGCTTCGCCCGACTGCTGGCGATCCCCGGCGCCGACATGATCGCCGACAACATCCTGTTCGTCGCCGAAAGCGCGGGTCCCGGCGATCTGCCGGCAGCGCCTGTGGTCAGTCCTCGGGTGATTGACCTCGATCTTGCAGGCTTCGTGCGCGCGAACCATTCCGTCCGTGGCAGCAAGCGGCAGGAATGGGGGTTTCTGAAGCCCGTCATGCGCCGCGCCTTCCTGCAGGCCCATGGCCTCTGCTATGACGAGACGATGCGTTTGGGCGAGGATTACGATCTCTACGTCAGAATGCTGCAGAAGCGGGCGCGGTTCCGGGTCTCGACCGAGGTCGGCTATGCCGCGCGCTGGCGCTTTGATTCGCTCAGCTCGCGTCACAGCACGGCCGACCTTCAGGCGCTCCATACGGCCGCTCTGGCGCATCTGGCGGCGGAGGGAATGGATGAGACCGCCCGTGCGGCCTTGGGTGTCCACGCAGGAGAGTTGCGGCGACGCTTCCTGCTGCGCGCTTTCCTGGATCGGCGCGCTCAGGCGGGCAGGGCAGGGGCCCTGCTCTCGGCCTGCCGGGATCCGCTGACCCTGGCCCCCATCGCGCGCGGCATCCTGAGGGACAAGCTCTCGGCCCGCAGGCCGGCCCCCGCCTCCCGGATCGGTCGCCTGCTGATCGAGTAGGACGGTTCTCCACCATCCCCTCACAAGCATGTCCCACCCCTCAACCAAAGGGCCTGGATGTGCGTCGACGCGCGGAGTTATCCACAGGTCTTCTGTGTTAAAAGGGGTTATATATGTGTTAAGGGGCTTTCGAAGCCTCTTTTAAGAAATAAAATCAATTGCTTACTGGAGCCCTTTATGGGTGAAGTGTCGTTTCTTCATGGGTGAAGTGGTGATTCGCTATGGGTGAAGTGTCGTTTCTCCAGTGTTTATGGGTGAAGTGTCGTTAAGCTTGTTTTATGGGTGAAGTGTCGTTATGGGTGAAGTGTCGTTAAATGCCAGAGAACCGATGAGCAGTCCGCTTCTTCCCGACCGACATCCGCAGCGTGACTTCTTCGTCTGCGACATCATCAACGCCGCGCCCAAGGCGGATGTGGGGTCGATGGAGCACCCGATCTTCTCGCTCTCGACCAAGCCCGACCTGAGGCCGCGGCACTACGAGCACAACGGCCTGTCGATCGACATCAAGCCTTCCAGCGACGGCATCGCCACCGTCCACGACCGTGACATCCTGATCTTCTGCATCAGCCAGCTGATCCGCGCCCTGAACGACGGCCGCGAGGTCAGCCAGCTGGTCCGCTTTCAGGCCTCGGACCTTCTGCGGGCCACCAACCGGATGACCACGGGCCGCGGCTACGACCTGCTCAAGGCCGCGATGGAGCGGCTTGCGGGGACGCGGATCTCGACCAACATCACCACCGGCGGCAAGGAGGTCTTCGAGACTTTCGGCCTGATCGAAAGCGCCCGCATCGTGCGTCAGACCCGCGAGGGGCGCATGCAGGAGATCGAGATCAAGCTGTCTGACTGGGTCTTCAACGCGATCCGCGCGCACGAGGTTCTGACGATCAGCCGCGACTACTTCCGGCTGCGGCGCCCCCTGGAACGCCGTCTCTACGAGTTGGCGCGCAAGCATTGCGGCAACCAGCGCGAATGGTCCATCGGCTTGGACCTGCTGCAGAAGAAATGCGGCTCGTCCTCGACCAGCTTCGAGTTCAGGCGGCTGGTGGCCAATGTCATCCGCGAGGACACGGCCCATTCGCACATGCCCGACTATTCGCTGCGCTTCTCTGCGGACGAGACCAAAGTCGTGTTCCGCAACCGCGGCACCGCGCCCGTGGCCGAGGTCTTCGAGGCCTTCCTGGACCCCGACATCCACGAAGAGGCCCGCGCCGCGGCGCCGGGCTGGGACGTGCGCTACCTCGAGGTGGAATGGCGCCGCTGGTGCGCCGCCGAAGAGATCGAGCCCAAGCATCCCTCGCGCCATTTCGTCCGCTTCTGCCGGACCTGGTACGAGAAACGCGGCAGTCCCTGACGAAGGCGCCCCGGCATCACTGCGCCGAACCGGCGTCCACCACCGCTTCTGACAGCCAGACCGCCCAGGACGGAGCCCCGGACGGCAGGCGGCCACCCTGCGCGGCCATGGCCGCGATCCGGGCAGCACAGGGGGCAGGGGGCCGGTCCCAGGCCTGGCCGGGCTGCGGCATCCGCGGCAACGGGTCGGACAGGGCGGTTGCGTCCTGGGGCAGGTCCACCGCACGGCTGCGGCGGTCGCGCAGGCTTTCCGCCAAGCGCGACAGCATGGCCGGGTCGACCAGCCGGGGCAGGGCGCCCAGCCAGCGACGGGTCTTGATGTCGGCGACCAGATGCTCATAGCGCAGGGCTCGGCGCAGCTGGCGGTCCACCGACGCGGCGGCCGCGCGCGTCTCGGGGTCGGGCATCGGGGGCAGGGCGCGATGCGCCTGCAGCATCGCCTCGACGGTCGCGACGGACAGCCGGTGCGAGATCGACCCCGCATGGCGACGATAGGCATAAAGCGGGTCCGGCAGCAGCAGGAAGCGCGCGCCCCCGATCAGCAGGCGCAGCACCAGGTCGTGATCCTCTCCGATCCTCAGCCCGGCGTCATAGCGCAGGCCCGCCAGGGCGGTGCGTCGGATCACCGGCTTGAGATAGCCGTAGGGGGGCAGAGACGCGCCGGGGTCGTTGCTGCGCAGATAGGGCGCCGCATCCAGCATCATGGGCGCGGACAGGCCGAGGGGCTGAAGGAGGGTCCGACCCTGCGGCACCGTCCCGAAATAGACCAGGTCATCCGCGACCAGATCGGCACCCGCCGCATCCGCGGCGGCGATCAGGCGCGCCAGCCGGTCGGGATGGATCAGGTCGTCGCTGTCCACGACAGCGATCCACGCACCGCGCGCGGCATCCAGAGCCCGGTTGCGCGTGGCCGCGGGCCCTGCGTTCCGCGGCGCGGCGATGACCTGCACCCGGTCATCGGTCGCGGCGATCCGGCGGGCGATGGCCAGGCTGTCATCGTCCGAGGCATCGTCGGACAGGATCAGCTCCAGCCGCCGTTCGGACTGGGCCAGGACCGAGGTCATCGCGCGGGCCAGATGCGCCGCACCCCGGAAATTGGCCATCACCACCGATACCACGGGAGGCGTCATGCGTTCCGTCCCGTCCGATTGCCCGACATGTGAACGCCTTTCCCTTGACCCGTTTGGCTGCGGCTTCCATAAGCCGGGCGGGTCTGCACGGCAACCATGCGGCCAAGAGGCTTTGCACATGCGCCATTCATCCGCTCTCGCCCTCGCGCTCATCCTGGCGGCGCAGCCCCTGTCTGCCCAGCAGGCGGACCCGCATCCCGATGCGGACGGCTTCTTCGAGGATTTCACGAACGGGCTGGACAAGGACCGCTGGTACGTGTCGGACGGCTGGACCAACGGCGACTGGCAGGACTGCCACTGGTCGGGCCGGGCGGTCCAGGTGCGCGGCGGCCTGCTGACGCTGTTCCACATCCCGGCGCCGGGAAACAGCGACCGGCCCGCCCTGTGCGGAGAGATCCAGAGCAAGGCCTATCTGCAGCACGGCACCTACGAGGCACGCATCCGCACCCCGCGCCAGTCGGGGCTGAACGCCTCTGTCTTCACCTATGCCGGGCCGGTCCACGACTCTCCCCATGACGAGATCGACATCGAGATCCTGACCCGCGATCCGGGCGTGATGACGATGAACACCTATGTCTCGGGCCAGCCCCACAACGGCGGCACCACGCCTTCCGATACGGCCTTTGACGAGGACTTCCGCACGGTCGGCTTCCGGTGGGCGCCCGAGGGGATCACCTGGTTTCTGGACGGCCGGGAGGTCCACCGCACGGAACCCGACAGCATCCTGCCGACCCATCCGCAGAAGCTGTACATGTCCTTCTGGAGCACCGCGACCCTGACCGACTGGATGGGCCACCAGGAGCCGCAGGACGGCCCCCTGGCCTATGAGATCGATTGGGTGGCCTTCACCCCGCTGGATGCGTCCTGCCTGTTCGAGGGTTCGGTCACCTGCGAGGACCGCTGATGGTCGAGACCATGCCCGCCGGCGCGCCCATGACGGCCAGACGACCGGCACGCCAGCCGCGACGCCGGGTCCTGAGCTATTCCCCCAACGCCATCGCGGCATTCATCGCGATCTTCGGCCTGACCTTCATCACCCCCCTGGGGTCCAAGGGCGCGCTGCTGTTCCTGCTGGGGGGCATGGCCCTGGTGGCCACCCGGCCCGGCGAGGTGCTGGCCTCGCTGCGGCGCGAATGGCCCATCGTGCTGGTGGCGCTGTGGTGCGTGATGTCCTTTGCCTGGTCGGACTATACCTCGCTGACGTTGCGCTATGGTATCCAGCTGGTGCTGACGGTGATCATCGCGGTCGCCATCGGCTATCGGCTGGCCCCGATGACCTTCGTGAAGATCGTCTTTGCCACCAGCGCGATGGGGGGGCTGGCCAGCCTTCTGCTGGGACGGGCCCGGTCCGACGGGATGGGATATCTGGGCATCCATGCCAGCAAGAACGCCCTCGCGGATGCCAGCTCTGTGCTGATCATCGCCTCCCTTGCGGTGCTGGTCGACCGGCGCCTTTCGATGCGCTGGCGCCTGCCTGCGCTGGCCGCCATGTTCCTGGGGGCGGTGCTTCTGGTGATGGGCCAGTCCAGCGGGGCGCTGGTCAGCACCATGGCCGTCATCCTAGTCTTCGGCGTCATCATCCTGATGCAGCGCCTGACGCCCTACATGCGCCTGGTCGCGATCGCCCTGGCAGTCGTGCTGGGCGCGGCGATTGCCATCCTGCTGTCCTCGCTTTCGGATGAGCTGGCGCGGTTGTTCCTAGACGTGACCGGCAAGGACATCACGCTGACCGGCCGGACAGACCTGTGGGCGGTGGCATTCGGACAGATCGCCGAAAGGCCCCTGCTGGGGGTCGGGTTCCAGGCCTTCTGGGTTCCCGGACAGCCGCTGGCCGAACAGCTCTGGGCGGATTTCGGCATTGCGGGCCGCAGCGGGTTCAACTTCCACAACACGCCCATCTCGAACGCGGTCGAGATCGGGATCCTGGCGACTGCCGCTCAGGCCCTGATCTTCATCGCTGCCGCGTGGGCCTGCCTGGGCTGGGCAATCCGCAGTCCGTCGGCCGCATCGGTCTTCTTCGCCCTGTTCATGGTGCGGCTGTTCATGCTGATGTGGATCGAGGTCGTGTATTTCTATCAGTTCAGCGCCGGGACCGCGATCATCATCGCCGCCATCTGCTATACCCACCGTTTCAGGGACCATATCGGCAAGCCGGTCCCGCGCCGGGCACGCCGTCCCATCCGCATCACCTTCCGCTGATCGAGCGTCAATCAAACGGTCGTTTTCCGGACAGGCCTGACCGGCCCGTCCGCAGGCATGGTTTCAGAACCCTTTTCTGTCCGGAAACCCTGTCCGGAAATCAGTTGTCCGGAATACCCTCTTGGCCTACGATTTGGACATGCTGATTGGATATGCCCGCGTCTCGACAGAAGACCAGAAACTGGACCTGCAGCGGGATGCCCTGAAACGGGCAGGCTGCGAACGGATCTTCGAAGAGAAGGAATCCGGCCGTGCCGGGACCGGGCGTCCCGCCCTGGAGGCCGCGCTGGCCTTTCTGCGCCCCGAGGATCAGCTGGTGGTGTGGAAGGTGGACAGGCTGGGCCGCAGCCTGCGCGAGATGCTGGACACCGCCCACAGGCTGCAGGGGCAGGGGGTGCGCCTGAGATCCCTGACCGAGGCCATCGACACCGAGACGCCCACAGGGCGGTTGATGTTCAATTTCCTAGGCACCATTGCCGAATACTTCCTGGACCTGAACCGCGAGCGGACGATCGAGGGGCTGAAGGCCGCTGCCGCCCGCGGCCGCAAGGGCGGACGCCGGCGCAAGCTGACCGAGGCGGACCTTGCCATGGCCCGCGCCTTGCTCCGGGACCGCGGCATTCCCGTGGCCCAGATCGCCCGGCGCCTAGATGTCAGCAGGGCCACCTTCTATGCCTATTTTCCGCAGGCAAGGACCCGCAGTCTGATCCAAGGAAGCCCCAAACCGGCTTTGCCCGAGTAGCCTGCGGTCAAAGTTTTGTTCACCTTTTGAAGGCGAGATTCACGTGATCAAACGCATCAACTGAGACCCTGGCTAACAGTAAAAAGAACCAGAAATTACTCCGAATCCTTGCTCAATAATTGACAAGGCGGCCACTTTGCCCATGGACAAGCTGTGCCCGTCCTCCGGCACGGTCGATGACGCGATCATGGTGACCGTGAACCGGGCACTAGCGGTGTTCCTAGCAGGTCAGCACCGCAGCGGACGCTGGCAGGCCGGTGTTTCAAAGCAGCATGCTTCGCACTGCCCAAGGCAACGTTGCGGCCACTCCCTTCCGTTGTGGGAGCGGCGTGGGTCAGGCACATGATCCTATGGCCAGTGCCGGATAGATGCGGAAGGTAACGGTGAGGCCTAAAGGCCTTATCACCTGGACTACATCGGATACAGCCGCCCGCTCAATGCGCTCCGCGGGACAGCGCGACGGCGGGGATGGTCATGAAGATGATGCGCAGGTCCATCCACGGGTTCCACTTCATCACGTAGAAGCGGTCCATCTGCACGCGCTCCATGTAGGTCGTGTTGCTGCGGCCGCTGATCTGCCAGAGGCCGGACAGGCCGGGGCGGGCCGCCAGATAGTGGCGGGTCGAGCTGGCGTAATGGTCCAGCTCTGCCCGCACGACCGGACGCGGGCCGACCAGGCTCATCTCTCCGGTCAGCACGTTCAGAAGCTGGGGCAGCTCGTCCAGGCTCAGCTTGCGCAGCACGGCGCCCAAGGGGGTGACGCGCGGATCGTCGACCAGCTTGCGCTGTTCGTACCACAGGGCCGCCTTGGCGGGATGCTTGCGCAGGTATTGCTCCAGAACGGCGTCGCCGTTGACGACCATGGTGCGGAACTTCCAGCAGCGGAACTCGCGCCCGCCGAAGCCTACGCGGCGGTGCCCGTAGAGCAGCGGCCCGGAATCCGTCAGCTTGAGGACGATGACCAGCGCCAGGATCAGCGGCGCCAGCAGCAGCAGGCCCAGGACCGCCAACGTGACATCCAGCCCCCGCTTGGCCATGCCACCCACAGGGGCGGCCCTTTTTGCGCGCGCCCGATGCAGTCCCGCAAGAGAGGTGTTGGCCGCGAGGGAGGGGCGACAGTTCGACACGAAATCTCGCTGTGCACGTATCGTTCGCATATTAACAACCAACCTCATGATAACTAAACGTTCTTGCCGAATGATGCCAAGAGATGCGGACGGCGTGCCGCCATCGTCCTGGGAAGGCACTCTACATCATCTCGTTAAAATTTTAGCAATCCGTAAGATATGGTTAACACATCATGCAAAATCACCACTCCAAAGCGTCGCCACTTAAATAGCCGACATGAAAAGGTTTTTTCTGCAAATGCCCCGTGGCTGTCTTTTTAGTTAGGTTGAATCAAGTGCCTACAGGAAACGCTGTGGTCACCAAACTTTTTGCAGCCAGTCCAAGCCGTAAGCAACATGGGAATGAAAAGGCAGGTTTCACCACTCTATACACCGGAAATGACCCGTTTTCCGGTTTGGCATGACAGGAATTTGAACACCTACTCTCAAGCCGCTGCATCAGAAGGACACCTGAATTCTTCGTCTCCTCAAGCATCGCAAGATAATATCTTTGTAATTCCCTATTTTGATACATCCTTATAAAGGCTGCTTACTTACGTAATTAAACTTTAAGTTGATTTATTGTAGTTTTGTAAACTTTTGGTTGTTAATTGCGCAGTTATCGCTCTCTGGAATGTCTTACGGCACAATCCCCTGTTGCCCGGTATCTTGCCCTCCAGGCGGTTGGCATGAGGACCAACCCGCACAAGTGTGGGACCCCAAGCACCACCCCCTCCGATAAGTACTAGCGCTCGTGGTGCACCTTATGTGCGGCACCCTGCACCAAGGCTGCATACCAGCAAGGTCGAGTAGCCTTAGGCGTGCGAACCGTCGGCCAAGTGCGGGCACTGGCCCGTTCGATGAGGTGAGCCGGCGTTGAAAGGTTGCTTGAGCATGTAGCGCATTAAGACAGGTGGCGAGGCATATGCCTCTGCAGTAAGAGCGTTCCCATCGTCGATGAAGCAGCCTTACGCTTGAACTGGTCCACGGACAGCTTAAGCCTGATGCATGGGAACTGCAGAACTATCATGATCCATAAAAATGCGCATTATCCTGCCTTGGATGGCGCACGCGGAATTGCCGCCATTTCAGTATTTCTTTACCATATCAGCGACTATTTCGGCGGCTTGCAGTTTCTTCAAGGATCTTTCCTGGCCGTCGATCTTTTTTTCCTGATGAGTGGATTTGTTATTGCGCTGTCCTATGAAAGATCGCTTATCAGTGGCACTCGATCTTTCAGGTCCTTCGTCTGGGCAAGGGCATTGCGACTGTATCCGCTGTACCTGATGGCATGCGGAATAGGATTCACGTATTTCTTCGTAAAATACCTCACAGGTTCAGATGACGCCCCCAGCATGCTGCAACTGTCGGAGGCCATCCCTGCCACCATTCTTCTTGCCCCTTGGGCTCCTGCGGCAGAATGGGGGTTCACGCCCTATCCCTTCGCGCCCTCGGCCTGGAGCTTGAGCTTCGAATTCTGGTACAACATTCTTTATGCCCTTCTGGCGATCCGACTGGGAACAAAGGTTCTTCTTGGGGTTTCCGCTATTTCCTTCGCCATCCTGATTCACCAATCCCTCCAATGGGGTAGCATCGACATGGGATGGAGCGTTGCCACAATGCTGGGCGGTTCGGCACGTTTCTGGTTTTCCTTCAGCGTCGGCATCCTGATCTTTCGGCATCAGGTAAAAAACATGAGCAGCAACAAGGCTTTTCTCTCTTTGTCCATGCTCTGCTTTGCGTTCGTTGCCATTCCAAGAGATGCGCTTTGGTTGGGGATACTCTGGATTGCTGCAGTATTTCCAATGGCACTTGTCTTTGGTGGCGCCTATCAAATCACGGGACTGTCATCCAAGCTATGTAACCATCTTGGACGTCTATCTTATGGAATTTATATTCTTCACGCCCCGATCGTTCTTTTTCAAACCGGGATCTTTAAGGTATTTATGGGGGACCGATGGGCTGATCATAAATCTCTCATCGGAATTTCGATAATCGCAAGTGTTCTGTTGCTGTCCTGGGTATGCACTTATTACATTGACGAGCCTCTCAGGAAATATCTCAAGAAGCGGCCGGTCAAGCGCTCTGACAGTACGATTCCTCCTGTGCTGCCGGTTTGATGCTTAATAAGGGCATTTGGAAAACTCATCCCGCCTGATCGGAAAGCAGGACTGACGCGCTCGATATCAGGCAGGCAGGTAAGCACACCTAGAGACCCACGCACCTGAACGAAGCGCCATGTCGGAGGTTGGTGTTGACCCGTCAACCCTTCCGAGGACTGCATGACCCGCTGGACCGATACCGCCCTGATCTTCGTCGCCGCCGTTGCGCTGTCATGGCTGGGCTGGATGCTGATCGACCGTCTTCTGCTGCGCCCGATCGCGCAGCGCAGTGATTTCTGGCGTCCACTGCTGGCCCGGTCCCGCGGGCCGGTCCAGCTGGCACTGATCATTGCCGCCCTGTCCATTGCCACCCGCATCGCGCCCCTGACGGTCGAGGAAACCGCCACCCTGCGCCACGTGCTGCTGTTATGCTTCATCGCCTGCATGACCCTTGTGGCGCGCACCGCGCTGCAGATCTGGGTCGCGCTGCATCTGCGCCGTTTCCGCATCGATGTCGAAGACAATCTGCTGGCGCGCAAGCATGTCACCCAGTCCCGCATCCTGCAGCAGGTGGGCAGCCTGCTGATCGTTGCCGTCGGCATCAGTGCGGCATTGATGTCGTTTGACAGCGTGCGGCAATACGGCGTCAGCCTCCTGGCCTCGGCGGGTGCAGCGGGGCTGGTCCTGGGCCTGGCCCTGCAGCCGGTGCTGCGCAACCTGTTCGCGGGCATCCAGCTGGCCATCACCCAGCCCATCCGTATCGACGACGCGGTGATCGTCGAAGGCGAATGGGGCAATGTCGAGGAGATCGGCGGCACCTATGTGGTGATCCGCATCTGGGACAAGCGCCGCCTGATCGTGCCGCTGAGCTACTTCATGGACCAGCCCTTCCAGAACTGGACGCGCGCGGATGCGACGCTGATCGGAGTGGTGATGCTTTATGTCGATTACGCGGTCAGCATTCCCGACCTGCGCCTTGAGGCGGAACGCATCGTTCGGGCGTCACCCCTGTGGGACCGCGACGTCTTTGCCCTGCAGGTCACCGATTTCCGTGAGACCGTGACCGAGGTGCGCATCCTGGCCAGTGCCCGCAACGCCGGACGTGCCTTCGATCTGCGTTGCGAGATCAGGGAGCACCTGCTGGCCTATCTGCAGACGGATCAGCCCCATGCCATGCCCCGCCACCGGGGCAGCATCCAGATGGACGACCGCCCCGATCGATCCGCGGGTCTGGCCGACAAGGGGATCATCGAGGTCAAGGGTTAGGTCCTGCGGCTGTCACCATGGCATGCCTTCCGAAGGCATGTCGCAGGGATCGTGACGTCCTTGTCGATCGGCGTTCGGCACAGAAAGGGCGGGCAGTCTTACTTGGGCTGGATGGACAGCTGATTGCGCGCGGTTCTTGGCCGGGTGGCACGCGATCCGCGGGTGTTGCGGATCGTGGCCAGGATCACATAGCCCAGAATCACCATCTGCAGGAAAACCACAGCCAGCAATGCCATGCCCAAGCTTTCCCAAGCCGAATATCCCGCCGCCGAGCCCCCGATCAGGGCCACCGCGGTCGTCGTCAAGGCAGCCAGCAGGTAACAGATGACAAACATGCCGCATCTCTCATCAGATTGCCCCCGCTATAGCACGGGAGACATCAAGGTGAGCGACAAAGGTTAAGAAAACCTTACCGACCCGTCATGCGACGCTTGAGCGACATGTAGGATTTGGGGCCGGCCAGATAGTTCTCCATCTCTCCGGGCAGCAGGAACGACTTGAGCTTGCGCAGGTTCACGCGGTCGTAGACGACGCCCAGGCACCGCGATTCCAGCAGGGAATCCTCGGCCAGGGCGGTCTCGGCCATGGCGCGCGAGGTGCGGCCCCATTCGGCCACGATGACGAACTGCGCCAGCTCGTGCAGGATCGCCCGGCCTTGGGCCACGGGGTACAGCGGCGGGACATCGACGATGACGCGGCTGAAATCGCCATCGCGCGCCTCGGCCGCGATCTGGCCCAGCATCTGGCCGGTCAGCAGGTCGTCCGAAGGCCCGCCCTGATCCAGCCCGCAGGGCAGCACGACCAGGTTGGTGTTGGCGATGCCGACCAGCATGTCCTGCCAGTTGCCGCCGCCGCTGACCGCGTCGGTCAGGCCCGGCTTGCGGTCCAGGCCCAGCATCCTGCTGAGCGTGCGGCCGCGGCTGTCGGCGTCGATCAGCAGGACAGAATGCATGCCGATGCCCAGCTGGCCCGCCAGGTTGAAGGCGACCGAGGACCGTCCATCAAAGGGATGGAACGACGTGACGCCCGTGACGGGCAGCGCCCGGCCCGTCGCCTCGCCCGCAAGGCGGACATGGCGCAGCGTTTCGGCATAAACGGAATCGGGATAGTGCAGCACCGGGACCGGCACCTGGATGACCGGCGGCCGCAGCCTGGACAGGACGGGCAGCGTCTGCCCGCTGGCCGTGGCCGGTGGCGTTCGGGTGGCCGCGGGTGCCGCGCCCACCGCACGGGGACGACGAACCGCGGGCAGCACCGGCAGGTGGCCCAGGAACCGCAGGCCCGAATATTCGGTCAGGTCGGTGGATGTCCGCAGCGAGCGTTCGCGCCATTCGCGCAGCGCGGCGATGGCCATGCCCAGGAACATCCCCAGCAGCGTCGCGGCCAGCGCCGTGCGCAGCACCGCCGGGCCCGAGGGCGTGGTCGGCACCTGGGCATAGGACAGGATCCGCACGTTCGACACCGGGAAGGACTGCTGCTGCTCGATTTCCTGCGATCGGGTCAGGGTCTGCTGATAGATCGCGGACAGGGTCGCGGCCTCTTCCTGCAGGGCCCGCAGCCGGACGAAGTTGGCGGCCTGGTCGCTGTTGCGGGCCGAGGCCTGCTGGACGCTTTCCTGCAAGGCCTCGACGCGGGCATTGGCGACGTCCAGCGTGCTCTGGGCCTCGGCGCGTTGAGCCTGCAGTTCGATGAACAGGCGTTCGGCAGTGCTGACCAGAGTCTGTTGCAGGCCGGGGACCTGCGGATGGTCCGGTCCTGACGAGGCCAGCAGGCGCTGCAGCCGGGCCTGGACATCGTTGTAGGAATCCAGCCGCGCCCGCAGTTCGTCCGACACCTCGCCGCCGATGGCCAGCGAACTGTTGCTGTTGGTCAGCCCCTCGACCCCGCCGGCGACGGCGCGGTCATAGGTGTCCAGAACCGCCCGCGCCCGCGCGGCCTCGGTCAGGACCTCGGTCAGGCTGGAGTTCAGTTCGTTCAGCGCCTGTTCGGTCAGAAGCCCGCCCGAGGAGAACTCGACCAGGCTGTTCTCGGCGGCAAAGCGTTCGGCCGCGCCGGCGGCAGCCTGCGCCTGCGCCTGCAGCTCCTCCAGGCGGGTGCGCATCCAGGCATTGGTCTGGCCGACGGAATCGGCATTCGAGGACAGGATGTCCTGGACATAGAGATCGGCATAGGCATTGGCGACCTGCGCCGCGATCTCGGGGTCATGCGAGGAATAGCTGACCGCCACGGCAGAGCTCTGGCCGATCCGGTCCACCCGGATCTCGCCCCGCAGCCGCGCGGCGGCCAGGCGACGCGCAGGGTCGACCTGCGCCATCGTCGCGTCGGACGCCATCAGGTCGTCCGGATTAATGACATCGGCGGGGGTGGTCAGCGCGACCAGCTGGTCGCGGATCCAGGTCACCGGCCAGAACACCGTCGACAGGAAGCCCCCGATGGCCGAGGTGAAGGCCGACCGCGGCGGGTCCATGAACGACGGGTTCTCCTGCAGCCCGGTCAGGTTCAGCACGTCGTCGGCCAGCTTGTTCGATTCCAGGACGACGCGTGCGTTCTCGATCCGCTCGACCGGAAGGGCGGCGCTGGCGATGCCGCCCGCCTGCTGGACGGACCGGTTGACGTTGCTGTCCAGAAGCAGGCTGGAATAGGTGGTGTAGGTTTCAGGCTTGGCGATGGAATAGGTCAGGCCCAGCATCCCCAGCAGCACGGCGGGCAGCACGATGGTCGTGCGCTGCCGGCGCAATGCCACCATCAACCGCCGCAGATCGATGGTCTGGGCCGGCGCGGCCGGTGCCTCGATATAGGCCATGTTCCCGTCATAGGGCTTGAGTTCGCGTCCCATCAGCTTTCCTTGGGTCCCGAGCGGGGTTCGGTATCCGACCGATCCGGCGCCGTTCCATAAATTTCGATCTGCCGTGCGCCGCCAAGATGGGCGGCCGCCCCGACATGAAGCGCCGCACGCATCAGCTGGCGGTTGCGCCAGGGCCGGACGTGCCACCCCGACCACGGCCAGTCCGCCGCAGACCAGGGCCTTGGCCACCGCCACCCCGGCCGCGCGGATGCGCCCGGCGCGCGGGCGTCCCTGGGCGATCAGGCTGGCATGCGTCTGACCCATCCGATAGCGGCGCCGCAGCAACCAGGCAAGGCGCGCGCGGTCCGATGGCACGGTTTCGTGCACGACAGCCAGGGGCGCAAAGGCGATTTTCCCGCCAGCGGCCAGAAAACCGGCAAAAAAGGCACTGTCCTCGCCGCCCGAACGGCCCCGGACCGGGTCGAACGACAGCCGTCGCGCCGCCGGGTCGGCCAGGTCGACAAGCACGTTGCAGGTATAGCCGCTGGTGATCGAGCCATCCGGGCCATAGACCGGCAGCGTATCATGCGCCCGCGCGCGGTCCATCCAGATCGGCGCGTCGGGACGGTAATGGGCGCGCACCGGCCCCAGGACGGCGCCTGCATCCGCATCGCGCCACGCCGCCACAAGATGCATCAGCCAGTCGGGTTCGACCGTCTCGTCATCGTCCAGATAGACCAGCAGCCGCGCGCCTGTGGCGCGGGCATGATCCAGCAGAGCGTTCCGCGCGATCGAGATGTTGGCCTGGGGCGCATGCAGATAGCTGATCTCGAGGGGATGGTCGGCGGCGATCCCTTCGACCAGGTCGCGGGCCGAGGGCTGCGCGTCGTTGTCGGCGATGGCCACGGCCACCGGCAGGCCGCAGGGCGTCAGCACGGCAAGCGATGCCAGCGTGGCGGCCAGTTCCGGGCGCCGGAAGGTGCAGATGCCGATCAGCACCCTGTCTTGAAACAACGGCGCGCTCATGCAGGGGTCCGTTCCGCAGCGGGCTTGCGGGACAGCCATTCCCGCCAGAACCCGGCAGACCAGGCCATGTGCATGGTCCCCGCCACCAATCCCGCAACCAGCCCGCGGGGCCGCCCGGTCTGCAGGGCGATCATGACGCCGCCGACCAGACAGGCCAGCAGCCACAGCAGTAACGGCAGGGCAAAGACCGCGCCGAACGGCGCCAGCACGACCAGTGCCGCCGCCGGGGCCAGCATGGCCACGACGGCCTGACGGGCCGCGGGGCGGGTCCCGTTCTTTTGCAGGTTGCGGGCCCGCCCGCGCCCGAAATTGAAATATTGCCGGATCAGGGGGCCAAGGCGCGCCCGTGGGAAATAGGTCAGCCGGGTCCGCCCGGTCAGCCAGATACGATGGCCCGCGGCTGTCAGCCGGTGGTCCAGCTCGGCATCCTCGTTGTGGCTGAAGCGCGCGTCATAGCCGCCCACCGCCCGAAAGGCGTCGATCCGCATCAGAGCGTGATGCCCGTGATCCACCCAGGCTCCACCGCCCGCCAGCCGGTGTGCCGACCCGCCATTGCCCAAGGCGCGAATTCTGCGCCTCGGCGATGACCTGCTGCAGAAACCCCTGGCCCTCGGCATGCATGGTGACGACGACGCTGTCGGCACCGGTCCGCTGCGCCTCGGCCAGCAGAGCGTCGCCGTAATCGGCGGGATAATCGCTGTGCGCATCCAGCCGCAGCAGCCATTCGGCCCCGTCCCCGAACCGGTCCACGGCCAGATTCATCCCCGCCGATTGCAGCCGGCCGGGATTGTCGATCAACCGGATCAGGGGATCGGCGGCGGCTCGGCGGCGGACGATGTCGCAGGTCGCATCAAGCGATCCGCCATCGGCGACCACGACCAGCCCGTTCACCCGCGCCGCAAAGGCTACGGCAAAGGTCAGGACGCCGTCGATGTGACGCGCCTCGTTCAGGGCCGGAATGACGATCAGCACATGGGGTTCTGACATCGGGACCTCAGGCAGCGGCGGCGGATGCGACCGAGGCCGCGTCCCCTGCCCCCGCAGATGGCGGCCGTCAGGTGACGGCATTCGGCCTCGTCCATCTCCAGCGCGGCGCGGGGAAGAGCCGCGACCGCGGCACGGCGCGCGGCCAGACCCGTGGGATCGATGGCGGACAGGGCTGCAGCGACGGCCGCGGCATCGGGCGCCGCGACGGTGAAACCGCATCCCCAAGCCGCGACACGGCGTGCAACCTCGGTCCCATCCAGAACCACGGGAACGGCGCCGTTCAGGCATCCTTCGTACAGGCGGTTGGGAAGCAACCAATCAGAGTTCTGCCCCGCCTGATACCGGTCGATCAAGCCAAGCCACGTCCAACTGCGCATAGATCTTGGGCAGATCGTCGGGCCAGTCATAGGCGCCCATGAAGGACAGGTCGGGATTGGCATCCACGACCGCGTGGAAATCCTCCATGACGTCCAGGGCCGGACGCCCGCGCAGGATGACCCCGGAACCGTCCGGGCTGCGCACGGGTGACCTGATCCAGCACCTGGAGGGACCAGCGACAGCGCAGCATCCCGAACCAGCCGACGATCAGCGGGCCCCCCTGCTCCGCCCCGCCGGGTGCGGGAACGGCCTGCGGCGACGACGGAACGGGCCGGGCGAAGGGCTTGTTCTCGACCAGCAGGACTGGGACGTCCGGCTGCTTGAAATGGCGCAGATAGCGCGTCTGGAACGCGGGCGAGGACAGGACGACCAAGCTGGTGCGCGCCATCAACCCGGCCTCGACCCGGCGCAGGATACGGGCGGGCATGCCCTGCCCCAGCATCATGCCGTGAATGTCCAGTAGCTCATAGACCAGCCGCGCGCCCCTGGCGCGTGCCAGCCGCGCGCCCAGGGCCAGCATTTCCAGATTGCGGGCCAGGATGACCTCGGGGCCGCCGTCCTGCGGAGGGACAAGGCGCGCGATGCGGGGCCATGCCTCGGCGATCGCGCGGACGCGCTGGATCATGCGGCCGTTCGACGTCTGTCCCAGCACCGTCGCAGGTTCGGGCAGCGCCCCCTGCCCCCGCCGGAACCCCGCGACCCGAACCTGTGCCCCGCCCTGGCGCAGCATCCTGACCCTTCGCCAGATCGAGGGGTCGTCAAGGTCATGGGCAAGATAGGTCACGCGCAAAAAAAGGGTCTCCGGCAGGATAATCGTTACAAAGGGTCTTGGGACAGGACATGCAGACAGCACTTGGGGCCGCCCAGGAAATGTCGGCACTGGATAGACAATTCCGCCGCACGGGAAAACAGCCTAATAGGACAAACTTTTGCGATCTGCCGACAAGGAAGCCGTGAACTGTTGAATCCGCAAAGGGGTAAGGTACAGCGTTATTCACCAAACAGTTGCATTAAGGCTTACCGTATTGAGCGAATTCAATTTTAAGTTGTAGATTCGGTTCGTTAATCAATTTCTCAAAATTGCCCTCAGGAGTGCTCATGTCCTACGCAAGATGTATGCACCGCCATGGCTTTGTTGCACAAAGCCTCTGATGTCCGAGGTTCCCCTTTCCCCGGACGGATTTATCCCGCGGTTTTCTGTGACAGGAATACCGAGCGCGGTGTAGCCGTTCATGACGGCGATGCGGATCTGGATCTCCGCGACCTGTCGGTCAAAGTCCCGCGCCATGAGGCGCTGCCCCAGCAGTTTCATACAGTGCATCTTCGTTTCGGCACGGCTTCGTCGGTGGTATCCGCTCCATCGTCGCCAAAGCGCGCGGCCTAGATATTTCGCGGCGCGCAGGGCTTCGTTTCGCGCGGCGGCACCGGCGGTGAGGGTCTTCCACGGCTTTGCATTCTTGCGGGGCGGTATGACGGCATGTGCGCCGCGGTCGGCAATGGCATCGTGGCATTTGCGTGTGTCATAGGCACCGTCGGCGGTGACGCTGCCGATCTGCTCGTCCGCCGGGATCTGATCGAGCAGGTCGGGTAGCACCGGGGCATCACCGATGTGGCTCCCCGTGATCTCGACGGCTCGAACCTCCAGTGTTTGCTCGTCGATTCCGAGATGGATCTTGCGCCACACACGCCGTCTGGGGCCGCCATGCTTGCGGGCGTGCCATTCGCCTTCTCCCTCGACCTTGATCCCGGTGCTATCAATCAGCAGGTGCAA
>NZ_VUOJ01000011.1:0-167086 GCF_015390265.1 Paracoccus sp. NBH48 | reverse complement strand
GCTCTTGCGATCAGCTCTATCCCGACTGGAACGAGTCCCGGCCACTAGTCGAGGCGATCTGGGCAGAGGTCAGCCCCGACTCTAAATTTGTGTGGGGTGAGGCTGAACGCGGCAGGTTTGAGGCTGCGCGAGACAAACTGGCCGATTATAGCAGACCGTTACTGCCTATGGTCACAAGGCTATGCGCAAGCGTGGAGTAAGATCATGGGATTCATCGAACGAACCTACTTGAACACCATGGAATTGTTGGCGTCACTGGGGCCAATCTCAATTCGAAGCGGTCGCATCAGAAATTGCCGGGACAGCTCAGTTGGTTTCGGCTCTTATCGCGGTTCTGGTTCTTCTGAACATGGCTCTGCAAGTCAGACATATTTGAAGTTGGGAACTTCGGTATGGCTGATCTTCAAGCTCGTTCTGGTCGCACTGTTCATGCAGAGCTTGGGCGGACTTTAATGGCGTCTTTTCAGCCATTGAGGGCGGCTTTGGAGCAATTGGAAACGCCATGTTGGCCGGGGGCCTTGGCGTTGGGGAAACAGAGACAAGTTTTCCTAGGGAATTGGACAACCTTGCAGAAAACATGGGAACTACGCCAATGTCACTGCTGGTCGTTTGAACATTCTGGTGGGATGATTAACGCCCTCATGTTCATGGCTATCGCGGTCTTTTGGCGCACTTGCTACATTGGCAATGGTCGCATCTAGGGTCGTCCTGGCTGTGCTTGTCGGCTTGGCCCCCTTCGCAATCCTCGCAACGCTTACGGCGCAAACAAGATCCTACTTTGATACGTGGCTGAGCGGTGTGATTAAGGTCTTGATGTATCCGCTTATCCTGATCGGCATTTTTGCGACGATTTTGGGTATGGGCAACGCGACGATTGCCAGTATCGACCCCGAGGCGGTTGATACTATCGGTCAGATCACGCCTGTTCTGATGGTACTCGTCCTCGCATCCTTCCTCGTCCTTCTAAGCCCTTTGATCGTCACGATGGTCGCTGGTGACTTCGCCCTGGGGGCGGTCACGGCGATTGTGTCTGCAAGGGCGATGAAGACAGGAGCTGGCGCGCTGCGATCTGGTGGTGCCGCAGCACGTGGGTTGGTAACGGGGCTGCTGGCATCGAGCCATCAACAGGCGCAAGCGTTTCAGCCCGCGCGGGCAACTACGCAGGACAAGCAGCTCGGGGCGTGGTCGCAGATACCGCGTCGTACATGAAGACCCGTCAGCAATACCAATGATGCGGTGAACTTCGCGCTAACCAGATCAATCGAGCGTCTGAGCGATTGGCAAGGCTGCGACGAAAATGAAAAAGGGGGGCATTGCCCCCTTCTCTATTGCTAGCTAAGTCGCCTCTGGCGGCTTTTTTTTTGTCTTCGTCAATCTTCTCTACATCGCCGCTTTCGACGGGACCGTCAGTAATGTCGCTTACCAATTTCAAGCTGAAATTGCTGTCCGAGATTCAGCTTGTCCCGCTTTGCTTTCTTTCTGGTCCGATCAACGACCGCGGGGCACAGGTTCTGCGTCCTTTAGTTTTCGGATTTCATCATAAAGGTCTAGCGATGATGCTACATAGGCCGCGACGGTCTGCATGTCGTCAGTCGTAAGATCCCTCACCGAAGGCAATCTCAAGGTCTGCGGTTCGTCCTGAGGCGCTTGCTCGGCTTTCCCGGTCGGTATCACTGGTGATTGTGCGCCTGTGTAGCGGGCTGATCCGCGTTCTCTGCCGATCCGGGCGAGGTCCGCCGGCTTCTGTCCGTCCTGTTCACTCGGCTGTTCCGCCTTATTGGCAGGCGCATCTTTCACCGGCGGCGGCGGCTGCTGCGCTTTCAGTGATTTGCGTTCAAGGTGATTGATCCGCGATTGTAGAAGTGACTTCTCAACAGCTTCCCAGCTCAACTCGTTCTGCATTTCCAGAATTTTCGCAAAATGCCGATCCCTGTGGTGAACGATAGCTTTAACCTTCAACGGCTGCTTGCCGTTGACGATGATGATGCTCACGTCCTCAGGTAAGCGTCTTGCTCCGTCCTCAGTTAGCAGCGGCCTTTCATCGGTTCGTTCGGTCAACGTAACCCGCTGACCAAGGCCGACTTGTCGAGACCGCGTGATCGCCCGTTTGCTCGTCATGCCACAAGCTTTGGAAAGATCCTCGATCGTCATTTCCTCGGATGGCGTCATGTAGAGCTTCAACCCCGCACCGCCTTGTATCGAGAGCCGTTCTTCGTAGGAGTAGATTGAGTCCAGCACAGGGATTGTCTGAGTAATAATTGCAATTCGACCGTGGAAACCCCGAATGGTCGTCATCGCACGTGCAACAGCAGTCATCTTTCCGAGAAGATGAAACTCGTCCAGAATTATCATTGCATGATAGGGCTCGTCTTTCTCCGGCATCCGACTCTGGATCGTCGCAACAAGCTCGTTGAAAAAACAGCCTGACCAATCCTGCAAGCGGCTCAAGATCAGCTTCAGCAACAACAAAATAAATCGAAGTCTTTTCACGGCGAAGATCATTGAAAGTAAAATCACTTGCCGAGGTCATGTCGTCAATATGCGGGTTGGCCCAAAGGTCAAATCCGGCATTATTCAAGACAGACTTGTAGGAACTAAGCGTTTTCGTCTCAAGCTTAGCCATACCTGCCAATTCGGTTCGCAGGGCTGGCTCTTTGGCAGTCTGAGAAAGGTTTTTGATATGCTTTTGAAGATCGCCTTCACCTTCTGATAGGGCACGGTGAATCCCTCCGAGGGTGAAGTCCTTTCTTTCATAGGCCACGCCACCCATAACGCTGAAAAGCTGAATCGCACCCTTCAACCACTCCCCTGCCCCATCAGCCTGAAGAAACAAAGTAGCGATTTTGCGGAGTTCAAAGTTGATCTGTCCGTAGTCTGTCAGCGTTTCCAATTCGCTCAAGCGGGTTGTACCGATGCGATGGTTTTCCAAATTCTACAGGGGCAAATTTATAGATTTTATTGCCCATATGTGCCCGCCATCTGGCGGTGTTTTTGAAATTCTCCCCCTTAACATCAAGTGTGACTGTAGAACCTTCGAAGGTAAAAAGGTTGGGGTAGACAAAACCGACGCCTTTACCTGCGCCTGTTGGTGCTACGATCAAGCAGTTGGGGTATTTATCTGACGTTATAAACTGGCCCCGAGATTCAGGCGCAGAAGTCTTTGCAAGAATGAAGCCTTTGCCCGGCTTACCCAACAATTTGTTGCGCCGCATTTCCCAACGCGACTGCCATTCAGACGTGCCTTGTTTTGTCAGAGCCTCAGACGCGGAGTGTGCGCCAAAGGCGAAACCGCCTATGGCAAGAAACAGAAAATATCAACCAGACCTGCGTGAAAAGACCCTCGTCCTGCGTCCGAAGATCGAATGCATTCATTATGAGATAGTCGTAACCTATGGTCCCATATAGGTTTTGATCGACCCACAGCGTTGCAAAGATATAGGCGAGGATTACCCCGCCCATCGTGAAAAATAGCCCAGAGGCAAGTTGACGTTGCATGTCTGCTACCTTTCGTACTCGTTGCTGCGGTCGCGATCTTTGTCAAAAGTCTCTTTGAGATAGTCCCGGTGATCCGACATGAGCCGCTCGGTTTCATGCGACATGACAAAGCCGGTGCTACGGTTGTTCATTTCCGCCTGCACCATGAGCTGTCGGCCAAAGACCTGATCTTTGGTGATGTGGTCGATGGCGCCTAGATCGCCGCGGCGGAAACGGTCGTACTGAGCCTCGGTGGTGTTCTCTTTCAGCAGGCGAATGACTTCCTGGTGTTCCTCGGCGCTGTCTGTCAGCGAGTAGTCGCTGCCACTCTTTGCCCTGAGGTCGGCAAATGCGTCTACCGCAGCCGCACGCTGTTCCGGCCCCTCACGCTCCCGCTCGTCCTCGGCCAAGTAGCCTACGAACGGGTTCTGTCCTTGGCGTAACGATCCCACATTTCAGACGCCAATGTTGCGTGGGCTGGCGACTTCTCGGCGAACTCTGAAACCTGCGGCTCGAAGGCATCCATCTCATTGCTGGCTTTCTCATATGCCTCTGTGTCGTTGCTATACCGTTCCGCAGCATCCCATTCCTGACGCTGGAACGACATTTCAATGTCCTGACGTTCGGCGTCAGTAACCGCCACTGCATCGAGGCTGCGGGGCTTCCAATGCGGCATCACGCTCATTCGCAGGCACGTACCCTTCCGGGGGCATGACAACATCGGTTGACCTGTCCCAAAGAGCAGATGCGAAAATCGCGTGTTCGCGCGACTGCTGCGAAAATTCGGTGAAGCGGGTTTGCGCAGCCTCAACCTGATCCTGTCCCCTACTCCGCGCTTCGCTGTCATCAGAATAGCCATAGCTAAAATCGGTGCGGCTGAACTGGTGTTCGATGCTGTCGCGTTCTGCGGCCGTCAACGTAGGACGCCCGCTAGCGTCAAGATAATCGCGTTCGAGCTGAGGCACTGGCCGTATATCGTAGTGTGCCTGAAGATCCTCGCGGATTCTTGGTACACGTTTGTCAGCTCGGCAATCGCCTGTTGACGCTGCTCCGGGTCGGACAGGCTTAGATCGGCAGCTTTTGCGACCTGACGTAGATCGTCCTGCATCCACATCTGTTCAAGGTACAAGCTCCCTGCCCCTGCTTGCAGGCGCGTCGTGATAGCTTGTGCATTCAATCCTGTGTCTCGGGTGTATTCTTCGATCCGCTCCGCTGCCTTCGACCAGGTGAAGTCG
Source organism: Paracoccus sp. NBH48 (assembly GCF_015390265.1). NCBI lineage: Bacteria > Pseudomonadati > Pseudomonadota > Alphaproteobacteria > Rhodobacterales > Paracoccaceae > Paracoccus > Paracoccus sp. NBH48. The sequence continues at coordinate 162,377 of NZ_VUOJ01000011.1, read as the reverse complement.
TTTTCCATCGGCCTTGTGCATGTAGATCGACATGCCGCGCGGGTCTTCGTGCAAACCTTTGGCGTACCCGGCATCAGGACTCAGCGCGGTGAACGCTGCCATATTTTCGGAAAGCTGCTTTTCGTAAGGAACACGTTGGGTCGCATCCTTCGTCAGAAGAACCTCCTGCGACCTTGCAAGTGCGTCGTTCAAAAGAGACGCGTACTGATCGAATTTCTCCAGCTCGTCGGCGCTAAGGGCAGGCATTTTGTAATCTCCTTTGTTCGACATAAGCATGTTCGCAACGCCCTCATATGCGTTCTCAAGGCGCTGACAGTCTGCGTTGGCTGCAATTACAGCCATCGCCTCGTAACCAATTTTAGCGAAGCTCACTTGCTCTTGCGCATACAAGAGATCGGTCCCAGTCCGAGGCCGCTGCTGCGGTGCGCGGCCTTCCCGGCTTGCATTCCACTGCTCGGTTTGCGTCGGCTGGCGATCGGTAATCCCGCGTTCAAAGCGCGAAGTTGGATCGAGCATGATACCGCGCCGTTCGGCATGTTCCGCCATCGCTTCACGGAATGCCTCATAGCTGTAATCGGTCCCCCGCCGCATATTGAACAGGCTGTTGTCGCTGCCACGGCGGTTCAAGACGATATGGGCGTGGGGGTGGTGTTCCTGGTCGTCGTGAATGGCCGCGACATACTTGAAACGCACATCACCATCTTCAAATTTCTCGGCGCATATATCGCGGACGATCTCTGTCACGTCCTTGATTGACGTACCCTCCGGAAAACTGAGGATCATGTGCGATGTCTGACCGTTCCGGGTATTCGCCCACCAGTTATCGGAAAGGCTGTCTACAAGCCTGTTGATTTGCTTGTTTGTTGGCTCATCGTGCGCCCTAAGAATGCCGCTCGGATCAATGACCTCCGCAACCTTGTCGTCGCGGAAAAATGTAATTGAGCTGGCCCTTCAGTCCGCTTTTGCTGTCAACGCCACCCGTTCGCACGAGCTTAAAAATGGCCTGACCGTGGCGTGCGCCGACCCGGCTCATGCGGCTGACAGAAAGCCCCTTCCCTCTCGAAGACTTACCGCCCGACGACCCGCTGCCTTTGCGCCATGGCGATCCGTTGCGGCTTGACTGCTCCCTGTCGAACAGTCGGCCCATAACCTGTTCGATTGCAGAGTAATGTTTACTCATCGAGGGTGTCCACCCGCCTCGTCAGCAGACAGTCTGCCATGCAGGGTTGCAGCCTTCACCTGCATGTTGCGAAGCATGGCCCCGACCACCTTCTTCAGATTTTCCACCTCGTCGTTCGCCTGGCGGATGCGTTCGATCTGCTCCGGTGATGGATTTGCAGTCCCGGTCTTCTTCACAGACACCGACAGAGCCGCCGCGATCTGGTTAAAATTGCCGCCTAAAGCGGTCAGGTGCCTCATGGCTTCTGCAAGAAACTGTTCTTCAGCAGGGCTGGAATCGTAAAATCCGCCGACCGCCCGTGTCATTTTGCGCAAGAGAGCGGCCCTGCTTCGACGCAACATTCTCCCGAACAAGCCTGTCTAGGCCAGCCTTTCTCATGGGTCGTCACCTTCGCTCCGACGGTCACGTAGGCGGCGCGGTCTCCGAGGATAGCGCCCTGGCCGCTTTTGATCCGGTAGACCGTCGATGGCGCAACGCCAAGCTGCTGCGCGATTGTCGCGGCCTGAATGACCCTGCGAAAGAAGGGTCCGAATGCGGTTCCGGCGCTCAAGAGGTTTCACACAAATGGCTCCGAAATGCAATTTTGGTTAACATTGGACATATCCTGCAACTCAAACACTACCCTCTGACCCCCTCAAAAACAATCCCTCGATGCCGCAGGCGTCGAAAAAGGGAATGTGGGGGGCAGAATGCGGGTAGTGTTTGGGCAATTTCCTTCCCGAAGATCGCAGATCGAAGGGCGCAGGGCATTTCGGGACAGGTTGCACGCAACCTTCAATGCCCCTGAGAGCGCCGGAGAGAGCCGTGGAAGCCACAAAACAGGTTTTCGGCTACCTAGATACCGCAAAGGCCCAATCGTGGGCCTGTGGCGCTAAAAATCGCGCCTGACCTTCGGATGCGCCACCTCGCGCCCGCAGCTCTCTGCCAGGTCGCTTCAAAGCACATGGCTTGGCAGAAGGACCGGCCTTCCTCGGCATAGTGGTCATACTGGTACCACTAGGTGCGATAGGTGCGTTGGTTTCAGTAGGCGCTATGGTCGCATTAGGTGCATTAGGTGCATTAGGCGCACTGGATGCATTGGCTGTTATGGGTCGGTTAGGTGGACGGGTTTCACTAGGCGAGATGGGTGCATTAGGTGCGTTAGGCGCAAAAGGTGCTATAGGTGCGATAGGTGCGTTGGGTGCATTGGTTACAAAATTCGCAAACATCACAATAGTAGCTATAGCTACAATAGTGCCTTTGGGCATCATAGTCGCACTAGCATGGGTGGGTACGATGGTTGCACTAGTAGTACTGGGCACATCGGTCACAGTAGTATCTTAAGTAGCAACTTTCGCAACTTTCGCACTTGTCACAATGTCTCAGGCTGTCATAGCCTGGCAACAAGCAGACTTAGGGCTAAAAAATTCTAGTGAGGTTGGTATGAGCGACGGATTCGATGTGGTGTCGGTGATAAACGCTAAGGGTGGGCGCAGGAAAAACGTCACTCACCAAAGTTCTTATCAGCGCGGCATTGGCATCCGGGCAGAAAGTTGTCGCTTTTGATTGCGACCCTACGCAGAACTTAATGGGTTGGGTCGATAAAGCGAAAGAGGCCGGGAAACTGGCCTTCGAACGCCGCAGCGTTCGAAGCGAGAACTGCCAAAGAGATTGTTGAAGCTCTTAATCAGCTTTACAGATGAAGGTTTCGATGGTTTGGTTTTTGTAGATACCGCAGGATTTGGCGACAAAGCATCATTGTACATGGTCAACAACAGTGACTTTGTTATCCTTCCAATCATGCTTGGATCAGACTCTGTTGGGACCACTCTGGAAACAGCTACAGTTGTTACACAGATGGTCGACCAGTTAGACGAGGGCAAAAAGGCAGTTGTTAGGGTGGTTCGGTGCAACATTCCAACGTTGTCCAACAGGCGCAAAGGGCATAGCGAAAATTTTGACCGTCTAGGGCAACATCCTTTGTGCTTGAACGCTTATATTAGCAACTCGCCAATTATCGAACTTTGGACAGATGAAGGTCCTTTACATTCACGTTTTAAGCGTGAGGAAAATACGGTTGAAGGAGCGAAGGCTCTAAACGCCAAAAACACGATGAAGGTTCTTCAAGAAGGTCTAGCTGTCATTAATGAACTGTTTGAGGAGGCGGAATGATGGCAAAAAGACGTTTCGAGATTGTTGAAACACCACTCCCTGAGTCCCGCATCCTGAACAAGTTCAAGGTCGGGAACGAAGATGATGAGGGCGTTCCTTCCGAAAAGAAGGCTGAGAAGGGGGGTCAGAAACCCTCTCAAGCGGATGTCTCTCGACCCGCAGCTCATGACAGCGGGTCACTTGCGGCCCATCAGGTGCCTTCTGATAGTGCTGATACTGCTGGCACTGACGATAGCAACGCAGATCTTCTGAAGGTATCTCAGGGTGAGCAAGAGAGTGCCGCAAAGCCTGAATTAACGGACAATGTTTCAAGCTAGCGAAACATTCTCGGTAAATTTCAAGGTTGGCGTCCCTGCTTCGTCATCTTCGGAGTATCACGAACTCAAAAAAAGAAGTGGTGTTACTGAAGACTTTCTTATGAAGCGGCTGATTTCTGTTTCATTTAAGATCATGGGAACAATGGATGTAGCAACCATTGTGATCCCTGCAGAGGTTCCGGCGAGCCTAGAGCCGATCCAAAGAAAAAAACACTACGCTAGGAAGTCACAGATTGCGCGCTTCCGCGAAGTCCACGACCCTTTGGAAATCTATTCTATCGCTGATTGCTGCCGCCTTATGTATTTCGCTGCCTTCAAAGAGGCTGTGGCCGAGCTGTCTTCAAAACTGAATCGAGCCGCAAAATAGTCTGCCATTGGCGGGAACGTAATCTCGACCAGGATGGATTTGTCCACCCGTGGCCTATCTTGCGGCCACGGGCTTGCAGACCGCGAACGGAACGGCCCCCATAGAGCTAAGGGACGTGAGTGGGCTGTGGTCAAATCCATCCTGTAAAGCGGCACCTTTCGCCACGCACCCGCGACGGCGCAGCCGGCGCCCAAAGCCGCCGTCAGGCGGCGTCTGCGTGAAACGCATAAGGATCATGTGGTGCGGCTTGCCGCGCTGCGATGTAAGGCGAAGCCTCGGGCGGGCGCGCTGGCGGCGAAGCTGCCAGCGCGCCCGCCCGACATTCTCCCTGCGCGCCAGGACAGAGGGGCAGGGCAGGGGGGTCAGCAGACCCCCACAAACCTTTCGCCACCCCGGCTGTCTATCTCGTAGATCAGAACGGGCGATCCGATCCGGGCGGCGCGGCGTCTGCCGCGCCGCTCCGCTTCCGCCAACGTGGCGCACGGGATTGGCAGGTCGTCGGGTCGTCGCGGATTTCATAGGTCACAACGCGATCCCAGGTTTCACGTTTCCATCCCGGTCCAGCCAGCCCCGCGCCTCCGCGCAACCGATGCAGATGCAGGTTCCTGCTCCCCCGACCGTGACAGGGGCCAGATAAACCGGGGGATTGGTCGTGCCGCATTTGCGGCACGACAGGTCGGGCAGGGGGCCGCTCACGCGGCCGCCCTTTCTTCTTCGACGTGCTGGCGCTTGGTCAGCAGGTCGGCGGCTTTCTGTGCCTCGCTGGCGGCTTTGAAGATCATCCGTTTGTCGTCGTTCAAGGCGCGAAGCCAGCTCTTGATATATGCGCCAGACTGTCCAAAATCAGGCATCAGGCCAAGCTTGGCGCAAAGCATGGCATTTCCCAATTCCGCCACAAGTTCTTCAAAAGCGTAACTTTTTTTGTCTGAAAAGCGCGAAAAGCGATCAAGGCGGGTGCTATGACCAGTGGAATGCACTGCCTCATGTGCCAACGTCCCATAATAGCCTCCCGCGTTGTGGAACGTGGCAATCGGCGGCATGTGGATATAGTCGTCGGCGGGGCTGTAGTAGGCTTGCGGGTCGTCGGTGGTGCGGATTTCCACCCCGATCCCTGCAAAGAAAGCATCAAGCGCCGGGTCGGCCTCGGTCCCAAGGTCACGCGCGGCCTCGGCGGGGCTGCCATAGTATTCCGGGGCTAGGCCCTCGATCTGCTCGGCGTTGAACACGCTGTAGGATTTTAGGTAGGGCAGGCGACGTTCTTCGCCGGTCTCTTTGTCCTCGCGGTCAAACGTCCCGTATTTGACAACCGTGGCACAACGCTCTCCTTTACGCACGTTTCCGCCTGCCTCCTGAGCTTGGCGATAAGTAAACCAGAACGGGGCACGATAGCCTTTGGCGTCTGCGGCAAGCCACAGCATCAGGACATTGATGCCGGAATAGGGTTCGCCGTTGCTGCGCAGCGGGAACGGTGCGCCACCCTTTTCGCCGGTCCAAGGCTTGCGCCATGCGGGGGTGCCGGACTCGATGCTGGCAATGATGCTGTCGGTGACGTGCTGGTAGAGGTCAAAAGATTTAGCCATGTCTGGCCTCCTTGTGGTGGTTGGCGTGGTTCGCTTGCTGCGCCCCTTCCGCACCTCCTTTTTACTATTTATAACAACGCTTTCCTACTTATTTATTGCCGTTTTCGGCAACTAAATAGCTTGACCGAGGCACCCCCTTCGGGCTTCTTTTGATGCCTGAGGGGAGGGAGCGCACAGCCCCGTAAGGGGCCAAAAAAGAAACTGTCACCGCAACGCGGTGTCCGCATTGGTGACGGTCGCGGATCGGCGCCTGGCCTGACTTCTTCGTCAGCCTTCGGGTCGGTCGCGCAAGGACCAGCAGGACGGATCGGTCACAGACGCACAAGGGGACCGTGGAATACCGTAGGCCCGCAGGGGCAAGGATATGCCGCGAAAGCCCCTTGGGTGGATGGGGACGATCTGTCAGGCGCAGGACGCGACCAGGCCGAAGGGTGACAGTCAGGCCCGTCCCGTCGCGATAAGGAACGCCACGCAGGGGGCGTTTGGCTTGTCCAAATCCCCCCGGAGGGGCGATCACCGCGCTTGCGCGGGGATCTCGGTATTCTGGAAAAGGAAGGGGGGTAGCTCTGCTGCATCGGCTGTCACAGGGCACCCGGTTGCCCACAGGCTGACGCTCGATCCCTGTGGTCTCGCTTACAGCCTGCTCCGGTCCCGCGCCTTCACTCCCAAGGTCGTTCCCGGCGCGCGACTGGACAACCGGGTGCCCTATGCCAGCCCTGTCCAGCCCTGACCGACGAACGGAAGGGCAGGGCCTTGCAGGCGTCGAGCTGGACGCGCCTTCATAGAGCGAAGGAAGGCGAGGCGTCCTGTGGGCAGGCTGGCCCTTGCGCGAGCGATCGTGACCCGAAGGGCCGAGACTATCGCCCTGGGCCGACTATTGCGCCCCCGCGCGGGCTGGCTCGGAGAGACAGGCCGCGCGGGATCAGGCGCAAAGGAGGGGCAGGGGGATAGGCTCGGGGCGCAGGCCGGTGCAGCCGGCCAAGCCTAGAGCGCGGTCCCTCGGGGCGGGCGGTCCAGGGCGATCAGCCCTAGACCGACCAACGCGAGGGACGCCGCCATGATAGAGGCGCTACCGCCCCCGGCTTTAAGCCCCCGCGTGGATAATCAAAGAAGGATGAATTACCGGTCCGAAACCTTTCACATGAAGGGTATTAGCGAAAAAGCTGCATCGAAAAGTTTGGCAGCATGGAACATTGCATAGTTGAAAGCGTGAACCGCAGCGCCAACCAAACCGCATAATACGATGAATAGGAAAACCACCATGCCGTCTGAAAGTGAGCTGCCTTTGCCTGCAACGCGCCGTGCTTCGTCAGCCGTCTTGCGGCGCTTGTGCGCCCAGTAAAAGAACGCAGCGCCGTTCTGAGAATAACCCATCGTTCATCTCCTTTGCGGCAATCTTTTCAAAAATCAAAAGCTCCTGGCGCAATAGGATGAAGTGGTTATCACAAAATCAGAGATTTGTCACTTGAGATCCGTTTGCGAAAAATCGTTGCCCTTGTAGAGCAACTTGACATGATAGGCTTTAGCGCAAGCGTACGCAAAGCAGTCGCCAAAGTTCAACTGAGCCGGATGGTTCACGGTCTTCCCGTAGGTTCGCGCGGCCTCTTGTGCCAAGCGTCCAATGCCTCCCGTTATGTGAATATTTCGCGCGCCTATGACGTCCAGGAAGTCATTGACGATCCGCTCGGCACGTTCGTGCGTTTCAGCATTTCGGCCCGTGTCCCCTTCAAGGCGTCGAGCGATGGCAAGCGATGCTTCGAACCGCGCCAGCGGTGAGCAGTAAAGCTGCCCCTGCAAACCCTCGATGTGCTGAAGATGGGCTGTGGCATCTGGCTCATCGCCCAGGATGGCAACGATCACGGACGCGTCCAAAAACATCAGGTGTCACCCCACATTTCATCACTAAATTTTTTCATGTCGAAGTCTGGATTCACTGCACCAAGGTCTGCGACACGAGATTGCAAAGGCTTGATTTTATCAAAGATCGAGGTTTGGTTCAGCTTCGCATCAAGCGCAGCCTGTAGCGCCTCTCGCACTGCGTCTGTTTTGGTCTTGGCACCTGTGATGCGCATGACCTGCTCAGCAAGAGCATCAACCTTGTCGTCACGAATGTAGAGCGGCATCGAATATCCCTCGTTGCATATCCCGGATATTAGCAAACGAATATCCTGCCGTCTAGGTGCGCGCGGCCGCAAGGCCGTGCTGCGGCGCGCAAGCGCCGGGCCGGTGCGGTAGGGTTCTTGGACCCTACCGCACCGGCCAATCAAAGCTCGATCCTGGGCGTGTCAGACGATGATCGCCATTGAGGCGGGCGCATGGATAAGGTCACTTTTCCATAAGGTAGGTTTGCTGCGCTGCCTGATCGGACGATGAGAAAGAAAGCTGGTGGTGGTCTGCAAAGTGCCGCAGATCACACAGCGCAAATTCCAGAAGGTCTCCGACATGCCCTTTTACCTCGGGATAGAGCGTTGTCAGCATTTCAAAAATAATCTTCGAATGAGTGGCTGGTGCGCTGCTAGGTTCCGCTTGGCCCTCATTCCCGGCCATCAGATTTGAATGATTTTGCGCCATTAGCGGACTCCTAAGTAACGAATTTCAATGGGTGATAGGTCACCCCATCCACCCTCATTGTTTATCTTATTAGGTAGAGAAATCCCATATACCAAATAATTAATCAGACAATAAAGTCCTGATTCATAGATGCGACATTGACGGAGGCATTCGAGCCAACCCAATTAATTCATAGATGCCGCTTACAGGGTTCAGAACATACAGCGCATTCCCACGCAATTCGACTTCAAGAACATCAAGGCTATGCCCTGCTTTTTCAAAAACAGAAAGTATTTCCTCGGCCATGGCGCGGCTGATCTCTGCCTTGCACGACTGCTCTAGTCTCATTGATCCCAACATAAAATGTAGCCCTCTTGAACACTGGCGCAACTCTTAGAGGCGACAACGAACAAGGATAGTGACAAGACCAAAAGGACAGGCAAAAAGGTCTATTTAGCGTTTTTGGTTGACAAATCTTAATGGCCCCGCCGAAGCGGGGCCTAAGCTACTCTGACACTGAACGAAGTAGGGTTTGCCTAAAACTTCCGGAGGGTCAGCACCACGGTATTGATGCGGACGCCTACGCTGGCGAAGCTCTCAGGCGGCAGATCGCACCACTGGTGGCACCGATAGCCGCGCGGGGAATGCTGTGCTGCCCATGCCCGGAACCGCTCATGCTTAGCGGTCGATCCGACCTCGGCGGACGCGGGCAGGATCGCGCGCAGCTCGCCGCCCGGCGCAAGGAAGTCCCACGCATGTTTGACGTGATCCATGAAATGGGTGCCTGAAAACGGCGGGTTCATCAGGATCAGGTCATAGACCGGCGCAGGCGTGACCTTCAGGAAGTTTGCGCAATGAACCTTCAGCGCAGTGTGAGCCATGCCCCGCAATGCCGCTGCCCGGTCGGGGTTGATTTCGATAGCGTCCACGGTCGCGCCCATCTTCAAGACGGGCCGGACGATGGCGCCAATCCCGGCGCTCGGCTCCAGAACGCGCATGCCCGCCTTGATCGTCAGATCAGAAAGCAATTCTTCAACCGTCGCCGCAGGCGTCGGGTAGAAGGCAAGATCCTTGGCAACGGCAGTTCCCGTGCGGAAGTCGGCGGGCTGCTCGTCGGACCCGGCGGCATCGGCCAGCACTTCGCCGTAATAGCTTGCCAGGACCTGATTGACCTTCCGCAGCAGGTCGGCATCCTTCACCCACAGGTGCAGGTTGCCGTTCTTGAAGCATCGGGCGGTGAAATACTCGGTCTCGATCTCGGTTTGACGCGCCCCCCATCCGCCGCGCCGGGCAGCATTGATCGCGCCTTCCAGATCGCCGTAGCTCCGCTGCCCGGACAGTTGCGAAAACACCCGCTCTACATCGGCCAGGGTGCGCCGCATCTGTTCGCCCCTGCCGGAATAGGACCAATAGCCGCCATCATCAAAAACCCATGTGAAGATCATGCGTTTTCCGATCTTGAACGCGTCGTGGCTCTTGAAAGCCGGGTCCAGTTCGGAAAAGGCGCGGGCCACGCCCCGCATGAAAATCAGGTCTGCATCGAGGGTCAGGCGTTCCAAGGTCGCGCGGATGTTCTCAAGCGTCGGCTCGGGCATGTCATCCGCCCCCATCTGCTTGTCCAGCTGGTCCCGCTCGGTGCGGTCCATGATTTCCTTGAGGCGGCTTTCCTCAACGATCCGCAGCCAGATTGCGGCATCGAGGGTGCGCTTATACCGGGCCAGGACGGCAACAGGATCGAAGGCAGAAAACAGGTCCGATTTCACGGCTTCGTTGTCGCTGTAGTGCAGATAGCAGGAATGCCCCGCGGTTGCGCCCTTGGCCGTCTCGGCCGCGTCCAGTGCCCGGCTGTAGCCGTCCGACAGGGTGCCGATGGCGTCCTGCATCTGCGTCAGCGCGGCCTCACGGGCGGCGCAAATGCTCATGATGTTCATCGGTGCGACCAGTGCGCCGGCGCTGAAAGTGGTGCGGGTGTTCATGCTGCTGCCTCGCTCTCGATGGCTTCAAGGATTTGCTCGCGCAGCTCGGACAGCGGGTGCGCGTCGAAGTCGTCACCGCGAAAAATCCTCCGGGTTGTCGTATCCGGGGATTTCGTCGTGGATGCGTTCGGCCAGACGGTCGGCAAGATCGGCCAACGTCCCGGCGACAGTGACAGTCTCAAGGTCGGCATACTCGAACCGGGCTGCCGCGTTCTCGGACAAGGCGGCCAGAGCAAGGCCCGCGTCGTCGGCCTCGCCGTCATGGACAAGCCGCCAGCCTGCGTCGGTGTCGCCATAGATCGACCAGAAAGCCCGGCCTGCAGGGCTGCAAACCTCGATGGCTTCCGCATCCGTGCTCTCGCGGATCATCCTGACCGGCGACACGCGAAAGTCTGTGAAGGTGGCGGGGGTATCCCCCGCCACAAAGCCGTTGAAGGAAAACCCGCTCATGCCGTTGCCTCCTGCTTTGCCGCAAAGGCATCGAGCATCAGGTAAAGCGTCTCCATCGCGGGCGGATCGCCATAGACGACCGTGCGCCCGACAAGTTCGGGGTCGGCTTCGCACTTGGCCCGAACGGGCAAATCGTGATCCAGATAGGCGTTCACGGTGAAGCGGAACTTCCCGGTCCCGGCGTCATAAAAATAGACGTGCCACTTCACCAGCTGGTCGGGGTTCTCGTCGGCTTCCGCAAACAGTTCTTCCGCTGCGATCCGCTGCACCTCCAAGGATCGGGCGCAATCGCGGATGAAACCATTGCTTTTCGGCCCGCCAAAGGCCGCGCCTTCGCGGATACCAAACGAGTTTCCGGGGCAACGTTCCCGCACAAGGCGGGCCAGGATTTGGGCACTCCGCGCGCTGCCCGTTGCTGCAACATAAGGGGCGGGGTGAATATCGGTCTGCACGACAGAAAAACGGGTCATCTGCGGCTCCTTCACTGGCTCAGTGCCGAATAGGTGCCTTCATCCTCATAGCGGATGATGGCATCGCCGGTCTGGGACAGGCCGCCCCAGAAGGGGCCAAGGAAACCGGCAATCTTGGGTTGGCCCTGCAACTCGGTGCGCAGGCTCGCGCGGGTCTCGGTCCCGATGATTTCGGTGCCCATGTCATCGACCCATGCGGCAAGGTCATCGGTCACAACGCGGCTCATGCCGCTGTCGTCGGTCATGGTGACGATTTCAAAAAGTGCCATTTGGCGTTCCTTCTTTTGCGACGATCCCGGCCCGGACTTCGCCCTGTGGCCGGTGCCCAAAATGGGCGAGGGGTCAGGCGAGGAAGCGCGCAGCGCGCCCCTCTCCTGAACCCTTGCTCCCGGCCGAGGGCAGGGGGGGAACCGCCGCAATGGGAAAATCCAGCGGACAAGGGGGTGGTGCGGCCCGCAGCCGAAGGCGAGGACACGGCCCCGCAGGACGTGCAGCATTTTCCTGTTGCGGTGGGGGACCGGCGGTCCCCTGACGGACAGGCGCGCAGCGCCTGGCCCAGCAGGGGCAGGGGGCGTTTGGCTTGTCCAAATCCCCCCTGCGTCTCGATCACGCGCCTGCGCGGGATCTCGCTATTTTGAAAGAGGCCGCGGTGGGTCTGTGCCGCAGCTGCCGCAAGCCGCACCCGGTTGCCCACAGGCCCTTGCTCGATCCTTGACGTCTCGCGCGGGCCTGCTGCGGTCGCCCGCCTTCACTCCCGAGGTCGTTCCCGGCACGCGCCTGGACAACCGGATGCGCCTCGCGTCAGCGGTCCCGCCCGTCAGGGACGAGATGGACGGGGCAGGGCGCCCAGGACCGGTGTGCGGGGGGATGGCTCGGAGAGACATTCCGCCGTACAGCGCAGCCGGGCGCATCGCCCCGACCAGCTCGGGTGGAGGCCGGTCTTGCCGGCCGGAACCGGGGGCGCGGCCCAAAGGGGACGCCCGGATCAGAGGCTAAGATTGAAATATTCGGAGATAGGTCGATTATGATGCACAATACTCTCTACCGCCTACAGAAAAAACAATACTTTACATTGGTTTTTTTAGGTATTCTATTTGTTATAACTTCATTTATATGGTTTCTAGCAGAATTATCAGAGAGTGAATTTCCTTTTGAACCAATTGTTGTCCTAATTGGTGGGCTAGCGACTCTATTTGCGGTTTTCTGGCCATTTAGACCAACATATATGGATCGAAGAATATCCTCAAAAGTCACATTTGATTACACTACCAATAATGGTGATTTTTCAATAGGTCGCGAAGAACTTAGCTTCACATTACATTTTACGCACGCGAATCATGAGAACATACATCTTTATAATTACAACAGTGACATTCGTCGCATAACGGTAGCGCGTGACGTAGGAAGAATTTCTGAAATTAAGGATGCATCCGCCTTTCACTATTCTAGCGACAGCATAACTCTTTCCGAGGGAGATATTGCTTGTGTAGAAAATGATTCAGGAAACTACGCATGCATCAAGATCATTGATATTAAATCCACCCAGGATGGTATTGACAATAAGAATGAGGTAACTTTCTCTTATGTCATTAATCCTGACAAAGGCACTGACTTTTCCTGATTGAAAAGGCTCCGGCTGCTTAGCAGCCGGAGCCTCAAATCTTGCCTTCGCTGACACCTGCCTACCGAATGTAACTCATCGCAGCAGACATGCGCGCCAGGCCAACCACCTCGTATGTCCCCGTAGCAGGGTTCAGTGCGAATAGGCCGTTGCCCCGCAGTTCGACGGTCAGCACCCCATCGCTGTCAGACAGGCGGTCGAAATCCGACAGCATGCCCTCCAGCATTTCACGGGTAATCTCCGCTTTAGCGTCCTGTCCCATCTCACGCGTCGAAAGCATCTAAAATATCTCCCACTTAAACTACGCAATCTCATAGCTCGTACAATTGTGGTTGGCACTACACTAGCTAAAAGGTCAGTCTAAAAAGACACTCTGCGATTTTATGTTGACATGGGCGTCAACTACCCGCTGCGCCGTCAGGCGCAGCTCCGCCCGAAGGGCCGGGCCTGGAGGCGGGGCCGGCGCAGACGGCCGCCACCGCCAGGTCATCTTCCCCGGCCAAAAAAGAGGCCCGCCAGATGCGGGGCCAGTTGAACCTTCGTCGCAGAAGGATGGGCGGTGCCGCGCTCTACTGAACAGGAGCGGCGGCGGAAAACTCGGTGGCAGCTGGGGCCGGTCGCAAGCGGACACTCTGATGGGTCCAGGCTGCGTTGTGCAATTTCTGCTGCGCCTCTTTGAAGGGCAGCGGGTCGGCATGCAGATCAACCCATGCCGTGCCCGTCCAGTAAGTTGTGAAATAGAGGGGCATGAAATTCTCTCTCGTTCGAAAATGCTTGGGATGGGGCGGCTAACGCCGCCCCTCTGGTCCGGTATGAATCAGAAGCAGTCCGGGGTCCAAGCCTCGATGCGGGCCTTCTTCTCCGCGTCGATCTTCCATGCCTTCTGATATTCGGCATCGCTGAACAGACGCTCCATGCACTGCGCTTTCTCGGCCTTTTTCTGCGCCTTGTGCGCCTTGAAGCCGTTCCCCTGCGGATCGCAGCCGGTCAGGTCCAGATGCAGCGTGTCCAGATAGTCGGCGCTGACGCGGCTGAAAAAGTTCTCGGCGGTGGGTGTCCAGACCTTGCGGATACCGGCCCCCGCATCGGCCTCGATCAGTCCGAAAAACTCCGCGCTTCCTGCGCCGTAGGGCAGGGTCCGCGCCACGCTCTCGACCAGCGCCGCGTTGCGGGCTTTCTTGCCAGCAGCGACGAACGTGCGGAAGGCGGTCGCCAGATCGTCAATCCGCAGTTCCGGGCGGCTCCATGCCTCATGTCCCGCAGGGGCATGGGTCAGCCGTTCGGAAAAATCCAACCCCTCTGGCTTGCTCGGGCAGTTGTTGGGGCGTCCCGGCGACAGGTCGAACACATGGGTGCTGACACCCGATGCCAGCGACATGCCGAAGGCCAGCAGGTCAAAGATCATTTCCGGCTTGTCCAGAAGCGCGGTCTGGATCGCGGCCAGCCGCACGGCCTTCATGTCCTCGACCAGCGCGCCGGAATAGGGCGACTTGGGCGCGTCTTCGACGCTGGCCGCGCCATGGCGCGTTGCGGCATGTCCGGTCAGAACCTCTGCCTCGATTGCCTCGGCGCGATCCTCGGGCCGAACCCATGCGGCGGTTTCGCCCAGGGTGCCATCATTGCGGACATAGATGAACACCCCGGCAACCGCGCGCTGCGCGTCGGTGAAGCCGCCCTCAACGATGTTCGTCAGGTCGGCAAATTCGACTTGGCCCGCCTCGTCCAGAACGTCGCCCTCGGCCAGCTCCGCCAGTTCGTCGTAACGCTCGCTCTGTTCTTCGCTCAGGACGCCCGGAACAGGATAGATGCGGTCCAGCTTCTCGGCAGTCCCGTAGGGGACATAGCTGTCGGGCATGGCCTCGACCCACTTCCAGACTTCACCGATCTTTGCCGCTGCCTCGTTCATCTTCTCGGTGAACAGGCGTGCCAGCAGATCGCCATCGTGAAGCGCGGTCGTGTCGCTGAACAGATCACGGTTCATCCGCCCGCCCGCTGCGGTGTAGGCGTCCATCCCGACAAACAGGGCGCGACGGTCGGTGCCGCTGATCGCTTCTGGCTGCAAAGCCTGCTTGATGCGGTATTCGGACACGTCGCGGCCCATCACCTCGGCCAGAACCTGCAAGGTCAGGGCCTCGTCCTGGGACACGGTGAAGGCTTTTGCCATCCCGTAGCTGATTTGCCCCGCCTTCAAGGCGTCCAGAACAGCGGCGGGCAGTGCTGCCAGCGCAAGGCGGCGGTAAACATGCGCCTCGGTCTTGCCGAAGCTGCGGGCGATGGTGGACACGTCTGCGCCTGCATCCTTCATCCGGCCATAGGCCCGGATTTCATCGGCGGGTGCCAAGTCCTCGCGGGCGGCGTTCTCGGCGCTGGCCCATGCCCGCGCGGTGGCCTCGTCAGGGGCGATGCGGACCGGAACGGAGGCCAGTTCCGGGTGCCGCTTGGTCACGGTCGGATCACGCTCGACCGCGCGGGCAATGGCGCGCAGCCTGCGGCCCCCCGCGACGATGCCGACGCGACCATCCGCATCGACGGTGCCGGACAGGTTCTGGATCAGGCCGATCATGGCAAGGCTGTCGGCCAGCAGGTCGATCCCCTCCGGGTCCGCATCCTGACGCGGGTTCATGTCGGAGACATAGAGTTGGGCCAGCGGGAAATACTGGATGGCGGCGGCGGTGATGATTTCGGTTTTCATGGGTGGCATTCCTGTTTGCGACGATTATTTGGCTGTTGTGGCGTCCGGCTGTGAGGGCAGGACAAAGCGGGAGGGGCCTTAACCAGCCCCGTGCTGCCTCAGGAAGCGGCGGCCGATCCCAAAATCATCGCCCTTCCTGACCAGCGCCCATGCTTCTGCGAAGCGCTGTTCCAAGACTGCATTGCTCATGTGTTCATCCCCTTGTCGGTTGAAGCTGCGGGAAGCATCGGCCTGCTTGCGGAGCGAAGCAGGCCGATCCCCGGTCAGTGTTCGGACGGCAGGTAGAGCGTCAGGACACGGCGCGTCTGGTCGGGGTCACAGGCACAGTCGGGCATCGTTGCCCCGTAGGTGTAGGCGGTGTCGTAAAGGTCGATCTTCCAGAAAATCGCTGCACCCTCGGCCTCCACGCGACCAAAGGAATGATCCTCCCAAGGGTCGTTTTCCTCGGTGAAGTCGGTGAAGTTGATAACCTTCTCCATCAGCGCGGATTTGGTCGCCAGTGGCAGGGCCTCGAAACCCGGCGTGACGACAGCGCGGCCTTTCAGATGATGGTCCCGCCACAGGGCTGCGAAGCCCAGGCAGCGGCGGAAAGCGTCGTTCTGCTCTGCGATCAGCAGGCGCAGCATGTGGTCGCGCGCCTGCTCGGCGGCGGTGTCGGTCTGGATTGCTTGTGTCATTTGGCTTTCCTTTCTTTGCGACGATCCCGCCCGGTCTTTGTGCCGTAGTCGGGTGCCCAAAATGGGCTGGCAGGGGGCAGATAGTCCTGCCTTCAGCGGTGGGGAAAATTGCGTGAAATCAGTGGGGCCTGTTTCCGATGCGAAGGCGGGCTTGCCTTTCCTGTCACAAAGGTCTGCCTCTGACGGGCCGAAGCCCAATCTCTGGCCCGTGTTCCGAGCTGGTCCGACATGTCGTGGCGCTCCTTCCTGTTCCGCCAGTGGCGAAGCCATCGCTGCTTTTCACTTTGGATGACCTCATGTCATCCGAAGGGCAAAGCAGGGTGGGCGCAGCCCGACCTGCGGCCGGACGGTGATCTGACACACGGGGCCGGAGCGGTTAAATTGGGAGGGACCCGCGCGCCCCGCGCGTGGGAGGAACCGGATTTTTCCGTGGAGGCTGACGCGCAGCGGCACCAGAGCCCGTGTTCGGATCGCCGGCCGGATGGCAGGCGGAAAAATGAAATGAAAGATTGTCAGCTGTGCCAGAGCGAAGCGGAGGCGCGGCTGTCCTCTGGATCAGCGATCGCGGTGCCCGCGATCACCATATCTCTGAAAAGTAGCCTATCGGCGGTTTGGGAAGATCGACGCAAAGGACTTATCGCGCCGACCAAGACCCTTACAAAGCGTGCAAGCTATGCCACCAAGAGGAATGCGCTTTGGTCTGTGATCTAAAGTTTGATCGACCAGGACATGCGAGACTATGAGATACGCCCTATTCTCATCCTAGAAATCTAGGGCGTGGGTTCTGCGACAAAGGGGAAGCTAAATGCCCAAAGGTTCAACTCTGCGGCCGACCTGGAGGGCGTATCCGAATTTTGGGAGACGAAGGCAGGTCACCGATCATCGCGTTACACGACAAGGATCAGCGAACTGCCAACGATCTTCATCTAATCTCTAATCGAGACACCATCGCTTAGCCGGGGCTGCGGATACCGCCCACGACCGGCTCTTCAGGCTGCGGGCTAAGCCAGCGGTAGAGAATCCCGCCTGCCGCCCCTCCGATCAGCGGGGCAACCCAGAACATCCAGAGCTGACCCAAGGCCCAGCCTCCGGCAAAAAGCGCCGGACCTGTACTGCGTGCCGGGTTCACAGAGGTGTTGGTAATCGGAATGCTGATCAGATGGATAAGTACCAGCCCCAACCCGATGGCGATGGGGGCAAAGCCCACAGGCGCACGACCATGGGTTGCCCCCATGATGATGAAGAGGAAGAAAGCCGTCAGCACGACCTCGGCCACGAAGGCCGCACCCATGGAATAACCCCCTGGCGAATGCTCACCATAGCCGTTCGAGGCAAAGCCGCTTGCTGCGGCATCAAATCCCGGCGCACCGCTTGCGATGACATAAAGCACCAAAGCTCCAAGAATGGCGCCCAGAACTTGCGCCACGACATAGGGCAGGATCTGCGATGTTGGAAAGCGCCCGCCTGCGGCGAGGCCAACCGTCACGGCGGGGTTCAAATGACATCCCGATACGTGTCCAATGGCGTAGGCCATGGTCAACACCGTAAGGCCAAAGGCAAGAGACACGCCCATGAAGCCGATGCCTAGTTCCGGGAAGGCGGCAGCCAGAACGGCGGAGCCACAACCGCCGAATGTTAGCCAAAATGTTCCGATCAGCTCCGCCGCGTATTTCTGCGAATTCTGCATCACTTCGTTCCTGTAATATAAATCGTTGATCAGTCAGGGAAGCCCCTCAAACTTATGTCTATTCCTGTGCCTCATTTCTGACTACACGAATTTCATGGCCATCCCGTGGTCGTTTTTATTGACCGGAACATCGACGTATTGCGCAGGTTCTCTATGTCTAGGTGTTCAGTCCCGGCATCTGGTGGATCGGGTTTAGGATGAATCTGTCTGGCTCAGATGTCCAGATCTTGCAGATGTATTTATAAGGCGTGAGGCTGCCGAGGGTCTTGAGCCGCCGGGCGAAATTGTAAGCGTCCATGAAGTCGGCGAGATGGGTGCGGAGCTGGTTGTGGTCTTCGTAATAGAAGCGTTTTACCGTTGCGTCTTTGATCGTGCGGTTCATCCGCTCGACCTTGGCCATTGATGGAGTGGATGGCTCCCGCTCCCGGCATCGTAATGTGCCACATTGGGTGCTGTCACACTTACCAATGAAGGGAGCCATCCATGAAGGAGATTGCCACAATCGGCCTGGATCTGGCCAAGAACGTGTTTCAGGTTCATGGCGTTGATGCCAAAGGCATCGTCCTCGTGCGGCGGCAGGTCAGGAGAGCCCAAGTCCTGCTGTTCTTCTCACGCTTGCCACCTTGCCTCGTTGGCATGGAAGCCTGCGCAGGAGCCCATTACTGGTCACGGGAACTGGCAAAGCTTGGCCATGATGTGCGGCTGATCCCGCCCTCCTATGTCAAGCCCTTCGTCAAGCGGGGTAAGACGGATGCGGCTGATGCAGAGGCGATCTGCGAAGCGGTAACCCGTCCGAACATGCGCTTCGTGCCGGTCAAGACCGAGAGGCAGCAGGCGGTGCTGATGCAGCACCGGACGCGTGACTTTCTCGTTCGCCAGCTGACGCAGCTTGTCAACGCAATCCGCGCGCATCTGGGAGAGTTCGGCATCGTGGTCCCAAAGGGCGTTCACAACATGGGCCGCCTCATTGCCGAGGCGGAAACAGCCGATCTGCCGCCCGAGGCGCGGATGCCACTCGATCTGCTTGCCGGCCAGTTCCGCGACACGAAGCAGCGCATCGATGTCATGACCGGTCAGCTCAAAGCCGACGCAGAGAAAGACGAGACCGCGTGCCGTCTCCAGACTGTGCCGGGCATTGGACCCATTACCGCCAGCGTGCTGGCCGCAATGCTGCCCGATGTGTCGGGCTTCAGATCAGCCCGTGACTTACCGGCTTGGCTGGGCCTCACGCCAAAGCCCCATTCCAGCGGAGGCAAAGAACGGCTTGGGTCGATCTCAAAGATGGGCAACCGGTATATCCGACGCCTGCTTTATCTTGGCGCCATGGGCGTGATCTCCGCTCGCAAACGCTCTGACCCCGGCACCGACTGGCTGGGACGACTGATCGCGACCAAGCCGCTCAAGGTTGCTGCCATAGCCTTGGCCAATCGCATGGCGCGGGCCATCTGGGCCATGTTGAAAACGGGCGAAGTCTGGCGCCCAACATGAGCGATTTGAACCACAGGCCGCTCGCGGCCTGACCGAAATGGCGAGGGCACAGTGAGATGATGGCAAACTGACGGAAAATAGGCAGGGACACCCCGTTTGAACCGGAGCGCCTTGAGCGCGTGCCATTGATAGGGACCCATACCTCAGGCGGACGTTCATCAGGGCGCGCGGATTACCGCAAATCAGACGCCGAATACATGGCCGCACCCGACCAGATGCCGAATATCACAAGCCTCTTGCCACGCGGGAGCCATCCATACATGGTCCAAGGGTGGTTTGGCTTCGTGAGGCGGTGCTCGATACCGTTGGCCTCGCAGATCATGTCAAAGCGCATGGGCCGGGAAGAGATGGTGTTGCGATTTCGCGGCTGCTCGGCGAACTGAATGCCGTTGTCGGTGAGAATGGTATGGACCTGATAGGATGAGCCGCATGCCGGCGAATGCTTCGAGCATGTGCTGCAGGAACTCCCAGGCCGTCTTCCTGTCCGCCTTGTCGACGAGCTGGGTCACGGCAAACTTGCTTGTGCGGTCGATGCCAACGAACAAAAACAGTTTGCCCTCAGCAGTCTGAACCTCGGCGATGTCGATATGGAAAAAGCCGATGGGGTAACGCTTGAACTTCTAGCGCTTTGGCTTGTCGCCCTCCACGTCAGGCAGTCGAGAGATGCCGTGACGCTGCAGGCACCGATGCAGTGCAGAGCGCGTCAGATGTGGGATCGATGGCTGCAGGGCGTAAAGGCAGTCATCAAGCGGCAGCAGCGTGTGGCGTCGAAACGCGACGATGGCCGCCTCCTCAGCCTCCGTGAGGACCGTCGAACGTGGCTCCTTTGGGCCAGTTTTGAGATCATCTACCGTCTGTCGTTTGCGCCACTTCGCCACCGTTTTCTGGTTGATCCCCAACTCCCGGCTCAGCGTCGCGACCGAAGCTTGCGATCGCTGTATTGCTGCTCTGACGGCGTGCGTGGTCGTGGCGCTTCCGTGGCGAACCTGTCCCATAGGGCATCCTTCCATTCCTTCAAAAGGATCTCACCATCAAACCGTGGGATCAAACACCTAGCTGCACCGCTTTGTACTATAAGCATTTGCACCGCCAATGAGGCAGTACTGAGGGCTCCGTTACTTGAGACAGCAGATTACTTACGCCCCGGAGCAAGAGAAGCCGTTCTTGGAAAAGGAACCTCGCTTGCGCCCCCGTGTTGTTTGGTCGAACCTCAAATAGGAGATGACAATGCCCGTCAACGTGAAGGGTCTGACCGATAACGCCCGCAAGACCGCCGTGTCCGAATTGAACGCCCGCCTTGCCGATGGCCTGGCCTTAGGAATGGCAATCAAGCAGGCCCATTGGAACGTCAAGGGAATGAACTTCATCGCCGTTCACGAGCTGCTGGATAAGGTGCATGAAAACCTACTAGGCCATCTGGACGTCATGGCTGAGCGGGTGCAGGTTCTGGACGGGGTGGCTCTTGGGACGGCCGAGATCGTCGCCAGGGAAAGCACGCTGGCGGCCTACCCAACCGACAAAACCAAATCCGAGGACCATATCAGAGAGATCTGCGCCCGGATGCGCGACCACGGTGAGAAATTGCGCGCTGCTATCGACGCCACAGATGACGCAGGTGACGCGGACACGGCAGACATCTTCACAGCAGCCTCGCGAACGGCGGACAAGGACCTGTGGTTCATGGAGAGCCATCTGGAATGATGTGAACCTGAGCGGCCGGCTTGCCTTTATGCTACAGCCGGCCGTTGAACAGCGTCAGGTAGGGTAATTCGGTAAGCAGATAAGCACGACCCTTAGTGACCTGCCACGGGATTTTTCCTCCACCATCGATTAGAGTCCGATCCAACTTGAGGACGGACAATGAAGCGAACGAGATTTACGGACGAGCAGATCATCGGCATCTTGGCCGAGCATGAGGCCGGCGCGAAGTGCGCAGACCTGTGCCGCATGCACGGCATGTCGGAAGGGACCTTCTACAACTGGAAGGCCAAGTTTGGCGGCATGACAGTGCCGGAGGCAAAGCGATTGAAGGCGCTCGAAGACGAGAATGCCAAGCTGAAGAAGCTGCTGGCCGAGCATATGTTGGACTTGGCGGCGATGAAGGAACTGGTTTCAAAAAAGTGGTAGCGCCTGCCGTGAAGCGCGAGGCGGTCGCGCATCTGAGGTCCTTGCTCGGGCTCTCGGAACGGCGGGCGTGCCGGATTGCCGGGGCGGATCGTAAGATGGTCCGTTATCAGGCGCAGCGTGCTCCGGATACGGAGCTGCGTGGCCGTCTGCGCGAACTGGCCAACGACCGTCGGCGGTTCGGCTATCGGCGGCTCTTCGTGCTGCTACGCCGCGAGGGCGAGCCGTCCGGGATTAACCGGATCTATCGGCTCTACCGCGAGGAAGGCCTGACGGTGCGCAAACGGAAGGCCCGGCGTAAGGCGGTCGGAACACGGGCCCCTATCTTGGTCGAAGCCCGTGCCAATGCTCGCTGGTCGCTGGATTTCGTCCATGACCAATTCGCCAGTGGCCAGCGTTTTCGGGTGCTCAACGTGGTCGACGACGTCACCCGGGAATGCCTCGCGGCGATCCCGGACACCTCAATCTCAGGACGGCGTGTTGCCCGTGAACTTTCGGCTCTGATCGAGCGGCGCGGGAAGCCCGGCATAATTGTTTCGGACAATGGGACGGAACTGACCTCGAACGCCATCCTGCGGTGGTGCTCCGAGAACAGGGTCGAATGGCATTACATCGCGCCTGGAAAACCAATGCAGAATGGCTTCGTGGAGAGTTTCAACGGGCGGATGCGCGATGAACTGCTCAATGAAACCATGTTTCGCAACTTGGCCCACGCCCGGGTTCTTATCTCGGCCTGGGCCACCGACTACAACACCGAACGCCCGCATTCGACTTTGGGTTACGAAACCCCGGCCGACTACGCGCGGACTCTGACCACCGCAATCGCCCGCCCCGCTGCGCGAGATGAAAGCTCCGCGCGTCGGGCGATTGCTCAACCTGCGCCAATCGACGTAAACAACCCTTGGACTCCGGTCGCGGCTGGATGAAAGACCCGTGGCAGGTCATCATAAATAACCACTCAGTTTCTATACAATTTTCCTCGCTCTGACTGCAGAACAATGTGACCCTTGCTACTTAAGTAGGTGTATCAGCTTGCTCTGCTCATGCGGTGCATTTCGGCAATCACGCGTCGTTCATCATAAGGCTTGCCGAAAAACACGCAGTCGACTGGCAGTTTCATCCGGCTAACTTCCACTTTTCCAGAGGTTATTATGACATGGATGGGCAACCAACGTTTTCGGATAAGCGCGGCGAGCTTGAGGCCATCCACCCCGCGCGGCATATCCACATCGGTGAAGACGATACGGATATCCGGGCGCGATTCCAGGATCCTGATTGCATCCGTAGCGTCAGTGGCCTCAACCGCTTCGAAACCCGCATCTTCAACCATGTCGAGTGCGGCCATCCTGAGGATCGGTTCATCTTCCACAACCAGAACCAGTTGGCGTTTCAACGGAGCATATTGGGCCATCAGGTCTTTCCGTCTCAAGGCTGCTGCATCTGTGACAGCGGGGCTTCCATCGAAGCGAGCAGCCCCGTTTGGTTGTAACCAAGCTCAACACCGCCGGTTCCAATCAATCCCATGCTGATCAGTCGAGATCCGAACCCTCTCCCGGATGGCTGCTGCACGGGAGGACCGCCGCTTTCCGTCCAGCACATCCGCAAACTGTCTTCCTCGATGCCTTTTTCGATGCTCCAGGTAATCGTCACCTTTCCTTCAGGTACGGACAGGGCACCGTATTTGATGGCATTGGTCGCCAATTCGTGAAGCAAAAGGGATAGGGACAATGTGGCCCGGGGTCCGATTTGCAGGGCGGGGCCGTCCAGATGGAATTGTCCAGATTGATCAAACGCCAGCAAGGTGGCCTTGGCCACGTCCTCCAGGCTGGCGGAAACCCATCTCGTCTTCAAGAGCGCATCATGAGCGCGGGACAGCGCCCCGATGCGTTGCGTGAGTGCCGTGACGGCGTCCCTTTCGGAAACCTCCCGAAGTGTCTGAGTCGTAATGGCCTGAACGATCGCCAACGTGTTCTTCATGCGGTGGCTGAGTTCTTCGTTCAGAATATGCTGCTCCCGTTCGGTCCGTGCCCGGGCAATCGCCCCATGCGTCCGGTCCCCTACCTGCTCTACAAGAGTGATTTCGTCCGGGGTCCATTTCCGGGCTTTGGCACTGAGGACGAAGATGACAGTGTCGAGAGCGCCGCGCACCATGATTGGCAAGTTCAGAAGTGCCCTCGCATGGACCCTCTTCAGGCCATCGGCTTGGCTGGCTGTCCTGGGGTCTATCTCCACGTCTGAAATGACGACAGTCTCACCGCGCTTAAGGTCCTCGATATAGGAGCCGAATAATCTAAATTGATGAGAGCCGACAACGCTCACGCAGGATGCGTCGCACCAGTCGACCGGTACGTTGATCGTCTCATTTGCCAGATCGACCTTCCCGAAACCGATGCAGCTGCCGCCTATGGCCTGAGCCACGCATGCCGCCGCCGCACGAGCGATGTCGTCAGCATCAATCAGATCGCGCAGCTGCTCGCTGAGGTCTGCGAGAGCCGCAACGCGTCTCGTTTGGCGAACATGCTCCGTGACATCCGATCCCTCCACAAAGATGCCAGTCACGATCCCGTTTTCATCCCTCGTCGGCTGACAAACGAAATCGACAAATCGTTCATCTACCGGAGATTGGAGATTACTCTGGATTGCATAACGTGCACCTCTTTGCGTAAACGACTCTCCCGAGCGATAGGCCTTATCAAGCAGGTCCACATATCCTTGCTCTGCGGCATCCGGCAGAGCTTCGGCAAAAGACTTCCCGATGAGCTGCCTGTTTCCGACCAGACGGAAATAGGCAGGATTGACCAAGTCGAAGACGTGATCGGGGCCCTTCAACAGCGCCATAAAGCTTGGCGCCTGGACGAACATATCGGCCAGTTCCAGATGCTTGTGCTCCGAAATTTTTCGGTGCGTTTCGACTTGGAGGAGCAGGTCATCTCGGCTGGTAATCGGGCGCCGCATCTCCAGAAGAGCGATGACCTGCCGTGCCAGTGCTCGTAGGTCATCGGCTTGAGCATCGGTCAATCCCTCTGGACGCGCGATATGGTCGATGACGCAGATCGTTCCGAGCGTCAGACCTTCCGGCGAGACCAAGGGCGCTCCCGCATAGAACCGTAAATGAGGGTCATTGAGGACCAGCGGATTTGACTGGGTTCGAATGTCCAGGGTCAGGTCGGGAATGACCAAGAGGTCATGATGCCCAAGGGCATGCTTGCAGATCGACTGCTCAATTGAGGTTTCACAAGGCTCGAATCCGACTTTGGCCTTGAACCATTGCCGATCCGCCGCGACCAGGCTGATCAGCGCAACCGGGCTATCGCAGAGTCGAGAAGCAAGGCGGACGATGTCATCAAAACCAACTTCTGGTGCCGTGTCGAGAATATCATGCGCATGCAGCGCATCGAGACGATCGGTCTCTTTCACGATATCATTTCCGCCTGTAACCGTTTGATTGCAAGGCTAGTTGCACATCCATGTAATGATAATCTCAACCCTGCATTAGCGGATATGACGGCCACTGTCAGCAGAGCTTGTCAAGCGCCTGGATTGCCCAGCCAACGTCGGGCTGTCCTTCAGGGCCATATAGAGGGCAGACTTGCTCACCTTTACGCGTGCGGCGGCTTCACGGCGCGTCAAGCTGAAGGGAAAGATCCTGCTCGGAGGTCGAAACGCGCGCGTAGCCAATGAGTGACATCTGTTTTCCTCAATCAACGCGGTTTCTGGCAGTCAGTGTCCACAAACCCGTCCAATAATCAAGTTGTCCGAATACTCATCGCAGAAGGTTTTATGGACAATTTTATGGCAAGTCCGTAAAACGTCCGTTTGATGGACAAAACAATGTGCTTATAGGGATATGCAAAATAATCTGGAGCTGCCTCATGCAACCACTCCGCCAGCCATCTCCTAGTGAATGCATCGGTGTCATCGCTGATACCCACGGTCTGCTGCGCCCCGAGGCGCTGGAGGCTCTCGAAGGTGTAGACCGGATCTTGCACGCTGGCGACATCGGCGACCCCGACCATCTTGACGCCCTGGCGCGCATCGCCCCGGTGACGGCAATCCGGGGCAACATTGATCGCGGGCACTGGGCTGAGATCCTTCCCGAAACGGTGAGCCTGACGATCGGAGGCATGCAGATACACATGATTCATGATCGCAAGGCTTTGCAGGCTAATCCGGAGGCCGAGGGCTGGGATGTCGTGATCTCGGGGCACTCCCACAAGCCTGGCATCGAGGAAACCGGCAGCACCCTCTGGCTGAACCCCGGCGCCGCCGGCCCCCGCCGCTTCCGCCTGCCAATCACGCTGGCCTTCCTTTGGGAAGAGGCAGGTCGCCCCCGTGCGATGATCCACCCCTTGCCCGTCTGACTGGCTTCCAGAGAGATATGGCAGTTTGAGCCACCAGACATTGCCAGGAAAGACTATCGATACCCGACAACCTGCCGCTGATTTTTGTAGCGAGTTTTCTGGTGGTTCAGCGATGTCACGGCGCTCGACCTCGTGACCGCAAGGAAACCGACCGCTTCTCTGGCAGCGCTCTCCACGGGCAGCAAAGACTGACCACACACGAACCTCTAGGTCACTTCCGCAAGCGATAGGTTTGCATTGCGCTTCACCAGATAAGCGGCTGCAAGAATAGCGCTGGTTCTTCTGACATTCTCTTAGCTTCTCTAAACAGTAGCCGAGAGGGCGGCTGGCTTAACGAGTAGACGGCCGGCAATCCGTTGAGGACAGATGCTAGAAGCCCTAACCCGCACTTTATTTCTGGCAGCACCACTTGCCATATATTCAGAATATCTGTATATTATGGGTAATACCAACATTTATGGGGCTGTTGCTATGAGAGAGTTTCGTGCTGCTGATCTAACTCGTAACACAGGCGATCTCTTCGAGGCTGCAGCCTTGGCACCGGTCGCGATCACCAAGCATCGCAAACCACGTTTCGTGGTCATGTCGATGCAGCAGTACGAGGCTATGACATCCGATCACGGCTCACAGGTTGCGGTAGACGTGGCAGACATGCCCGATGATCTGGGCACCCTCTTGGACAAGGGCATCGAGGGCCATTTTCATGGCCGATGATTTCCCGAAGGCCGGGCAGGTATTCGGCTATCATTACTTATGGAAATGGCAGGCCACGCGCGGCGAGACAGAAGGCCGCAAGAAACGCCCGAGCTGTGTTGCAGTTGTGGTCGTCAACGAAGCTGGCAAGCATGTCTTGTTTATTGCCGCTATCACCAGCAAAGAGCCAAGACCAGATCAGGTCGGCATCGCTGTTCCCGAAACAGAGGCCCGGCGCGCCAAGTTGGATGTCTCCATTCCCCTCTGGGTTATGGTGAACGAGCTGAATGCCGATGTGCTGGAATCCTCCTATGCATTGGATGAACGTTCGCCACGCGGCGCGTTCAGCCCGGCCTTTACCGACAAAATTGTGCGCGGGGTCCAGTCTGTCCGCCAAGCAGGGGCGCTGCGCCTGACGCGCCGCACATAAACAAGCTAATGGTTTGGCTGGGTTCTGTTGCACAAATCTGCTGAGGTTCGAGGTTCCCCCTTCCATGGGCCAAGTTCATCCCACGGCTTCAGTGACGGGCATGCCGGGTGCGTTGAAGCCGTTCAAAGATGTCTGTCATCTACCTGAGCGGCATATCGAACAACACCTTCATCGTCAGGCAGGTCTGGATAGTTGCGTCACTATAGTCAGGCCGTCGGCCACATTTGCCAATTGGCTCGGCCTCCACGTTATCTCGGGATCGAACCAGATTGTCAGCGAGCCACGTCGCTTCAGACCTTCGTTACAGATGGGCCAGTTCCTGGTCTTGTAGGGGGTGTGGGTCTGCTCATCTGCCCCTTCTACTATGCGGGATTCGCGAAATGAATGCCATGACCGATTTTTTGCAACAGAGCCTACCAGAGCCGCTTTTAACAGGTGTAAAGTCGCACCGGTCTAATTCTTCGCCCTACTCTGTACTTAACAGCTGTTAAGCCGCATTTTTCTTACTTATTAGCGCCATCACCATCGGCCCACACGAGAACTTACCTGCAGCGGCCTTGGATGTGAGCGCGCGCAAGTATCCTCCAGGTGATTTTATATCGGAAAACCGCTCGAGCATGGCGACTACGACGATCGACGCCTGTTCGGGGCCCATAAATCGCTGTGCTTCCTCCCAAACAGAGGCGCTAATGCCCATGGCTGGTCGCACACTGCAAGCAGCGTCATAAAGTTGGTGCCAGTGTCGAATATCTCCTTGGTAGAAAGTGGCCAGCGTTGGGCAGCCTGCGATCACCAAATGAAGGGGAATATTTGGCCCTAGTCTTTGGTCGGCTTCCACGATGTCAGCCTCAGACTCATCAGGATAATTTTCAGGTTCGGCGGCCGCGGCCACGGCCCCACCTTTTTCTAAGGCCGGTTCAAAATCAATATATTCTTTATCTGAATTATGATGGTGGCGCTCAGAGTGGGCACCATTGGTGCTCAATTTTTCTGTTTCAGGTCCGTCAATTATGTTGCGTGCCTGGTCGAGAAGGACTTGAAGATCCCCGCGATAAGCGAAGAGTTCCTCGAGTGAAAGCTTGCGGCGGAGTGCGCGAGCCGTGACTAGAGAAGTGTTGTGGATCTGATCCCAGAACCCGAGCCCAGGATAGATATCCTTACCAAACACAGCCAAGGCCGCGAGATCGCGCCGCATGAGGCTCACGACCTCTCTCAAGCGACGCACACGTACCTCTGCCTCTCGCACGGCATCTGCGGCTCGTGCGATCTGCTCTGCTCGGCAGTAAAGTGGTGACAGATCTAAGCCAAAAGCCACGCGTTCATCGCCTCGCCTGCGGGCATAACGCTTCCCGTTTGGGCTGTCATGCCGTATGAGCAAGCCCGCTCCCACCAGACGGGCGAGGTGGCGACGCATTGTAGAGCAGGGCATCCCATTTAGCCGCTCACAGATTGCCTTGTTCGAGGGAAACACGACCATCTGGGCATTCTCACCAAGTGCATCATTCGGAAAGAAGCTGAGAAGACCCTGCAGGACGGTCAAATCGCGTTCGGAGATCCCAAATGTGGCCTGCGCCTTAGACAGCTCGCGGAAGAGTTCCCATTTGTTCACCGGTCTGCCAGAGACAGAACCCTCAGGTCGCTCGACCAGGCGCAAATGGGCGTGCGAGATCGGCCGCATAAACGGCGAAATTGGTGTGTACTCCATGATGTCATTCACGAAGGCAAAGTTTCCCTGGCCCGCAAATCGCTTTGCGCTTGCGGGAAAGGGGCCAAATCGCTACACTCAGAAGTGCGAAAACTAAGTTTTGTAGCGGGCTGGCCCCGCGAGAAACCTAAGAAAGGTCTCGAGAAGCTTGCTTCTTGGGGCCTTTTCTTTTCTGCCTGTTTCGTGCCTCCCTTTTGTTTGTTGCTCTTACTCAGTCTTCCGAACGTTTCCAACGCTCGTGAAGCTCGGCTATCAGCCGCGGGGCATTGCCCTCTAACCAGCTGACAAATTCACTCTCCTCAGCCTTCAACTCAAGTTTGAGTTGAAGGCCACGGCGTCCGGTGGTGACAGTTGCGGCACCGACCCCCGGAATAACAGTGCCAGTCCCCCCGCGCGGATAAGAGGAGGACATTGCGTGTTTGGATTTACCAGCGGCTAAAAGAACCGCCAAAAATGCCTGATCAGATTTTTCGTCAATGCCACCTTGGTGGGCGGTCCTGACGTCGGCGGCCATGGTAGCAAGCCATTCGCGATCAACTTTCGCGGTCCCAAGCAACTTCTTGAGCTCTTCCCATCGGGGGCGACCGATACCTGGCGCTGCGCCAATGGCAAGAACCAAGTTCTCCCCAACGGTACGCACTACGCTTAACAGCTGTGAAACTCCGGCCTCGGTAAGATTAAGAACCTCTGCGATACCCTTGTTCGTGCGTTCGGACGCGTTGAGATGATCCCCATCAAGCAGGGCCGCGGCAACTAGTGCACGTTCGATAAAGCTCAGATCCCGCCGCTCCTGGTTCTCCAAAAGCTGATCGCGAAGCGGCTGATCGCTCTCCACTTCCGTAACGATGGCGCGGACCTTGATCCCAAGCTCCCTACAAGCTTCAAGCCGACGACGACCATAGATCAGGCGGTAGCGATCGCCCTCGATCGGACAAACAAGGATAGGGACTCGTTGGCCATTTTTGGAGATCGAAACTTTAAGACTTTCGATCTCAATGTGCAGCCGGTCGTCGAGCCGACCTGTAGTATCGATATCGCCGGTTTCAATCTCGAAAATCCCACCCCGGAGCCTCCGCCCCTCAAGCGCGTCAGGCGCGTTGCGTAAGGTTTGTAA
Organism: Paracoccus sp. NBH48; assembly: GCF_015390265.1. Classification (NCBI taxonomy): domain Bacteria; kingdom Pseudomonadati; phylum Pseudomonadota; class Alphaproteobacteria; order Rhodobacterales; family Paracoccaceae; genus Paracoccus; species Paracoccus sp. NBH48. The sequence continues at coordinate 132,744 of NZ_VUOJ01000011.1, read as the reverse complement.
AGGTAGCCCCAGCTTAGGCTTTCTTGCCATTACGTCCCCACGTGTTCTGGATGATCGCAGCGATCTCGTCGTTGACAGCGTTCATAGAGTCACTTGCACGCTCGAAAGTCTGACGCGTGAAGTCCTTCTTGTCCGCCTCATAGAGGGTCTGCTTTGTCAGCCCAGCATCTGAAATCGCGGTAGATTCAACCATGTGGTTGGTCAGCACCGACCTGCCAAAAAGGCCGCGGATAAAGGCAATGACCTCAGTTTGTGGGGCGTCACCCACCTTGTATCGGGTCGGCAGGAAACGCAGCCAGTCGAAGCGAAGGTTTGCGCCGGCATCCCGGATGACGCCAAGCAGATCAGCGGTCATTCGCAGGAACTGTGACATGGACATAAGATCGAGCATTTGCGGGTGAACGGTTACAAGGACCCCAGAGGAAGCTGACAAGGCGGACATGGTCAGGAAACCAAGCTGCGGCGGGCAGTCGATAACAACGATGTCATAATGCGCCTCGACGCTATCAAGCGCGTCACGCACACGTGCGAAAAAGGCACGTGCGCCGCCGCGCTGGATGGCAGCGGGCGTTTCGTGCTCAAATTCCATGAGTTCAAGATTGCCAGGAATTAAATCGAGACCGCGGATGTATGTCTTGCGGATCACCTCCGAAATAGGAACCGGCTCATGATAGCGCACGGCGTCATAGAGAGTTCCGCCATCCATAAGGTCCAGTTCTGGTTGGATGCCATGCAGCGCGGAAAGGGATGCCTGAGGGTCGAGATCGATTGCGAGCACCCGATACCCCTTGAGCGCAAGGCGCTGCGCGAGATGAGCTGATGTCGTAGTCTTGCCGGAGCCGCCTTTGAAGTTCACGACGGAGACGATCTTAAGTTCGTCCCCGGCACGGCGCCCTGGAACATAAGACCCAGGCTTTTTTGCATTTTTCTCAAGGGCGTGGCGAATTTCCCAAACATCGTCCAACGTATACCGACGATGACTTCCCGCGGTCGTCTCGACGTCGGCGATCTTGCCTTCTCGATGAAGCTTTCGAAGATAGGTATGATCGACGCCCAGCAACTCGGCCGCTTCACCGCTGGTCAGGCTGCGCATCGCTTTCTTGGCGTCAGGAGGGAAATGGGCTGCACGTTGCGCGTGAAGGTTAGACGCGAGAAGCTCTGCGTAATGCCCAATGGCAATGTCCAGGTCCTGCTCAGCTTCGCTCATCCCTGCCTCGATTCTTGGGCGCGTTTTTTATGTGACTGCGCGGTATTTTTCGTGACTATTGCTGGGGCGATTAGATTCGTGCAAGTCTTTTCGTGATATGGGCCAAAAAATCATGCCACCAATGGCGGTGGACACCGTTGGTCAAGCTTTTCTCGGCAAGCTAGGGGCGTCGCACTACCAAAGCTGGTGGTCGCGGAACGTCAGGTCGAAAAGCATTGGTACTAGGCCAATCCATAACGGCACGTATGGCGGCGAAGTTGGGTTCTGATCCTATATCAAGCGCCTTAGGCAATCAGAGGCATCAAAAAGCCCGAGTTACAGTTTCGCATAGCGTTACCAAATGACCGTTTGCAAAAAGATGCAACGCCGATATCTGCGTCTGCCGTACGGATGCCCAGATCCGTTACGTTCAGCAGGGGACGGAAATAGGCGGCTTCGTGCGCTCTCTGGGCCGTATTCCAACGCCTGCGGGATCTCATCTGTCTGAGTGGCGGGATGGCAGTGACTTCGGTCCAAATCTGAAAGTACTAGGCAACTATAGAATACTGGAGATATGCTAAACTATTGGCATCATAATCATGGATTATCAGATGGATGTCGGATCGCTTCTTCTGAGTGCCGAGACCCAGGCTGCGAGGGTTGAGGGCATCCTCTTGGCTGACCCCGCCCTGGCCGGACTGTGGCGGATGGAGACAAGCCTTCTGGAGGCTGCCGCCTCGGTCGGGCTTGAAGGCGAGCGCATCTCCACGCAGGGGATGGTGCTTCGTCTGACCAGCGGCACGGCGATGGACGAGGATGCCCGGGCGGCCGAGATGGCCCTGAAGGTTCTGACCGTCATCCGGCGGCCCGGGGATCCATTCGGCGCGCCGGTCGCGGCGCTGCGCCGGATCGAAGCGGCTGCTGCGCCCATCGGTCAGACGCGCGACGAGGGCGATTGCCTCGAGGATGCGGAGCTGCCCCTGGTCGTGGAGGCCGCTCGCACCTGGTCCCACGTTCCGATCCTGGCGGGATGGCGCGCGGCGGCCAGCTACGCCTTCCGCTCCCGACGGAGCAGCCCAGTGGCCGAGCGGCTGGTCTTCATAGCGGTGGAGGGTGCCGCGCGTCATCTGCAGGGGCTGTCTCCTGATAAAAGGGCTAGCCGCGATGAGCTGGACGAGAGGGCAGGGGGCCTGCTGATGCCGGCGGCTGCCGGGTGGATCGTGCCGCCTTCCGTGTCGCTGACCCGCACCGGCTTCCGGGTCTGGTCTCCGATGACGGGGCTGGCCACGTTCCTGGAGGCAGCCACGCGGAGCCTGTCTCATGATCTCGGTCATCTGGGGACCCTGCGCCATGAGCTGACGCGTCTCACGGCCATGACGTCTTCTGCACACGGGCGGTCGCGCCTTGGCGACCTGATCGCCTATCTAAAGGCGCAGCCGGTGATCAGCTCGGCGATGGTCATGGATCATCTGGGTGTGACACGCCGGACGGCCTTGTCGCTGATCGGCGAGCTGGTCGATGCCGGCTGCCTCAGCAACCTCACCGCCCGCAGCACCTCCCGGTTCTGGGCGCTGCCCTCCCTCGCCGCGCGGATGGGACATGCGGGAGGGGCGGGGGCGGTTCGGGGTGGTGTATTCGTCAGCCGCGCGGGGCCGAGCGAACGCATGAAGCAGATCGGTGCGTTGGACCGAATGAAGGGAGGACGCGACGAGGGCCAACTGGACCGGATCATGGCGGAGCTCGATGCCGCGATGTCGGGCCTTGATGATGTCGTGCGCCGGGCAGGGGGTCGGCAGCGGAAAGAAGAGTAGATCCTGCAGCGGTCAATTCTTTGCATGACTGGAGACGCACGCTGTCCGGAAGATGCATCCTTAAGGCGGCAGCAAGAACGTCGGGTACAATGGTAGCCGCAGAGGTTCGTGACTTTGCAGCGAAACAGCCGCCCACGGGGCGACAGAATGATCGCGGTGGCAGCTGTGCCCTGTGGCCGATCTGAGGTATGGCTCGTCTGGTGAATGATAACCGCTTCCGTTACCGGACCTATGATGAGCCTCACAACGACCCAGACCCTCGAACGTACACGTCGGCTCATTGATGACCTGCGCGCAATGCCGGCCGAAACATCATGGGTCGAATTCAAGGAAAACAACGCGGACGGGCCCCTGGTCGGCAAGCTGATCGCCGCGCTATCAAATGCGGCGCGGCTTGCGGACCAGCACTTCGCTTATTTGGTCTGGGGCATACGCGACGGAGATCATGACGCCGTCGGTACGAGCTTCCAGCCTGGCGTGAAACGCGAACAGGGACAGCCGTTCGAGCATTGGCTGGCGAGCCGGCTTCAACCAAGTCTGGAGTTTCGTTTCGAGGAAGTTGATTACCATGGCCAGCGGCTTGTTCTTCTGACCATCCCTGCTGCGGCGACCGCTCCCGTCGAGTTCGACCGAAGTGGTTACCTGCGGATTGGCAGTGCGACGCCCCGGCTTTCGGATCATCCCGAGCGGCTGAGGGCATTGTGGTCAAGGCTGCAGCCATATGTGTGGGAAACTGGACTGGCTGCTCAGTTCGTTCCTGGCGACGAGGTGCTCTCCCAGCTTGACTATTCTAACTACTTTGACCTGACCGGACAGCGCCTGCCTGACAACCGCCAAGGTATCTTTGAGCGTCTCGAAGCGGACCGGCTGATCCAGCGGGATGTTGGATCCCACTGGAACGTCACCAACCTCGGCGCCATCCTGTTTGCCAAGCGGCTGTCGGATTTTGGCCCCTCCGTGGAGCGCAAGGCAGTCCGGTTCGTCGCCTATGACGGGCCAGGCCGCGCCGATACGGTTACGCACCGGCAAGATGGGCAACGAGGCTACGCAGCCGGCTTTCAAGGACTGGTGGACTTCATCGACAATCTGCTGCCCCGAAACGAGCACATTGGCTCGGCTTTCCGGGAAGAGCGTCCGCTTTATCCAGCCATCGCGCTGCGAGAGTTGGTAGCGAACGCTCTGATACATCAGGACATGACGATCACCGGTGCTGGTCCTCTGATCGAGCTCTTCAGCGACCGGATGGAGATTACCAATCCGGGAGCTCCGCTGGTGAGTCCGGACAGGTTCTTGGATGCGCCGCCGCGCTCGCGCAATGAAGCGTTGGCTTCGCTCATGCGGAGGATGCGGCTCTGCGAAGAGCAAGGAACTGGTATCGATAAGGTGCTGACTGCGGTGGAACTCCATCAGCTGCCGCCACCAGACTTCAGAACTGAAGGTGAGGCTGTCAGGGTCGTATTTTTTGCGCCGCGGCGCTTTGCGGACATGACACCGGAAGAACGCCTCCGCGCATGCTATCAACATGCCGCGCTGAAGCATGAAAGTGGCCAGCGAATGACCAATGCGACCCTGCGGGAACGCCTTGGAGTAGACCCTAAGAACGCTTCTCAAGCCTCTGTGGTCATCCGCCATGCTCTACAAGCAGGTTTCATCCGGCCAGCGGATCCAGAGCATCCTCGCGCCGGCTACATCCCATTTTGGGCGTGAGTGCCGGCATGTTTTGATCGGGTTTTGATCGCAACACCGCGTTGAAGACACTGGTCTAAAATAAATCTTTTGAAAACAATAACTTGTTACTAGGGTATTCGCAGGAATCTTGTTGATCCGGTTTTGATCGGGCTACCTCACGTTAAGCAGGTACCCGACTAAAGGATCGCCCGAGTTAAATGTGTTGAGGATGGTTTTGAAGCAGTCTCTTCTCGTTCTATCGCGGTGAACGGGCTAGTGATCCGATCCTCATGAGCCCTGATCGGCGAGCTCGTCGATGCCGGCTGCGTCAGCAACCTCACTGCCCGTAGCACCTTCCGGTTCTGGGCACTGCCCTCTCTTGCCGCGCGGATGGGCCATACAGGAGAGGGGCAGGGGCCGTTCGTGGCGGTGCGCCTGCCAGCCGCAAGGAGCCGAGCGAACGCTTGAAGCCGATCGGTGCTGTTGATTTCCACCCAGAACTGAGCCGGGTATGGAGTGAACCCCATGGGCTGGACCACAGGCCCCTAGAAAACTGATACGCTGGACGGGCCTTGATTGGAGAAGGCCCATGACATCACGAGGTCCCTACCGCCGGCATTCCACGCCGTTCAAGCTGCAGCTTTGCCTAGACATCCGCACCGGTGCTCTTGGGCGGCGCGATGCGCAGCGCAGCCACAATCTTTCCGCTAACCTCATTCAGCTATGGCTCACGCAATATGACCGGGGCGAGTTGAACGACGAGGAAGCCGAGGCCAGTGTCATTGGAGAGTATGAAGCTCGCATTGCCGCGCTCGAGCGGAAGGTCGGCCAGCTCACGATGGAGCTGGATCTTGCAAAAAAACACCGCGGATGTCGACCGCGGGCGGCAGCGAAAGATCCTTCGTGATCAGCGGCCCCTTGGCTGCTCCGTCAGACGGGGGTGCAAAGCCATGAACCTGCCACGCAGCACATGCTACTACCGCTCCGCCAGGACCCTCGAGCTGACAGACGGCGAACTCACCGCCATCATCGACGATGTCCAGGATGAGCTACCCTGCTATGGCTATAGACGCGTGACTCACGAGCTTCAGCGCCGTGGTTTTGCAATCAATCACAAGAGGGTAGCACGGGTCATGCGAGTAGCGGGACTGGGCATCAAGCCCCGCAAGCGCTCTGTGCGTACGACCGACAGCCGGCATGACTCTCCAATCTTTCCCAACCTGTATCGCAACCTCATTCCCGATCGCTCTGACAGGGTCTGGGTCGCGGATTTCACCTACATCCGTGTCGTCACAGACTTCTGCTACCTGGCCGCCATCCTGGATGCCTGTAGCCGCAAAGTCATAGGCTATGCATTGTCACAGCATCTGGATACGGAACTGGCACTCGCAGCTCTGCGCGCGGCCGTCATGACCAGAAAGCCTTCCGAGGGCTGCATTCATCATACGGATCGCGGCTGTCAGTACGCATCCCAAGGCTATCGGGACGCCCTTGATGCTTCAGGCTTGCGCGGTTCGATGAGCAGCGTCGGCAATCCTTATCATAACGCGCAGGCTGAAAGCTTTATGAAGACCCTGAAGGTCGAGGAGGTCTATTGAGCCGGTTACGAGACTTTTGCCGATGTGGCAGTCCGCTTGCCGATTTTTATTGAGCAGATCTACAATACGAGAAGGCTTCACTCAGCCCTCGGCTACAGAACCCCCGAGGAATTCGAAACCCTGTTTGCCCAGAAAGCGGCTTAGTTCGAATGGTACGATGTGGTCCAGCCCATGGGGTTCACTCCACACCCGGCTCAGTTCTGGGTGGAAATCAACAGATCAGTGCGTTGGAGCGGATTAAGGGAAGACGCGACGAGGGCCAACTGGACCGGATCATGGCGGACTGGATGCCGCGATGTTGGGGGTCGATGATGCCGTGCGGCGGGCTGCAGTGCCGCGGACCAATTACCAAGGCACGCTTCGTGTATAAAATAATAGGTCCCGCGACTTGCCAATGAGCAGCAGCGGATCAGTGTACATCCAATTGCATCGCGACCGACACGGTTTTGTCGTGAAATCGGCGTACCACGCTCCTGACCACGAGAGTGCAAGGGACCAGCCATGAGCGACATGCGCCAAAGCCAAATCTTTCGGACCTCCAAGCTTGAAGAAGCTGATGGCCCAGGTTTAAACCCGACGGCCCACCCGACAATGGGCGACATTATCGCCGCCCGTTTCTCGCGACGAGGCTTTCTTAAGGGCTCCATGGCATCAGCCGCAATCGCAGCGACTGTATCCCCTGTCGCATTATTTGCTGCTGGAGAAGCAAAAGCTCAAGCATCGTCCGTTTTCAATTTCCCTGAGGTGGAGGCTGGGGTCGATGCCGATCATCACGTGGCAGACGGCTATGACGCCGACATTCTGATGCGATGGGGTGACAAGGTCTTCTCCGATGCCCCGGAATTTGATCCGCTGAACCAAACCGAAGCTTCTCAGGAGCGGCAGTTTGGATACAATAACGATTTTGTCGGTTTCATTCCTTTGGATGACGGTGGTGATCGCGGTTTGCTTGTGGTGAACCACGAATACACGAATGAACATCTGATGTTCCCCGGTATCGTAACTATGCAGAACGGCGAAATGGTCGTCGCAGACGCAACTGAGGAACGTGCCAATATCGAAATGGCTGCACATGGTGGAACTATCATTGAATTGGTACGCGAGCGTGGCAAATGGCGTCCCATAGCGGATGGCGCGCTAAACCGCCGCATTACTGCCAAGACTGAGATGCAGCTGACCGGTCCTGCAGCAGGCCACGAGCGCATGAAGACCTCAAGTGATGCCTCCGGCACGAAGGTTCTCGGCACAATCAATAATTGTGCGGGCGGTGTAACCCCATGGGGTACATACATCATGGCTGAAGAGAATATTCACGGCTATTTTCTGGGGGAGTTACCTTCTGGGCACCCTGAGGCCGAGAACTACAAGCGCCTTGGCATACCTGGTGCATCTTATCAGTGGGGGAACTTTCATAAGCGCTTCGATATCGGAGATGAACCCAACGAGCCCAATCGCTTTGGCTGGGTCGTTGAAGTAGATGTCATGGACACGAATTCGGTTCCTAAAAAGCGTACGGCATTAGGCCGGTTTAAGCACGAGGGTGCCGAGAGTGTGGTAGCAAACGACGGCCGTGTTGTCTTCTATCTGGGCGACGATGAACGGTTCGATTACGTCTACAAGTTCGTGACAGCAGGTCGATACAACCCCGACGATCGCGCGTCTAACATGGATCTTCTCGACGACGGCATACTTTATGTTGCTCGCTTTGATGAGGATGGATCAATGCGATGGTTGCCGCTCGTTCAGGGGCAGGGCCCGCTTACAGCCGAAAACGGGTTTGCAAGTCAGGCTGATGTATTGATCGAGACACGCCGTGCTGCCGACCTGTTAGAGGCCACGCCGATGGACCGGCCAGAAGACATTCAGCCCAATCCTTCTACAGGTCGCGCCTACGTGATGCTCACGAACAACACCAAGCGCGAGGAAGCGAATGCTGCAAATCCTCGTCTCGAGAACGCATTCGGACATATCGTCGAAATTTTAGAATCTAATGGGGACTTTACGGCTACCGAGGGTACTTGGGAAATCTTGCTGCAATGTGGAGACCCTTCTGTGGCTGAGGTTGGCGCCACGTTCTCTACGGAAACGTCAAAGAACGGATGGTTCGGAATGCCGGACAATGCCGCGATCGACGCCGAGGGCCGTTTGTGGGTTTCCACTGACGGCAACTCGATGGCTGATACCGGTCGGACTGATGGGCTATGGGCCGTTGATACGGAGGGCGGAGCACGAGGGACATCGCGTCTCTTCTATCGCGTTCCGGTTGGGGCTGAACTTTGCGGGCCGTGTCCGACCGCTGACATGACAACATTCTTCGTCGCGGTTCAGCACCCTGGGGACGGTGGTGATGACTGGGAGGGCCATGGGCGCGTGTCGTATTACGAAGACTTATCCACCCGGTGGCCGGACTTCCAAACCGATATGCCTGTCCGACCGGCCGTCGTTGCTATTACCAAACAAGGCGGCGGACGTATCGGATAACGAGATCATGATGGCAGCAAAACGGCGGCAAGAGGTTCTTGCCGCCGTTGGTCGTGGTGCGAGAGATCTGCTCAATCACGTCGATATGACCAAGACTTTTATTTAGCGTTCCTTTCAGAACACGGGGAGTTCTGAAGATCGTACAGCGATGAGGCATAGTGTTTTTGGAGATGGTGGATTGATCCATAAAGCACGCGTCAAACGCTGACGTTTGACAATTAATACTGGGCGGGATTAGGCCACTAACTCGGAGTACCGTATTAGACAGCAAGATTGCCGAGGATATTAAACTTAATATTTGACCGTAATTTATGCAGATTTACGACGAGTTACCAGAACGGTGGCATTAATAAGAGCGTTGCGTAAATCGGATTGGCCTAGCGGAAGTACCTTGCCAATTCTGCCATGAAATTGCGCAATATATCTGCGCGAACGCCAGGTTTGACCGGCTGTCAGGGTTTCTCGTTACCAGCCGACTAGGTGGGTTTCCCGGATCCTTGCGGAACGGCCCCCGGACCCCTTCCGGGGCCGACAACTGACCATACAGACGTATCAATTAAGACAGGCGCCTAACGCAGCGAATGCATATATCGTTCTTATCGGTCAGGCAGCTGTTCTGGGAGGGGTAGCTGCCTGGCCAGCCATTCGCGAACCAGATTGACGCTTGACCGAACCTGCCGCGGTACGACTTCAGCAGACCTACCCATCGCGAGTTCAGCTGGTTAGTAAAAGACACTCGCCAGAAGCCGAGATGCTTCACTTTACTCTTCGCCGCTATAGGCCGACAGGGCGTAAATGATAATTTGAGCATGAGCATACATGCAGCGCCCTGCTGCACGACAATTTCAATCCATCATTACAGTTATGCATATGATGGACAGGTTTTTACCGAGCACCTTTTGAAGTGAGAAGCGCAGGTATCGTCAGGGCAATGATCCGAAGATCCCGGGAGAGGGACCATCGAGAAACATAGAAGCGGTCCAGACGAACACGCTGCGCATAGGTCGTGTCGCTGCGTCCGCTGACCTGCCACAGCCCGGTAAGGCCTGGACGAGTTGCCAGGTAGAAGCGTGCCGTTCTGCCATAATGCAAGAGTTCATCTGTCACGACCGGACGGGGCCCGACCAAGCTCATTTCGCCGTTCAGGACATTCAGCAGCTGGGGTAATTCGTCCAGGCTTAGTTTGCGAAGAACTCTTCCAACAGGTGTGACACGCGGATCGTTGTTCAGCTTGCGCTGCGTCATCCAAGTCATTCGATCAGACGGGTGCTTCCGGAAGTGCTGTTCTAAAATCTCATCGCCATTCACGGCCATGGTCCTGAATTTCCAGCATCTGAATTCCCGACCCCTGAAACCGATACGGCTATGACCATAGAGCACCGGCCCGTTGTCTGAGCACTTGACCAACAATGCCAGACCCACCATCAGAAGTGCTACGAGTGGCAGAGCCACAAGAACCAGAGTGATGTCCAGGCTGCGCTTGGCCATTTTTCCGACAGGTCTACAGTGTGCTTCAAACGGCGACTTGCATTCGAGACCTGTATGGTCCCTCGCCTTGTCGTGGAACATGTCTGTCGCATCCGGCCCGTGGACGGCACCCATATTGGTAACGCTGTTCACCTGAGAGCCCTTGTTGTCGGCAGATTGTCGGTAAGATTTTATCGATCTCAGGCGGATGATTAGCAGCGGCAGGCAAAAGTTACGCGACAATGCGGCATCGTATGGAAGATCATGATGGCTGCTTGTTCATGTTGTCTGCTCCGCTCAAGCTGCCCTTGCCGGCCGGCAGCATGCGCGGCGCAGATACATAAGGGCCAACAGCAAGTTCTACGCGGCAAATCGACGAGCCGATGACACATCACCCAGGATGCCAGTTTTTCATCACGTTTGGGCTCACGAGCCGCAGGCGTGCCCATCCTGGAGGGCCCAGGCCGATGTCTCGGCCTGGAACCCTACGGATGACGTTGATCTGAGCATTAGTTTGGCACTGCTACCCGTGCTGGGAGGCAGGTCACCGGTCATTATTAAGATGAATTTCGGTAAGTTGATAAGTTTATTGGATCGCGATCAGATCCGAGACTAAGGGACACTGGTTAATAAAGGATGAAGTTTCATGAATACGCCAATCGTGCGGACGATGCCACATTCGGTATGTCCGCGAGGGAAACAAGCAGCACGAACCGATGCTGACCTTCCGAAGGATGCGACCGGCGCGCTCGCAAAGCTGCTGAATCAACCGATCGGCGCTTGGTGCCGTCAACAACTCTGAAGTTGAGCGACCAAACGCTTCGATGCGAAAACCGCCTTCTGCTTTCATGGCCGGAGCAGAAAACCATAGGCACATTGCCGCCAAGGGCGCTCTTAGCCGCATGGAAGTTGCCAACAGATCTACTCTAAATTGGAAATAGCTCTTGCTACGAGCCGAAGGCTTCTCAGCGTCATAGCAATCTGCTGGTCAGGCCGTCACCGACGGCACGGTTTGACACCCGAACAGGCGTATCCCGACAGTCTCCGACTGCGCCAAGACCATGCTCAGGTCATCCTGTCCCAAGTCTGGTCGAGCATGACGGCTGAGAAAGCAGAACATGCCAAACACGGTGCCATCGGCCCGCCTGACCGGAACAGACAGATGGCTCCCGATCGGAATCATCTGTGTGATCGGCAAATCGGTTGCGATAGCGTGTTGACTGGTGTCGGTGATCAGACTGGGTAAGCCGCCGTCCAGGATATGTTTGCAGTATACCTCCCGCAAATCCATGCTCTGGCTAGGACGGATCATCGCTTCCAGACCAGGGGCGCTGACGGCGTGGAATACAGCACGTTCCTCAACGAACTCGGACAGGTAGGCGACCTCCATTCCAAGCGTCTGGCGGACGGTATCCAGCGTGTTCTGGATTGCAGCGCTGTCATCCGCGCTGGCAGAAAGAGTGGAGATGGCGGCGGGCTGTCGGGACATGGCGGTTCTCCGGATATGGATAGCCAAACCATACTCACTACACGCGATTTTATAGCACACAAAGCAGCTTGCATTCTAGCGATCCGACGCGTTTTATGCAGTTCTACCCGTTGAAAGGCAAAGAACGATGACGCTTATCGATTAGCTGACAAAAGCACCTGCACCCAAGCAGGGCCGCAAATATGAGACAGTTCGCGATAGTGCGGCAGTCATTTTCCTTCGAGATGGGTACGCGGGCGCCAGTGTTGACGACATTACCCGAGAGGCGCGGGTGTCCAAGGCGACGCTCTACAGTTACTTTCCTGAAAAATCGATGATGTTCCGCGCAGCCTTGCTGGCTGAGCTCAGTTCTGCTTTTGGCAAATGCCCATTCGACAAACTCCGCGACGGTAACGCTCCTGACATTCTGCCCAAGATACTGACGTCTCTCGCTGACTGGGCGGCGACAGGGCAGAGGGTTCGAATGGTGCGCATCATCATTGCCGAAGGGGTCCGCTTTCCAGACTTGGTCGTGGTGTATGAGAACGCCTTCGCCACTCGCATCATTGAGCCCCTGAAGGCGCTGATCGATATCTGGATCGATCAGGGGCAGGTCGATGCGCACGACAGCCATCATTCAGCGCGTCAACTCGTGGCAATGATCATTGGTCATGTCCAGCAGTATGCCATGCTGACCAGTTCTGGGTTCACGAAGGGTCAATTACCGGCATGTGCCCAGGCTGCGGCTAGTCTGTTCCTGCGCGGACATACTACCAAGAACAGAAAATCCTGCTGAATATCCCTGTTCCGGTAAGGCTTCTGGCAGATGCGACAGCACGATTCTAACAACTTAATGCTGCGAATGGCTTGGCAGTGCTCACCACTCTTGAACTAATGACGCTACCGTCCGAGGTTAATCCGGCACTCACCCAGGCAGGGCACCCATGTCGCCGACCGTCCGTTACCTGACACATCCCCAGGTCTTGATAGAACCGCTCAAGGATAGAAGGCTCTGGTCGCTCAACTCCGTCGGCAGCTCCCGTGTCGCACGGCTGGCATCGCGTCTCGGCATCCTGAAGCAGACGCGGCATGTCATCTCAAGCCCTGAAACCATGGCACTTGAGACTGCCTGCCCATTGTCCGATGCTCTTGGGACTGTTGTCCACTCCCGCGCAAGGTTTTGCGAGATTGATCGGTCTGCGACGGGCTTTTTGCGAGAACGGGAATTAGAGCGCATGGCGGCAGATTTCTTCTCTCGGCCGCAGAAGAGTATCAGGGGCTGGGAGACGGCAGTCGCAGCGCAGCGGCGTATCATCGATGAAGTCGATGCCAGCCTCGATCAGCGGCTTAACGGCGATGTCCTGTTCGTAGGTCATTCTGTTGTGGGAACATTGCTGTTGTGCAGTCTTTCAGAATGCCCGATTGACCAAGTCATGTGTCCGGAGCCGGGAGGCGGGTTCTGGTTCGAGTTCGACAGTCAGTCCCGGCAGCTTCTCTGCGACTGGCAGCCTATGGAAGCGTTATAATAGGCTCATCGTAAGCGATATCGCCACGCTGGAAAATGCGAACACAAAAAGTACCAGGGCCCTAACAACGCGATCGGCGACAGATTTTGGTAGAGCAGCCAAAATCGGCTGAGGCAAGGGAGGTGCAAATTCAAGTATGGGCATAGAGCTGGTGCATAATAAGTACAGGCTTTTCGCAAGCAGATGCTCTTATGACCAATATGCATTATTTTCCATAAAACAACGTCGGTGGACATTGAGAATGTCATCATGACGACATAAAATGGGAGATCTTGATCTCGATTGCCTACCTCTGCTTAATATTGCGGCTGAGGCACTGCACATAACAAATTGACGTATTGTAATGGCAGAGGTAAAACTTTGAGTGTTGTATCGATTAACGGGCATGTCGATTATGGCGGGGCCTATGGCCACAGTCGATGATGTCATCAGTCACGAGTCGGGTAAAAGCCCGTCCGTCATGACCCTTGGTCTGTACGGGCGGGTACTCTTGCGAGCACAGCCCAAGAAAACCCCAGCATTGAAATTGTGCCGCAAATGGCATAGGCAACGAGGCACTCCAATAGTGAAAAGCCACTGAGAAAAAGTGTGATTTTCAACCCAAGAGAAATCCCGAGGGCACATACCAGATTGGCTGACATCATCACTCGATCTCTCGTTCATCAGACGGTAGCATAAACCTCTTCAATTGCTTTGGATCTGTGGATCCACCAAAAGCCTTACTCAATTTTCGGGATCCCAGAGTGCCTAAATCGAATGCGATTTAGCATACCTGACTGACTAACGTATAGCCGTGAGTTTTATGTTTTGCGTTAAGCGGCGGAACTGTGCCGATCCAACGTTCGTGCATGTCATTAATTTGAGGGCGAAGCAGCAATTGCAACTCTGCCGGTCTATCAAAGCACACTGCCGTAATGCTAGATGTCGTGCTGCTTAATGTATGGTCCGTCGTAATGTAACCGGAATCACTAGCCTAAAGGAAATGATCGCGATAATGTAAGTCGCGTAAGGGTCGTCCCTGCACTATTTCTAAGCGTGTGGAAGTCTCGCGCATCAAGAGTAAAAGCGTGGGTATAAAATGGATTGTTTGAGGTGAACGCATGCTTTCAGGTCGTCGGCGAACTCTCCCACCCCGAAGCTGAACGCCCGCCAGGCAGATAGCTGAATAGCCTTGTCCTGTGAACATTCTGCCAGTCCAAGAAGCTCTCTCAGAAGCGTAAGCTGAGAGTGGTGGTCCAGGATCGCTTGATCGAGGAGATGGACTATTTTCGGGCATGCTCCTGACAGCATCATTGGGAATAGAAAGGATCTCTCGTTCTGAATCTGTGCCGTGATCCTCGCACGAAGGGGGAGAAGGATGTGCAGGGCGCTTCGCGAATACCCAATGTGGTCCTTGGGGAACAGATCTGCACGACATGCAAGGCCAAGAAGCGCGTTCAAGTCGCCTACAAGGCTGGAGGAGTATCGCTGCTGAATGAAGGCAATCAAAGCATCTGTCGCTTTAGGTGCGTCATCTTCAGCGCGGTTTAACATCTCATTCAAGCGTGCCTTTGAATCGACAATAGACTTCAACGCACTATCGCTGGCTGAAGTACCCATTGTGTCCGGCTTATCACTCCGTGCAACGCGAGACATCCCACCCGCTTGGGACGTGGTGGGCTTCTGGGACAGTTTGGTCAGAAACGACCGTGGGGATACCTGGTGCACCGGATGGGCCTTATGAAGCAGCTTTGGCCCCCTTGTGACGATGCATGGTGAAGCGGGTATGACAAATGCTGCAAATCACGCGGAAAACGACGATTTCCGTCACCGTCCTCCTTTTATTTTCTTTAGTGGGCGTCAGCGGGCTTCGGACGTTTGATGTGCCGTCTGTGAAGCGGTTTCGTCTCAAGTCTTGCTGTGGGCGCCATGGACAGAATTGCAGCGCCTAGGTGCAGATCCCAGATCAACACGTGATAGTCGAATTCTCCGTATGCTTCTGCACCAGGACAGGCGATCTGGCAACGGACACTGATGACGACGATGAGCGACATCGCACGAAACATGTCTGGCACGGATTGCGGATCTGCCAAGGGAACAGCCAGGTTGAGCCCCGCGTTTCGCTGCACAATTCCTGCAACAATCATTCGAACCGCAAGGACCTTGACCATGGCGAAGACCAAGAAGGCTGCAGAAGACAAGGCGAGCAAGTCCAAATCCTCGAAGACGGCAAAAGCCAGCGATGGAAAGACCAAAGAGGCAACTTCCAAGACGCGTGCGAAACGTGCCGAGGCAATTGCCGCGAAGGCTTCATCTGCCAAGACATCCGGCCCAGCCAAACCGGCGAAAGGTCTGGCTGACCTCTTCGAGCATGCTCTGGCAGACATCTACTATGCCGAAAAGAAGATCTACAAATCTCTCCCCAAGATGATCAAGGCGGCCAAGCATCCGAAGTTGATCGAGGTCCTCACCGAGCATCGCGAGGAAACGGCAACCCAGATCGAAGCCTTGGAAGCGATCTTTGCGCTCCTTGAGAAACGGGCCAGGGCAGAAAGATGCGATGCGATCGATGGCATTCTCGAAGAAAGCGAAAGCCTGCTCGAAGACTTTGGTGGCACCGCAGCAGGTGATGCCGCCATCATCTTCAGCTGTCAGGCAGTCGAGCATTACGAGATCACCCGCTACGGCTCGATGAGCGCATTTGCCGACGCGCTTGGCATGGATGAAGCAAAGGGACATCTCGATACTATTCTGGCCCAGGAGAGTGCCGCCGACGGCACGCTGTCGAAGATCGCCGAAGAGACGATCAACGAGGCTGCCGCCGAATATGATAAGGACATGTCCGAAAAGGCATGATCCGTCCATAGCGTCGGAAACGAAGGACCCCAATGTGGGGTCCTTCTGCTGCGCTCCAACGGTCGACGCACGGGTGACAGCTAAAACGGCTTTGGTGTCGTCGAATTGAGCCTATCACTTCTGCGGGTACTTACCCGGCAAGGCATTGCTCGCCTACGATCCTGATGGTGCTGCCTCAAGAGGAGCATCACGGCGACATGTGATGGTCTGAATGGGCCTCGATGGCGCTTCAGAGCAACTCGTGATTCAGCATGAGATGGTCAACGATTATCGGCGTTGCCATTGTCACCGATCAAATCGTGCAGATCCATGTCCTGAGGCAAAGACGATCGGGCCGCATTCGGTGTCACATGAACGTCATATTTCCTCGTTATTACCGTCATGATCCTGTTGTACCGCTTACCGGCACGCTCACTCCACAGGAGAAGACCCATGAGATATTCCGGCTTTGCCGCCACCGCGCTGTCCGTAATCGCCCTGACTGCATCCGGCGCTGCAGCGCAGTCGCGTGACCAGGTCCAGGTGGCCGGTTCGTCGACCGTGCTGCCCTACGCCACGATCGTCGCCGAGCTGTTCGGAGAGAATTTCGATTTCGGAAGCCCGGTCATCGAATCGGGCGGATCGTCCACCGGTCTGCGCCGCTTCTGTGAGGGCGTGGGCGAGAACACCATCGACATCGCCAATTCCAGCCGCCAGATCCGCGACAGCGAGATCGAGGAATGCGCCGCCAACGGCGTGACCGACATCATGGAGGTGCGCATCGGCTATGACGGGATCGTCTTCGCCAGCGCGCAGTCGGGCAACAGTTTTGCCTTCACCCCCGCCGACTGGTTCAACGCGCTGTCGGCCAAGGTCGTGCGCGACGGCGCGATCGTTGACAACACCGCCGCCAACTGGAACGAGGTGAACCCCGAGCTGCCCGACCAGGAGATCCTGGCCTTCGTCCCGGGCACCCGTCACGGCACGCGCGAAGTCTTCGACGAGAAGGTGATCGCGCAGGGCTGCGAGGACAGCGGCGCGCTGGAGGTGTTCACCGCCGAGCTGGGCGAGGAGGAGGCCGAGGCCGCCTGCATGACGCTGCGCACCGACGGCCGGTCGGTCGACATCGACGGCGACTATACCGAGACGCTGGCCCGCATCGGGTCGTCGCCGAACGGCATCGGCGTCTTCGGCCTGTCCTTCTACGAGAACAACACGGACACGCTGCAGGTCGCGACCATGTCAGGCGTCACCCCCTCGACCGAGACGATCGCCTCGGGCGAGTACCCGGTGTCGCGGCCGCTGTTCATATATGTGAAGAAGGCGCATATCGGCGTCATCCCGGGCGTCAAGGAATTCGCCGAATTCTTCGTCTCGGACGCGATCGCGGGACCGGACGGGCCGCTGGCCGCCTATGGCCTGGTCTCGGACCCCGAGCTGGCATCGGTCCAGCAGGCCGTGGCCGACGAGACCACCATGCAGTGATCGCCACCTGCACCGGCGCATGGAAATGCGCCGGTGCAACCTTGGGCTTCGCTTTCCAAGACATCTGTCATTTTTTCCGTCGCCATTCCTGAGGTTTCCCGATGCCTATGTCCTGGGCTCTATTGGCCGCAATCCTGCTGGCGACGGCCGGATTTTATATCGGACGCAGTCGCGCCCTGTCGGCCAGTGGCAGCGATGTCCGAACCCTCCACAGCCGCCCGACATATCATGGCTACAACGTGGCACTTTCCGTCATGCTTCCCACGTTGGTCGTTCTGGTTCTGGCGTCCGGACTACGCATGTCCGGGGTAATCCCTGCAGGATCCAACGCTGTCGCCGGTCTGCTTGCGCTTGGCGCGTCCGTTGCGGGCCTGGGCTGGGGCATGACGCGGATTGATAGCGGGTTTCGCGCGCGCAATTCGGTCGAGCGGATGGTGCTGGGCCTGATGATCTTCTGTTCGATGATCGCCATCGCCACCACCGCCGGCATCGTCCTGTCGCTGATCTTCGAGACGATCAGCTTCTTCCGCCAGTACAGTGTGACGGAGTTCTTCTTCGGCACGACATGGTCGCCGCGCTTCGAGGGCAATTCGCGCCTCGGCATGCTGCCGCTGCTGTGGGGGACGCTGTACATCAGCTTCATCGCGCTGCTGGTGGCGGTGCCCATCGGCCTGTTGGCGGCGATCTATCTGTCGGAATATGCCAGCCCCCGCCTGCGCAGCATCGCCAAGCCCGCGGTCGAGGTGCTGGCCGGCATCCCGACCATCGTCTATGGCCTGTTCGCGCTGGTGACGGTCGGGCCGATGCTGCGCGACTGGATCGCGCAGCCCCTGGGCCTGGGAAATTCCGGGTCGTCGGTGATGACCGCGGGGCTGGTCATGGGGATCATGCTGATCCCCTTCGTCAGCTCTCTGTCCGACGACATCATCAACGCGGTGCCCCAGAGCCTGCGCGACGGCGCCCTGGGCCTGGGCTCGACGCCCTCCGAGACGGTGCGCAGCGTCGTGCTGCCCGCCGCCCTGCCGGGCATCGTGGGCGCCATCCTGCTGGCCGCCAGCCGCGCCATCGGCGAGACGATGATCGTGGTCCTGGGCGCGGGCGCCGCCGCCACGATCAGCGCCAACCCGTTCGAGGCGATGACCACCATCACGGTCAAGATCGTCAGCCAGCTGACGGGCGACAACGACTTCTCCTCGCCCGAGACGCTGGTGGCCTTTGCCCTGGGACTGACGCTGTTCGTCATAACTTTGGGCCTGAACGTCATCGCGCTTATCATCGTGCGCAAGTATCGCGAGCAGTACGAATGACCGATCATCCCCGCGCCACCGGCGCCAAGTCGCTCTATGTCCAGGACGCACGCACCCGGCGCCGCAACGCCGCCGAGAAACGGTTCCGCGCCTATGGGCTGACGGCCATCGTCATCGCCTGCACGATGCTGGCAGTGCTGGTCTTCACGATTGTGCGCAATGGCACAGGAGCCTTTTATCAGACCTATCTATCTCTCCCTGTGGCGCTGGACGCGCAGGTGCTGGACCCCAAGGGCAACCGCGACCCGGCCGAGATGGCGGGCGTGCTGACCCTGTCCTATGGCCAGGTGCTGGACCGCGCGCTGGATACCGAGATCGAAACGCTCGGATTGGAGATCGAGGGTTTGGGCTCCGGAGATGCAAATCAGCTGATCTCGCGCGATGCCTCGGCGCAGCTGCGCAATCGGGTGCTGGCCGATCCCGAGTTGGTCGGGCAGACGGTGGACGTGAACGTCCTGGTGAACGGCCGCATCGACGGCTATTTCAAGGGCCGCGTCACTGCCGAGACGGCAGAACGGGATTCCAATGTCTCCCCCCAGCAATTGTTGCTGGCCCAAGCCTTGGCCGACAACGGCACCTTGGTCACGCGGTTCAACTGGGCCTTCATGACCCTGCCCGACGCCTCCGATCAGCGTCCGGAATCGGCCGGCGTGGGCGTGGCGATCCTGGGTTCGCTCTACATGATGCTGGTGGTGCTGGTGCTGGCGGTGCCCATCGGGGTCGCGGCCTCGATCTATCTGGAGGAGTTCGCGCCCAGGAACCGCTGGACCGACCTGATCGAGGTCAACATCGCCAATCTGGCCGCGGTACCGTCGATCGTGTTCGGAATCCTGGGCCTGGCCGTCTTCATCAACTTTGCGGGGCTGCCCGCATCGGCACCCATCGTGGGCGGGCTGGTGCTGACGCTGATGACCCTGCCCACCATCATCATCGCCACCCGCGCGGCGTTGAAGGCGGTGCCGCCCTCGATCCGCGACGCGGCCCTGGGCGTCGGCGCCAGCCGCATGCAGACAGTGTTCCACCACGTCCTGCCGCTGGCCGCGCCCGGCATCCTGACCGGCACGATCATCGGCCTGGCCCAGGCCCTGGGAGAGACCGCGCCGCTGCTGCTGATCGGCATGGTGGCCTTCGTGCGCGAGTTTCCCGCCGCCCCGCCCGAGGGTCTGTTCGATCCCGCATCCGCCCTGCCGGTCCAGGTCTACAACTGGACGCAGCGCAGCGATCCGGCCTTTGTCGAGCGCGCCTCGGGCGCCATCATCGTCCTGCTGATCTTCCTTCTGTGCATGAACCTGCTGGCGATCTTCCTGCGCCGCAAGTTCGAGCGCCGCTGGTGATCGGCCCACAGGAGAGCCACCATGTATGACACCATCCGATCGGAGAGCGCCGTGAGCCAGCAGGACATCAAGATTTCCGCACGCGACGTGCAGGTCTTCTATGGCGAGAAGCAGGCGATCAAAGACCTGAACGTCGAGATCCTGGACAAGACCGTTACCGCCTTCATCGGCCCGTCTGGCTGCGGCAAGTCCACCTTCCTGCGCTGCATCAACCGCATGAACGACACGATCGACAGCGCCCGGATCGCGGGCCGGATCACCATCGACGGCGAGGACATCTATGACCGCCGCATCGACCCGGTGCAGCTGCGCGCCAAGGTCGGCATGGTGTTCCAGAAGCCGAACCCGTTCCCCAAGTCGATCTACGACAACGTGGCATACGGCCCGCGCATCCACGGCCTGGCCCGCGGCAAGGCCGAGCTGGACGAGATCGTCGAACGCTCGCTGCGCGGCGCGGCGCTGTGGAACGAGGTCAAGGACCGCCTGTCCGAGCCCGGCACGGGCCTGTCGGGCGGCCAGCAGCAGCGCCTGTGCATCGCGCGCGCGGTGGCCACGTCCCCCGAGGTGCTGCTGATGGACGAGCCCTGCAGCGCGCTGGACCCCATCGCCACCAGCCAGGTCGAGGAGCTGATCGAGCAGCTGCGCACGCAGTTTTCCGTGGTCATCGTGACCCATTCGATGCAGCAGGCCGCCCGCGTCAGCCAGAAGACCGCCTTCTTCCATCTGGGCAACCTGGTCGAATACGGTGATACCGACGACATCTTCACGAAGCCCCGGGACAGCCGGACCGAGGCCTATATCTCGGGCCGGATCGGCTGATCGAAAGGATCTGACATGAACCGCGACAAGCATATCTCCTCGGTCTTCGACCGCGACCTGGAGACGATCCAGGCGATGGTCGTCAAGATGGGCGGCATGGTCGAGGCCGCGATCACCGACGCCTCGACCGCGCTGGACACGCGCGACCAGGAGCTGGCCGACCAGGTCCGCCGCCGCGACAAGGCCATCGACGCGATGGAGATCCAGATCAACGAGGACGCCGCCCGGCTGATCGCGCTGCGCGCGCCCACCGCGACCGACCTGCGGATGGTGCTGGCGGTGATGAAGATCTCGGCCTCGCTGGAACGGGTGGGCGATTACGCCAAGAACATGGCCAAGCGCACCGAGGTCTTGTCCCAGATGCCCGCCATCGCCGGATCGGGCATGGCGCTGCGCCGGATGAGCCAGGCGGTGAACCGGATGCTGCAGGACGCGCTGGACAGCTATATCCGCCGCGACGCCGACCTGGCCCATGACGTGCGTCAGCGCGACCTGGAGGTGGACCAGATGTACAACGCGCTGTTCCGCGAGTTCCTGACCCACATGATGGAGGACCCGCGCAACATCACCCCCTGCATGCACCTGCATTTCATCGCCAAGAACGTCGAGCGGATGGGGGACCATGCGACGTCCATCGCCGAACAGGTGGTCTATCTGGTCACGGGCGACCTGCCCGACGAGGCGCGCCCGAAAAGCAGCAGCGTCGTGGCCCCCGCGGCGGAGGTCTGAGGGATGGCGCGCCAGGCCCCCTGCGTGCTGGTCGTCGAGGACGAGGGCGCACAGCGCGAAGTCCTGCATTACAACCTTGAGGCCGAGGGTTTCGACGTGGTCATGGCCGACAACGGCGAGGACGCGCTGCTGCTGGTGGCAGAGGAGCAGCCGGACCTGATCGTGCTGGACTGGATGCTGCCGCGCGTGTCGGGCATCGAGGTCTGCCGCCAGGTCAAGGCCGATCCCGCGACCCGCAACATCCCGATCATCATGCTGTCCGCGCGCAGCGAGGAGGTCGACCGCGTCCGCGGCTTGGAGACAGGGGCCGACGATTACGTGGTCAAACCCTATTCCGTGGTCGAGCTGCTGGCCCGCCTGCGCACCCAGCTGCGCCGCACCCGCCCCGCAACGATGGGCGAGCGGCTGACCTTTGCGGACATCATCCTGGACGCCGCCGAACACCGGGTGTTCCGCGCCGGCCAGACGCTGCATCTGGGCCCGACCGAGTTCCGGCTGCTGTCCACGATGATGGAGAAGCCGGGCCGCGTCTGGACGCGCGAACAATTGCTGGACCGGGTCTGGGGGCGCGACATCTATGTCGACACGCGCACCATCGACGTGCATGTGGGCCGCCTGCGCAAGGCGCTGATGAAGAACGGCGGCGACGACCCGCTGCGCACCGTGCGCGGCGTGGGCTATGCCCTGGGCTGAGGCCCGGACCTAGGCCGCCAGCCCCGCATAGATAATCCTGCTTATTTGGGGCTGGACCGATTCAATCTGTCTGCACGCGCGAGAAGTGTCATGACACTGGCGGGGTGCCACGCATTTCGACCGCGCGGAGTCGCTTCACCCATATCGCCGAGCGTCCGGCCGATCTCGGCGAGCGTGATGCCGGGGTTCTCGCGTCGCATCGAGAGAACCAGCTTCGGCAGGCGATCGTCAATGCCTCTGGCCTTCGGCTGATTGAAGATGGCATGTGACAGCAGGCCATATGCGACATACGCGCGGGCCGCTCTCTGCAAGCGGGCACTGGTCCATCGCCCTGAGCATGGATCATTCGCATTGATGATATCCGCGATCTTCGTCCAGGAGCTTCGAGGACGGAGTTCTTGGACAGGCCGGAACCACTCACCTTCAGTCCGATAAATCTCATTTATGTATTTCACATGGGTCGTTCTGGGATCCAGGTAACGATACGGGAACTCAGACTCGTTCTCGACGCTACATGCGGTCTGGGTCGCCGACGCCGTAACGGCGTGAGGCGTCGCTTCAGACTGTCGCATGTCTGTGCGAGTTTCGGAGCATACTTCCGATGTTTGGACGTGACTGAACGTCCCGCCCCGCATTACTGGGCCGGAGTATCCGCCTGGTTTGACAAAAGACCTCTGCGCAATGTCACCGTAAGCGCGGCCCGCGCGGCGCCGCCATTGACGATCTCGCCCGCGAGGTCTGTCCGTTCCACAAGCACACCTTCCGCCTTGCCGGCGATCTCGATCGTCGCACGGTGGAGCTCATTGAGCTCCGCATTGCTCAAAACTGTATTCGTGCGAAACTCGACGTAATCCTCGGTGACCGCAGCCTGCCCGAGCAGAGAAGCAATACCGTCGAATGTGAGCATGGCATCATTCATCGCGACCTCCGTCTTGTCTGTCGTATTGCAACAACCTGCGTCTGGCCCATCCGAACTTAGAGAAGCAGTGCCGGTCGCATATCTCCATCTTTGAAGATATCTCCCATTCTCTTCCGTTTTGTAACAATGTCGGATCCTACAACTTTGAATCGCACACGCTTGCGTGAATGTGCCTGAATACGGTTCCAGCAAGCACACAGTGCCCATGAAGGCGGCATTGTCGTATCACCTGCCAAAGCTGCACGACTTCCAGCTACGTCGTCTATGAGATCATCTATGGGCCAACATGAGAAATGGTCTTGTCATCTGACCGCCCGTGATGACATCATGACGTCATCGTTACCGGGTGTCATCAATGCCGAAAAGCAAGACTGCCAGCCCCAAATCCGAGGACGCCAAGAGGGTGAATACATCGCTGCGGCTTCATCGCAAGACCCTCAAGGCGCTGAAGACACGGGCCATAGAGGACGACACGAGCGTGCAGAAGATCATCGAGGAGCTGGTCGATAGCTATCTCAAGAAGGCGGCAGGCAAGAAATCATGAAGCGGGCATCTCAAACGGTTCTCATCCTTCCGGGAGCGCTGGCCGACGCCAATCTGGCAGAGATGCCGGACGATCTGTCGCTTCAGATTGGTCAGTCCGATGACGCGACGTTTGACATGCTCGACGACCATATCGGGTCCCTTCACGCCGCTGGCCAGCTCGTGTTGAGATCGGGAAGGACACTCACTCTGCTGGATGCTTCCCCAGCCCTGATGTCTCAAAGGGCCGGCGGGACTGATCGGTTCGTGGCCGACCTGAAAGACGGGCCCGTCAAGGCCGCCCTCAAGCACGTCCCGCCTCTGCGCAGTCTCCTGAGGATCGGGTCCGGAACTGTCACTCATCGGGATCTGACGGTCACCGATGACGAAAGGAAGACGCTTGTCCGGGCGCATCTAACGACGCTGAAACCCGACGGCAGGGGCATGACAGTGACGATCGCCGCGCTGCAGCCGCTGCGGGGATACGATAAAGCCCTGAGAAGACTGCGCGAGCACCTTGAGGCCACCGCCGATAGCCCTTCGCCTCGCGCGACCGATCTGTCCTCGATGCTTTTCCCGGACTATTCTAGATACAGTGCGAAACCCGACGTCGCCATCCTCGACCATGCCACGGCATGGCAAACAGCGACCGACATCATCACGGTCTATCTACAGGTGGCCCGCGAGAATGAGGCCGGGGTCATCGCCGATCATGACACGGAGTTTCTGCACGATTACCGCGTCGCCCTGCGAAAAGTCAGATCAGTCTTGAGCCTCTTCAAAGGCGTGTATCCGGAGGAACAGACTGCGGAATTCAAGCGTAAGGCGTCCGAACTGATGTCTCCTACAGGCCGGCTTCGGGATCTGGACGTATACCTTCTGGCCAAGAACGAGTATTTCGCGATGGTGCCTTCCTCTCTGCATGAAGGGCTGGAGCAGATGTTCAAGATGTTTCGCAAGGAGCGCCGCCGCGCGCACCGTGCCATGGCAGTCCATCTTGACAGCGCCCGTTATCAGGCTGGGATCGAGGCACTGCAGGCTGAATTTCTCCAGACAAGGGGTCCCGGAAAGGGGCCGAGGGCAGACGCCCCGGTTGGGGACTATTCCCGTCAGCTGATCTGGAAGCGCTACCGCAAGGTATGTCGCATCGCCCGCGAGATCACGGCCGACACGCCTGACGAACGGGTCCACGAGCTGCGGATTGGCTGCAAGAAGCTTCGCTACCTCATGGAGTTCTTTGCACCTCTCTATCCGGCAGCGGCCGTCAAACCCATCCTGAAACCCCTCAAGCGTCTTCAGGACAATCTTGGGCTCTTCAACGACTATTCCGTCCAGCAAGCATTTCTGAAGAGCTTCATGGACGCTCACGAGCCGATCGGACACAGGCAGGACCTCGCCCTGGCACAGAGCATCGGCGCCTTGATCGCCGTGCTGCATGAACGGCAGCAGGAAGAGCGCGCCCGGATCATGGCCAGTTTCGATCAGTTCGACGGCCCAGATGTCCGTGATCAGTTCCGCTCACTCTTCAACGCCAAGGAAGCCTGAGATGAAGATTGTCGCCTGCTACAGCAACAAGGGAGGCGTCGGGAAGACGGCCGCTTCCGTCAACCTCGCCTATGCCTTTGCCGAGGCCGGCAATCGCGTCCTGCTTTGCGACCTCGATCCCCAAGGTGCCTCGAGCTTCTACTTTCGCGTGAAAGCCATCTCAGAAACTGGACAACGAGGCGTTCTTTGAGGAGGCAAAACAAGTCACAAAGGCCATTCGCGGAAGCGACTTTGAAAATCTGGACATCCTCCCTGCCAACATGACCTTTCGCGATTTCGACGTCTTTCTCTCAAGGATGAAGAACAGCCAGTCGCGCCTGAAGAAGGCGCTGAAGGCTGTCGGCGGCGACTACGACATCATCGTCCTGGACTGCCCTCCGAACATCTCGACACTCTCCGAGAGCGTCCTTCAGGCGGCGGACCTGATCGTGGTCCCTGTCATTCCCACCACTCTGTCGGAGAGGACGTTCGAGCAGCTTCTGGAATTCATCGACGGCCAGGAGGGCGCGAAGGGCAGCAAGAAGAAGATCGCGGCCTTCTTCTCGATGGTGCAGCGGCAGAAAAGCCTGCACGGCGAGACCATGGCACGCATGCGCGAGGCCTACCCGAAACGGATCCTGGAGGCCGCCCTTCCGTTTTCCACCGATGTCGAGCGGATGGGTGTCAATCGAGCCCCGGTGCTGGCGTTCGCATCTGAGCGTCCGTCCGCGCAAGCATACAGGCAGATCTACGAAGAAGTTCAGACACGATTGATGGAGGGCTGAGCGCGATGAAAGCACCCGTTGAGATCGAGCGGAAGTTCCTGGTGGCGCGGATGCCTGACCTGTCTCTGGCCGACAGATCGTCCCTGCGCCAGGGCTATCTGACCGTACCTGAGGACTCCGTCGAGGTTCGGCTTCGCCAGACCGATGAGACATTCGTTCTCTGTGTGAAATCCGGAGAGGGTATCGTTCGGGGTGAGCGTGAGATCGAGATCAGCGAGGCGCAGTTCGAGATGCTATGGCCGCAGACAGAAGGCCGCCGCGTCGTGAAGACCCGGTGGGTCGGTCAGCTGGACGGGGGGCTGACCTACGAGCTGGATATCTTCGAGGGTGATCTTGCACCGCTGGTGATGGTCGAGGTCGAATTCCAATCCGAAGCCGATGCTCGCGAGTTTGTCGCGCCGGAGTGGTTCGGTCGGGATGTCAGCACCGACAAGCGCTTCGGCAACAAGTCGCTGGCACTGACAGGGGTATCTCTTGTCCGCGAGTTGGCCGGTGGCTGAAAAACGATACGGCGTTCTCTGTCTTCTTCCTGAAAAGGGGCGGGACAAGGTCGTTCTGGTCAGCCGGCCGGGAAGCAAGGAATGGATCCATCCGAAGGGGCGCCGTATTCCGGGCATGTCGGGCAGGGGATCTGCCCGTCGGGAAGCTTACGAGGAGGGCGGCATCCGGGGCCGCATCCACTCCGGCCAAAAAGCTGTCGTGACGTGCAGGCAAGGTGGACGGAAGGTTCTTCTGACACTCTACGCGATGCGGGTGGAGAAGATGCTGAAGCGATGGCCCGAGCGACGCAAACGCGACAGGATCGTGGTCTCGAGTGCGAAAGCCGCGCAGCTGCTGCGCTGCCCCGGCATGCGCAAAGGGTTGCGCGCCCTCATCAAGAAAACCCCCTGAGGTCAGAGCAGAGCCTTGCGCTGCGGCCCAAGAGCCGCCGCGACGGCCCCTGACCAGTCTGATCGGCCTGTGCATGGGCCGCAACCAACGAGGCGAGATTGAGTATCGAGATTGAACGCAAGTTCCTTGTGACCAGTGACGCGTGGCGGGACCAGACTTTGGGCTGCCACCATATCAAGGACTATCTGGTCGCCCGCTTCGAGACCGGCAAGGCGCGCATCCGCGTCTGTGATGATCAGGCGACCTTGACCATAAAGGGCAACCGCACAGGGGTTTCCCGCAGCGAGTTTCATTTTGATCTGCCACCCGACCAGGCGGCGGACATGATCAGCGAGTTCCCGAGCGCTCCGAGCTTGGAAAAGCGGCGGCATGATATCCAGTTCTGCGGCCTGCTCTGGCAAGTCGACGAGTATCTGGGTGCGCTGGCGGGTCTGGTGACCTGCGATGTGGAGCTGCCGCACGAACGTCACGAGTTTCCACGCCCGTCCTGGGCTGGGCGGGACATCACCCATGACAGCAGATACAGCTCCGCCCAACTCACCCGGGCAATGCATGCCGATGGGTTCGTGCTGGCGGACTTCCTGATCAGAAGCTGAACTGATACGGAGGCGCTGATACCGTCAGTGTCACTTCCGTGAAGGCCTAAACCAAAGAAGTTGTGTGTCTTGCCTGATGAGGCATGGTCCCGTAATTATCCAGGCACGAGAGATTGCCTAGGGACAGGTTGCTGCTGCGGGAAACTGCAGCCGCTTTTCTGTGTGAAGTGGGCGACAGCACAGGTGCCATGAAACCAGATTTGCAGGCGGTCAGAAAAAAGGGCCCCGATCTGCTCGGCCCTTCTCGCTCGTAGGAGACCTTCAAACTAGCAGAAGGGTCGCCGAGTGGGATAGAGATAGCCTATCAGTGCAGCCAGACAACATCTCGGACCAGCGTCCCATCCCCAGAACTATCCCCAGAAATTGTGGATAAAGTCATTCGGCCATAAGCCCTCCGCCAAGATGCGCGATCTTCTGAATTCGGGGCGCACGCAATCCTGCTATTTAGACATCTGGCCCGTGATCACGCACAGGATTATCTGAACTGTGTGAGACGGGGATACAGGCCGCAGGATGAATACGAATACGGATAGAATGCTGATTGCCGAAACGGACGAGCAGGGATCTGTGGTCTGCGTATGGCGGGCGGATCATGGCAAGCGCCCGCGGCCGGTGGCTGATCCTGTAACGTGCGTCAAAATGCTGGATAGCTTCGGCATCTTCGGGGCATCCAGGGATGCGGTCAGGCTGTGGCTTATGTCCTCAGACGCAGAGGTGGCGTGACCTCAATGCCACGTCGCCCAGATACCGGTCAGGTGTAGACCATGCGAAGAGCTGGAAATAGCTTTTAGCCTGAGCTTTGTGCACGCGGGTCGGCTCAAAGCTCTGTCCGAATCTTAAGCATGCACCAAGGAGCTACGCTGCCCAAAGACGTTGAAGATCAGGTGCAAGCCTACCGACGTCATCGTGTACGTGATCTTCTTGCCCCTGTTACACGCAAGATGTCTCATGACTCGGTACAGGCCGGGGACAGCATGATGTCGAAGTCGGAAACGAACGAGAGAAGCACCGGCTGCCATATCCGGATCAATGGCGTCGGCCATAATGCCGCTGCCAATGGGACCTTCGTCCGGATACAACGAAAGGACGGCAACAGTCTTCTGGAATTAAGCGTCAATGTCATTGTCCAAGGTGAACCATCGAGCGGCTTTCCCGGAGGCGCGGAGGGATCAGCACTCGTCGCGCTCAATGGCATTCCCGTCCCTGCGGACCATACCGTACGGAGTGTGGATCTCACAGTGCGAATGGATGATCACGCGGGTGTTGGCGACAAGGTAAGCGGTAGATCTGACCCGGGCCAGTCCGCTGTTGATCGGCAGATCGTCACGAGCGGCAGTCTGGACCTGACTTGGTCGCCGGGCACTGTTTCCGCCCCGGCAGTCAAAACGCGTGCGGGGGCACACTTAGAGAACTATCAAGATATAACTGCGGGATTTAATGAAGATGTCCTTCGCAACGGCTACGATGCTGGGTTTACAGGTATCCCTATTCCGGAGCCGGGTCTTTCTGATGACATGGCGCTTGACGCGGTTCTCTTCGAGGACCGCACAAGCATCCCCTATACTCATTTCAGCCTGTGTTTGTCGGCTGAGCGGCGCATGGCGCGCTATGTTGCTTGGAACGTGGACGGGGTGCGGATGGTGAAACTTCCGCGGTCAGAATTTGTCCTTGATCCTCGCATTGACGCCGAACACCAATGGGGAAACGCGCTTTATAGCGACAACGTTCTCGACCGGGGTCACATCGCCCGGCGCGCAGACCTGTGCTGGGGCGGCATCGCCGAAGCGCAGCAGGCCAATGCCGACTCGTTCTACTACACCAATATCGCCCCGCAGCATCAGGCTTATAACCAGTCCTCCCGTCAGGGCCTCTGGGGAGAGCTCGAGGATCACGTGTTTGCTCAAGCCGGTATCGCCAGGCTGCGTCTATCCGTGCAGGCCGGTCCGATCTTCAGTCCGACTGACATCGAATATCGGGGGGCTCGTATCCCGGCGGCATTCTGGAAGCTGATCGGTTGGCGCGATCTCGAGGACCTGCCGCGTCTGACCGCCTTCATTCTGACTCAGGAAGACCTGCTAGGCGATCTGGAGACGACGCTGACATTCGAGCCCTTTCGTCTCTACCAGGTCAGCCTGGAGGAACTGAACAGTCAAACCGGACTTGATTTCAGCCTGCACCCGGATGGCGACGTGATGCGGCACGTCAATCAAGCAGGCCGGAGGCTTGCTCGTGACGACGCGCCCGGAACTGGAAGGCAAATAAGGGATGTCAGTGCTCTTCGTGACATCATCATTTAGCCGACGCAGGATGCGGCATGAAGCACGCTTACACGTCTGAGGTTTTTTCCAAGCTAATTCAATATCAGCCGCGCGGTTCTTGAGGCGATCAACGATGGAAAGTTATTGATGAACTTTTACCTACCGCGTCGCATCGAATACAGCCGGCTCGAAACCATGTCGGACCTGTTGGTTCACATTGCCGGTTTGACAGCAGCACTGCTCGCGGTTCCCCTCCTGATCATGAGGACATTGTCGACCGGCACTGCGGACTTCGGGTTGGTCGGTGTTTCGGTATACGGCCTCACACTCATCGCGATGATCTCATGCTCGATGCTCTACAACATGACGCATCCACAGACCTGGACACCGTACCTGCAGCGGCTCGACCATTCGGCAATCTACCTGAAGATTGCCGGCACCTATACCGCATTCGCGCTTCTTTCTCCCCACGATACCGGGTGGTTTGTGGTCTGGATATGGAGCTGCGCGGTTCTCGGAGTGGGATTGCGCACGTTCGTGCCGAATAGGTGTCGCAGCGTCGCCATAAGCCTGTACCTGATCATGGGATGGTCGGGCGTCATTGCCGGAGACGCGCTTTTCGGAGGCATGTCTTCACTTGTCTTCGGACTGATCTTGGGTGGCGGGCTCATCTACACGGTCGGATTTGGATTTTTCGTGACAACGCGCTTGCCGTTTCATCGAACGATCTGGCACCTGCTCGTCATCGTCGCAAGCAGCTTCTTCTACTCAGCAGTCGCTACTCAGATTGGGACACTATCTGGAACTAACTGACATGCGGCCGTCCAGCGCGTGCTGTGTTGAAGTCTAGCCGATCAGGCTTTGAAGCGGCCTTTTACGGCGCAATTCACTTCGCGAAGAAATCCCAAAAATCAAAGTCAGATATCTAGCCGCGCCATGGAAGAGCTGACGAGCCGGTGCGCCCGAGTATCAGCTCCGCAAGTGTACATAGTGTAAACAAGAGTAACGTGGACAAAACGGAAACTGCCGCCGCGGCGGTCGAGTTACCTTCATATTGCAGCGAAAAGACCATTACGCCGATCGTCTCGTGCCCTGAGGACCACAGGAGGGCGGACAGCGTCAACTCGTTCATCGCCGTCATCAGAATTAGCACCGCCCCTGCCGTGGCCGCTGGCGTGACCGATGGCATAAAAATTCGCACTATCCGCCCCCCCAAACCGATCCCTGCGATACGGGCGGCTTCGTCCAGTCCCGGATCCCCGTTCTGGGCAGCAGCCACGACCGGGCGGAGCGCCAAGGGGAGAAACCGGGCCAGATAAGCGATCAGGATGATGGCCGAAGTGCCGTAGAGCGAAATCCCGATCAGGGGGAGCGGTGGCAGAAAGGCCAGGATCATCGCCAACGCAACGACCGTGCCGGGCACGACCCAAGGTACCTCGGCAGACAAGTCCAACAGGGTGGCGGCAGGGCTGGGCCGGCGCGTCAGCAGATAGGCCAGCGGCAGCGCCACGCAGACGCAGATCACGGCTGCCAGACCTGATAAGGTCAATGAGTTCAAGAACGCCCGGCTCACGGCCGGGTTGGACCAGACCCGGACATATTGATCCAGACTTGCCACCTGTATTGAAAACGGCACACCGATCGCCGGGGTCAATGAGGTCAGAGTCAACGCAGCCAGCGGCAGGAGCGCGATGACAAGGACCACGACCCAGAGCGCCCCCTGCGCCCATAGCGGCGCGCGATGCGCGGGGGTGAAAACCCGGCCTGCCTCGATGCGCAGGGTCAAGCGGCGCAAGGCAAGATGGCGCAGCAACAGAGCCATTCCTGCCAGCGCGGCGAGGATCAGTGCCAGCACCGCGACCTGCCCCGCGACCGCAGGGCCGAAGCCGTTCAGCCGCTGATAGATCAGTGTAGTCAGCATCGGCACTCGCCCGGGAATGCCCAGAAGAGCCGGTATGCCGAAATTGCCGACAGCCGCGGTAAAGGCCAGCAATGCACCCGCCAGCGCCGATGGATAGGTGAGCGGTAGAATTATCCGCATCAGCACCCGTCGGGGAGGGATTGCTGCAATGCGGGCAGCCTCGATCAGATCGGCGGGCACGGATTTCAGGCTGGCGCGGATGGCAATGAAGACGAGCGGCATATGCTCGATCCCCATGATCAGCGCGATACCGCTTCGGGAATAGAGAGGATTGCCCTGACCTTGCGCAGGCGCCATCCCTAGGGCTCGCAGGATCGGAGAGCCCGAGCCCATCAGTTCAATCCAGGAAAGGGCCAGCGTCTGCGAAGGGATAATCAGCGGCATCAGGATCAGAAAGGACAAGACCGCCCGAAACCGCATCCGCATCAGCCCCACGGCCAGCGCCAGTGCACCGCCCAATACGACCGAGATCGCGACGGAGGCGAGCGACAAGGTCAGCGTATTCATAAACGCCCGCCCCGTTGCCCGTGCGGCCAGCGTGTCGCGCAGAACACCCAAAGGCGCCCCATCATCGCCGGGACGAAAAGCCGTCACCAGCACCTCACCCATGGGCCAGAGCGTGATCGCCGACACATAGAGACAGAGAAGGATGGCCAGCACACGCTCGCCATCCCCCGTACGCCGGTCACCCAGCAGGTGCAGGTCAGCCGCCATAGAGGTCCGAGAACTCCATCTTGACGGCCTCTCCATCTGACAGCAGGCGGGCATTGTCGGCACCGATCAGCGTCAGGCTGGCAGGGTCGGGATAGCCCTCGGGCGCTGCCATGCCGTCGCGCAGTGGGAAATAGCCCTGCGCGACCGATTGGGCCTGTGCGGCCTCGGACAGTTGCCAATCGACGAAGGCACGGGCGGCATCGGCGTTGTCAGTGCCCGCCATGATCGCCACAGGCTGGGTCACCGCCGTAACGCCCTCGGACGGAAACACGAAATCGACCGGGGAGCCCTGCGCCTTGGCGTTCATCGCCATGTATTCGACCAACACGCCATATGCCTTCTCGCCCCGCGCGACGGCCTCCAGCACGGTGCCGTTGCCTTGTCCTGCGACGGCGCCATTGTCCGACAGTGCCTCAAAATAGGTCCAGTCGAATTCAGGCTGCTGGACCATCGTGCCCACATGGATCGCCGCTGCACCGGAATAAAGCGGCGATGGCATGATCGTCATCGCCGCCGCTTCGGGCGTGGCCAGATCGGCCCAGGAGGTCGGCGGGCTTTCCACCAGTTCGGTGTTGTAGACAATACCGGTGGTGATCAACTTCGTTGGAAAGAACATAGCATCCGCGTCCAGCAGGGCCGGGTCGATGCCCTCCACAGGGGCCTCGGGATAGGCCATCAGGCGGTCGTCCTGCTTGAGCTGGGTCATCGCGACGGCATCTGCGATCAGCAGAACGTCGGCGGGGCTTTGGCCGGCGGCGAATTCCGCCTGCAGCTTGGCCATCACCTCGGTCGTGCCCGAACGGAAGATATCGATCGAGATATCGGGATGATCCTTGTTGAAGGCGGCGATGACCTCGGTCATCTGCTCCTGCGGTTGCGACGTGTAGATGGTCAGGGTCTGGGCCTGTGCAGCAAAGGCAGTGGCGGACAAAGCGGTGGTCAGCATCAGGATACGGGTCATGACAGCCTCGAAGTTTGGGGAAAGGGGTCGGGCACGACCACGGGCGGGTCGGCGCACCAGCATCCGCGCGGATCGCGAAAGATTGTAATCCGCGCGCAATTCGTTGGGCGCAGAAACGGCAGATCAAGGGCTGCCATCACTGAGCGGATGGTGCCGGAATGGGCCACGATCAAGGGCGGTGCCTCTTGCGCGGCGGGGCCGGAGATGGTTGCACAGCCCTGCAGGATGCGATCATGAAACGCCTCGGGGCTTTCGCCGCCCTCGGGCGTGGCGTCGCGGTCCAGCATGGCACGGGGCGCGCCTTCCCAAATGCCCCAGTCGCGTTCTGCCAGCAGGGGGGCGGGCTGTATCTCCAGGTCGGGGCGCAGGGCTGCGATCGCTTGGGCCGTTTGCCAGGCGCGCTGCAAAGGCGAGGCAAAAAGGCGCCCGATGGGTCTATCGCGCAAGGTCAGCGCCACGTGCCCGGCCTGTGCGCGTCCCATGTCTGTCAGGGGTGCATCGGTCGCACCCGCAATCCGGTCATTGGCATTGTGTACTGTCTGGCCATGACGCAGCAAATGGAAGCAGGGATGATCGAAAAGGCTCACCACACCAGCCTTTCGCCCCGAGCGATAGGCCAGCCAGTCCGCGCACGCAGATCATCCGCGACCGAGGCTGCGCAAAACGCGGCCAACATCACCTGCGGTGCGGCGGACGCGACCATTGCGCTGGCCTGTGACAAGGTTGGATGCACGTTCCAGCGACTGAAGACAGCATGGCCCTGATCGATCAGGTCCTGTGCGGGACTGCCCGCAGCAACATGGCCGGTAAAGATGATCTGCGCACCGCCAGCGTCACGGATGCGCCCGGCCAAGGCGTGCGCCACACCGCGTTCTGCATTGGGACCCGCGGCGATCATCGAACCGGCAATCGGGCTGTCCGCATGCAGATCGGCTGCTTGGTCCAGCAGAGACAACGCGTTGCGACCTTGTGGCGTCATCCAGTCCGCGTGATCGCGCAGGACCCGTACGACACGACGCTGCTCGGCGCAGATGCTGACCGGTAAACCGCGCTGCAGCAGCGTTGCGGCAATCTCCAGTCCGCGCCCGCCTGCAGGGCAAGGCAACAGGACAGGTCCGTCGATCTGGGACACGATCTGTTCGATCTGCACGGAAAGCGGCTGGTCTGCGACCCCGTACGAGGCGTCGATCACCATTGCTGCTGCGGGCGGGTAGGGCGCGGCACAAAACATCGGGCTTTCAGCACAGGCGTCCCCCGAATACAGCAGGCCGCCCTTGCCCCCAATCCGCATCCAGACCGCCCCCGGCGCATGGCCCGCAGGACCGGTCAGCAGGGCCACACCCAATATCTGACTGAGTCCGTCAAGGGGCCGCGCCTGTTGCAGGCCGGGATGGCGGGCGAGCGCGATGGTAGGGCGGCTGGCGAACAACGGTGGGGCCCCCAGATCTGGCCACAGATCCAAGCCGCCTGTATGATCGGCATGACCATGGCTGAACAGGATCGCGTCAATGGGCGGTAGATCCCGCAGATCGGGCGCGCGGTCTTCGTCAGGCCCGCGGCCCAGGTCCAGAAGCAGATTACGATCCCCGATCTGAAGCAGGAAGCAGGCGGGCCCCTTGCTGCCCACCCCTGATATGGCGCGCAGTTCAGGCATTGACCGCCTCGCGCCGTGCGCCGGCTTGCGAGGTTTTATCGTCATCGCGGCCGATCACCCAACCGCCGGTAACCTCCAGCCTGACCGCCGTATGCATGGCGAGTGGGCGATCGGTTAAGAGGGTGAGCATCTGATCGTCCAGCGCGTCGGTCAGAGCGTGGGTCAGATAGTGGCCATGCTGAAAGCTCTGCGATAAAATGCGGGCGTGTAGATGCCCCGGCCCGTCGCACAGACGCAAGTTCTCGCAGTGCAGGCACAGCCAACCGGGGCCAGGTTGTGCTGTACCGGGCAGGCGAAGTGCCGCAGTCCCCACATGCAGGTCGCATATTCCATCCAGCGTCCCGGTCACCTGTACTGGTACAGTGACACCGTGACCGATGAAGCGCGCCACCATCGGCGTTGCGGGACGACGATACAGGTCTTCAGGGCATCCCATCTGTTGGATATGGCCCTTGTCCATCACGGCGATATGGGTGGCGACCGTCATCGCTTCATCCTGATCGTGGGTCACAAGGATAAAAGTCGCGCCCGTCTCGGCATGCAACTGACGAAACTGGACAAGCATTTGCTGGCGGAGATGCGCATCGAGATTGGCCAGAGGCTCGTCCAGCAACAGTAGCCCCGGACGCAGCGCCAGCGATCGCGCAAGCGCCACCCGCTGCCGTTGACCCCCCGACAGATCCTGCGGGCGACGATCCGCCAAGGGTAACAGACCCGTTGCGGTCAGCATCTGGTCCACGCGGGCGCGCCGTTCAGTCCCTGTCATGCGGCGTGACTGCAAGGCGAAGGCAACGTTACCGCGCACCGTCATATTAGGCCACAGGGCATAGGACTGGAACACCATGCCCAGATCACGACGCTCGGGCGATACGAAATGGCCGGGCGCGGCAATTAGTTGGTCATCAAACCGCAACTCACCCGCATCGGGCAGTTCCAGCCCGGCAATCAGGCGCAAAAGTGTGGTCTTGCCGCAGCCTGACGGACCCAGCAAAGCTAGAAATGAGCCTTGAGGGAGATCCAAATCAATTTGATTCAGGACGTTTGTAGTGTCAAAGGACTTGCTAAGGCTGAGTGCGCGGACATGCGGCATGGATACTCCAGATTTGGTCCTGACGTATGGGGTACGAATGTCATTTCTGTGACGATACGGTGATCGTTTCATGACTGGAGCATCGAGCTCCATTCCAGGTAGCAAGCTTGCTAACTACGCGATGGAAGAACGCGCCACCTGCCAACGAAAAATGCCGCGAATCCCACAAAGGTCTAACGGTCGTACCGCGTGCAGACTATCGTCGTAGGATGGCAGAAGAGGGCCACGTCCCAGGATGAATTACTTGTCATCCAAAGTTTTTCTGCAACAGTCTCAGTCCGTGACTACGGCCGTGGACTTGGTGGTGAGACAGTCGCGTCCCTGCCACAATCACGCTGACCTTAAATTCCTGCAAGAAGTGATGATTATTTTGCCCGAAGCCAGTACTGCAGACCTGATCCGTATCTTCATCGGTTATGACAGCCACGAGCCTGTGGCCTACCATGCCCTGTCTCATAGCCTCCTCTCGCGGGCCACGCAGCCTTTGAGTATCACGCCGATCGTGCTTGGCGGTCTGGAGGGCGTTTTTACCCGTGAGCGAAATGCGCTCCAATCGACGGAGTTTTCGTTTTCTCGGTTTCTTGTACCGTGGTTGAGCGGGTATTCCGGATGGTCCATATTCATGGACTGCGATATGCTCTGTATTGATGACATCGCTAAGCTCTGGGCCATGCGCGATGACCGTTATGACCTGATGTGCGTCCAGCACGACCATGTCCCCCAAGAGCAGACAAAATTCCGGGGCGCAACGCAGACGACCTATGAAAAGAAAAACTGGTCGAGCATGATGCTGTTCAATAACGCCCGCTGCACGGCACTTACTCCTGATTACGTGAATACGGCCTCCGGCCTCGAGCTGCATCGCTTCAAGTGGCTAACGGATGACAGTCGGATAGGCGCGTTGCCCCAAGGTTGGAACCACCTGGTCGATTACAGCGACACTCCCCTCGAGGATACGCATCTTATTCACTATACCGAAGGAGGCCCGTACTTCGAAGAATACCGGAGATGCGAGCATGCTGACCTGTGGTTCGCTGAAAAAGATTCCATGGATCGACCTCTACCGTGAAATCGTACTCATAATCTCTTTCTCCATCCATACCGGACACTTAATCAACTGATACGAGATGCGATGGGTTCTTGAATGCACAAGCGGGGTTTTCAGGAGAGCAGCGGAAGCGAGAGAGGATTTGGTGAGGGTGGTTGTGATAAAACAAGGCCGGTATTCTTTACTTCACCTTTTGCAAGGAGCCTACGCTCAACCATGATCTCTCGATACAGGCATGCACTTGCCAAGCATTCCCCCAGGCTGCTGCGTTCTGTAATATACAAAACGCTGTATAGGCAGTTCAAGGATCAATATACGATATCACCGGAACAATTTCGTGGCAAAAGGATACTTATTGTAGGCCCCGCCAATACTCTGTTCGATGATTTGAAAAGCATCGACTACTCAAAAGTCGACATTGTTGTTAGAATGAAGAATGGTATCCATACGTCTCTTGATTTATGGAAAGAAGATTCGTTGCGTTGCGATGTGCTTTTTCACAGTTTTGCTGGTGGTAGTCGGCCGGTCACTTTGAATGATATCAACCGTGCTGGCGTAAAATATATCGTCCATAGGACTCTCAAGAAAAGCGCTTTTCTTGATACCCTGCTTGCCGAGGAAAAGTTCGGAAGTTCCGCAGGTGTAAAAATAGTACCCTACGAGCATTATGGGGCACTGTCGGAAAGGCTGGGCGGTCACGCTCCCAGTACGGGCATGGTCTGCGCTGATTTCTTCCTTGATGCTCCATTCAAAAGCCTGACATTTGTTGGTTTTACGTTTTTTTCTACGCGATATGTCGCCGGGTATAACGATCAGATCACATCTGACGAAGCTGCGCTTTCAAAAGTGAAAGATGCCGGTCATCACTCCCCGTTGCACGAGGCACGCCTGATAGGGGATCGGATCCAAGAAGAGCAAGCTGCTGGTAAGTGCGTTTACGTCAGTGAAAGCATGCAACAAGCACTCGACGGCTTTGGCGCCCGCCATGGTGCCTGACCCTGCAATCATTGATTATCGCAGCGGTCTCGCCATTCGCGTGGGGCATGCCGGTTCTGCAGTTCCGTCTTCTGGGCAGGGTCGGGTCGCTTGGCGCAGCCGCCCTTGTGGCAATGGCCGATTTAATTTGCACGCAGCAGGTGTTGAATGCACTGTCGGACTGCTATTTTTTTGATTTCTGACCGCATTTTTAATGGAGATCGAGTGAGGCCAATCATGGTTGCCCGCTGCTGGAGCCTTTCGTCGCTCCAGCCGAAGCCCTTCGGGCTTCCCAGTCTGGACAGGTGAGGCACGGCGATCACCTGCGCGCCAATGCTCATTTGACCGAGCAGGGAGGTTGCCTTCGATCCGTGTGCGACGACTACAGCCGGCCGGATCTGCTCGAGCAACATTTCAAAGACGGCAGTGCTTCTGTCCGCGCGTGTCAGGTGCTTGCCGCTCCCAGCCTCAACGCACCAGATGTTTGTCTCGAGAACTTGCGCATTGATGAGGTCGGCCAGGCGCTCGACCCGCTTTTTGGTGGGCTCAATGCATTTTTGGTAAGGTAGCGCTCGCGCCACGCGGTGCGGTTCATACCGTCACATCCAACCAGTAGCGCCAGAAGTTGGCAGTCTCCCTAACCGGGTTCTGGCTACAATGGAGACGCGATATGCCAACGGTGATCCGATGCAGACAAAGGGGCGACCCGAGCACGGGTCGCCTGCAAACAATTTCGGCCGTGCAGCAAAGTCAGCTGATACTTGCCGGGGCCGCCGGCAGTATTCATACCAACCGAAGGTCGATCGCGCTGGTCTTGCCGCCGCGACCTGTTTCCAGTTCGTAGGACACGGCTGCACCGTCCTTCAGGGTCTGCAAGCCGGCGCGCTCAACAGCCGAGATGTGGACGAAGACATCCTGCGCGCCGCCTTCTGGTTGGATGAAGCCGAAGCCCTTGTCCGCATTGAACCACTTGACCGTTCCTCTGGGCATTTCATTCTCCAAGACGATTTCTGATGCAGCGACATTCGGCGATCACGCGTGATCGGGCAAGCCACCGATTTGGCCGCCGGTTCGAACCGAGGCGTCGCGAACTGCGATTGATGCCAGAGCGGATGGATTTGGGGTGGGCGACTGACCGCGTCCGCACGCGCAAAGACTTTGGAGAATAGTGGAAGATCCAGAGTCCGAAGTTTGCCTCGAACTGCGCAGAATCCCGCGTTTAGATCAGAAGCATCAACACGCGTTGGTCTTCTAGACGATCCTTGTCTGTCGGTCTTGATAGCGGACGGTCTCAGAACAGCTGTCAGGAAAAAATGCCCCGCTCGGCTGGAGGGAGTTGCCGAGCGGGGCCGAGTGACAACAGGGAATGCTGTCCAGTTCAACCTATAGGAGCATCAACAATCTCGCGATCCCTTAAATTGTACCGACACGCTTTCATATTCAAAGGCCCGCCGAGCGGGCGGGCCTTGACATCAATGCATGGTCACTTTGGTCAGGTCTTGCTCTTATCAATCAAGCCAGGCTTGGTTGGGTCTTCCGCGACAGCGGCGTCAGGGCGGTTGCCGCCGGGTACAGCAGGGTCCTTCTCATCTAAAACATGGTCAGGCACTTCGGGGTGTCGCTCCGTCGTTGCGGCCTCTCGAGCCTGATCGGTGGGGGTCGGTTTCGGTTGGTCTTGCGTCATGACATGGTCCTCCTGAACCATCAACAGATGGCTGGATCCAATGTTCCGAAAGGTGATTTGCTTAGTCTGACTATTGTTCTAAGATTTGCCGGACATCTTTTGAGGTTCTAGCCCTGATCATCTCTGCTGTGTTCGCTGGCGTCATCGAGGTCATCCAGCCGTATTAAAACCGCAATCGTAGTACACGGGACTGTCGACAAAAGCTGCAGGAATTGCGATCAGTGTCACCATTGGACGAACCGGCGCGGTCATGGTCTCTTGACCCCAACTGCTCTCTCCCGCCGGTCATGTCCGTGTTCCGATGGACGACATTTCATAACACTTGGCTGCGTTACATGCCGCGGTAATCCTTCGTTCGGAACAGTTCACGTCGAATGCAGTTCATGCAATATGACTGTAGATCTGAACACGGTTCGTCGTAAGCGCTTGGCCGAAGCCTTGTCGGAAGCGCACAAGCGAGTCCAGGAATGTGAGGAAACATCCGTGACTACGAGGCTCGGATATCGGAGGTAAGGCGAGATCTGGTCGAGGCTCTTGCTTATCTTGCCAATGCTCAGCGACGATACGATCAATCCGGGTAGGCCGCGGTTCTTAGCATGATGGTCAGTTGAGTTTATCCTGCAGATCGATGAGGAGAGATTATGAAAAGCAATCAAGCGTTCTCGGGCAACGGCTTGTGTGGCGAGATCACGGTGACCGTCCAAGGCGAACATGACCCACGACCGGGCGCATGCCACTGCCTAATGTGCCTACGATGGACAGGCGGTGTGTTTATGTCATTCACGGCTACGCCTGACGCAGTGACAGTGGAAGGCCCGGTAACGAAGTTTCAATCCACTCCGTTTGCCGAACGAGCATTCTGCGGCACGTGCGGCACACATCTGTGGATGAGAAACACCGAAGAGGCAGAGGCAGAGTATGACCTGATGCCCGGTTTGTTCGAGGCTGCACATGACTGGCCGCTGCGCTCAGAGATCTACACCGACCGAGCCATGAGAGCGATCCGCTTCGTGGGTGATCACTCGCGTAAATCTGAAGCAGAGTACGAGGCATCGAATTCGCACGTCTAGATTAGGAAGGTGACCTGTCACTGAACTTTCATCAGCCACGACCGTAGCCCGGTTGATATTGCTCTGCACCCAGAGAACTGGACCGCCGGATACCGATGTTTTCCAGCTTGGTTATGGTGACAGGCCTTCCAAAGCATCTCTGCGACCACATTTCAGACGCCGGTCCGGCGTGACGCCGACCTGCCAAAACGGATAGGCATTCTTGATGGTTATCCACGATATATTCGGCGCAGGTCAGGCAGCGGTCTTTGGGAGGAGCAACTGTCTGGCCAGCAACTTGAGAACGCAGTTACCTCCCGACGAACTAGTTCGCTCCGTAGCAATCCTAATTCCCGTAAATGTTATGCGTGCCCGGGTATGGGGCTGAGTTTTGCCTAAAGGCCAAGCCATTTACCGTTGAATGATAGTCGAGACTTCTTCTCCTCGGCCTGCAACTGCGGCAGTTCGTCGATCCTGCACAGTATGACACCCATTCGTGGCTGTTCAGGCGCCAAGCCCAGCTGCACCGCCCGCGTTGTATAGATTTCGGCCTCACCAACGGGCGGCCCAAGGACGGCATTTCCGCATTTCAGTTTGCTGACACAAGGGATCGCCACAGTCCACAGAGCGAAAGCGGAACACAAGTGCGTCGATCTCTGTTCCTTATGCAATCAAGGGAACATGCAAATGGTTCGGGCACAGTCTGTAGCATTAACTGTCCTTATTGCCTTATGCTCTGCAGGAGCTGTTGTGTCCGTTACACGGCAACAGCTGTCGACCGGCGAGACATCGAGCTTCGCTGCGCCCAATGGCAGCCTCGGCGCGCCAGTGCGTTCTGCTTCTGAGGCTGTCTATCACCGAAAAATAGTAATTGGGCCAAACCCTATTGAACAAGCAGCGGCTGATCCTGAAGAGTCCGGCTTTGATAGCAGCGGTTTGACACTTGAAGTCGCCATCGCGCCGTTACCACGTCCCACAAAGGTAATAACATTTCGTCCTGCCCCTCGACCTGCAACCCCCGATGAAATTGTAAGGGGGGCTGCTATCCCTTCGCCTCCACCATCCTTGCGCAACGCCAGCGATCTTTCCTGTATTGCCGTCGCGATCTATCACGAGGCACGTGATCAAGAAGAGTTCGGGCAGCGCGCGGTAGCGTCCGTCATTCTGCAACGGGCTGCAATTCCTCACCGGTGGGGAGATAGTGCGTGCGAAAACGTCGTTCCGACGCAGTTCAGTTTCATGACATCGCGCTATGAATATCCAGAAATAAACGATGATGCGTCTTGGGAAAAAGCGGTAAGAATTGCAGCAGAAGTTCTCGTGAATGGTCCGCTGCCAGAGCTGCGTGGAGCAGATCATTATCATACCACAGCCGTATTGCCCCAATGGGCACCCAAAATGGTTCGGGTCCGGTCGATTGATGATCACGTATTTTACGTGGATCCACACTCATATTCTGCTCTATAGTAAGTCGCTGAAATAGTTGTCTCTCGACGTGGTTTACGGATGATCCACCATCTGCACGATATCGGGCGGGAATGATAATGC
This sequence comes from Paracoccus sp. NBH48, assembly GCF_015390265.1. NCBI lineage: Bacteria > Pseudomonadati > Pseudomonadota > Alphaproteobacteria > Rhodobacterales > Paracoccaceae > Paracoccus > Paracoccus sp. NBH48. Next base: position 90,219 of record NZ_VUOJ01000011.1, on the reverse strand, counting down.
GCGGGACGGACGAGAGGAGTGGATCGCTGTTCAGCTATGGTGATCTTGAAGATTGAATCCCCGTCTAGCACCCACTGCGCAAAATCTGGCAGGTGGTGAATGATGCTCTGGCCAGTCTCACTGCGGAGTTCGAGGCGCTTTATTTCAACTTTGGCCACCCATCAATTGCGCCGGAACGGCTGATCCGCGGCATCCTGATCCAGATCCTGTTCTCTATCCGGTCGGAGCGGCAGTTGATGGAACAGATGCAGTATAACCTCATGTTCCGCTGGTTTGTCGGCCTCGGCATCGATGATCCGGTCTGGGTTCCTACCATGTCCACCAAAAGCCGCGACCGGCTGCTGACGACCGAGATGTCGCGCAAGGTGATGGCGGCGATCTTGGCGCATCGCGAAGTCGCGCCGCTTTTATCTGACGAGCATTTCTCGGTCGACGGCACGCTGGTCAAGGCCTGGGCCTCCATGAAAAGCTTCCAGTCGAAGGCAGAGAGTGCCCTGTCAAAGGATGAGGGGCCGGATGATCCGCTCAGATACGACATCGTCGCAGACCAGCCCGTCCAACCCCAACCCCAACCCGAACTCGAGCCAAACCTGATGCCCCGCGCCACCAGCACCGCAATGCCAAGGTCAATTTCGGGGGCGAGAAGCGTTCGAACGCCACGCCTGTCTCGACCACCGATCATACGGCTCGGCTCTACAAGAAATCGCCAGGCACCTGGGCGGTGCTATGCTTTATGGGGCATGCGCCGATGGAGAGCCGCTCGGGCCTGATAGTGCAGGGCGACCTGACCCGGCCAGACGGTCATGCCGAACGACACGCCGCGCTGGACATGATCCATCTCCACTCCCCCGGATCGGCTCGGCGCCTGACGATGGACACGGACAAGGGCTACGCCGCCGCGAGGTTCATAGCTGACCTGCGCAAAGCCTATGTGACGCCACATGTCGCACAGAAATTGCGCCATTCAGAAATTGACGCCTGCACGACCCGCCACAAGGGCTATGCCCTCTCCATCCAGCATCGAAAGCGGATTGAAAAGGCCTTCGGTTGGATGAAAACCATCGGCGGCATGGCGCAAACCGTCTATCGTGGAGTCGAGCACGTGCGGTCCCGCTTCATCCTGACGCTGGCCGCCAACAACCTTGCCCGACTGCCCCGCGTGCTGGCCGCATGAGGCCGCAGGGGGAAAACCGCGCTTCGCTTGGAGGGGTCGTGAACCGTGGCATCTGCCGTCAGTTCCGAAGACCCTTAGGAAGGCCGTTCCTGATTAGAGACTAATTCAGCGGCCTGTTAAGCATAATACCCGAATTAAAATCAATATTATGGTTTCTGCGTTTCCGCATTTCTGATCTCCTCCTTCTTGGACACTAGAAAACGTCAAATCGTAGTTTCCGTCACTGCTAGATTTTCAGCGGTAGCTTAATCGTTAAATATCTTTGTCTTGATCTGAATAAGCTCGAGTAAGCCGAAGGGGCCTTGTACTACGGCGTGCAGAAAATTGAGTGAAAAAGCGGCCATCATGAGGAGTAATAGCGATTGGCCACGTTTGATCCGCAGGACCATTTATCCTCCTGTAGGTTACTGTCGGGCAGTTTGACAGGAGATGCATCTCACCGAAACCCAATGGGCTGTCGTCGTAAACGGCAGCGCGGCTGACCCATGATTTCATAGCGCGTGGCTTGAGGAGCGGACCCATAGCAGCTGACCAATCGTTTGCATGTCAATGAGACAAGGATTGGACACACCGGCATGCCAACTAAGAACATTGACCCATCAAATCCCGACGAACAATCTAAGGGCGCTTCGAGCAGCAATCTGTGCGTGTTTGCGCCGTGGCCGTTGATCACGGTTGCGATCGAGGCCTCCCCGGAAGACGGCTCCGACGATATCGTTGTCCGGGCAGGAGGACAGGGCGTTTGGGTCGCGCGAATGGCGGCGTCCCTTGGTGCCCGCGTCACCCTCGTCGGACCATTCGGCGGAAAGATCGGGCGAGCAGCGGCGGTCATGTTGCGTGACGAGGGCATCGCCGTGCGATCGGTGGACGTTGCCGGGTCGAACGGTGCCTATATTCATGATCGACGCGGTGGCGAACGGGTGCAGATTGCAGAGATGCGGCCGGCAAGGTTGGACAGGCATGAGGTTGATGATCTTCTGGACGCGCTCCTGACGGAGGGGATGCGCTGCGGCACGGTCGCCCTGACCGGTCTGCGGGACGGCGAAGTCTTTGACCCTGCACTCTATGGAACTGTAGTGCGCGATCTCGCAGCAAACGGCGTGGAGATCATCGCTGATGTGGCAGGCGCGCCTCTCAAGGCGATCGACCAGGGAATAGGGGTCCTGAAGATCAGTCATGAGGAGATGGTGGCGGACGGCTATGCGACCGATGGTTCCTGGTCGGCCATCGCCGCCGGGATGGACCGGCTTGTCGATCGGGCGCGCGATATCGTCGTCTCCTGTGCCGCTCGCGGAACTCTCGCCAGATTTGACGGAAAGTTCTGGCTCGCGACACCACCGAACGTGACGCCACGGGATCACACAGGTGCCGGGGATTCCATGACGGGTGGTTTGGCTGTCGCACGCACACAGGGCCTCAGCGTCAGCGACGCGCTGCGACTGGCCACCGCAGCAGGCGCCCTCAACGTGACCCGGCGCGGGCGCGGCACCGGTGCTGCCATGGATGTCGATGTGTTTCGGGACCATGTGAAGGTCCGGGAGGTGGATCCCGCGGATCTCGATTTTGAGGACAAACGGAGCGCTCAACAATGACCATGGAGAACCCGCCGATCGACGAGCTGCAAAGGATCGAAAGCCTTGCTGCGGAATTGGCCGCCCTCGCCGGGGCCGATATCCAGTTCGCCTTGGGGAAGGCGATGCAGGTCAGCTACAAAGGCGCGCCCGGGTGGATGCGCGATCCGGTTTCCGAGGTCGATCACGCATGTGAGGTCATGATACGAGCGCGCTTGGCCGAAGCCGCGCCGGGTCACGATATCATCGGTGAAGAGATCGACGACCGCCCGGGACGAAATCATGACTGGGTCTGGGCCATCGATCCGATCGATGGGACGGCCAACTTCGTATCGGGTCTGCCGATGTTCGCAGCATCCATTGGCGTGCTCTATCGTGGCCGTCCGGTTGTCGGCGCGCTGTGGTGCTCAGCCACCCATGCGCTGCGCCCCGGTGTCTACTCCGCTCATATCAACGGCTCCCTGAACTTTGATGGTGCTGAATTCGTGCGGCCAGATCGGGCGCAGGTCCGTCGAAGCCTTGTCGGCACGCCGCAAGGCGGGACGGCGGAACCCTTCGACACACGGCTGACAGGGTCGGCTGCGATCGAATGCGCGTTTGTCGCCGCTGGCCTGCTCGCCGGCACGCGGCTTGGCGCTCCGAACCTCTGGGATGTGGCTGGAGGCGCGGCGCTAGTGCTGGCAGCCGGAGGCGACGTCCGCATCCATACGGCGGAGGGATGGGTCCCGTTCGCTAGCTTCGAGGGGCCGGACGGTGACCTTGCCCGATGGCGCGCGCCGATGGCACTGGGAAGGCCGGATGCGCTGGAGGCTCTGTTGGCGTGAACGCTCGTTGGTGCTGCTCTACTTTCGCAATCTTGGATGAGGGCCGGACGACAGGCGTGGATGCGGACCGGCCCAGGACCGTGGATGGGGTCTCCCGTCCCGCGGATGGGCAGGCTTGTCGGGTTCATTGATCGGGTGATCGAAGGTCACCCCTTGCGCCGTGGGATGAACGGGGGAGGTGAACTCCCCGCTTGGATGCAGCATTTCAGTCGGAGGCTTAACTTTACTGTTCATCTTGAGATATTAGCTCGGACGGTAAGAAAATATAACCACGATCGTGATGCGTATGGAAAGTGCGCTCCACCCGAGATGCCAGGTTTCAACCAAGTTCCTTTTCATACCGCTTGTGCCGGTTTTTGCGCTTGGCGGCCTGTCGCGCATCGGAGGTCTTATTTTCATGGCACCGCGTTGGGGCTGGAAATGGACCTCCTGGTATAAGGAACACTGAACGTTGCCGCGCTTGCAGTGCTCATCATGGCTATCGTCGTGGTGTTCCACTTCGAGCTGGGCGCGGTCACTGTGCTGGCGATCTGTGCATTAGCTGAGTATGGATTGAGGATGGCCGGCGTTATCTGACGACATAACAATGGTTATAGAGCTTATTGGTGAGGCAGGGTGGGTTCTATTCTGAAACGCGACAAGCCATGATTTGCTGAGCTTTCGCGGATCGAGGAGTTCTCCCGTGGCATCGCTTCTCACCCTGCCGAGCGCTGCATCACTGCGGGTATGCTGCAGCGAAAGATCAGCGTGGCGGACATCGATGTTCAGCCTGGACGGCATGCGAAGCTACCCTCCCGGATCATAAGTATCCTGTCTCACGCTGATGCCTGATCGCCAGAACGACGGCCTGTTTGCCGTCCACCTGATAGAGGACCGTATAGCCGCTGTCCCCAAACGCGATCAGCCACTCCCGGAACTCCGGGGCCATCTTGTCGGCCGGGCGCCCTACGCCCGGCTGCGCGGCTACGATCTGCATGCCCTCCCGGATGGCCCGCACTGCGCGGGACGCGGCATCCGGGTTTTTGGAAGCCAGAAACCGATAGCACCGCTGGACGCCCTGCAGCGATTTCGGCGTCCAGATCAGCTGTGGCATTCAGGCGGTTCTACATCCTGACCAGCTTCGAGCTGAGCCAACCAGTTGTCCGCCTCGGCATGAGACACATGCAGGCCAGTGGTCTGATAGGACGCCCATGCCGTCAGCGCCTCCTGCCGAAACGCCTCACGCTTTTCCTCGCGTTCAACATACTGAGCGATGGCCTCCCGCATCAGGTAATGCGGGGTACGGTTTTGTGCTTTGGCAAGTTCCCGCATCCGGGCATGAACCTCGGCATCCAGCTTTACGGCAACAGGGTGAACGGCAGCCATGAAGTCCTCCGAGTGCGCATGGTATTACTTCATTATACCATCGATACGTGGCGCCGCCAACGGGGCATCTTGTCCCCATTCGCCGACGTCGCAAGTCTCGCCTGATCTTTCTGACCGGCCGCTTGGGCCCGCATAGCAGTCCTGGAGGCCCGGGATCGGAATGCCCACTTTGTGGACCTTACTCATTCTAGACACCTGATCTTCTCTCAGGGTCTTTGACCAGCAGGTTGGCGCGGGTCATTCTATAGCTCAAAACGCTTCGCAAGGCTGCGGGCATCGGACGCTGATCGCGATGAGCAGGACTAACCAGGGGTTTTTGAGCCGTTGAGCTGCTCCAAAAGGTGCTTGGAAGCCCTGAACCGCGGAACTTGCTTGTTCTCCACCTGCACAGGTTCTCCGGTTTTAGGATTTCGGCCCATTCGGGCATCCCGGATCTTGCTGGCAAAACTCCCGAACCCCCGGATCTCGACCCTCTGACCCTGGGCGAGACGGTTTGTGATCTCGTTCAGGATCGAGTTGAGAGCGGCCTCCACCACAGGTCGGGATAGATGAGGGTAGGTCTCCATGAGCTTTCCTACCAGTTCCGAGCGGATCATGGTCAACTCCTTCTTCCCGGGAGGATATGAGCAGGCATTCTGAAGCTTGGCCAGCCGGGAATTGTGAAGTTCAGTCCCTGAACTGGATTCCGATGCCTTCCGGCGTCTCGCTCACCTTCACTGTCGCGATCCCGTCCCCGTTGGACAGATCCACGCTCACGCCATCAAGGGTCGATGTCACCTTGACCATGCGCCAGGGCGGGCATTCAAAAGACATGCATCCTGCCATGAATGTCCCTGAGGAGGACGACTTTTTGCCATCAAGGTTCTCTGCATGTGACACGCTGTGCTCTGACCCTCAGACTGGATGGCCGAAGGGTTCAAAGTCATGTCCAGTTCTCTGCGCTCAGAACTTTATCAGACGCAAGGCCATGGCGACCTTCGCCTCGATCATACGTTCGAGGTCATCATCGGGTTCTGAACCGGTCATCTGGTTGCTCTTGCTGGCCTGCCGATCCTTGTTCTCCCTGTGATCGAGCTTCAAGGAGAGCGAGGTCAGATTCTGAGGTTCAGAGGTTTGAGGCCTTTGTCTTGCGAATGTCATGGTAACCCCCATGGTTCTGTGACCCCACAACACTCTCATCAACCTTTTCCCGCTGTCAAATCTGCCCGAAACCTTCGGCGGGTCTGAGCCGAAAGCGCAATGAACTTGTAGGATAGCTCTGCCTCAATGGTCTGCGGCTTGGCTTCTGATTTGATCGTGAAGCCTGAACCGTTCGCTGCGTGATCGCAGTTGTTCTGTTGCGGCTGCTTCAGGCCTTATGGTCCACCTTCCATTATCAAAATGCGCGATAAAGGTGCGTTTCGCTCCGACCAAAAGATCGTCGGACAAGTGGTCTCCAATCACGAGGATTTCGATGCTGACCCGGTCTGTTTCCGCCTGCATGGGACTCGCCTCACCTTCCGCTCTGGTGCGGTTGATAATGCTGTCGAACGTGCCGATCGAAGCGTAGTCACCCTGCTTGAGAGGCCCCTGGAACGTTTTGTTTCTTGGGTCCGCGTTGTCCCCTAAGTCAATCTTATAGTCCGTGATCGAATGTTGCACTTCCCTGTCGCCCCATCTCAGGGTCGCATGGACACTTTCGATATAAACGGCTTCCGAACTCATGTTGCTGATAAAGCAAGCTGCGTCCAGTTCGGAGCCAGCAGCTTGGTTGATAACGATTTTTGATCGGCGCTGCCGCCGAAAGCTTTGCAGAAAGACCTGGAGATAAGCGATCCAGACGAAGAACATAGCAACGTTTGCAACAGCATTTATGACATCACTGTTGGCGGAAATCCATTCAAGCATCACGGCTCCCTTTCTGTCTTCCGCTTAACAGGCGCTACATCGTTCTGTTCCTGCCGTTAGCTCTTCAAACGTCACCCGGTTGGTTCCGCTGATCTGACACACGGGGCGGAGATTGGGACGCTGCCAGTGAAAGGCAAACCTGTTTGACAGGCGGTCTGCCTCTCAGCCGTATGCTCAGGTCCGTACAGTTTCGACACGAGAAGCGCCCAAAGAAGTCCTTCGCCCCAGATCGATATCACCCTGATAGGCCTGGGAAGCGCTATCTGCGGAACCGCGTAGCTGCCCGGACGGTTCGGAAACGGGAAGATGCTTTGGACGATGAGCCAATGATCGAAGACATTAGCATTCCGCCAGTGCGTGAGGACGGCCTCCAACTGCAAGAAGAGCGAAGGATCCAGAGGGTGTTCTGGACCGTCCAGCGCGTGTCATGGTTCCTGTTTGGCGTTGTCTGTCTTGTTGCGCTGCTGGGTTTTACGGGCAGCGGCGGCGTGTTTCAGAAGCAGACTGTCTATTTTGCCGATGCCGTCGTGGAACTCCCACGTATCACACGGTGGGAAGCCTCGGATGATCTCTCTATTCGCTTCACGACGCCGCAAGCGGCTCCTGAGCTCACCATTGCGCAGCCCTTTTTTGATCTCTTCTCCATCGAACGCATTCAACCCGAACCACAGGAGACCGCGCTTGCGTCCTCTGCGCAGCGCCTGCAATTCGTGGCAGAGGGGGGCGCCGCCTCATGAGGTTTCCATCAGTATCCGGTCCATGCATTTCGGCCGTGCAAGCTTCGACATGACCATAGGCGGGGAGACGCGGATGGTCGGCATTCTTGTTCTTCCATAAGAGGTTCGAATGGATTCAGTCATCCGCGGCCTGGCCGTCTACTTCGTGCTGCTGATCATCGCCCGCCTTTCGGGTCGCCGCACCCTGGCGCAGACAACCCCATTCGATTTCGTCCTGCTGCTGATCATCGCGGAAACGACCCAACAGGCGCTGTTGGGTGACGATTTTTCAATCATCAATGCTTTCGTGCTGATCGTCACGCTTTTCGCGGCAGACGTATCGTTGGCATTTCTGAAAGGACGATCGGCACGGCTGGCGCTTTGGCTCGACGGGGCGCCCACGGTTCTCATCAGCAACGGTACGATCGACCAAGAAGCTTTCCGGCGCGCGCGGGTGAGCGTTGCGGATGTGCTGGAAGCCGCAAGGGCGCAGCAAGGGGTCGCATCGCTCGCAAAGATCGATGCCGCCGTGCTGGAGACCAGCGGCGGCATCAGTATCATTCTCAAGGACGTTTAGAGAAGTGGAACGTCCGCTTCGTTCCGCATAGCAGACTGTCCAAGATGACGGTCGATACGCTACCATACGGGACATAGCGGTTGTCGGAGGCGTTACAGACTGCGAACGCGATCCACGATGATGGACGGATTAACGTGACCGGGGGACATCCGGACCATCGCAAGACGCTTTGATCTAGACACGACCCCTGCCAGCAAGAAGTCACGACGGCGTCATGACCGGCACCATATGGTGACAAGGAACCAAATGCCCATAGCAAAGCTTCTTCACCACGGAAGCCAGAATACCGGAGCAAATCTGGCAACAAGGAGTTCGCATGACAAACGTCACATCCGCGCACGACGTCTTCATCATTGGATTGAAGAACGCACACGCGATGGAGAACCAGGCCCTTTCGATCATGAAGCCCCAGCTTTCCCGGATCGAGCATTATCCGGAAGTGGCGGCTCAACTGGACCTACACATCCGTGAAACCGACAACCAGATGCAGCGCCTTGAGCAGATCCTTGCAGAGGTCGATGAATCCCACTCATCATTGAAGGATGCAGCCCTGTCGTTCACCGGATCGATGGCCGCACTGACCCACTCCATGGCAAGCGATGAGATCCTCAAGAACAGCTATGCGAACTATGCGTTCGAGCATTTCGAGATCGCCGCATACATCTCGCTGATTACCGCGGCCGAGGAAAGCGGTGCAACGCAGGCCACTGCGCTCTTGCGTCAGAACTTGGATGAAGAGCGCCGCATGGCGGGCTGGATCGAGGAAAACCTGCCGGCCGTCACGCGGGCGTACATCGGCTTGTCGGCCAGTGGCGAACGCGCCGACGTCTGATCGGCTTTCAAATTACATTCCGCCCGCTGAAGGGCAATCCCAAGCATCAGGAGAGAACCGATGGCTGACAAGACCCTGGAGACGCTGTTTCACGAAACGCTGAAAGACGTCTACTATGCCGAGAAGAAGCTGACGACGAACCTGCGCAAGATGGCGCGTGCTGCCCAAAACCCGGAGTTGAAGGCTGCGTTCGAGCAGCATGAGGAAGAGACGCAGGGCCAGGTCGAGCGCCTGACGCAGGTGTTCGAACTGATCGGGAAGCGCCCGCGCGGCAAGACCTGCGACGCGATCGAAGGCATCATCTCGGAAGCATCCGAGATCATGGACGAGTTCAAGGGCAGCCCAGCCCATGACGCGGGCCTTCTGGCCGCTGCTCAGGCTGTCGAGCATTACGAGATCAGCCGCTACGGTACACTGAAGGCTTGGGCGGAGAAGCTGGGCATGGACGAAGCTGTGACGCTTCTGGACCAGACACTCCAGGAAGAGACCGCCACGGACGAGAAGCTGACCATTCTGGCCGAGGCTGTCAACACTGCCGCAGTCGGCGAAGCAGCCTGACGTCCTACAAAGGCCTGCCCATCCGGGCAGGCCTTTTCCATAACAAGTCACGCTGATCCTGCATCCCCCTCAGACGAGTAGAGAGATCATGTTTTACACAGATAACAAGCTTCAGTACCCCGTCCGCGTCGACGCTCCAAACCCGCTGTTTGCCCGCGCCCTGCAACAGGCGATTGGTGGTGTGGAAGGCGAAATCCGCGTTGCCATGCAGTACTTCTTCCAAGCCTGCGGTGCCCGCGGCAATCCGAAATTCCGCGACATGCTGATGAACACCGCGGCCGAGGAGTTGGGGCATATCGAGATGCTGGCGACGGCCGTGGCCCTCAATCTTGAAGGGGCCCCTCTGAGCCTGCAGGAAGAAGCGGCAAAGGACTCGGCCGTCAATGCCATCATGGGCCGAATGAACCTGAAGAACCTGCTGTCCTCCGGTCTGTCGGCGATGCCCGTGGACTCGGACGGCGTGCCGTTCGACATGTCCCATATTTACGCCAGCGGCAACATCGCCGCGGACATGACCGCGAACATCGCAGCCGAGTCCACGGGCCGCACCCTGGCTGTGCGCCTCTACAATATGACGGACGATGCCGGCATGAAGGACATGCTGCAGTACCTGATCGCCCGCGACACGATGCATCAGAACCAGTGGATGGCGGCGCTCGAGGAACTGGGTGGCTCCACCGGCGCCTTTCCGATCCCGAACAGTCATCCCCAGAGCGAAGAAAAAACCGAGTTCAGCTACGCCTATCTCGGCTTTCAGGCAGATGGCAGCGAACCGGCAGAAGGACGGTGGTCGCAGGGTGCCTCGATCGATGGAAAGGGCGAGTTCACCATCCAGCCGATGGCTCCCCTGGGACAGGTGCCCGATTTGGGCAAGGCAAAGCCCAAAAGCGGCGCTCAGGCCGAACAGATGTAACAGGATGCTCAAGGCTTAGCGCACAGCACACCGCTACGACACTCCAAAGCAGCCGCACGGGATTTCGATTCCGCGCGGCATTTTCTTAAAGTTTAGATAAGACCACCTGTACGCGGTCATGCTGCCCAAATTCATGTGTTGCAAACACAGAGCCGACGGGCCCTAAACGGCGCCGGCAGCCTCATTCTCTAATACCGGAACAAGACGACGGCGGCTCCCATCAGCGGGAACATTCGCTCACGTCGCCGGTTGCCGGACCCCCACCCAACAGGAGGATCCGATGAACCGCCGAACCGTCTTTGCGATCACGTCCGCCGCCGCCATCCTGCCCTATGCTGGTCTGGCGCTCGCCCAAACCCCTGCCCCCGCCGATGATGGCAAGCAGCCTATCCTGCTCGCCGGCAACTTTTCGCTTTTGGCGAGTCAAATCGCCGTCGAACGCGCCTCGTCTGACGCGGTTCGCACCTTTGCCGCGCTGGAGGCCAGCGAGCAACAAGCCATCGCAGCGGCCTTCGGAAGCGCGCCGGGCAACCAGGTAGCCGCCGATCATGCCGCCACCATCGAAGACCTGCGGGCAATGCAGGCAGGCGAAGAATTTGACCGGATGTACGTGGACAGCCAGATCACTGCCCATGAGCAGGTCAGGGCCCTCCACGCTGCCTATGCCACGGACGGCAGCGATCCGATGGCAAAGGGCGCGTCAATGATTGCCGTACCGGCCATCGATTCACATCTGGCCATGCTGCGCATGATCAGAGGCTGACGAAATGGAGACCTGGCCATGCCTTTCCGGCGGAAACGCTCTGGGTGCCTTTCATGCTGGCGCGTGGAAAGCGATCCAGGACGCAGGACTGAGCGTCACACGCATGGCCGGCGCCCCGATCGGGGCCATCGTCGCGGCGGTCATGGCGGGGAGTCCGCCCGATCGCCGCGTCGAAAGCCTGCACGGCTTCCGGAACGACATCCCCCGATCGGCCGTATCCGCAGTAGGTTGTGAATCAGAACTTCATGACGCGCAGTGCCAAGGCGACTTTTGCTTCGATCATCTGTTCGATGTCTTCATCAGGGGTTGATTTGGTCCTCCGTCTGATCATCTTGGCGTGGCAATGACTGCTTCCAGTATGCTGGAGCTTTGGGACGAGTGTAGGTAGCTGTCGCGGCTTAGTCGTCAGGCATCGTTTCTGTGGCGTGATCATGGCAAGCCCTACGGTTCTATGACCTGTCGATCATCTCATTGCCGCGGTGGGGCCGTCAAACTCGAACAAGACGTCCGGCGGCTCTAAGTCGACACTCGGCTTGTCAGTCTGGCTGTTCATGAAAATCGACCGGTCGACCATCATTCGGCAGGAAGGCACGAGCAATGTCACTGGCGATCCGGCGCGGCCGCCGTGTGTTCGCATCGACGCAGCACCAGGAACTGCGCACCTCTGCCACCAAATCATTTCCACGCTTGAACAGGGTCGTGAAGGAAGCGCGCGTTCCGCGCGTTGCAGTGGCCATGACATGCGCCTCCACCTGGTCCTCCAGAAACAGTGGCAGGCGATAGACGATCACATGTTTCAGAGCCACCCAGAGGAGTTCAGTCTGCGCCTGCGGCGGACAGCGGTACTGCCAATATCGAACGACGGCTTCCTGCACCCAATGAAGATAGACGGCATTGTTGACATGGCCCATGGCGTCGATGTCCTGGGTCGTTATTTCAATAGGGTGGCAGAACACGAAAGCTGTCGCTGTTGGCATGGTGTCCATGTCTTTTCTTATCTGACTCACCGCCGATAATTGGCCCACGGTTGCGACCTGCCAATCGACGGTATGTTCAGCGGCGGGCGACCAGCAAGCCCAGGAGCACACCCACGCCTGCTGCAAGCCCCAAGGCCTGAACCGGGTAGCCGCGAACAAGGTCGCGTGTTTCCTCGTAACCCAGTTCCGCATAGAAAGCGGCTTCCTGCGCACGCTGTCCGCCAGCCTTGTACAGCCGTTTGGCATGATCCTGTCCCGCCTTCCGAAGAGGGCCGACATACTCGCGACTGACGTTCAGAGCCCCATTGGCAAGGGCTGCCCCCCGCTCAACCAAGCCAGCGGTGCCTGTCTCGTACGGGCCTGACATATCATTGGCAGCGGCATTGACATTGCGTTCTGTTTTGACAGGCGGTTTCTGTACCATCGCGTGGTCCTTTTGTGTGTGTGGGGACGTTGTCCCAAGAACAACAAAACCCCACTGGGGTCTGGTTCCATGGCTTGCAGAAAGGCCGTTTCTGGCTCGCTACGGAGTAAACCCTTTCAAACCGACGGTACCTGACAAAAAACGCACCAGGTCCTGAAGGAGCTGGTGCGCTGCAAGTCTGGTTTTCGAGCAGTGGACAGGACATCCAGCGGTATTTCTCGATAAAGAGACAATAGTCGCGGCATGGCTGTTACTCTCCTTTTGCCTCGCGCCGGGGTTGTTGGGAAGTTGTCGAAATGGTCAGGCCATGTGCCGGGTCTGCGCGATAAATAACGGCGCTCTGCGGATCAAGGCTGCATCCGGTTTTCCTCTTTAGCTTGTCGGATCGCGCATCATGGATAATTGTCATGAGGCCAAGGCTCAACATGGAGATCAAGATGCCCAAGGGAACGGTAAAGTGGTTCAACGCGGACAAAGGCTTCGGCTTCATCCAGCCTGACAACGGCGGGACCGATGTTTTTGTCCATATTTCGGCCGTTGAACATGCCGGTATGCAGACACTGAAGGATGGCGCAGCTGTCTCATACGAGTTGGAAACCGGCCGCGGCGGGAAGATCAGCGCGATCGACCTGCGACTGGCATGACCTAGGTCCGCTAAACAGGTAAACCGATAGCAGAACTTGCCACTCGGCAGAGAGGCGGCCCGTGCTCGGGTCGCCTCTTCGTCCGCCGCAGCCCGCCGCTGGCATGTCGCATCGTCACCGTCATCTGAACTTGCTGCGTCGATCGAATGATGCTGGTCCCGCAGGAACAATGCCTCATGGGGGGCTGTTATTCACTGTGGGGTTCAAGAGGGTGATTATGGACAAGCCTGATCTTGCTGGAAGGCATATCCTCGTCGTGGAGGATGAAATCATCCTGAGCCTCGACATCTGCGCGCAGATCGAAGCCTGTGGCGGCGTGGTCATTGGTCCGGCGGCAACACTGGATGATGGATACGCGCTTCTCAGTGCGCAGCCTCAGCCAGATGGGGGCATCCTCAATATCCGGATCGGCAAGAACATGATCTATCCATTGGCCAGCGAGCTGCTTGCGGCAGGGATCCCCATCATCTTCGCAAGCAGTGAGAGCAAGGCCAGCATACCTGACGAATATGCGCGTGTGCCGCTTCTCAGCAAGCCTATCAACATGATGCATATGGCCCAGAAGCTGTTTCCGGCCTCCTGAAAAGTGAGCAGTGCACACTCATGCAAAAAGGGCCGCACGAAGGCGGCCCTTTTGTTCATTATTCTGAAGACGGAGCGAGCCACCGCTGCCAGATTGAAGGGGTATCACTCGCGGGTGCGGCCCCGATCGTCGTGGCCCAAGGTAGAGCGTTCATCGTCCACCTCGACCTCGGTATGTCGAACCGTGTCGGATACTGTTTCCTGCCGCGTATCGCTGGTCTTGCGCAGCCCGATTTCCTCAACGACGCGGGCTTCCTTGGAGACGACGGCCTCCTCCCGATGTTCTTCCGCCTCAAACGTCCGCTCGCGGTAGTCCTCGTCAACGATGGCAGGACGATCCACAGGGGTTTGAACCAGCTCGACGTGCTCATCGCGCAGTTCAACCGTCTCGCTGACCGGCGTTTCTACCATATAGGCGCGAATGCGGACACGGCCGTGACTGGTGTCACGCTTGCCGACACGCAGGGTCTCCTGAACGAGCGGGATCGACTCGTCTGAGGATGCCTCCGAATAGCCGGTGGCAGACTGCCGTTCCATCGCATGGGGGCTGACCTCGTAGCCGCCCACCCCTCGTTGCGCCAACTGGCCTCACGCTCATCGAGGTTCACGGTGCCTTCGTCATCCAGAATGTCCAGAACCGCGTCATATTTATCGCTGGCGAGACCAGACACCGTCAGGAGATGACCGCCTCGGGCCAGGCCTTCAGCATAGCTGTACCGATCCTCGTCAGGCATCAACAGATCGCCCAGACTGTCCCAGAGGCCTTTGCCTTGATCAGCTTGCTCAGTCGCGGTGTCGGTCCTGCCGGAATCCAGGCGGATCTGGCTCATGTCCACGCGAGCCACGAGAAGCCGATCCACGGCACGCTGTGCATCGTCCTGGGTGTCAAAGAGTGCAGAGACGGACATCTCGCCTGCAGTATCAGTAGTGCTTTCATAGGTCATCGTGATGATCCTTTCGTTTCAGGATCAAAAACGGTTTCGGGCTTGGGGATGTTCCCATACGCAGTGGAGCCGGCGGGATTTGGCTTGGTCCGAGGGCTATTATCATACTCTCCATTGGGAGCCTGCCTGGTTAAAAATGAACCAGGGGCGCTGTAGTTCAAACCAGGATGCCGTCGCAGCATAGGCGCGTCCCGGGGCGTCCAAGACGTGCTGCTCAGCTGACGGGTGCACAACCTCTCCTTGGCTTCCGCTTGTAAAGTACGATAGCAGACGAAAGGGGCGGCTGAACAAGACTGCTTGGTGTAGCAGGTGATGACAGCAGGTCCGGCACGGCCCTGAGGAGATTACGGACTATCGTTGTTTCCGGGCATCCTCGCAAATTGGACGTTAGGATAATGGCGGTGCCTGAGGATGGAGAGGCGTGGGATGCAAGACAAGCTTCAAGCCGATGTGGATATCATCGCCTCCATCTCAGCGGTGTCCTCGATCCTCGACGTGGTGTGCCAGATGACGGGCATGGGGTTTGCAGCGGTGGCACGCGTCACCGAAGGCCGCTGGATTGCCTGCGCCGTCAAGGACCAGATCGATTTCGGGCTCGACGCGGGTGACGAATTGCCGGTGGAGACAACGATCTGTCACGAGATCCGGCAGCTCCCTGCCCCGGTGGTCATCGAGAATGTGTCCACGGATGAACTTTACAGCACCCACCAGACGCCACTGATGTATGGATTTCAGAGCTATGCGTCATTTCCAATTCATTTGTCAGATGGCGAGTTCTTCGGCACTCTCTGCGCCATTGATCCCCACCCTCGCTCCCTGAGATCCCCGCAGACAATCGCAACGTTCACGCTATTTGCAGACCTGATAGGCCAGCATCTGGAAGGCGCACGGAAGCTTGCCCAGACTGAACGCCTGCTTGAGGAAAGGCGGGACTGGGAGCGCCAGCAAAGGGTTGTGCAGCGCGAAATGATCCATCGCATGAAGAACACCCTGACCATGGTCCAGGCGGTGGTGACCCAGAGCCTGCGCAACGCCACTTCGCTGGAGGATGCCGCGCGCTTGGTGTCCGACCGGATCCATGCCCTTGGGCGCGCGCAGGACATCCTGACGGAGCACAGGTGGGAGACCGCTGACATCCACGAGGTGGTGCAGGCCGCAATTGCGCCGCATGCCGATGGCGAGCATCGTTTTCTGATAAGCGGGGACACGGCCGCGCTGACCGCGCAGCAGAGCATGGGTCTGGCGCTTGCCCTCCACGAGTTGTCGACGAATGCGACAAAGTACGGCGCCCTGTCGAGCGCGCAGGGCCGGATCCACATTTCATGGACGGTATCGGTGGATCAGGTGCTCATGTTCCTGTGGCAGGAAGTTGGAGGACCCGCAGTTGACACACCCACACGGACGGGGTTCGGTACACGCCTGACCGAGCGTGTTGTGCCCTTCTATTTTGACGGTAAGGCCCAGTTGGACTATGCCCCGAGCGGGGTACGCTATGAGATGACCGGAACCCTGTAGAGACCTCCCGATCTTCTCCGACAGAGCCGCTTGAAGTATACCGGAACATTCTCCTACATCTTCGGTTCGGCTGTTGAACCAAAAAGGTTCCATGAGGAAGAGCCTTCACATGTTTTCTCTGCCGCAACCGAAGGATGCTCGTTTGCCCCACAATGCTACACCTGTTGATGCCGCTCATTGCCCGTGCATCCTTATTGTCGAAGATGAGCCTATCATTGCCATCGACCTTCGGATTATCTTTCAGGATGATGGCTATGATGTGCTTGGGCCTGCCACCTCGGTCGACATGGCCCTGCGACTCCTGAACAATGCGCGGCCGGACCTGGCGGTTCTCGACGTGAACCTTCGGGGCCAATCGGTTGCTCCAGTCGCGGAACGTCTCCGAAGCCTTCAGATCCCTTTCTTCCTCTCCTCGTCCTACGAGGCTGCGCAACTACAGACCGTCACTGTCCTGGCGAATGTGGAGAATGTTCGAAAGCCGTTCGAGGAGAGGCGGCTTCTGGCTGCTGCCCGGCGCGCGCTTGGATCAACATAGACCGTCTGCCATTGTTTGGCGGCCAGGTCGGCATCCCCGCCGACAGCTTTGCAAGCATAGCTGCCTTCGCGATCAACCGGCCCAAGGATGTCGACGTCAGCGAAGTCATCTTCCGCCGAACTGCACAGCAACTGTGAACTGTCGGCGTGGCGGCTGCGATCGCAGCGCCCGTTTGCATTTGAGGGTAACAGAACTACTCTCAACTGGGACCTTTCCAGCGAGATTATGCGGGCAATGCTGCGTTGCCGTACTTCGTCAGAGGACTGGGCGTCCGTTCCTGTCCAAGATGCGGACAGAAGTGTCAACGGCGGCGTAAAAACCGGCCACGCCTTGGGTTGGCCACGACCATGCAGTGCCGGAAGCAAGGAACTGGGCGGTCTCCCGCAGGTTCTGATCTGCAGGTGCACCAGGTGGCCATCAGGCAAGAAAGACGAGAAAAGCATGTCTCAGCGCGCACTGGCGATCGGCGGCTCTACCGGCTCGATACCCGTGATCGAGCAGCTCCTGGGCGGGCTGTCGGTCGATCTCGACATTCCAGTCTTTGTCGTGGTGCATGTTGGTGCTGAAGGTCGTGACTTGCTGGCTGAGATCTTCTCCAAGAGTACGTCATTGCCTGTCACCACGGCGGAGGACGGCGAACCCGTCCTGCCCGGCCGTGTCTACGTCGCGCCCGCAGACAAGCATCTTCTTGTCATCGACGGTTACGTCAGGCTCGGCCGCGGTCCCCGCGAAAACCTCAGTCGGCCTGCGCTTGACCCGCTCTTCCGATCCGTCGCCCTCATGTATGGGTCCGGGGCCATCTGCCTGGTCGTTTCGGGGCATTTGAACGATGGTGCGGCTGGTTTGGCAGCCGTCAAAGATCGCGGAGGGCTTGCCATTGTTCAGAACCCGATGGAAGCGACGGCCCGGGACATGCCCATGGGTGCCCTTGCCGCGTGCGATGTCGATTACCGCACCTGCGCATCGGACCTTGCCGGTCTCGTTGTGACCATTCTGGCTACACCCGCGGGTCAATCCAAACCAATAGCGCCCGACCTTGAGTTGGAGGTCGACATCGCTCTTGGTCGCCCCTGTCTCACAGCCACGATCGCGGAAATCGCAGTTCCGGTTCCGCTTTCCTGCCCATCCTGCGGCGGCGTCCTGTCCGAACTGAAACGTGGGCCCTTGCGCTTCAGGTGTCAGGTCGGCCATGCCTTCAGCGCGCAGTCACTCGCTGCGCAGCAGGAAGGGTCGTTGGACGAGGCCGTGCGGGTCGCTTTGCGAATTGTTGAAGAGCGAGCGACGCTTCTTGAACGCATGGACGCAGACGCGTTGAAGGCCGGACGCTCACATCTGTCGGGCTCCTTCTCCAAGAAGGTGGCTGAACTCCGGCAGTATGCGGAAGTCCTCCGGTCCGCCGCCCTCAATCTGCCCTCAGGCCATATGCCAGAACGCTGACGCACGATGATGAACCCGGTGGCGCCTTGCCCTGCTCAAGCGCCTGGACTTCCTTCAGGCAACCACGTCCTGTCCGGCAGATATGATGTTTTCAACCGCTCGCGCGATCATCTGGACAGATCCTATGACGTCGATTGGCCATCATAAGTGATGGCGTTACCCGGCATATCGACGAAGGGCTTGCTCGGCGTCACAACCATTGTCAGGCCGCCCGCCTTGTTGATCGCTGCAAGGCCGCGCGATCCGTCATCGAGCGAGCCTGCCAGAACAACGCCGATGATGCGCATGCCTCCATTCTCTGCGAGAGAGTTGAAGAGCAGATCGACAGTCCGGTTCCCGTGCATGCGAAAGGGATCGGACACTACCGTGCCGACAGTGCGGGAGATCAGGGTCAGGTGGCTTGCCGGTTCACCAATGTAGACATGACCAGGCCGCAGCCGCTCATCCTCCTCGGCGATGACGACCGGCATGCAGGTGCATCTCTGCAGAACCTGGCGAAGCTGGCTCATTGCGGTCCACGTCCGGTGGAGGACGATCATCACCACGGCATCAAGATCGGACCACTCGTGCAAGAGATCGCGCAGGTCCTGAAGGCCGTCTCCACCCGAGGCTCCGATCGCT
Source organism: Paracoccus sp. NBH48 (assembly GCF_015390265.1). Classification (NCBI taxonomy): domain Bacteria; kingdom Pseudomonadati; phylum Pseudomonadota; class Alphaproteobacteria; order Rhodobacterales; family Paracoccaceae; genus Paracoccus; species Paracoccus sp. NBH48. The sequence continues at coordinate 71,360 of NZ_VUOJ01000011.1, read as the reverse complement.
ACCGTCCAGGGAAAATGCGTCTGCATTGGAGAGATCTACGTGTTACCTGCCCAGATAGCGAGCGGGAAGATTGAGTGCCCGGTCTGACGGAAGCCGCTCTGTCGAAACGGAGCCTTGGTGGCGGGGCCAAGCACCGACAGTCCTGCGGCCTAAGCCGTCCTTTGGCCATGGTTCATCCGGAACGTGAAGCGCGTTTCCTCTTCGTCGGAAGTGACATCAAAGACACCTCCATGGGCCTTGGCGATTTCTGAGGCAATGTGCAGACCAAGGCCGAGGCCCTGGGTATTGCCCTCATGACCACCACGCACGAAAGGCTCGAACAGCCTTGCCATCGACGCGGCAGGTATCGGTGTGCCGTGATTGCTGACCCACAGCTCGAACTTGCCATCCTCGGACGTCGATGCGTGGATGCGCACCGGCCGAGTGGGATCACCGTGGGTCAAAGCATTGCCCAGAAGGTTTGAAACCATCTGCCCGATGCGCCCGGCATCGCACTGCACAGGGTGCTGGACCGAAAGCTCAGTGTGCACCTGGCGATCTGGCTGAACGGCGCGCAACTCGTCGATGGCTTGACGGATCAACGGTTCCAGCGGTTCGTCACCCGTGGTGCTGAGGTCGATACCACCACCCAACCGGTTGCGAGCGAAATCGAGAACGTTATCGATCAGACGCGACATCCGCTGCACAGTGCCCTGCATCAGATGGATGATCTCTGTCCCCTGCTCACTCAGCGGCTCATGTGACAGCATCCGTGTCGCGGCCGAAATCGAGGCGACGGGATTGCGCAGGTCGTGCCCCAGCACTGCTACGAACTGCTCGCGAAGTTCGCCTTGAACCTGTTCCAGCGTCAGGCTGGTTTCAGCCGCAGTACGGGCGGTGATGAGTGCACGCTCGAAATCGCGCCTGGCCGACGCGCGCAGGAATGCGATGCGTGTCAGGCGGCTTCCGGAAGGATCGGCCTTGCTATCGGCACTAAAGAGGACCGGGATCTTCGAGCCGTCCTTTGCCACCAGGTCGAGACTGACTTCTTCCACCCGGCCGCGCAGCTGCAACAGCGGCAAAAGACTGGTTTCGAATAGGATATGTGCCGTCCGGCTGAAAATCGCGTGTGCGGGTTTTCCCTCGAGTTCCCGAGCAGATGAACCGAGCCATCCGGCGAGCGTGCCATTCACTGCAGCAATGCGTCCGGCCTCATTCAAAACAAGGTATCCGCAGGGGGCATCATCAAGAAGGTCGTGCGACGGGTGCGACTGTGCTACGGGCATTCACGCAAACTCTCGGATCGCAGCGACAACCTCGTCAGGCGCGCTGAGGTTTGGGCAGTGGCCGGTGGCACTTAGCAGGACAAGCTCGCTGTCCGCCACGTGATCGCGCACATACTGCCCTACACATTCCGGCGCGATGATGTCGTCACGGCATTGCAGGATCAGGGTACGGGCCGTGACCTTGAGCAGATCCGCGCGGTTGTCGCTTGTAAAGGTGGCCCGCGCAAAGTCATTGGCTATCTGCGGATCAAGACGACAAAAGCTCTCCGTCAACTCCTCACCAAGTTCGGGCCGGCTGGCATTGCCCATGATCGCCGGAGCCACGGAGGCTGACCAGGCCATGGGGTTCTCTGCCAGTGACGCCAGAAGGTCATCCACATCCTCGGCGCTGAACCCGCCGACATAGTTTTCGTCGTCAATGTATCGGGGCGAGGGGCAGACCATCACGAGCGTCCTGAACATCTCTGGGGCGCGGATGGAGGCCAGCGCGCATATCATCGCGCTGACGGAATGGCCAACGAGGATGCCGTCGTGGATGCCCAACTCCGAACCGATCTCGACAAGATCGTCGGCATACCCATCGATCGACGCATATTTCTGCGGGTCATAGGCGCGGACGTCCGATCCTCCGGAGCCGACATGATCGCAGGTCACGACCTTGAAGGCGTTCTCGAAGCGGGGCGCCACGAAACGCCACATGGCTTGGTCGCACCCGAACCCGTGAGCGAACATCATCACCGACGCCCCCGAGCCGCGTATCTTCACGTTGTTTCGAAGCAGCGCTGACAATGGGCACCCAAAACTGATATGAGTAGCTGGCGCTTCCCAAAGAGCGCCGGAAAGCAGCTTATGCCGTGATTTCAGTCAGGTCCACCACTGTAACATCATCAGACCGCGGACAGTTTGTTGAGAGAAATGAACGATTGCGCCACTTAATAGTCGAGAATGTGACACCTATGTGCCCGCGCTCCGTCTTCACATCTTATACATGCCGTAGCATGCAAGGTAGGTCGAGCCCTCCTCGAGGCCCTCATGGAGCGGTTCGCGGCTCCTGTCATTCAGAACTGCCGCTTGGCGCTGACAGAAGGCGGCATCGTTGTCCTGCCCGTTCATTGAACCGGTCAATCTGAGCCACAGCAGCGGGATAATTATAAGGCTCTTGGACCCATACCTTTGGAAACCCGTTCCCTATCTCTCAATGGATGATCCCCGTGGCTCATGGATGGGGCAGCCGTTTACTCGCGCTCTGAACTGAGCCGACTTCTCATAGGTTGGCTTGCGCACCCGGTTAACGGAACCTAGGGGCTGATGCGCTTCGAGCCCCGTCCAGGGAGAGAACCGCATGCCGTCATTGACCTTGTCGATGCGGGATTTCAGCCCGCTGCTCTGTGGGCTCGCGCGAAGGCGTGCGACAGCCATGTATGGGCTTTCCGCCTCATCCCAAATGACCGACGCATCCTCTACGGGCATGGTCCGGGCATTGCGACACAATTGAACACGCAGTTCCCATTCAACGGAATTGTCCTGCATGACCGCATCCACCTCCTCGCGTAGCGCATCCGGCCGCCGGAACGTCGAGAGCGCTTCGCCTGAATGACAGGTGAGGCTATCTGAGACCGGCGCAAGTGACAGCTTGGCAATCCAGTCGCCGTACCGGTAGGGCGTTTGTGTAAAGTAGGTTTCTCCCAAAGGATGGACATTGGGGGCTCCACCCATGGTCTTGAGCGTCGCGCTCTCTCCCCCCACGCTCTCGATCAGCTTCTCAGTCCCGCGCAGCACAGCCGACAGCGCCTTTTTGGCCCATTGTGCGCGATCGGTAGTCTTGGCAAGCAACTTGAGACTGCCAAGGAAAGCCTTCGCATCCGGAGCGGCGAAGGCCGGAGCGTTGACCATGATGAAATCCTGCGTTGATCCCTCTGCCCCGTCCAGGCGCGGACCCTGCACATCCATTATTTTGAGTGCAAAGCCTCTGGGAACGGACACGCTGTCATCAAGGATGTCGCCGGGATTGGTCGAAATCCTGATCAAGGCAGGATGCTTGCCGGGGCGGGCGAACATACCTTGGGCCAGTTCAGGCATTAGATCACCCAGAACCTCAAGCTCTGCTTCGATGACACCATGGGATTTGGCATGCACCGCACGAACGGCATGATCCATATCCGCAGCCGTGGTTTCCATGATGTCTGCAAGCGTTTCATTCAGCTCTCGGATCACCTCCGGCTCATCTTCAGCCTGAGTTTCAATGGTGGGCGAAAAGGGAACTGGCGGGTTCATGTCTGCTCACACTGCTTGATACTGATTTTGCGGAGGTTTTACCTTGCAGCCGGAACGCTGCAGGATGGCTGAAAACGTGCCGATGACGGCAGGAGCCGCGGCACGTCTGGCGTGCCGCGGCCAGAACGCTGTTATTCGGTAGCGGCTGCTTCAAAAGCCTCGCTGAGCTGAGACGTGGCAAGGTCCATCGCCTCCTTTGCCGTGGGCACAACGGCGCCCATGCCGAAGAACTCGTGTGTCACACCGTCGAATGTCTGTTGCGACACAGTGACACCAGCCTCCTCGAGATTTGAGGCGTAGGTTTCGCCTTCCGTCCGCAGGGGGTCGATCTGGGCGTTGATGATCGTGGCAGGCGGAAGCCCCTGGAGGTCGTCGCGCTCAACCAGATCGAGCCGGGGATCGGCAGCCTCCGAGGGATCCGTGAACACCTGCTCGACGAACCATTCCATCGCCGCCTTGGACAAGGGCTGCGCTTCAGCGTTCTCATTGTAGCTTTCAGTCGTCATGTCATCGCCCGCCACCGGATAGACGAGAAGCTGGTGATCCGGCTCTGTCCAGCCGTTGTCACGCGCAGCAATGGCGACATTGGCAGCTAGGTTGCCCCCTGCACTTTCGCCGGCCACGGCCAGACGACTGACATCACCGTTCCACTGTCCTGCATTCTCGATGATCCACTCATAGCTCGCGACGGCGTCCTCATGCGCAGCGGGGAACATATTTTCAGGGGCCTGACGATAGTGCAGTGAGACGACAAGGGCCTTAGCACCGGCAGAGAGTTGACGGGCCGAAGCATCATACGTGTCGATGTCCGCGATGACCCAGCCTCCACCATGCCAGTAGACGATGACCGGAAACGGCCCCTCACCTTCGGGGGTATAGACCCGGGCATTCACGTCGCCCGCGGCGCCGGGAACTGTCACATCGGCGGTGGTGATCGCTTCCAGCGCCGGATCGGGCGCGATCCCGCGCTCCTCCATAACGGCCATCACCGCGTCAGCCGGCGTCGGTTGAGCCCGTGTTTCCTCGACCGAAAGGGTGCCGATCGGCTTCGCGCCCAGCTCTGTCAGCTTGTTCAGGACGGCCTGCATGTCCTCGGACGGTGTCGCCATTTCGGCAGTCTCATCGGCGGGCGCCTCCTGCGCGGAGAGCTGCAGCGGCAACAAGGCGGACGCCGCGACTGCGCCAAGCATGTAGCCAGCCGTTGTCAATGTACGCATATTGGTCAATCTCCTGATGTTGGCACGTGTTGGTGCTCCAACCGGGCAATGTCCAAAACGTTCCTGCGGAAATAAATTAGCAGGAGAGATGATCTTGCCTCAGTTTTGCTCGGCGCAGAACTCGTTGGCCTTCCGAAGATCACGTGGCAGGCTTTGTTTATCTTGCCTTCGTCATCGACACCTTTGCTGATCGCATCATGGGCTGGCGGGTCTCGCGGTCTGCCAAGACAAACCTTGTTCTCGATGCCCTCGAGCAAGCTCTGCATGATCGACGGCCTGTTCAGAAGAGCGGATCGATTCACCACTCCAACCGCGGCAGGCAGTATGTATCTATTCGATACAGTGAGCGTTTGGCCGAAGCAGGCATCGAACCATCGGTTCGAGATGGTGTGGACCAAATACTTCAACAACCTGGTCGAGCAGGACCACCGCTTCATCAAGCGCCGGGTGAGGCCGATGGTCGGGTTCAAGAGCTTCACGTCAGCCGCGTCAGCTATCGCAGCTATCGCAGCTATTGAGCTGGTGAAAATGATCCGAAAAGGCCAGTTTTAGACCGGAACTCCGCCCATTTCAGCAGTTCTGTCTGCTGGCTGCCTGAAGGACAGGATAAAGACAGCCAGTTTTTGCTTCTTGCTCATTTTTCGGCACAACCATGTCCATGTCCATGTCCATGTCCATGTTCTGTCGCGGCGCCTCGTCTCACTGCGGAAATCGTCACAACCTGCAGGTCCGTTTTATCACGCAGATGCTGCCCGATAGCGGTCGCATTAATGGAGGGTCGGTAGGAGGGAGCAGTTCTGTCGCGCTCTGCCGTGCTCCGTTTCCAGTGAACTGGAACAAAAATGAAGAGCGGCTGTTGACGGATCTCCCTGTTGTGACTGGCCCTGCCCTTAAAGGCCGGGCTTCTTTCTTATGAACAGCGAGAGCCGCAAGACCTGACGGGAGAAAGACGAAATGGATATCGAGCGGGCAATTCAAATAGCCGCTGATGCGCATCGCGGACAGAAGGACAAGATGGGTCAGCCCTATATTCTGCATTCTTTGCGTGTCATGGCCGCCTGCTCCAGCGAGGCAGAGCGGATCGTGGCCGTGCTTCACGACGTGGTCGAAGACAGCGAATGGACCTTGGACGCGCTGCGCCAAGAAGGCCTGAGCGGGGATCTGGTTGCGGCTGTTGATGCCATGACACGACGCGCGGGCGAAACCTATGCGGACCTGGTTGACCGTGCGGCGCGCAATCCGATCGCGCGCGCCGTCAAGATTGCCGATCTGCGGGACAACCTTGATGCCTCCCGCCTCGTTGATTCGACGGATGCCGACCAGCAGCGGGCTAGGAAGTACAGCGAGGCACTCAACATGCTCGGCCTGCCATCTGACTGATCCAGGTTAAACACGATGAAAGTCAGATCGCTGCGTCCGCGCGACAAGGAGCAGCGCAGTTCCCCGCAATGGACGGCTCTGGAACCTTCACGAGGACGCTGTGTTGCGTCACAACGAAGCCTGCATTGCCTGCAAATTCCAGTGCCGCGCTCGGAGTTTGGGTTTGAACGTGGAAGGCGGAGACTTATGCGGCTCGCCTGCGAGGCGAGACTGTCGACGCCGCGAAACCAACATAGCCGAGGAGAATGTCATGGAGAGCGATCCCAATCCGGATGCCGCCGCCGATCGGCGGCGCGGCCTGGACGATAGCCGGCGCGGCGAAGAGGCTGCACATGGTCCGACAGGCACCGTGCCACGAGCGTCCGGCATCCACCAGCGCGGCAGGACCCTATCGCCTCTTGCAGAGGTTGCGATCGGGGTCGGTGCGGCGGCGCTGGTGGCGTTTGCCGGAAAGGCCTTGATGCAAAGACAAACCTCCTCCCGTCCGGCTGATGATGCAGACCCTCGTTTTCACAACAACGGGGACTGGCACGGGAAACATGCCGTGGTCGGCAAGACCATGCTGATCAACCGTTCACCGGCGGAAGTTTATGCCTACTGGCGCAACCTGTCGAACCATTCGCAGTTCATGGACAATGTCCGGTCGGTCCGCGACAACGGCAGCCATTCCATCTGGACATTGACCAATGCTCTGGGCCGGGAGGTCGAGATCGAGGTGCGGCTGAGCGAGGAACGCGAGAACGAACGTCTTGCCTGGGCCTGCGTCCCCGGCGCGCCGATCGAGATGCAGGGCGCGGTCAAGTTTCGCGAAGCTCCCGCCGGCCGCGGCACCTATGTCGACTTCGACATGGAATATGTTCCCCCCGCGGGAGCGGCGGGCCGCGCGTTTGCCAACCTCGTGCGCCGTGCTCCGCAGCAGCAAGCGCGCCACGGCCTCAAGCGCCTCAGGATGATCATGGAAGCCGGCGAGGTTGCCACCTCCGCCCGATACAAGGAGGAGGCGTGATGCGCGCACTGACCTATCACGGCAAGCACGACGTACGCGTGGACAGCGTGCCCGATCCCGAGATCCTCAACCCGCCCGATGCCATCATCCGCGTCACATCGACGGCAATCTGCGGTTCGGACCTTCACCTTTATGACGGGGTAATCCCGGCAGTCCTGCAGGGTGACATCCTTGGGCACGAGTTCATGGGTGAGGTCGTCGAAACCGGGGCAAAGTCGACGCTGAAGAAGGGCCAGCGCGTGGTGGTGCCGTTCACCATCTCCTGCGGGTCCTGCTTCCATTGTTCCAAGCTGCAGTTCTCGGCTTGCGACAACTCGAACCCGGTCGAAAAGCAGGACATGTCGGAAGAACTTTATGGCCATGCCATGGGCGGGCTGTTTGGCTATTCGCACCTGACGGGCGGGTATTCGGGCGGACAGGCAGAATACGTTCGCGTGCCCTATTCAGACGTTGGGCCCATTGTTGTGCCTGACCATCTGGAGGACGACAAGGTCCTGTTCCTGTCCGACATCCTGCCCACAGGCTGGATGGCCGCTGAAAACGCTGACATCGAGCAGGGCGACACCGTGGCCGTCTGGGGCTGCGGCCCGGTCGGGCTTTTCGCGATCCAGTCGGCACTGCAGATGGGCGCGCATCGGGTCATCGCCATTGATCATTACCCCAACCGGCTGGCCCTGGCCAAACGGCTCGGCGCGGAGATCCTTGATTACAAGCAGACCGACATCTCGGAAGCGCTGCGCGAGATGACGGGCGGCATCGGGCCTGATGCGGTGATCGACGCGGTGGGGATGGAAAGCCACGGCTTCGCGCTCGACACGCAGACGCATCTGTTCAACATTGCCGACACCGTCAAGCAGAAGATCGGCATTGGCGCGGACCGCGGCGGCGCTCTGCGCGAAGCGATCTTCGCCTGCCGCAAGGGTGGCCGACTGTCGCTGCCTGGCGTTTATGGCGGCTTCCTCGACAAGTTCCCCCTTGGCGCGCTGATGGAAAAAGGGCTGCAGGTCAAGTCGGGCCAGACCCATGTGCAGCGTTACTCCAAGAAGCTTCTGAGCCTTATCGAAGACGGCACGCTGGACACCACGTTCATGATCTCGCACCGCCTGCCCCTGGAGCAAGCGCCGGTGGGATACAAGAATTTCAAGGAAAACCAGAACGACTGGACAAAGGTCGTCCTGAAAACGGAGGTTTGACATGGCTGCGCATGCAGGGGAATTGGCCGTCATCACGGGCGCGTCGACCGGGATTGGCTATGAACTGGCGAAGATCGCCGCGCAGGACGGCTACAACTTGGTGATCTGTGCCGACGAGGCCGAGATTGAGGATGCGGCACACAGGCTGCGCCAGCTCGGCACCACCGTCGAGGCGGTCCGGGCCGATCTTGGCACCGAGCACGGGGTGTCGTCCCTTTGGGACGCCATCAAGGACCGCCGGGTCGACGTGCTGATGGCAAACGCCGGTCGCGGCCTTGGTCACGGCTTTCTGGATCAGGATTTCGCGGCGGCCAAGGCTGTCGTGGATCTGAACGTGACGGGGACCATCTCGCTGGTCCACAAGATTGGAAGACAGATGCGCGACCGGAACGCCGGCCGCATCCTGATCACAGGGTCGATCGCCGGCTTCATCCCTGGGGCGTTCCAGGCAGTCTACAACGGCACCAAGGCATTTCTCGACTCCTTCTCGGAGGCTCTAGCGAACGAGTTGAAAGACACAAAGGTGACGGTGACATGCCTGGAGCCCGGCCCGACGGAGACAGAGTTCTTCCGCCGCGCCAACATGCTGGACACTCCTGTCGGGCAAAGCAACTCAAAGGACGATCCGACAGAGGTTGCGCGAGCCGGCTATGACGCCATGCAGGCAGGCACCCGTCAGGTCGCGTCAGGCTTCATGAACAAGGTGCAGTCCGTCTTCGCCGGCATCATCCCTGACGCCATTCTGGCCCAGATGCATCGCCGGATGGCAGAACCCAAACCGGGCGATCAGGGATAGCCTCCTACAAGCGAGGTGGTGCGGTGGGCCACAAGGCCCGCCCCGCCGGATGGCTTGAGAGGGATAGCCATATTCTCATTTGCCGCGCGGCATCTGGCCAAGTTCGTCACATGTTTTGGCAGATCGCCGTACGGATGATGATGTGACCGCACCTGAAGAAAATTCAACGCCAGCACGTGCTCACAGGAGGCTCCTGTGTCAGGATCGTGGGGCTGGTGATTGGATGCGGGGTATAACGCCACGGCTTTCGCAGAGCTGGCAAGGCGACGGTCTCGTCTGGAGAGGTTCGCATGAGGGCGAGGCTGCAAGAGAGTATCTGCGCCCGTTGCTCCATGAAGTGGAGACGATGGTCCCGGATCGGTCCCTCCGTATCGGCGACTGCAGGATGCGCAGTGTCTTCCCGCACCGGCTTTGCTCCGAAGGCAATGCCCTTGGAAGAATAGCGCTGCGGTCTCTAGCAAGGATCCAGACTGCGCCGTTGTCTGCTGGAACATAGGATTTCCTCTCAGGTTAGGACTCGCACAATCAGTAAGCGGTGTTCCGATCACACGGTTGCGGCGTAGTTCCAGGGGAGCAGGCCTTGGATCTGGCTCTGTTTGTGGCCTTTGATGATAGCGGTGAGCGTCGTGGCGAGCCATGCTAGGTGTTCAGTCCCGGCATCTGGTGGATCGGATTTAGGATGAATCTGTCTGGCTCGGATGTCCAGATCTTGCAGATGTATTCGTAAGGCGTGAGGCCGGCGAGCGTCTTGAGCCGGCGCGCAAAATTGTAAGCGGCCATGAAGTCGGTGAGATGGGTGCGGAGCTGGTCGTGATCATCGTAATGGAAGCGTTTGACGGTCGCGTCCTTGATCGTGCGGTTCATCCGTTCGACCTGTCCATTCGTCCAAGGGTGGTTTGGCTTCGTGAGGCGGTGCTCGATACCGTTGGCCTCGCAGATCATGTCGAAGCGCATGGGCCGGGAAGAGATGGTGTTCCGGTTCCGGGGCTGCTCAGCGAACTGAATGCCGTTATCTGTGAGAATGGTGTGGACCTGATAGGGCACCGTCTCGAGCATGTGCTGCAGAAATTCCCAGGCTGTCTTCCTGTCTGCCTTGACGACGAGCTGGGTCACGGCAAACTTGCTCGTGCGGTCGATGCCGACGAACAGAAACAGTTTGCCCTCAGCAGTCTGCACTTCGGCAATATCGATATGGAAGAAGCCGATGGGGTAGCGTTTGAACTTCTGCCGCTTCGGCTTGTCGCCTCCCACGTCAGGCAGTCGAGAGATACCGTGGCGCTGCAAGCACCGATGCAGCGCCGAGCGTGTCAGGTGCGGGATGGATGGCTGCAGGGCATAGAGGCAGTCGTCCAGCGGCAGCAGCGTGTGCCGCCGGAAAGCGACGATGGTCGCCTCTTCGGCCTCGGTCAGGATCGTCGAACGCGGTTCTCTTGGCCCGGTCTTGAGATCCTCAACCGTCTGGCGCTTGCGCCATTTCGCCACCGTCTTCGGGTTGATCCCCAGATCCCGGCTCAACGTCGCGAGCGAAGCTTGCGATCGTTGTATTGCAGCTCTGACGGCGTGCGTGGTCGTGGCGCTTCCATGGCGAACCTGGCCCATAATGCTTCCTTCCATTCCTGAGAAAGGATCGCACCATCAAACCGTGGGATCAAACACCTAGAGCGCGGTCCCTCGGGGCGGGCGGTCCAGGGCGATCAGCCCTAGACCGAACAACACGAGGGACGCCGCCAAAGCACATTACCTATTTTTTTCACTATCTAAACACAATTAGTATTGCCACTTTCATAAGCTCAAATAAACATCACTGACCAAACAAGGGATATAAATTCAATGAATGATAAAAATGATATTGGCGATTCAAATAATACCAACGGCACAGTGACTGTGCCTGACATTGAACACCTTCCTAAGCCTAATTCGGTCAATATAGGCAATGATCTAGCCTCACCTATTTCAGTAACTAACGATATTGATGAAAATCTTCCTAAAAATCAGGCTAAGCCCAATATTGCACCCCCTATACCGAAAAAGGGCACACCTGATATAAAACCAAAAACTAAGTGGTATTATCTTTGGCCTCTCTTAATAATAGCATTACTTTTCTTCGCAGGTATTACCTGGCTGCAATTCTTTGGGGAAGATTTTGTAAATAGAAGCAAGGCTCAGATTGAATCATGGAAAGATATTTTTACATATATTGCTGTATCAGCCGGTCTTTTGGGCAGCTATATTGCCGCTTTGGGGGAAGTTAATCCCCAAAAATTTGGTTCATGGAAACCAACTGGATCAATAATACGGTTCCTAGGAGCAGTTGGTGCTTTTTCAGTTGTATATGTTGCCTTGATATTCCTACCCTGAATGCAACAAGGCCGCCCATTCAAAGGGCGGCCTTCTGTCTAACGATCATTTTGGTGCATCTTTTTAGATGAAAGGAATCGCATGTGCAATTAAGCTAAAAAAATCTGAAACGTGCGACATTGCATAGTTGAAAGCGTGTACTGCAGCGCCAATCAAGCCGCATAATGCAGCGAATAGAAAAACTACCATGCCGTCCGAAAGTGAGCTGCCTTTGCTCGCAACGCGGTGTGCTTCGGCAGCCGTCTTGCGGCGTTTGTGCGCCCAGTAAAAGAACGCAGCACCGTTCTGAGAATAACCCATTCTTCATCTCCTTTGCGGCAATCATTTCACAAATCAAAAGCTCCTGGCGCAATAGGATGAAGTGGTTATCACAAAATCAGAGATTTGTCACTTGAGATCCGTTTGCGAAAAATCGTTGCCCTTGTAGAGCAACTTGACATGATAGGCTTTAGCGCAAGCGTACGCAAAGCAGTCGCCAAAGTTCAACTGAGCCGGATGGTTCACGGTCTTCCCGTAGGTTCGCGCGGCCTCTTGTGCCAAGCGTCCAATGCCTCCCGTTATGTGAATATCTCGCGCGCCTATGACGTCCAGGAAGTCATTGACGATCCGCTCGGCACGTTCGTGCGTTTCAGCATTTCGGCCCGTGTCCCCTTCAAGGCGTCGAGCGATGGCAAGCGATGCTTCGAACCGCGCCAGCGGTGAGCAGTAAAGCTGCCCCTGCAAACCCTCAATGTGCTGAAGATGGGCCGTGGCATCTGGCTCGTCGCCCAAGATGGCAACGATCACGGACGCGTCCAAAAACATCAGGTGTCACCCCACATTTCATCACTAAATTTCTTCATGTCGAAGTCTGGGTTCACTGCACCAAGGTCTGCGACACGAGATTGCAAAGGCTTGATCTTATCGAAGATTGAGGTTTGGTTCAGCTTCGCATCAAGCGCAGCTTGTAGCGCCTCTCGCACTGCGTCTGTCTTGGTCTTGGCACCTGTGATGCGCATGACCTGCTCAGCAAGAGCATCAACCTTGTCGTCACGGATGTAGAGCGGCATCGAATATCCCTCGTTGCATATCCCGGATATTAGCAAACGAATATCCTACCGTCTAGGTCCGCGCGGCCGCAAGGCCGTGCTGCGGCGCGCAAGCGCCGGGCCGGTGCGGTAGGGTTCTTGGACCCTGCCGCACCGGCCAATCAAAGCTCGATCCTGGGCGTGTCAGACGATGATCGCCATTGAGGCGGGCGCATGGATAAGGTCACTTTTCCATAAGGTAGGTCTGCTGCGCTGCCTGATCGGACGATGAGAAAGAAAGCTGATGGTGGTCTGCAAAGTGTCGCAGATCACACAGCGCAAATTCCAGAAGGTCTCCGACATGCCCTTTGACCTCGGGATAGAGCGTTGTCAGCATTTCAAAAATAATCTTTGAATGAGTGGCTGGTGCGTTGCTAGGTTCCGCTTGGCCCTCATTCCCGGCCATCAGATTTGAATGATTTTGTGCCATTACCGGACTCCCATGTAACGAATTGCGGCGGGATAGTTCACCCCATCCACTTTCATTATTTTACCGTATTAGGTAGCGTAATCCCAGAGGCCAAATAATAAAGCGGCCAATAAAATCCTGATTTATAGATGCGACATTGACGGAGGCATTCTAGCTAACCCAATTAGCTCATAGATGCCGCTTACAGGGTTTAGGACATACAGCGCATTCCCACGCAATTCGACTTCGAGAACATCGAGGCTATGCCCTGATCTCTCAAAAACAGAAAGTATTTCCTCGGCCATGGCGCGGCTGATCTCTGCTTTGCACGACTGCTCTAGTCTCATTGATCCCAACATAAAATGTAGCCCTCTTGAACACTGGCGCGACTCTTAGAGGCAACAACGAACAAGGATAGTGACAAGACCAAAAGGACAGGCAGAAAGGTCTAAATGGCGTTTTAGGTTGACAAATCTTAATGGCCCCGCCGAAGCGGGGCCTAAGCTACTCTGATGCTGAACGGAGTAGGGTTTGCCTAGAATTTCTGGAGGGTCAGCACCACGGTATTGATGCGGACGCCCACGCTGGCAAAGCTCTCGGGCGGCAGGTCGCGCCACTGGTGGCACCGATAGCCGCGCGGGGAATGCTGTGCGGCCCATGCCCGGAACCGCTCATGCTTGGCGGTCGATCCGACCTCGGCGGACGCGGGCAGGATCGCGCGCAGCTCACCGCCCGGTGTGGTTTGCCACGATACTTGTCCTCACCGAACCAATGAAATCAGTGACTTGATTTTGCGTTTGCACACCAAAACGTCCTTCCTTGCCAATTAAAGCTTCCTCTACCACCAGCAGAGCTGCAAATTTCTTGGCCGAAAGCAGCCCTTGAAGGGTTGCCAAGCACCCGACGCGAAGAGCCCAAAACCGTCATTCGCTATCTGACGGTATTACAGAACTAACTGGACTGTCCGATCTTTAGTATAGTCTGCGCAGCGGAAAGCCCATCGACTTCATGATGCGCTTTCCGATCAATGCTGGCGACCAAATCAGGAATTTGAATGACCATCATCACGCCTGCCGCCATTGCCGACTGAACCCCAAGGTCACTGTCATCAAGCGCTACACATTGCGACGGATGAAGATTTAAGCGCTTTGCGGCTTCCAAATAGACGTCAGGCTCAGGCTTTCCATGAGCAACCTGATCAACGCCTACAACGGCGTTGAGTCGGCCGAGCAAACCGGCATGATCCAGCTTCCATTCAGCCCGTGCGGTCGTGCTATTTGTCGCAACGGCACGAGGGATCTCCAGTCTATCGAGAGCATCCAGAAAGTCATGAACACCTGGAAGCAAAGGAACTTTGTCCGCCATTTTCTTGTCCATGGCTAAATCCCAAGCGATGTCGAGCGCGGCAGCATCAATTGGGACCCCAACTTGGTCCTCGATCATCCGGGCCGCTTGCAGTCTGGCCACTCCAACAAGATTATTGAAGTAGTCTCTAGGCAGGTCATGGCCGAACTCAGCAAGCACCTCGGGTCCTAGCTCCATCTGGAGCCGTTCAGTGTCGAGAAGCAGCCCATCCATGTCGAAAATGACGCCTGAAAAAAACGTAGCCATAGAGTTACCCTCCAGTTCGCCGTGCCCTTAAAGAGCAACGGCGACCACTTCAATGCGTGAATGACGGCGACCTGAACGTCCTGACCGAAGGCAGCATTGATGCCTGAATGTCCGCTTGCCCTGGGAGGCCATACTCGCGGATCTATCTCGAACCGCAGCATCAGACTTTTCTCATCCGTAGACGTTTGGCCTATCGGTTGGCACGTCGAGTGTGCGCTTGTAGCTGGTCATAACCACCGAAGTTCGGAAGCGGCGTACGTTGGGCTGGTCGAAGAACAGACGGCGGGTGAGGGCTTCGAAATCCGCCATGTCGAGAGCGACGCAGATCAGGACGAAGTCGCCCTCGCCGGTCACGTAATGGCACTGCTGGACCTGTGGCTCGGCGCAGGCAGTGCGGGCGAAGCCGTCGATCTGATCTGGCCGCTCGCGCTCAAGTTCGACCGAAACGACGAAGGTCATCGCTTGCCCGAGCGCAGCGGGATCAAGCACCGCGACGGTGCCTGCGATCACCCCGCTTCGGCGTAGCTGGGTTAGGCGCCGTTGCACGGTGGCGACTGACAGTCCCGTCTCGTCAGCGAGTTGGTCGAGCTTGACCTGCGCGTTGCGCTGAAGGGTCGCGAGCAGCGTGCGGTCGGCATTATCGAACGTCGGCATCATCATGAGGCCACCGTATCACAGGCGACAGCCGTTACGGGAATGTTTCTCGCATATCGGGTACGCATGCCGCAAACGTCGCACGCTTTAGTGGCAGATTGCAATCATGACCATCCTCGACCCTGCGCCCGTGCGCGCCCGCCTGTCCCGGTGCCCCGTCCATGCACCGACCCCGCTCCGACGGCAGATGCCGGGCGGGCGACCGCTCTGGATCAAGGATGAACGGGCGCGGATGGGGCTCGGCTCGTTCAAGGCCCTGGGCGGGGCCTACGCGGCGCTGCGGCTGATCGAGGCGAGGGGACGGGTCGACGTCACCTTCGTCACCGCGAGCGCAGGGAATCACGGCCTGTCGGTCGCCGCCGGCGCACGGGTCTTCGGAGCGATGGCCCGCATCCACATCGCGCGCACGGTGTCCGAGGACTTCGCCGACCGGCTGCGCGCCGAAGGGGCGGAAGTCGTCCGTTCGGGCGAGGCCTACGAGGCCTCCGTCGCCGCCGCGGTCGCGGACGCCGAAGCGACGGGCGCGATTCACCTCGCCGACGGATCCTGGCCGGGCTACACGGAGCCGCCCCGGCTGGTGATGGAGGGCTATACCGTGATCGCCGAAGAGCTGCGGGAGGCGTTCGAGGCCGCCGGGCCCGGGCCGGACGCCTGGCCCGACGTCATCTACCTCCAGGCGGGCGTCGGGGGCCTCGCCGCCGCAATGGCGGCACGCATCCGCGCCGCCTGGTCCGTGCAGCCGCGCATCGTCGTGATCGAGCCCGAGGCGGCCCCTTGCCTGCGCGAGAGCGTGCGTGCGGGCCGCATCATCACGGTCGACGGCCCGGTCTCCGAGATGGGCCGGCTCGACTGCAAGACGCCGTCCCTCCTAGCCTTCGACATCCTGCGCGAGACGGCGGACGCGTTTGAGACCGTTTCCGAAGCCGAGGCCGCGGCGGCCGTCGAGCTGACAGCCGCCGAGGGCCTTGCAACCACGCCATCGGGAGCGGCGGGCGTCGCAGGCTGGATGCGGATGGGCGGAGAGCGCCCGCTCGCGATCCTCAGCGAGGGTCCGGTCAATGGCTGACCCCACCTTCAACGCGGTCGCTTTCCGCCGAAACTGCCAATCGTTCGAGTCGCGGCATCGATAGAAAAGGGCTCCAAGCAGTCGCTCATCGCGGCCGAAATGAACGGCAGCTCTTGATCCACGGCAACACCCACCTGCGCCCAAGGTAACAGTGGAGGGGTATCTCGCCAGTCGACACCGCCTGATCGGACCTCCGATACTCGGAGGTCTCCGGTCCGATCAGGCTCATTGCACGATTTCTGACCTTGTGCTTCAAGACAGATGCTTGCTCGATCCTTGACGTCTCGCGCGGGCCTGCTGCGGTCGCCCGCCTTCACTCCCAAGGTCGTTCCCGGCACGCGACTGGACAACCGGGTGCGGCTTGCGTCAGCAGTCCCGCCTTTTGCGAGCATTCTTTTTGATAGGTCGGGGGACATGGCAGTTAAAAAAAACGGCCCCGCCGAAGCGGGGCCTGAGTTTCTCCGTCGCAAAAGGGAGTAGGTTTTGCCTAGCACTTCCGCAGGGTCAGCACCACGGTATTGATGCGGACGCCCACGCTGGCGAAGCTCTCGGGCGGCAGGTCGAGCCACTGGCGGCACCGATAGCCGCGCGGAGAATGCTGCGCGGCCCATGCCCGGAACCGCTCATGCTTGGCGGTCGATCCGACCTCGGCGGATGCGGGCAGGATCGCGCGCAGCTCGCCGCCCGGCGCAAGGAAGTCCCATGCGTGTTTGACGTGATCCATGAAATGCGTGCCTGAAAACGGTGGATTCATCAGGATCAGGTCATAGACCGGCGCAGGCGTGACCTTCAGAAAATTTGCGCAATGAACCTTCAGCGCAGGGTGGGCCATGCCCCGCAATGCCGCTGCCCGGTCAGGGTGGATTTCAACAGCGTCCACGGTCGCGCCCATCTTCAAGACGGGCCGGACGATGGCGCCGATACCGGCGCTTGGCTCCAGAACACGGGTGCCCGCCTTGATCGTCAGATCAGAAAGCAATTCTTCGACCGTCGCCGCAGGCGTCGGGTAGAAGGCAAGATCCTTGGCAACGGCAGTGCCGGTGCGGAAGTCGGCGGGCTGCTCGTCGGACCCTGCGGCATCGGCCAGCACTTCGCCGTAATAGCCCGCCAGGACCTGACTGACCTTCCGCAGTAGGTCCGCGTCCTTCACCCACAGGTGCAGGTTGCCGTTCTTGAAGCATCGGGCCGTAAAATACTCGGTCTCGATCTCGGTTTGCCGCGCGCCCCATCCGCCGCGCCGGGCGGCATTGATCGCGCCTTCCAGATCGCCGTAGCTCCGCTGCCCGGACAGTTGCGAAAACACCCGCTCGACGTCCGCCAAGGTGCGCCGCATCTGTTCGCCCCTGCCAGAATAGGACCAATAACCGCCATCATCGAAAACCCATGTGAAGATCATGCGTTTGCCGATCTTGAACGCGTCGTGGCTCTTGAAAGCCGGGTCCAGTTCGGAAAAGGCGCGGGCCACGCCCCGCATGAAAATCAGGTCGGCATCGAGGGTCAGGCGTTCCAAGGTGGCGCGGATGTTCTCAAGCGTTGGCTCGGGCATGTCATCTGCGCCCATCTGCTTGTCCAGCTGGTCCCGCTCGGTGCGGTCCATGATTTCCTTGAGGCGGCTTTCCTCAACGATCCGCAGCCAGATTGCGGCATCGAGGGTGCGCTTGTACCGGGCCAGGACGGCAACAGGATCGAAGGCGGAAAACAGGGTCGATTTCACGGCCTCGTTGTCGCTGTAGTGCAGATAGCAGGAATGCCCCGCGGTCGCGCCCTTGGCCGTCTCGGCCGCGTCCAGCGCGCGGCTGTAGCCGTCCGACAGAGTGGCGATGGCGTCCTGCATCTGCGTCAGCGCGACCTCACGGGCGGCGCAAATGCTCATGATGTTCATCGGTGCGACCAGTGCGCCGGCGCTGAAGGTGGTGCGGGTGTTCATGCTGCTGCCTCGCTCTCGATGGCTTCAAGGATTTGCTCGCGCAGCTCGGACAGCGGGTGCGCGTCGAAGTCGTCACCGCGAAAATCTTCCGGGTTGTCGTATCCGGGGATTTCGTCGTGGATGCGTTCGGCCAGACGGTCGGCAAGATCGGCCAGCGTCCCGGCGACAGTGATAGTCTCAAGGTCGGCATACTCGAACCGGGCTGCCGCGTTCCGGGACAGGGCGGCGAGGGCAAGGCCCGCGTCGTCAGCCTCGGCGTCATGGACAAGCCGCCAGCCTGCGCCGGTGTCGCCATAGATCGACCAGAAAGCCCGGCCTGCAGGGCTGCAAACCTCGATGGCTTCCGCATCCGTGCCCTCGCGGATCATCTTGACCGGCGACACGCGGTAGTCGGTGAAGGTGGCGGGGGTATCCCCCGCCACAAAACCGTTAAAGGAAAAACCGCTCATGCCGTTGCCTCCTGCTTTGCCGCAAAGGCATCGAGCATCAGGTAAAGCGTCTCCATCGTGGGCGGATCGCCATAGACGACCGTGCGCCCGACAAGTTCGGGGTCGGCTTCACACTTGGCCCGAACGGGCAAATCGTGATCCAGATAGGCGTTCACGGTGAAGCGGAATTTCCCAGTCCCGGCGTCGTAGAAATAGACGTGCCACTTCACGAGCTGGTCGGGGTTCTCGTCGGCTTCCGCAAACAATTCTTCGGCTGCAATCCGCTGAACCTCCAAGGATCGGGCGCAATCGCGGATGAAAACCATTGCTTTTCGGCCCGCCAAAGGCCGCGCCTTCGCGGATGCCAAAGGCATTTCCGGGGCAACGCTCCCGCACAAGGCGGGCCAGGATTTGGGCACTCCGCGCGCTGCCCGTTGCTGCGACATAGGGGGCGGGGTGAATATCGGTCTGCACGACAGAAAAATGGGTCATCTGCGGCTCCCTCACTGGCTCAGTGCCGAATAGGTGCCTTCATCCTCATAGCGGATGATGGCATCGCCGGTCTGGGACAGGCCGCCCCAGAAGGGGCCAAGGAAACCGGCAATCTTGGGCTGGCCCTGCAATTCGGTCCGCAGGCTGGCGCGGGTCTCGATGCCGGTGATTTCGGTGCCCATGTCATCGACCCATGCGGCAAGGTCATCTGTCACAACGCGGCTCATGCCGCTGTCGTCGGTCATGGTGATGATTTCAAAAAGTGCCATCTGGCGTTCCTCGTGGTGGTTGGCGTGGTGCGCTTGCTGCGCCCCTTCCGCACCTCCTTTTTACTATTTATAACAACGCTTTCCTACTTATTTATTGCCGTTTTCGGCAACTAAATAGCTTGACCGAGGCACCCCCTTCGGGCTTCTTTTGATGCCTGAGGGGAGGGAGCGCACAGCCCCGTAAGGGGCCAAAAAAGAAACTGTCACCGCAACGCGGTGTCCGCATTGGTGACGGTCGCGGATCGGCGCCTGGCCTGACTTCTTCGTCAGCCTTCGGGTCGGTCGCGCAAGGACCAGCAGGACGGATCGGTCACAGACGCACAAGGGGACCGTGGAATACCGTAGGCCCGCAGGGGCAAGGATATGCCGCGAAAGCCCCTTGGGTGGATGGGGACGATCTGTCAGGCGCAGGACGCGACCAGACCGAAGGGTGACAGTCAGGCCCGTCCCGTCGTGATAAGGAGCGCCACGCAGGGGGCGTTTGGCTTGTCCAAATCCCCCCGGAGGGGCGATCACCGCGTCTGTCAGAGGCATTGACAGCGCATCCATCCGGTGCTGCCTTTACTGCCGACCGCTGGTGAAGGAACATCACATGCGATGAGACAGCCCAAGGGGATAAGGAATGCAAAAGACACGGGTGATGGTGGCTGGTACTGCCATCCTATTAAGCTTCATTGCCACGACGCCGCAGGCTGCGGCTGGCTGGCAGGAGACGGAATGGGGCATGACACAGGATGAGGTCCAGAATGCCGTCCCGGATCATCATGGCGATGAAAAATTGATTGTCTGGCATGGGCTTCACGGTCCTGTGCCAATTTTGATCCATATCCGGCCCTGCGGGTCGGGGAAGGCAACACCCGCTGCCCGGCGGGAAGCACCCTGTTGAACAAGGAAGTCAATGCCATGCCGATCAGTCTTGCCGCCGCTGCACAGACCTACCGCGAAGCCGCGCGCGATGCGGTGCGCCGCCATTCGACCTTCCACCTGGTACAGGCGGTGCTGCTGGTCGTCGCGGGGATCGTCGCCATCGTCTTCCCGGCCTTTTCTTCGGCTGCTGCCGTCGTGGTGTTCGGCTGGCTGCTGATCGCCAGCGGCATCATTCAGGCCATCGGCCTGATCAGCGCACGCCATGCGCCGAACTTCTGGCTGCAGATCATCTCGGCCATACTTGGTGTGTTGCTGGGCATTCTGCTCTTGCGCAACATCGCGCAGGGGATGCTGCTGCTGTCGCTTCTGCTGATCATCTTCTTCATGATCGAGGGGATGTCGAAGGTTGTCTTCGCATTGACGATCCGTCCCTTGCCCAACTGGCTTTGGGTTTTTGCCAGCGGGGTGCTCTCGGTCGTGCTGTCGCTTGTGCTTTTTGCCGCGATGCCGGTCACTGCGCTGTGGCTGATCGGGCTGATGCTGGGGCTCGACCTCATCGCCATTGGCGCGGCCCTTGGTGCGATGGCGTGGAGGCTTCGCGGGCAAGCGGTGCCCGCCGCCTGATCCCCTAGGGCGCCCGGCTTCGGGCGCCATTTTCTTGCAATGAATTGACTGAAAGGCGCCGAAATGGCCAGCAACCCGAAATCGCAGACGCGAAAAAACCCTTCCCATCGACCTCGCCTTGCAGGGGGGCGGTTCGCATGGGGCGTTTACATGGGGCGTTCTGGACCGCATCCTCGAGGAAGACTGGTTCGAGATCGATGGCATTTCCGGCACCTCGGCCGGCGCCATGAACGCGGCAATCCTGGCGGCCGGCATGGCCACCGGCGGGCGGCAGACCGCGCGTGAGATGCTGACCGCCTTCTGGCGCCGGACGGCCGATGCCGCGCGCTTCAGCCCGTTCAAGCGCGGGCCGCTGGAGGTCCTGACGGGCAAATGGACGCTGGACAACTCGCCCGCCTTCATCGCCATGGATCTGATGGCGCGGCTGATCTCGCCCTATTCGCTGGGTGGGGCGGCAGGGAACCCGCTGCGCGACATCCTGACAGACCTGATCGATTTCGACGCGCTGGCGACCGGGCCGGTCAAGCTGTTCATCACGGCAACCAATGTGCACACCGGGCAAGGCAGGGTGTTCCGCAAGCATGAGGTGACGGCCGATGTGCTGCTCGCCTCGGCCTGCCTGCCATCGATGTTCCAGGCCATCGAGATCGACGGCGTGCCCTATTGGGACGGCGGCTATGCGGGCAACCCGACGATGACGCCGCTCGTGCGTGAATGTGAAAGCCTCGATACCGTTCTGGTGCAGATCAACCCGGTCGAGCGGCGCGAGACGCCGCGCACCGCGCGCGAGATCGCAAGCCGCCTGAACGAGATCTCTTTCAACGCCCAGCTACTGAAAGAGTTGCGGATGATGGCGCTGCTGCGCCGTGTCATCGACCCCGGCAATGGCGAGGCGCGGTACTGGAAAGAGATGCGCCTGCATCGCATCACCTCGGACATCATGGTGGACCTTGGACATTCCTCGAAGCTGAATGCCGAATGGGACTTCCTGAAGATGCTCTTCGACGAAGGGCGCCGCGCCGCCGAGGATTTCGGCCGCACCCATATTCAGGACATCGGGGTGCGTTCGACCTTCGATATCGACGCGCTGGCGGACGAGCTCTGACATGCTGGGTCTGCTGGGTATTCTGTTGGGCCTTGCCCTGATCATGGTGCTTGCGTTCCGCAGTTGGACAATCCTGCTGCTGGCGCCTTTGGCTGCTGCGGTGGCGGCGCTTTTTTCCGGTCAGCCGATGCTGGCGCACTGGACGCAGACCTTCATGCCTGCGGCGGCGGGGTTTGTGGCGCAGTTCTTTCCGCTTTTCCTGCTGGGCGCATTGTTCGGCAAGCTGATGGACGACAGCGGATCGGTTTCAGCGATCGCCGATTACATGACGCGCCGGCTCGGCCCCTCGCGGGCGATCCTTGCCGTGGTGGCTGCGGGCGCGATGGTCACCTATGGCGGTGTCAGCCTGTTTGTGGCGTTCTTCGTTCTGGCGCCAATGGGGCAGGCGCTGTTCAAGGCGGGAAGCGTGCCGCGCAGGCTGCTTCCGGCGGCACTCGCGCTTGGAACCTCGACCTTCACCATGTCGGCCATGCCGGGAACGCCTGCGATCCAGAACGCGATTCCGATGCCGTTCTTTGGTACCACCCCCTTTGCCGCACCTGGGCTTGGCATCATAGCCAGCATCATCATGGCGGCCATCGGCCTGGGCTGGCTTTCCTTCCGCGAACGTCAGGCCAAGGCGCGGGGCGAGGGTTATGGCGCGGCCGAAAAAGGCTCCGCCGTCTCGCGCGAGCTGGCCAGCACCGCACGCGAGTTTGACCCTGCCGAGATCAGCCGCGCCGGATCCTGGGGCGGGCGGCCACCGATCGGCCTGGCCATTCTGCCGCTGGTTCTGGTTGTCGTGGTCAACCTGATCCTGACGCAGTTCGTGCTGCCCAGCATGGATTTCGATTTCCTCTCGCAGCCCGCATGGGGCGAAACCACCCTGTCGGCTGTCGGCGGGGTCTGGTCGGTGGCGCTTGCGCTTCTGGTCGCCTGCATCGTGCTGGTTGCCATGAACCGGCGCCGCTTTCGCAATCTGCGCGAAAGCATCGACTCGGGCGCGACGGCCGCAGTACTTCCGATCATGAGCGTGGCAAGCCTTGTGGGGTTCGGCGCGGTCGTGGCGGCCCTGCCTGCGTTCGAGATGGTGCGGGACTGGGTTCTGGGCATCGGAGGCGGGCCGCTCGTGTCACTGGCGGTAGCGACGAACATCCTTGCCGCGTTGACCGGATCGGCTTCGGGCGGGATGACCATTGCGCTGCAGGCCCTTGGCCCCACCTTCATGCAGATCGCGTCAGACACAGGGCTGGACCCTGCGCTGATGCACCGGGTGGCCGTGATCGCCTCGGGTACGCTGGACAGCTTGCCGCATAATGGCGCGGTGGTCACGATGCTTGCGGTCTGTGGCTGCACGCATCGCGAAAGCTATCTGGACATCGTCATGGCCGCCATTGTCAGCGCGCTTGTTGCCCTTGTGGCCGTGATCGTGCTTGGCACAGCCTTCGGTTCCTTCTAACCCGATAGGGACAGAGCTTCGGGATCGTCATGACACAGCCCACGCCGACCGCCGCACCACCGGCCCTTTTGAACATCACGCTGGGCGTCATGCTGGCGCTGATGCTGGGGTGGTTCTTCCACATCGCCTCGGGCGTTCTGGTGCCAATGGTGCTGGGGCTGATGATCTCTTATGTGGTCATGGCGCCCCCAACGATGATCGTGGGAAGGATGCGCTCGAACTCCGTGCCGAATTGAGATCCAACTATGAATCCTCGGGGATCAACTTCGAGGTTAGCTTCCTGTTTGCGTCCGACCAGAAGCTGATGCGCGTCGACCTGACACCCCTATCGGATGCCGATTGCCCGAAGCTGGAACGTTTAATCCATGCGGCTTACGGCACCCCAGAAGCGGAAGATAAAATGGAGCTGATTAGCAATACGAAGTGGCGGGATGCGGCTAACAGTAACCTGCTGTCCTTGGTAAGACTCAACCAGGGCATATGCTCGCTAACGTATCAAGCCATGCCTACCGTCGGCGCGACGGGCGGTCTGTGAGTAACCTGCCACGGGCCTTCTGACCGAAGGCGAGGCGTCCTGTGGGCAGGCTGGCCCTTGCGCGAGCGATCGTGACCCGAAGGGCCGAGACTATCGCCCTGAGCCGACTATTGCGCCCCCGCGCGGGCTGGCTCGGAGAGACAGGCCGCGCGGGATAAGGCGCAAAGGAGGGGCAGGCCGCGCGGGATAAGGCGCAAAGGAGGGGCAGGGGGATAGGCTCGGGGCGCAGGCCGGTGCAGCCGGCCAAGCCTAGAGCGCGGTCCCTCGGGGCGTGCGGCCCAGGGCGATCAGCCCTAGACCGCCCGCCCCGAGGGACGCCGCCACGATAGACGCGCTACCGCCCCCGGCAAACAGCCTCACGCGTGGATTTTTACGGAAAGATGAATTGTTGCCGTTATCGGCAATCATCCCTACTAGATGATTCAACAACCGTCTTATGGGGGCTTCGACCAATGACAGAAGAAACACGCGGCAGGAAAGTTGAAGTTTTTTCGCTTGGGCATGTGCATAGTCTTATGGATCGGCTCAAGCATGTCAGGACAAGCGCGGATATGTCTCAACGGGACATGGCGGAAACAATTGGTACGCCGTTCCGAACCTATTGCAAGATCGAGTCTGGAGAGCGCGACCTTAAGGCAAGTGAGCTTGCCATTGTCCTCAAACGCTGTGGAATAGATGCCAACTGGTTTCTGTTCGGGACAGGTCACAAAGAAAAAACAGCGCACGGCGACTAAAGCGAACAACGAAAAAAGCGGCCCGCAGGGCCGCTACTTTCTGACGGGCTAGTGTCACATCCATTTATTGGCCGTGACGTGCGCAGTGGGCACAATGCCGCCCGTCGCGCGGGCCAGGGTGAAACCCTGACCCGCATGATCTGACCTAGATTTCAAACGACGAAAGATCAGCGCCGTTCTCAACGGCCTCTTTGATCCATTGCGGTTTGCGTCCTCGACCCGACCACGTTTCGTCTTGATTTTCGGGGTTCCGATACTTTGGCTTTGCTCCAGCACCGCTGCTTTTCGGGCTGACGGGCAAGTCAAACAGTTCCTCGATGGTAAAGCCGTATTCCTTCGCCGTTGCCCTGACAGCCTTCTTTGCGTCAGTCTTGCGTGTTTTATCAAGATTGCGCATCGCGTCTTCAATCTGCTTTCGCTGTTCTTCCAGTTGGGCATAGCTCATTTCAGTTACGTTCATCAGCTTCTCCGGTTCGGTCGCTAAGGTTGTTCAGTCAATAAGTGGTAGCTCCAATCTAAAGCGTTTCTGTATTAACCTGATACATACCCTGCCGCGTGGAAGTAGTTCCAGCACTCCTGGGGTGAGAACATGCTGCAGATGTCACCAAGGGCTTTGAACAGGTCATCGAAGGTTCGTGCGCCCATTTTGCGGAGATGCGCCTTCAGCTTCGAGAAAGCCTGCTCGATGGGGTTCAGGTCGGGTGAATAGGGCGGCAGATACAGGAACCAACACTTGGCGTCACGGATGGCTTCGGCGGCCTCGACGTTGCGATGAGTGGCCAGGTTGTCGAGGATGACGACCGTGCCGGGCGTCAGTTCCGGGGTCAGGACATCGCGGACATAGGTCGCAAAGGCGGAGCCATCCATCGCGCCTTTGATCACCCAGGGCGCAATGAGCCCCTCCGACGTGAGGCCTGCGATGAAGGTCTGTGTGCCCCAGCCACCGAAAGGCGCGTCCATCCGCAACCGCTGGCCGCGGCAGGCGCGCCCTCGCAGTCGGGTCAGGTTCGTCTTCACGGAGGTTTCGTCAATGAACACCAGCCGTTCGGGCTGGCGACGCATAAAGGGAATGCGCCGCTCCTGCCACTCGTGCCGGGCTTGTTTTACACGGGCGCGGTGCTGTTCGGAGGCCACCAACGATTTTTTTTATAGGTGAAACCAAGCCGCTTGAGCAGAGCCGCAATCGAGGAGTGATGAACCTTCACGCCCTCGGCCATGGCCAGCGCATCGCGCAATTCATAGAGCGTGATATCCGGATCCTGGGCGACCAGCTCTTCAAAAAAGGCCTGATGCGGCGCAAGCTTTCCGCGCCCGCGTGGCCGCCCCTGCGGCGCGGGCACTGCATCCCCGTGCTGCCGAATTGCCCGGGCCCAACGAGACCCCGTCGCAGGCGAGAGCATCAATCGCGCCGCGGCAGCTCGCCCACTCAAACCCTCTTCGAGACAAGCCTTGAACCGCGCACGCAGCGCATTCGGTAAAGGTGCTGACATGATCCATCCTCCTAGAAAGGATGAATCACAAGCAGACCCCTATGAAAATCCCATGATTCCGGGTTTTGCAGAAACGCTCTAAAAGAAAAAAAAGACCCCGCCGAAGCGGGGCCAGTATTCCTCACCACAAGGAATGGGGGGTGTTCAGTCGAACGACGATTGCCGTTCTGGGAATGGAATGCCTTTGCCGTGTCCGGTTGGCGCGACAATCAGCAAATCATGTACAAGGCGATACCTGGCTCTATCTATCTCGTTGTGCAGCTCGACTACTCTAAGGAGGCAGACAAGAAGAAAGCCAAATAGGATCAATACTGCGGCCATCGGCACTGTGGGATTCTGAATGGATAAACCCACGTATCCAATGCTGCCGACTACAGATGCTGCAAAACCCGCCGCCCATTTGTAAAGAGTGTTTTGCGTCTCCGCCATACGGTCGCGTTCGCACTCATGGGAAAAAAGTCTTTCTTCAAATGTCATGGCAAGTCCGCTCCTGTGTCCGGGGATTTGCTAACCCGTATCGTATGCCATTTTATTCAAAATGGCCGGTTGAACCTAAAAACCAAGCTCGGTGAAATTGCGATCTTGGGATGATCCTACGCAACCGGCGCGGCATCATCCATCCACTATACCCGGCAAGATAGATGCGATGATAGAGGAAATTCATGACTGATATCGCCTTGGTTGAAGTCGGGTTTAGAACGGACAAGCGTTTCGCTATTTTACGTATCTTCTCATTTCTTGTCTGAAATTAGGGCGGCGCTTGCCGCCCTAATTTGTATCAGAAGCAGTCCGGGGTCCAAGCCTCGATGCGGGCCTTCTTGTCCGCGTCGATCCGCCATGCCTTCTGATACTCGGCATCGCTGAACAGCCGCTCCATGCACTGCGCTTTTTCAGCCTTTTTCTGCGCCTTGTGCGCCTTGAAGCCGTTCCCCTGCGGATCGCAGCCGGTCAGTTCCAGATGCAGCGCGTCCAGATAGTCGGCACTGACACGGCTGAAAAAGTTCTCGGCGGTGGGCGTCCAGACCTTGCGGATACCGGCCCCGGCATCGGCCTCGATCAGTCCGAAAAACTCCGCGCTACCTGCGCCATAGGGCAGGGTCCGCGCCACGCTCTCGACCAGCGTAGCGTTGCGGGCTTTCTTGCCAGCGGCGACGAAAGTGCGGAAGGCGGTCGCCAGATCGTCCACCCGCAACTCCGGGCGGCTCCATGCCTCATGTCCCGCAGGGGCATGGGTCAGCCGTTCGGAAAACTCCAACCCCTCGGACTTGCTCGGGCAGTTGTTGGGGCGTCCCGGCGACAGGTCGAAAACATGGGTGCTGACACCCGATGCCAGCGACATGCCGAAGGCCAGCAGGTCAAAGATCATTTCCGGCTTGTCCAGCAACGCGGTCTGGATCGCGGCCAGCCGCACGGCCTTCATGTCCTCGACCAGCGCGCCGGAATAGGGCGACTTGGGGGCATCCTCGACGCTGGTCGCGCCGTGGCGCGTTGCGGCGTGGCCGGTCAGAACCTGCGTCTCGATTGCTTCCTCCCGGTCATAGGGGCTGACAAGGGGGTTGGTTACGCCAAGCCGTCCATCGCTCCCCACATAGACGAACACCCCCGCCACGGCGCGCTGTGCATCGGTGTAATCTCCGTCAAGGATTGAGGTCAGTTCGGCTAGTTCGGCTTGGCCTACCTCGTCCAGAACGTCGCCGTTCGCCAGTTCGGCCAACTCGTCATAACGCTCGGACTGTTCCTCGGTCAGTTCGCCCTCGACGCGGTAAACCCGGTCCATCTTCTCGGTGGTGCCGTAGGGGATATAGCTGTCGGTCGAAACATCGGCCCATTTCCAGACCTCCCCGACCTTCGCCGCTTCCTCTTTCAGTTTTTCGATGAACAGGCGGTCCAGCAGGTCGGCATCGTGCAGCGCGGTCGTTTCGCTGAACAGATCGCGGATCAACCGCCCGCCTGCGGCCTCGTAGGTGTCCAGCCCGACAAACACGGCGCGGCGGTCGGTGCCGCTGATCGCGTCGGGCTGCAAGGCGCGCTTGATCTGGTGTTCCGACAGGTCGCGGCCCTTCACCTGGGCCAGAACCTGCAAGGTCAGGGCCTCGTCCTGGGACACGGTAAAGGCTTTCGCCATGCCAAGGCTGATCTGACCTGCCTTCAAGGCGTCCAGCACGGGGGCGGGAAGTGCTGCCAGCGCAAGGCGGCGGTAAACATGCGCCTCGGTCTTGCCGAAGCTGCGGGCGATGGTGGACACGTCTGCGCCTGCATCCTTCATCCGGCCATAGGCACGGATTTCATCGGCGGGGGCCAGGTCCTCGCGGGCGGCGTTCTCGGCGCTGGCCCATGCCCGCGCGGTGGCCTCGTCGGGGGCGATGCGGACGGGAACGGATGCCAGTTCCGGGTGGCGCTTGGTCACGGTCGGGTCACGCTCGACGGCGCGGGCAATGGCGCGCAGCCTGCGGCCCCCGGCGACGATGCCGACGCGACCATCCGCGTCAACGGTGCCGGACAGGTTCTGGATCAGGCCGATCATGGCAAGGCTGTCGGCCAGCAGGTCGATCCCCTCCGGGTCCGCGTCCTGACGCGGGTTCATGTCGGAGACGTAGAGTTGGGCCAGCGGGAAATACTGGATCGGGGCGGCGGCGATAATTTCGGTTTTCATGGTGTGTATTCCTGTGTGCGACGATTATGTTATGGGTGCCTTGTCCAGTGTGAGGGCAGGACAAGGCGGGGGGCTTAAACGGCCCCGTGCTGGTTCAGGAAGCGGCGTCCGATTCCAAAGGTGTCGCCCTTCCTGACAAGCGCCCATGCTTCCGCGAGGCGCTGTTCCAAGATTGCATTGCTCATGTGTTCACCCCCTTTCCGGTTGAAGCTGCGGGAAGCATCGGCCTGCTAACGGAGCAAAGCAGGCCGATCTCTGGTCAGTGTTCGGACGGCAGGTAGAGCGTCAGAACACGGCGCGTCTGGTCGGGGTCACAGGCACAATCGGGCATCGTCGCGCCGTAGGTGTAGGCGGTGTCGTAAAGGTCGATCTTCCAGAAGATCGCCGAACCATCGGCCTCCACGCGCCCAAAGGAATGATCCTCCCAAGGGTCGTTTTCTTCAGTGAAGTCGGTGAAGTTGATAACCTTCTCCATCAGGGCGGATTTAGTCGCCACGGGCAGCGCCTCGAAGCCCGGCGTGACGACAGCGCGGCCTTTCAGATGATGGTCCCGCCACAGGGCTGCGAAGCCCAGGCAGCGCCGAAAGGCATCATTTTGTTCTGCGATCAGCAGGACCTTGTTGCACATCTCAGTGATGGGGATTCACTGAGCGCGTCCTGAGGGTTAGGTCGAGGGCATGCCGAAGCCTTCCCCGATCCGCTACCGCACGACGAACTGGTCAGACTACAATGCGGCGCTGCGCAAGCGCGGCTCGCTGTCGGTCTGGTTCGATCCCGAGACGGTCTGGCACGCCGACAAGACCGGCAAGCGCGGGCGACCCGAGACCTTCTCGGACGCTGCCATCCAGACCTGCTTGACCCTGAAAGTGCTCTTCGGGCTTCCGCTCCGGCAGACGGTCGGGCTGGTTGAAAGCCTGATCCAGATGGCGGGGCTTGATTGGCCGGTTCCGGACTATTCGACGCTGTGCCGCCGGCAGGCGCGGATCGCGGTGCAGGTCCCGTATCGCGCGTCCGGGCAGCCCCTGAACCTGTTGATCGACAGCACCGGTATCAAGTTCCGCGGGGACGGCGAGTGGCAGGCCCGCAAACATGGCCCGTCACGCCGGAGGCAATGGAGAAAGGTCCACCTCGCCATGGACGCGGGCACCGGGGATGTGCGCGCGGTCGAGTTGACCTCGAGCCGCCAAGGCGACAGCCCGCTGCTGCCGGAGCTTCTGGCGCAGATCCCGCCGGAAGAGACGATCGGCACGGTCACCGCAGATGGTGCTTACGATACACGACGATGCCATGGCGCGATCATCGACCGAGGAGCGGATGCCGTCATACCGATCCGGCGCAATGGCCGCGCCTGGAAAGAAGACTGTCCCGCTGCTGCCGCGCGAAATGAGATCCTGCGGGCAACCAGGCGCTTGGGCCGGGCGCTCTGGAAGAAGTGGACCGGCTATCACGTCCGAAGTCGGGTCGAAGCTCTGATGAACTGCCTGAAGCTCTTCGGCGAGAGGATCATGTCACGAGACCCCGCCCGCCAGACCGCCGAAATCCAGATCCGCATCGCCATCATGAACCGCTTCTCGGCCCTTGGCAGGGCCGAGATCGAAGCCGTCCGCTGAAGAATGGCGGGAAAGGGGGCAGTCATGCTCGGGGCTGATTTGCGCAACATCGCCGGGCTGAGGTGCAGGGTCATGGTCACTAGAACAATACGGGAACACCAGCCATAACCCGAACCCCCCCTGCGGCGTCAAGGATGGATTGGGAAAGTCAGACCTCATGCCCGCTCCGCGGGCCTCGACTGCCCGTTAGGTTGCCTGCGTCTGCTTGATGGTAAGCCCGATGGTTTGACCAGAATATTTCGCGCCAAGCATGAAGCCAGCGGCCCAGGTCCTGATGCGATTATGGGCTTCGATGGGGTTGTGGGTTTCATCTTCGGACAGCAGAAGCTCATAGACCGCAATCGGGTTCTCCCCGTCCTTGGTGTCGCACAGGCTGAGCCGGATAACGCTATCAGATTCTGTTTCCTGTCCCCGCTCACGCAGCTCTGTTGCGGTCAGACTCTCCAGAACCAAAAAGCCTTTTGTACCTGGTGGGGGCAGAAGATCGAACAGCAGCTTGAGGTTCTCTTTCATCATGCCCTCCTGTTTTGCAGGCAGTGTAGGCATTAACGAAAATATCATCCTAGTTGAACCATCAATTTATTTTTCTCCAGTCACTCGGCGTCTCGAAAGCTCCAGACCAGATCCCCCGCCGTGCGGCCTTCGCCCGATCCGCACCGGCAGCGTGGCGGCGGTCGCGGTCGTAGTAGGGCACCGCCCAACCGTTCTCGATCATCCATGCCGACAGGCTGACATTGGCGACGGCACAGTCTCCAAGGATGCGACGGTAGCGGTCCCTGCCCTCTGACTGGCATGCCACGGGCCTGCGGGCGATGAAGTCTGACAAGGCTAGTGCTGCCTGCTGTCCGCAGCGCCAAGCGCGGCCTTGCTGGTCAAAGCAAGGTTGCCGGGATTCAGGGGCGTCTATGGATACTAGCCTGATCCGCTCGCCATGGATTTCAATGGTATCTCCGTCGATCACGCTAGCCTGCCCTGCAATACTGTTGGCTAAGCCTGGTCCTGCGATAGTGCAGCACAGTGCGGCGATTGCAAAAACCCTATTCATCCGGCGCTTCCTTCTTTGAAACGATCCCGTATTGCTCTCCGGCCGCAACAGGCTGTTATTCACAGCCATGCAACCGTGCCTTCAGTGCTGGCGGTGGCTCTTGATGTGCATCGGGTACCGTTACGTGGCCTATCCTTCATAGATTGAACCGCCGTAGGGACGCGATAACGTCCCTGTATGTGCTGTCAGCATCATGACCCTGCATAAGAATAAGAGGTAGATTGGTATTCAGTCCGCTTGGCAGACTCGCGCAAACCGATAGCTTTACCCAACCGGGCAAGCTCCTTTCCAAGCGTCGAATCCTCGATCACGAACTCTGCAAAACTCCCAAGATCGAGCGTAGCGATATGCTCCGCTTCGATAGCGGCGCGATCTGCTCGGGCAGCTTGGTCATCATCTGGCGCTGCTGGTTTTCCAGCCCATCGCCCAAGAAGCGCAAGGGCGCGCTTTGGTGCGGACAGGCGATAGGCATTACTGACCTGTCGGATCTGCGGTCCCCGGCCTTCGTTCGGGGCAGGCTCATAGCGGCGCAGCCAGTCCAGAAAGCCGTGATCGCGCAGCGCCTTCAGCGCCCGCACAACCGCGTCACGAGACCGGCACAGCTTGTCCGTGATGTAATCAAGGGACGGGTCAAGTCGGCCCGACTTGAAGTTTACCAGATTGGCAAACAGCGCCAGAACCTCCAAGGCGATGCCTCCGAGGGGGCCGTTCCGCTTGCCGGGCTCTTTGTTTGCGCGGTCATACCGTTGAGCTGCCATTAGCGTCTTCTGCACGTCCTGACGCGACGTCCCACGCCAAAATGATCCTTCGCATGATCCGGCACGGAGTGAATTGCGACGGACGGGTTTGCGGTCGATTTCACCGCTATCGCTGCGCGCGCCATTAACAACGCCGTCTATGCGTTTGAAAAAACTGCCGCGTTCTGCGGCCTCTCCGGTATTCATCTGCTGCTCCTCGATCAAGAAGCGCGGTGTCCGCAGGCAAGCCGTATCCGTTCGCACAGATGCGCTTTTGCTCTTGATTTTCGGGAGTGGGAGGATAACTATAGCAGGTGAAATGTGCTGCTAATTCAGGTCGCCAAACCTGTGTTACCAAACCCAAGCCCCCTCGTGCGGACCCCCGCGCGGGGGGTTTCCTTTTGGGCTGGTGGTTTTATCTGATTCTGCTCGTCCCTCCCTTTGCGGGCATTTTGCCGCACAGCCTACGACAGAGGGGCAGGTGCGGCAATTGATAGTGCGTGGGTCGGCGGCCAACTACCAGCATCAGTAGGTCTGCCATATGACTTCGGAAACCTGGCCGGTGTGGTCCCGCGTTCGCATGACGATGCCCCGGCGTGTCCCGGCTTGCTCTCCGCCGCGATAGCCAACGCGATCTTGGACCCATGCCGGGGTATTTCCGAGACGGATGCCAACCCAACGAAACTGTCCTTCCGTGTCATAAACCCCGCGCTGCGTTGAATCGTTGATTTCGATCCCTTCGCTGTTGCGCTGTCCACGGTAGTTGACGTGATAGACCTCGATGCCGTCGCGATAGCCTCGTATATCATCCGTGAGTCCGTCACTGCCCAGATTGGGTATCGGTGGCATGCCACTCGCCCGCATGGGGCAATTCCAAAGCTGCAAGGGTGGCTCAATCGGCCAGGGCGTCACGCGACGGATCATTTCTGCCCGCGCTGCTGTGCATTCGGCTGACGCAGGAAAGCCACCCGCCAGACAAAGCAGGATCGCGCAGTCGATAGAGTAGGCGTCAGCTTTAGGGGCTGATGCCAAAGCCGTGGCGGCACAGACGACCGCTCCAAGCACCTTCAATCGCATCATCGACCTCCTTTGAAGCGCAGTAGCATACGAAAACATCGCCTGACAGGATAAATGAAATGTTGAATCATTCAATATGGTTCACTTCAAACGTTTCTTTATATCGGTCGTACCAGACTGTGCCCCGCTCAATCGTGTCAGCGTGTGAGTCTTGAAGGCATACAAGATAGGCATTTAAAGCGTTTCTGCAAAAACCGGAATCATGGGATTGAACGAACCCGCTGACGCGGGAGGGCGTCGCTCTTGGCGGGAATGGCCTCCTGATGAGAAGGTTTGGTTGCTGAGACCAACCTTTGATCAGGAGACCATCCCATGGCTGATGCCACATCAGCGGTTAGCCCGCTGCGTCGCCGTATGATCGACGACATGACGCTTCGCAACCTGTCGCCGGCCACACAACGATCCTATCTTCATGCCGTTGCAAAGTTCAGTCGGCATTGCCACCGCTCACCGCAAACTTCCGCTCTTTCCCTCGGGCGTACGAAATCCGGGGATGACACCCTCTATGTTTTGCGAAGGAAAGAAAAGTCGAGGATAACGGCGGAAGCAAGGCGACGGTCAGCGCCGGGGGGGATCCTCGGCACGGATGGCAATGGAATAGGGAATGGCGGGGTCGGCCTGCTGTGCTTTGGCGCTGATACGGGCGTCAGTCCTGACCTCCTCTAGCGGCAGCCCGGCGCCGGTCACCCTATGGTCATGCAGGTAATCTGGCAGATAGCCGGATAGAAGGATGCGCCAGTCCATCGGGATGCCCGGCTCGACCACCCGGGCCAGTTGAAAGATGATCGTGGTGCAGTTGGCGGTAATCGTATGATAGAAGGCGGGCTGCGCGGCCAGCTGGTTCGCCTTGTCCAGATAGGTCAGGAACAGCGCCCGGCGTTGCGACGCTGTCAGGTCCAACGGGTACAGGGCGACATCCTCGCGGCGCATGGTGGTCCGCAGCCGAAGGATGTCCGCTTCGTCGGCGGCAATCATCACCAGTTCGAATTTCTTGAAGAAGCCGCCGATCTCGGAAAAGGATTCGTGCCGCTCTCGCCGGATCTCGGCTGAAAAGGTCAGGAAGGCGCCGTCAGAAAAGCCGAAGCTGATCAGCGTATGGGCGATGGCTGGATTGCCCCATGTCGATGTTGCTAGATCGACTGAGGACAACGCGCCGATATCATAGCGGCGCGTTTCCCAGTGCGGGGTAAAATGCTGTTCGCTGCGCCACTCGAAATTGCGGACATTCTCCAGAATGGCGGTCTGCCCCTCGATCCGCGCGGTCACGCCATGGGCGACATCTGGCGCCCAGTCCCGATCGCCCGAGGGCCGGATCGTCAGCCACCATCCCAAAGCCACGGCGACGAGGGGCAGCAGCACCGCCCGGCTCGCGCCGCGTCGCCCGGCGGCCCGAAGCGCCAGAATGGCAAGGGCCGTCACGCCGACGGCAAGGATCCAGAACCAGCGCGCGAATCCATCCAGCTGATACCTCAGGGCCAGCCCCACCAGGGCTGCGGCGATCAGCACGACAAGCGTGAAGGCAGCCCCGGCAAGCCACCGTCGTCCACGCCGGGTCTGCGGGATGGTCCTACTCACCCGCCAAAGCCTCGCCCACGATCGAGAATGGGCTGGAAAGGGTGGCGCCGACCGTGTTGAATACAAAGGCCCCTGTGCGGCGAAGACTAGGGCCAGGGCCGTCTCCTCCCTCCCGCCCCCGATTGGCGTAGAAGGAGGCCAGCCTGACGTACCGGTCATGGTTCAGGCCGTCCGAAGCCTCGACGCTGGAGATGTCGATAATCGCAAGCTGGGCCTTGCGCGCAGCCTGCTGCACGGCCGGGTCAGTGATGTCCAGCGCGCCGATGCGCGCGCGGGAGCGGCTCAGCCGGTTGCTGACGCGCAGCGCTTGGTCATCGGGCGAGACCAGCACTGCCATCGGCTGCGTCATCGGGCCGAGGACCTGCATCTGCGCGCGGAACACATCGACGTCGATATCGGGCGCCGCAAGCACGACGGTCAGGCGGTCAAGGATGTCATTTTGCCCCGACAGGCGCAGCTGGCGCAACGCCTCGACCGTCAGCCAGCCGCCCATCGAGTGGGCAAAGACGGTGATCGTGCCGATGCGCTGGTCCCGCGCCAGCGCCGCCAGCAGATCGGCCAGCGCATCGCGCGAATAGGTAACGGATTCCTTGTCGGCCACATAGCCCGCAATGGCAGCCTGAGAAGGCCAGGCGAACAGGATCGGAGTGTTGTCCAGATCGGCATCGACCGTCATTTGGGTCAGCCGGTACAGCGCCTCGGGAAAGTTGTAGTTATAGCCGTGCACGAAGATGAGCACGTCCTTTCTGCTGTCTTGCGATGCGGCGACCTTTTGCAGGAAGCCCTGCCGGGTCAGGATGCTTTGCCCGACCGTGGCAAAGCTGGTCTGCGGGTCGATCTCTTCGTCCGGCCATTCGATCACGCCTGGCTGATGGTTGGGCGGCACCGAGATATCGAAGGACGAGTAGTTCGGCTGGCTGGCACGCCCCGAGGTGAAGACATTAGCGTTCTCAGCCGCCCGCTCACGGGTCGTGGCGGCATAGATGGTGACGGTCTGCGCGCCGGGAACGCGCGCCTCGATCGTTCGCAGAACCTCAGGACCGGGTCTGGCAGCGCACCCGCCAAGGAACAGGGTGATGGCCATAATCAAAAGGCAGGATGCCCTGTTCGCGTGCAAGCACCCTTGAGCGTTGGTCATTCCAGTTCTCCCATTATCCATTGTTCCAGCCGCCGCTGGCTGTCTATCAAACACGTCCCGCAGGCCGTTACCGCTGATCTGCACCCGATTTGCGGGACGCGCATTGCTGCCGGAGTCTGCTAGCGCCACGAAGCCTCTCAGCAGGTGCTGTCATGGGTGACCTGAAGGCAGCCCCATTCGCCGCAAGGCCGCGCATCATCCGCTTGCCCCGACCGGATTAGCACTCCCGCCTTCCTCCATTTTTCTTTCCTTGCTAAACAACACGTAATAGAGGACCGGCGCGGCGATCAGGGTCAGGATAGTTGCGAAGGCCAGACCGCCCATGATGGTCACCGACATCGAGGCAAAGAATGGATCCCACAACAGCGGAGCCATCCCCAGGATTGTGGTGACCGCCGCCAGCACGACCGGGCGCAGCCTTGATGTCGATGCTTCAATGATCGCCTTTCGGAAGGGCATGCCCTCTGCCCGAACCAGATCGATCTCCTCGACCAATACGATGCCGTTCTTCAGCAAACATCCCCGACAGTGACAGCAGCCCCAGAAGCGCGGTGAAGGAGAATGGCAGGCCGGTGATGAGAAGACCGATCACCACTCCGTTGACGGCCATGGGCACCAGAAGCCACACGATCAGCGGCTGGCGCAGCTTGCCAAACAAAAGGATCGAGATCAGCACCATGATCAGAAGTGAAGCCGGCAATTGCTGGCCCAGACTGCGTTGCGCGTCGGTGCTGTTTTCATATTCCCCTCCCCATTCGAGGACATAACTATCGGGCATGGTGATTGCCTCGACCGGGGCGCGGATGGTAGAAAAGACATCGGATGCATTGCCCCCTGTGGGGATCCCCGCCTCGACCGTGATCGTCGGAACCCGGTCGCGGCGCTGGATAAGGGTGTCGCGGGGCTCCCATCCAACGCGTTCGATCAGCTGCTCCATGCTGACGTAATCCTCGGCAGCCTCGGAATAGACGATCTGCTGGGCGAGATCGGGATTGGCGCCGCTGCCGCGCAGGCGGATCGGGATCTGCCTGTCGGCTTCCTGATAGATCGCGACGGGCAGGCCCTCGGTCGCCATCAGCGCGGCATCTGACAGATCGGCGCGCGAAATCCCGGCCGTCTGCGCGCGCTGCGTGGCATATTCTGGGATCAGCACGGGCTCGTATTCGCGCCAGTCAGTCCGGATATCAATCAATCCCGCATCCTGCCGGGTCAGCGTGGTGCTGACCAGATCGGCCAGCGCGCGCAGAACCTTTGGATCGGGCCCCGAAATCCGCGCCTGAATGGGCGCGCCGCCGCCGGGACCAAAGGCCAGACGTTCGGTCCGGAACTCGCCCTCAAGCAGCGTTTCGCGACCAAATTCGTTCAGATCCTCCAACAGCCGCGGGATCGTTTCGGTCGTGGCGGTACGGATGATCAGATGGCCATAGCTGGGCAGCGCCTCTTCTGGGGAATAGGTCAGCATGAAGCGCGTCGCCCCCGAGCCTACGAAGGTCGCGACCGACGTCACCTCGTCGCGCTGCAGCAACCATTCCTCGGCCTTGCGCATGTCGTCCGACACGCTGTGGATGTCGCTGCCCTGCGGCAGTTTGTAATGCGCATAAAAGACCGGCGTGCTGCTGTCGGGAAAGAACTGCTGGGGCACCGAGGCAAAGCCGCGAAAGCACAGCACGGTGATGACGATCATCGCCGCCAGAAACAGCCAGCGCGCCCTCAGCGCCCCACCCAGTACCGTGCGATAGGCCCGAAAGACTGGGCCATTGTAATCGCCACCCTCACCGTCGCCCTTGCCGCGCTTGAAGACGTAATGGGCCAGAAGCGGCGTGACGGTGAGCGCCAGTACCCAGGACAGCAGCAGCGAGATCCCCACCACCGCGAACAGCGAGAACATGAACTCGCCCGTCGCATCCGGCGACAGGCCGATGCCGGCAAAGGCCATGATGCCGATCACCGTCGCGCCCAGCAGCGGCAGCTGGACCCGCTTCGCGCCATCCTCGGCGGCGTCGCGGGACGAGCTGCCCGAGGCCATCTTGATCTGCATCGATTCGGCCAAGACAATCGAATTGTCGACCAGCATCCCCATCGCAATGATCAGCGCGCCAAGCGAGATCCGCTCCATTTCTATCCCGCCAAGCGACATGAAGAAGAACGTTCCGATCACGTTCAGAAACAGCGTCGATCCGATGACGACCGCCGACCGCCATCCCATAAAGAGCGCCAGCACCACCACCACCAGCGCCACCGACATCGCCAAATTGACCAGAAATGCGGACGAGGATTCGTCCACGACCAGATGTTGCTGATAAATGGGGTGGAGCTGCACGCCATGGGGCAGCTCCCGCAACAGTTCGGCTATCTTGGCATCGACGCGCATGCCGATATCGACGATGTTCTGCGACGACACACCCGCTATGCCAAGCGTGAACGCCTCTTGCCCGTCAAAGCGGATGATTTCGCGCGGGGTGGGGAACGCGACCGCGTTCGACCGTGGCGATGTCGGTCATCTGAAATACCGAGGTTCCCACGTTCACGGTCAGCTCGCGCAGCGCATCGACGCTGTTGGTGCCGCGCGGCACGTCGATCCCGAAGCGGTTGCCGTCCGCCGCCAAAGACCCCGAGGGTGACACGGCTGCCGCCGCGCTGATCTGGTCGATCAAAGCGCCGGGCGGGACACCCAGATTGGATGCGATGGCCATGTCTGGCATGACATAGACCGCCTCTTCCGGCAAACCGGCGATGGCCACATTCGACACGCCCTCGACCGTTAGGATCTCGCGCCGCAGATAGGTCGAGATCTCGTGGATCTCGGCATCCGAAAACCCGGGCGCGGTCACCGCCATGAAGATCCCGAACACATCGCCGAAATCGTCGTTTACGACCGGCAGGTTCGCGCCTTCGGGCAATTGGGCACCGGCATCGGCCACGCGGTTGCGCAGCTCGTCCCAGACCTGCGGCAGCTCGGCCCCACTGACCGTAGACAGGATTTCGACATCGATGCGCGATGAGCCGGGCTTGTTCGACGAGGTCACCGTGTCCAGCGAGGCCATCTGCTGGATCGCGGATTCTAGGGGCTCGCTGACCTCGCGGGCGACCTGTTCCGCCGAGGCCCCGGGATAGGAGGTGATCACCACCGCCTGCTTGATGGTAAAGCTCGGGTCCTCCAGCCGGCCTACGGTCGCATACCCCCACAGGCCGCCCAGAAGGCAGCCGAGAATCAAAAGCCAAGTCAGAAGCGGCGCGTCGATCGCCTTACGTGCTAGGTTCATTGCGACGCCTCGGGCGTAGGACCATTGTCGTTGGACAGACCAGTAAAGCGGCCTACCCGCGTCCCGTCAGCCAGCATCGCCGCGCCCGAGGCGACGATGGTCACGCCCGGCTCGGGACCGTCCAGCATGTAAAACCTGGTGCCCCCGGCGGGTTCGATCGTGACGCTGCGACTGGCCAGCGTGCCGCGATCGGGGTCGGCGTCATCGGGGCGATAAACCAGCACCTGAGGGCGGCCATCGGGCGCATAGCGCAGCGCACTGGCCGGCAGCGTCACGACGCTGTCCGAGCCCGGGCGCTGGACGGTGACCTGAACCGTGGCCGAGGCCCCCGGCAACAGATTTTCGGGCTGATCCTCGCCGAACGCGAAGGCTACGCGATAGGTCTGGCCCGCTTCGGCAGCCTCGGCGGTCAGCTCGCGGTATTCCAATGGATAAAGAGGGCCGTCGACGACCATCTGCGCGCTGGCCTGAAACTCCAGCTGGCCGCCGAACTGGCGGAACAGGATTTCCGGCACCTGAATGTGAACCTGGATTTCGCTCATGTCATGTGCTCGAACGACGGGTTCGCCCGCCGCAACTGTCGCATATTGATCCGCCAGTCGCTGCGAGATGAGCGCGTCGAAGGGAGCTTGCATCGTGGCATAGTTCAGGCTGTCCAATGCATCCTCATAGGCCACCTGTGCCACGTCACGTGTGCTCTGGGCATTCTCGATTTCAGCTAGGGCTACGACGCCCGCCCCCAATTCACTGAGACGTGCCAACTGCCGTTCGGCCTGATTAAGCTGTACCTGCGCCTCATTCACGGCGCGTTCGAAGGGACCGCGATCAAGTCGTCCCAGAAGAGTGCCCGCTTCGACAAACTGGCCTTGTCGGATAGGCAGTTCCTCAATCTGGCCGCCCGCCCGAAAGGACAGATCAACGGTCGATCTGGCCGCGATTCGCCCGAAAAACCGCCGCTCGACGAAGTCGGCGGCCTCTTCCAGGACCATCAATTTGGCCGGGCGCAGGCTTTCGCCCGGATCGCCCACCTGTGCGAATGCTGGAGACAAAGACGCCAGAAGCGTCAGGGAAATGACCGCAGAGATATTGAATTTCATAAAAGTAGCCTTCGTGCATGGATCGTCGCCAGATGGCATGGCCGGTTTTGAACGGAAAATGTCACAGGAGCCTGCCCAGCTATGTGCCTAGTCAAGCGCAGCGTCTGGTGTTCGGAAAAAGTCGAAGCAGCGGGACGCAGTCGCGATATGTGGACCCAATCAAGGTGCTGCCAGGAAGACTCAACCTTTCCAATGCTCAGAGTTTCAGCTGTTTTTCCGGGGGCAACGCGACTCCTGCACAGATGAAGAGCCCTTGAACCAAAAGACGCCCCGTTGCTGGAACAGTCGAGAAATCTGCGCAGATGAAATCCCACAGGTGCAAACCGCACGTAGGTTTCATATAGAGCTTCGAATGCAAGCTCGGTTTATCCCATCAAGAGTTAGTGGCACCAAGGCATTAACAAAACGGTTTAACAGCTTTACGAGGCCCGCCCAACGGAGCTGTTGCTTCGATCTTGTCAGCCCGCTCCAGCGCCGCAAAGGCAAAAGAACGCGAAAATCCCTAGTTTTAAGCCGCTATCAGTCGGTGTTTCATTCTAGTCGTATCCTCGTTACTATCAGGAGCGCGGTGAAGATACGGCGCGTAACACAAGAATTGAGCACTGCATAGATGCACAGTGATTCCATCTCCGGGAAATCCGGCTACCATCACGGAAATTTGAGGGTGGCGTTGATCGAAGCGACCGATGGCATCATCCGCGACCGCGGGATCGAGGGCCTCTCGCTGCGCGAGGCTGCACGGCGTGCAGGTGTATCAATCGGTGCACCCGCGCACCACTTCGGTTCCACCTCGGGGCTGCTGACAGAGGTGGCTCTGCTAGGCTATGATAGCCTTGGCGCGTCGCTGAACGCGGTCATACCGACTGATGACCCTATTGCCGATCTGCGGCAAATGGCGATTGCTTATGTCAGCTTCGCGCTGGCCCATGCTGGGCGGTTCCGGCTGATGTTCCGACCTGATCTCGTCGATCGCGACAACCCCCGCTATGTGGCGGCTGCCACCCGTGCGTTGTCAGGTTTTGCAGCCGCGATCACGCGTCAAAAAGGCGCTGTGGAAGACAATATGGCCGAGATTTTCGTGGTTTGGTCGTCGATCCATGGCATGGCGAACTTGGTCGTAGACGGAAAAGCACAGTATCTATTTGCGGGCGCAACGCCGGAGCAATTTGTAGAAACGATCATGCCGAAGCTTTTGGCTGAAACCTGGCCGTTTGGCATGGCCCATTAACTGAGATGGTTCGTATTGCTTAAAGCGTTTCTGTATTAACCTGATACATACCCTGCCGCGTGGAAGTAGTTCCAGCACTCCTGG
The DNA here is from genome assembly GCF_015390265.1 of Paracoccus sp. NBH48. NCBI lineage: Bacteria > Pseudomonadati > Pseudomonadota > Alphaproteobacteria > Rhodobacterales > Paracoccaceae > Paracoccus > Paracoccus sp. NBH48. The sequence continues at coordinate 29,648 of NZ_VUOJ01000011.1, read as the reverse complement.
GGTGAGAACATGCTGCAGATGTCACCAAGGGCTTTGAACAGGTCATCGAAGGTTCGTGCGCCCATTTTGCGGAGATGCGCCTTCAGCTTCGAGAAAGCCTGCTCGATGGGGTTCAGGTCGGGTGAATAGGGCGGCAGATACAGGAACCAACACTTGGCGTCACGGATGGCTTCGGCGGCCTCGACGTTGCGATGAGTGGCCAGGTTGTCGAGGATGACGACCGTGCCGGGCGTCAGTTCCGGGGTCAGGACATCGCGGACATAGGTCGCAAAGGCGGAGCCATCCATCGCGCCTTTGATCACCCAGGGCGCAATGAGCCCCTCCGACGTGAGGCCTGCGATGAAGGTCTGTGTGCCCCAGCCACCGAAAGGCGCGTCCATCCGCAACCGCTGGCCGCGGCAGGCGCGCCCTCGCAGTCGGGTCAGGTTCGTCTTCACGGAGGTTTCGTCAATGAACACCAGCCGTTCGGGCTGGCGACGCATAAAGGGAATGCGCCGCTCCTGCCACTCGTGCCGGGCTTGTTTTACACGGGCGCGGTGCTGTTCGGAGGCCACCAACGATTTTTTTTATAGGTGAAACCAAGCCGCTTGAGCAGAGCCGCAATCGAGGAGTGATGAACCTTCACGCCCTCGGCCATGGCCAGCGCATCGCGCAATTCATAGAGCGTGATATCCGGATCCTGGGCGACCAGCTCTTCAAAAAAGGCCTGATGCGGCGCAAGCTTTCCGCGCCCGCGTGGCCGCCCCTGCGGCGCGGGCACTGCATCCCCGTGCTGCCGAATTGCCCGGGCCCAACGAGACCCCGTCGCAGGCGAGAGCATCAATCGCGCCGCGGCAGCTCGCCCACTCAAACCCTCTTCGAGACAAGCCTTGAACCGCGCACGCAGCGCATTCGGTAAAGGTGCTGACATGATCCATCCTCCTAGAAAGGATGAATCACAAGCAGACCCCTATGAAAATCCCATGATTCCGGGTTTTGCAGAAACGCTCTAGATCACTGAAATATCTATCATATTCGTCTTTTGGAGAGATGCCGTACTCAGCTGCCAACCCTTCATCGACGACAGGCTCCTCCGGGAACAGGCAAAGATGCAGAGCTTGGGGGGTAGCTGGTAGGGTGCTAGGTCCGATCATCTGCGTCAAAGCCAAGACTGCGAAAGCACCGATCATTCGCCATACCCCTTAACCGGAGAAATAGCCCGTATGAGGGTAGCGCGACTGACGCCAAGCGCCTTGGCTGCCTGAGCTTGGGTCATTTGCTTGGATGCCAACCATGCCTGGGCTTGGGCAATCTGCGCGGGCGCCAACAGGCGCCGGCGTCCTATGATCCGGCCACTCGCGCGGGCGGCTTCCAACCCTGCCCGCGTCCTGTCTGCGATCAGGTCACGCTCAAACTGAGCGATCATCGCGAAGACATGAAACATCATCCTGCCCTGCGGCGTGGTCGTGTCGATTTGTTCATTCAGGGACCGCAGGCGAACCTTCCGTTCGGAAAGCTCGTTGGCAATTGCGATCAGCTCTTTGACACTCCGCGCCAACCTGTCCAGCCGCCAGACAACAAGGGTGTCATCGTTGGAAAGATTGGATAGCAGGCGTTGCAACTGTGGCCGGGCGTTCTCGTCCGCTCCGCTTCCGACCTCTGAGACAACGTAGTCGCACCCTGCTGCCTTCAGAGCATCAAGTTGCAGACGATGCTCCTGACTGCTGGTCGATACCCTGGAATAGCCCACTACCGCCATCGCCCGCTTCTCCGATGTTGCAAAAGCCAGCCCATAATGGGCATGTCGCAAAATTCGCCTTTGCGACGGCTTTTGCAACACGTTTGACGCTGTTGCGCAAACGATCGTTTTTGAACACTTTAAAAAAGGGGCAGGGGAGGCGGGCATTCGTTGATCCGCATTGCAGCTTTAGATCTGCGGCATGTCACTGCATTTGCCTACCGAGGAAAGCAGTATGACCTTTTGGTCCGACAAAAGGTCAAAATGACGTTTTTTCTTGACACTCACGGGCTGCCATCGGGATTGGCGGTTACTGTTATCACCATACCTTTTTGGAAAGCAGCCTCATGGCCGTAAGACTGCATCGACGCGAAGGGCGGAGAGCCGCCTGACAGCGATGCGGCAGGGCACCTGCAGCATCAAGCCGAAGCGGACGTTTCGCTCGAAATGCGACGTCGGCGGTGCATGACCGACGTAGAGCGGCGGAGATCGACCTGAGGAGCCCGAAGCCGCCGCGGGTCTCGCAACTTGAAGCCTTGGCTTGCGTTGATGGGCGGGTGCAAAAACTCCTCCTCGAGGACCACCCTACATTTCGCCAGTGAGGTGACTGATGATCAATCCATTCCGGTTCCGTCCGGAGACTCCAGAAATCGCGAACGAGCCGGAAGCCGAAGAACTCGACGGCGACACGGGTGACTGGGAAGACAATTGGCTTTCCAATTTCATGGCCTGGGGCAGCCGGGCTTTTTTGCCGTCCTGGTGCGACACCCCGGAACACTGGACATCGCGCTTCATGCACTATCTCCACACGTCTTGCCCCTGCTGCCTCTTTTTCAGAGGCATATCAATCGGGCTGGTCTTCGGGTTGGGTATTGGACTGGCAGCATCCTTTCTTATCTAAGAATGCTTATGGACTGTGTATGCGGCCTTTCGACTGCCGAACGGCAACGACGCTCCGAACCCGTCTATCCTTTTGATCGAGGATCACATTGCCAGCAGAGCTAGTTCTACTAACTGATGTCACCGCCTGCGGTGAACGCTGGTCGACGATACTCGGACGCGCCGTCGCCAGATGAGTCACTGCCATTTGAGAACCGGACTTCGACGCCTTCCAATTTCTCTTTTTATTCGAAACGCGCGCTTGCGACGTCTGATATCTTGCGCAGCGTTCGAACAAGACCAACTGAGCAGGCAGCTTTGTCCCGCGTAGCGGACGCTTCTCGGCCGATCTCGCTGCGCTTGGCACCAGCGTCCGGTCTGAGGAAGTTGCACTATGGCGTCTGGCAAGGGTCGACCGGCGGCAATGGGCCGTAATCTTCTGCAGCGACTGCATTCGTTGCAGACAGCGCGAAGGGCGTCTCTGGGCTCTGCGCATCGATGCTCCCGCGCCATCCCAAGGTCAGCTTTCTATGCCAAAGGCACGAATGGCCTGACTAGTTCTGATCAGGCACCTTGGTTGACCTAAATTTCGGCCAATAACATCTTTCAGCCACCGGACGTTGAGGACTTATCCACAATTTTCGGGGGTAATATCGGGGATAAAGCGATAATGATAGTTCCTACAATGCCTTCCATCTCATTCTTGAAGCAGCATTCCACACTGCTGAGCCAGATGAGGCCAAACAAGTCTTGATCCTCCTATGTCATTGTGTATCTCATATGAGATACACAGGAGACTTGAATGCCCACCCATACCTCAATGCTGCATGTCCGAGTGGACGATCATCTCAAGGCACAAGCCAGTAGCGCATTGGCAGGTGTAGGCCTGACCCTATCAGACGCAGTCCGTATCCTGCTGACCCGTGTGGCTGCTGAAGGGGGGCTGCCGGCCGGTCTGACTGCAAATCCTGAAAGCTATGATAGCTGGTTTCGGGCGAAGGTGCAGGAAGCGCTGACAGACACCCGACCTGGCGTTCCACATGACCAGGTCATGCGTGACGCCCGGGCATTGATCGACGGCAAACGGGGTGCCTGAACTCGAATGGAATGCCTTCGGGGCCGCCGACCTCATGGCAATTGTCGATTATATCTCGGATGACAATCCTGATGCTGCTCTTGCCCTGATGGAGGAAATTCAGGGAAAGGTTGCGCAACTTCCAATGCATCCCAAGCGGTGCCGGTCAGGACGCGTTCAGGGAACACGTGATTTGGTCGTTCGCCCGAACTACATTGTCATCTATGCTGAGACGCCGTCTGTCGTGACGATCCTTCGCGTGCTTCATGCCGCGCAGATGTGGCCCTGATAAGCGATCGGTCGAAAGACGAGGGTGGGCGCCGGCTCAGCGGCAGTGTCCCGGTCAGATCCATCCTGTTCCGGTCACGGCAACGCGATCATCTTGTCGTGGATTTTTTTGCAGCATGCCGCTAACTCGATAGTCATGAAGACCTATCTGCGGGCCCTGTTTCTTGTCGCCTTCACCGTATTCGCGGTTGGATCGATGATGCCCGCGCCGGCGACTGCCGCGTCATTGCCAGATGACGGCATGACGGCAATGGCACATTTCGGCATGTCCGAATGCCTGGATTGCAGCGACAGGGGTGAAATTGGAACGGCGGGCTGCAATCTGATCTGTGCGGCGGGGGCTTCGTCCCGGTTCCTGAATTCCAGACCTCTGATCTCAGACACGCTCGGCGCCTCCCGAAGCGGCAGGTTGCCGATGTCATGTTCAATGACCTGAATTGGCTGCCGTTACGAAGCCCCCCACGCCCCTTCATCTGATTTGACTGCCGCTGTGGCACGCGACGCGTGCGCACAAGGTTTTGCCCCCTTGAGCTCGCTCGCTGCCAGGACTGCTGAATCCCTTTAGATCGGCAGTCCCGTTTCAAATCCAGATAGTCAGGTGCCCTATGCAGCAAAGTTTGCATGCAGCTTTACCCACTCAGTTTTTCCCTGAGATTTCTGCCGTCAATGCGGCTTGCGAAGAATGGCGTGACCACCCCCTTCGGAGGAAAACGGCATGACAATGATGAATAGCCCCATGACGGGCATGATGATGCTGAGCTGCGGACTCTTTGCGCTTCTCGCCCTGGCCCTCCTGGTCCTGGGCATCGCTGCCCTTCTCAAGTACCTGCGGGGACCGGCATGAAATTGCGGGTCTTGATGCTCGCTGGCCTGTCATTTGCCGGTGTGGCGGCCGTGGCGGCTTTCGCGCAAGCCAATCGGTCCGAAAGGGCGGAAGCTGCTTTTCTGGGCGTTCCAGTAACCGCCCAAGAAATAGAACAAGGAAAAGAACTATACGCGCAAAATTGCGCGTCATGCCACGGCCCGGATCTGGAAGGACAGCCCGACTGGAAACGTACGCTGGAGAACGGGCGGATGCCGGCACCGCCCCACGACGAAACAGGGCATACATGGCACCACTCCGACAGTCAGCTGTTCGCGCTGACAAAGCTGGGGGTCAGTGGTGTCGTGCCTGGCTATGAAAGCGACATGCCGGCCTTCGAGGGCATTCTGACGGATGCGGAAATCCGCGCCACCCTGGCCTACATCAAAAGCACATGGCCCAAGCGTCAATACGAGTATCAGGCCGAGGTCTCCGACCGTGAGGGACCGGAAGAATGATCGCAGCAAAATCCACAAGCCAGTCGGCGGCTCCTGGGCGCCTTTTCTGGGGGGATCGCCGTTGAACCTTATCACGCGTCGCTTCGTGTTGTGTGCCGCCGCCGCCGCAACCGCGCTGCCTGCATTTGGGCAGCTGCCTCTCGTTTCCACCGCCATTCATGTCGTGGAGGGCAGGGGGTGCGAATGCTGTAGGCAATGGACAAAGCACCTTCAGAATGCCGGCTTTCAGGTCACGAGGGAGGAGCGTTTCGGCACGCTTCTCATGCAGCACAAGATCGACCTCGGCGTGCCCATCGACCTCACGTCTTGCCACACCGGCTTGGCCGAGGGCTATTTTGTGGAAGGACATGTTCCAGCCACCGATATCCGCAAACTGCTTCAAGAGCGCCCTGACGCCCTTGGCCTGGCCGTTCCGGGCATGCCCTATGGCAGCCCCGGAATGGGCCCGGAAAGCCACCGTGAGGCTTATGATGTCCTGCTCGTGCTCAAGGATGGAAGCCACACAACATTCAACCGATAGGCCGCTGCGCCGGCCTAAAGTATGATCTCCAAGGAGCTCTCTCTATGATGACCTTTAATCGTCGACATGCGTCGCTGGCTATGCTCGCATCCCTTGCTGCATGCGGATCGTCAGGGCCCAGCTCGGCCCCTGCACCGCAATTCAAGCGATACTCCGGCCCGCCGGTAACACAGGTGGCTGTCTACAAGGGCCAACGCCGGATGCACCTGCTGAACGGCCATACAGTCTTGCGATCCTATGATTTTGGGCTGGGCAACCAGCCGGTCGGTCCCAAGCAGTTCGAAGGCGACGGAAAGACGCCCGAGGGGCTGTATTTCATCGACCGCTTCAACCCGCGCAGCAGGTATCACCTGTCTGTCGGCATTTCCTACCCCAACGAACAGGACAAGGCTTACGCCGCACAGTTTGGTCGTAGTGCAGGGAGCGACATCATGTTCCACGGGCGGGGTCCGGAAGGAAACGCACTCGCACCACGAAATCGCGATTGGACTGCGGGCTGTCTAGCATTGACGGATCAAGAGATCGAAGACGTCTACGCAATGCTGCAGCCGGGTGTCCCGGTGATGCTCTATGCATAGGGCTCTGAATGATCACGTTCGAGCAACGGCAACAGATGGCCGAGGTGGTAACATTCCTGCGCAAGGCGCTGGAAATTCATTGATGTCTAACTTTGACCCTATTAGACAACACCTATGATCCACGTCCTGCGCCAGCTTGCTATGATCTTCATCGTGACCTTGGTCTCGATGGGCGTCACTGCATCCGCTGGAAACGCGTCGATGGATCTAAAATGCGACATGATGTTGACGGCCGCGTCCGCCGGTGGGTGGGACGATCATACCAAGCACCTCACAGGTGACAGTTCAGATCACTCATTCCAGAACACTGTCGTCGTCGAAGATCATGTTCATAACGAAGACACGTCTTCCGAAGGACATGGCTCGCATTGCAAGGCCCATGCCTGCCCGGTTACGGCATTTCTGAGTTCCAGTGATATGGCCCAGGCCTTTTTGATCAGCCAGACGATTGATGCCATCCGCACGGCCCCGCTGGTGGAACTGACCGTCTCCGAAGGACTGCGCCGCCCTCCGCGGGCCTGATCCGAACGTTGCAAGCCGACGCCTGAACAGGCCGCGGCGACCATCCTTCTGATCTAAAAGCGGATTCATCACATGAAACTTCTGTTTGCGGCTGCGATGCCGCTCGTTGCGGCGGCTTGCGCCCCGCTGGCGCCTCTGGATACGTCATCCGGGCTCGTGGCTGTCGCGGATACCGCGTCGCCGGTCTCGACCCTGCAGGCTGGTCCCGCCGTCACCTATCGAAGCCGCAGCGTTCAGGAGCCGGGAAACTGGACCGATCTGAACAATGCCCAAGGCCCGGGTGTCGAATGAAGACGGCATTGGGACTATCGATGGGCGCAATGCTGCTGCTGACGGCATGCGCGGATACGGCGACCATGAGCAAGGCCCGCGGCGAGCGGGCGGGGTTCGAGACCGTTGCCGGGATCTCCCGGCAGGCGACGGGGGCAGAGGCAGCCTGGCTTCAGACCCCGGCTGAACGGCAGGCCCATGCGCAACGCGTGCGCGCCATCGTTCAGGGCAAGACGATCAGTGCCGAACAGGCCGTACAGGTGGCGCTTCTGAACAACCCCGGCCTGCAGGCCAGTTATGCCGACTTGGGCATGTCTGCGGCAGACCTGTGGGAGACGGCCCTCGGACCGGTGCCGAGCGTCGGCATCTCCGTGTCCGGGCTGGTCAGCGGTGATGTCACCCGGTCCGTGGAGGGCACCGTGGCATCGTCTATCCTGGATGCGGTCACGAAAAAATCCCGCACGCGGGCAGCCGATCTGGAATTCCGGCAAGCTCAACTGGCCGCCGCGGGCGAGACCCTGGCGCTGGCCCATGAGACCCGCCGGACCTGGATCGAGGCAGTGGGTGCGTTCGAGGCCGCCGGGCTTGTCGGGCGCGCCCAAGGCGCGGCCGATGCGGCATCCGAATTGGCTACTCAGCTTGGCGAAACAGGCGCGCTGAGCCGTGCCGATCAGGCACGGGAGCACGTGTTCAATGCTGAGCTGGCAGCCGAACGGGCCGAGGCAAGGCTGGAAGCACAGATAGCCAAGGAAAAACTGGTTCGCCTGCTGGGCCTGTGGGGCACAGGGACAGAGTTCTATGTTCCCGACAGCCTGCCGGCACTTCCCGGCAGCGCACCGAACCGGTCCAATATCGAGCGGATGGCACTGGAAAACCGCGTCGATCTGGCTGCGGGCCGCTTGGAGTTGGAGGCTGTGGCCGCGCGCTACAAGCTGAACGGCCAGACCCGGATGCTGTCGGACGCGGAGGTTGCGGCCGGAGCGGAAATCGAGCGGGAAGACGGAGAGAACGAACGCTCGCCTATCGTCGACGTCGCGTTCAGCATTCCGGTTTACGACACCAGCGGCCTGATTTCACGGCGCGGCAAGCTGGAATACCAGCGCTCGGCCAATACGCTGGCGCAATCGGCAATCAATGCCAGGTCCGAGGCACGGTCCGCCTACACGGCGGTCACGGGCAAGCATCAGATCGCCCTGCATTGGCGCGATCAGGTCCTGCCGCTCCGCCGGGAAATCGATGAGCAGGCGCTGCTCAGCTACAACGGCATGCTGACCTCTACCTTCGAGCTTCTGAACGATGCCCGTGAAGGGTTGGACTCGCAGCTAAGCGCTGCCGAGGCGAAGCGCGACTATTGGCTCGCCGAGGCGGATGCCACCGCCGCGATCTGGGGTGGCGCAAGTGACAATGGAGAGGACGAATGATGAATCGCAGACAACTGATGGGTGCGGGCATCGGGGCAGGGGCCGCAGCCTTGACCGTCAACATGGGTCAGGCGCAGACCAGCTTTCGCGATCTGCCCGAAGCCGCCAGTACGGACAGCCCCTATACGCAGGTGCCGCCGCGACCCACGACCGGGTTGGAGTACAACCCGGTCGTCACCCTGAATGGCTGGTCGCTGCCCTATCGGATGAACGGCAACGTCAAGGAGTTCCACCTTGTCGCCGAGCCGGTCGAGCGGATCATGGCGGATGGAATGGTGGCGCGCTTGTGGGGCTATAATGGCCAGTCCACCGGCCCCACGATCGAGGCGATCGAGGGCGAGCGGGTCCGGATCTATGTGACCAACCGGCTCCCCGAGCATACCTCGGTTCACTGGCATGGCATGATTCTGCCTTCCGGGATGGACGGCGTGTCCGGCCTCAGCCATCCCGGCATCCCGTCGGGCAAGACCTTCGTCTACGAGTTCGATCTCGTGAAGTCCGGGACCTTCATGTACCACCCCCATGCCGACGAGATGGTCCAGATGGCCATGGGTATGATGGGGTTGTTCATCGTGCATCCGCGCGACCCAGCTTTCATGCCGGTGGATCGGGACTTCGCCTTCCTCCTGGCAGCCTATGACATCGACCCCGGCACCTATATCCCACGCGTCGCCGAGATGACCAACTTCAATCTCTGGACGTTCAACAGCCGCATCTTCCCGGACATCGATCCCCTGGTGGTCAACCGGGGCGACCGGGTCCGCGTCCGGGTCGGCAACCTGACCATGACCAACCACCCCGTCCACATGCACGGCTATGATTTCGAAGTGACCTGCACCGATGGCGGTTGGGTGCGGCCGGAGGCGCGCTGGCCGGAGGTCAGCATCGACATCCCTGTGGGCGCGATGCGGGCTTACGAGTTCAACGCCGAGCATCTGGGTGACTGGGCGATCCACTGCCACAAGTCGCACCACACCATGAACGCCATGGGGCACGAGTTGCCCACGATCATCGGCGCCGACAAGTCCCGTGTCACCGACATGGTCCGCCGTCACCAACCCGGCTACATGCCGATGGGCACGGCCGGCATGGCGGATATGGGCGAGATGTCCATGGAGATCCCCGAGAACACGATCCCGATGATGACCGGTTGGGGTCCGCATGGTCCGATCGAGATGGGCGGCATGTTCTCTGTCGTGAAGGTGCGCGAAGGCATCGCCCCTGACGACTATTCCGATCCGGGTTGGTTTGAGAACCCTCCCGGTACGCAGGCATGGGAGTGGACGGGCGAGTTGCCCGAGCATGCCAGCAACTACAGCCCCGCGACCATTTTGACGCCGCGCGGCGGCAAGCGGTTGGGCTGATCTGACCCTATCGAGCACCATAAAGGAAAATACAATGAAATCATTGATGCTGGCTACTCTCGTCACTCTCTTCCCGGCCCTCGCACTTGCAGAGGGCACGCATGAGGGAGGTCATGATGAATATGCGATGGGCGCCCCGGCTACCGAAGGGGCCGCGGATATGGAATCTGTCGAAATCTCGATGCGAGAAACCGATGAGGGCACGATGATCTTTGAGCCCTCGGAACTCTCTTTCGCACCAGGTGAAACCGTCCGTCTGGTGATCACCAATAATGGCGAGCTGGAGCATGAATTCGTCATGGACACAGCCAAAACCAATGCCGAGCACAAGGAAGTTATGGCGAAGTTTCCGGAGATGGAACACGACGACCCGAACGCTGTCCGCCTGCAACCTGGTGAGACCGGAGAGATCCTTTGGACATTCGGAAAATCTGGAGAGTTTGAATTCGCTTGCCTGATACCGGGTCATTACGAGTCCGGCATGCACGGCCCCCTGAACGTCACCGAATCCTGAACCGCGAGGACCTGACCATGAAACTGATCCAACTGACTGCCGCTGCGCTGATCCTTTCTGCTGGAGGCGCCTTTGCGGACACCCACATCACCAACGGGACGGTCACCAAGATCGACACCCAGTGGAGCAAGGTGACCGTCGATCATGAGGAGCTGAAGAACCTGGATATGCCGGCCATGAAGATGGTTTTCCAGGTCGCGGAGCCTGAGATGCTCGATGGCCTCAGCGAGGGTGCCGCCATCCGCTTCGCCGCTGACCGTGTGAACGGCAAGCTGACCATTACAGAAATTCTGGAATAAATCAGAAAGCGCTGGAGGTTATAGAATGAGAACGTTGTTCATGTCCGTACTGGCGGCTGCCAGTATCACTGCAAGCGTCGGTTATGCTGAGGAAGCAAACCATAGCACAAGAGGATCAAATCCAAATGCTGGGGGCGGAATATCAGTTTCCGTGGATAACACGCCGGAGAGACCAGAGCCTTCGTCAAGACTGGCTCGCCCCACAAACACGATACCGGTTCCGGCAGGGCGTATCATGTCGAACAAGGAACTGAGAAGAGCAGGGCTAAAACCCGATGATGTCGTCATGCACGTTTCAGTTTTCTGAGGAACAGGCTTAGCATCGTCATATGTCTCAAATTTACGGAGGACTGAGATGAGTTCTGTTAAGATCCTTATTGCCGCAGCGATTGCTGCGACCAGCCTTACTGCGCCCGTCTTTGCTCAGGACGCTGAATTCCAGATGCCTGAGCAGTGCGCCATGGCTGCACCCGCCAGTGATATGCCCGCTGAAAGCATGGACGGGTCACAGATGGGCGGCGATGCGCAGTCTGACGGCATGGGCGCCATGATGGGTATGGGCGGCGTGGATTTGGCAACCATGCCGGAACATGTTCAGGAAAACATGCGTCGCATGATGGTAACGATGCCAGCCATGCACGACGGCATGATGAACGAGGATGCCGACGTGGCCTTTGCTTGCGGCATGCTTGCCCATCACCAGGGTGCCATCGACATGGCCGAGGTGCTTCTCGAACATGGCGAGGACGATGAGATGCGCACCCTCGCGCAAGAGATCATCGATGCCCAGGTCGGTGAGATGGAGCAGATGACCACGTGGCTTGCTGAAAACGCCAACTGAGCCTGCCTTGAACCGCGCGGCATGACGCCGCGCGGTTCTCAACCGGAAGACACTCATAAAGAACACTGGCGGCCCTTGACCTTCCCATGATGGGAAGCCCCATATCTGTTCCGCACAACGAACGGAGCCCAGCCCATGAACATCGGAGACGCCTCTGCCCTCTCGGGTGTATCGGCCAAGATGATCCGCTACTACGAGCAGACCGGGTTGATCCCCCTAGCTGCGCGCACAGCCTCGGGGTATCGAAACTACGCCGATGCAGACGTTCACATGCTTCGGTTCATTGCACGGTCGCGGGATCTGGGCTTTCCGATCAGCGAAATCACCGACCTGTTGGATCTGTGGCGTAACACCGACCGGCGTAGCGCCGATGTCAAAGCACTGGCACAAGCCCGGATCCAGGATCTCCGCCACAAGATTACCCACCTGCAGGACATGGCCGACACGTTGGAGACGCTGGTGCGATCCTGCGCCGGAGACGAGCGCCCGGACTGCCCGATCCTGCATAATCTGGAAACGGAAGCATTCCCTGCCTCGGGCAGACGCTCAAATCATGCCGGTCCCCACGCCAACATCAACGAAAGGATCACATCGTGATCGACAGACGCCTGTTCATCGGAACGCTCGCCGCGGTCCTCATTCCCGCAACATCGGTGCTGGGGGCGGTGTCCACATCCCAAGACACTCTAATCGCGGTGGTTCGATCACCCGATTGCGGCTGTTGCGGAGCCTGGATCGATCATCTGCGGCAAAGCGGTTTCACAGTAGAAGAAACCCTGACCGACGACGTCGAGGCCTTCAAGGATGAGCACGCCGTTCCTCAATCTCTTCGGTCCTGCCACACGGCCCTCGTCGAAGGCTATGTAATCGAGGGCCATGTTCCGGCTGATGCCGTCCGCAATTTGCTGGATCAGCGCCCTGATGCGGGTGGTCTGGCCGTTCCTGGCATGCCGATCGGTTCGCCCGGCATGGAAATGGGCGGCCATTCCGAGCCTTTCGAGGTCATTCTCTGGGGCGATTCCGGCAACAGCGTCTTCGCAAGGTATTGAGGTTTCCCCATGACACCTGCAGCGTCCAGGACTGCCACCCTCCACCGCATGGTGATGACAAAGCACATGTGCCCCTACGGGCTCAAGTCGCTCGATCTGCTGAATCGTCAGGGCTATCGCGTCGAGGACCATCATCTGACGACCCGTGCCGAGGTCGATGCCTTCAAGGAGCGGCATGACGTCCAGACCACGCCGCAGACCTTCATCGGCGGCCAGCGGATCGGTGGCTATGACGATCTTCGGCATCACTTCGGAAAGACCGTCCGCGACAAGACCGCGACGACCTATCGGCCAGTGATCGCCCTGTTCGCCATGGCGGCAGCCATGGCCTTGGCAACCAGTTGGGCGGCGTTCGGTCAGCTGATCACCATTGCTGCGGCCCGAATGGTTCGTGGCCTTCGCGATGTGTCTCCTGGCCCTGCAAAAGCTGAAAGACGTGGAAAGCTTTGCCACGATGTTCCTGAACTATGATCTGCTCGCGCAGAGATGGGTCCGTTACGGATACGTCTATCCCTTCGCCGAAGGCCTGGCGGGCATCCTGATGGTCGCGGGCGCGCTGATGTGGCTGTCGATCCCGGTCGCCCTGTTCATCGGCACCATCGGCGCCGTGTCGGTCTACAAGGCGGTCTACATCGACAAGCGAGAGATCAAATGCGCCTGCGTCGGGGGTGACAGCAACGTGCCCCTCGGCTTCGTCTCGCTGACCGAGAACCTGATGATGATCGCCATGGCCATCTGGATGCTGATCAAGGTTACGATGCTCGGGCATTGACCACGCTATTCGATAGAGAGCCGCGCTTTGCAGCGCAAACGGCTACAGGCGAAAAATTCTACTGAGCCTGTAGCCGAATACAAAATCGGATCATTCCGACCATGAGGCACAGCCTCAATGTTCCGGCTTCAAGAGAAACCTAAAATAGAAACGGAGACATATCATGGGATATGGCCGGTTTTTTCGCGATGATCGCGACCTCGACCATCGTCATGTATGGGCTGATGTACCTCAATACCTATTCGATTGATCACATCGCGTTTTCGCAGACCCGCATGTGGATGGCGATTTACATGGGATCGGTCATGGCGGTCATCATGCTCGCCTTCATGTTGGGCATGTATTCCGATCGGAAGAAAAACATTGCGATCTTCGTGGGCGCCGGTTTTGCATTTGTTCTGTCCCTCTGGCTGGTGCGAAGCCAGGAGACGGTCGAGGATCTTGCCTGGATGAAGGCAATGATCCCTCACCATTCCATCGCTATCCTGACCAGTGAGCGCGCGGATATTTCCGATCCAAGGGTCCGGGACCTTGCTGACTCGATCATCGATGCGCAGCGCAACGAGATCGAAGAAATGAAACGGTACATCGCCGATATCGAGGCGAATGGCGACGCTCCCGCAGGCACTCGCCGCGTCGAGGCTAACTGAAGCACTCAAATGAGGGTGTCACTCGCCGGGCATCTTAGATGGACGAAAATCAGTAGAAAGTTGGCAGGACATGGATCACGATCATCATCACGCGACGCCCGACATCCCTGCGGGGACCGAGACGGCCAAGGACCCGGTCTGCGGGATGACGGTTGCGGTCAAGCCTGACGGACGTCGAGCGGTGTTTGGAGACAAGACGTTTCATTTTTGCTCGGAGAAATGCAAGACCAGGTTCAAGGCAGATCCTTGGTTCTACGCCTCTGGCCGCGCAGCTGGACAAAAGAAGGCGGCTCCGGCCAACGCTCAGTATACCTGTCCGATGCATCCCGAGATTGTCCGTGATGTGCCGGGCGACTGCCCGATCTGCGGGATGGCGCTCGAACCGATGCTGCCCTCGGACGAGCCAAGCGAGGAACTGACCGACTTCACACGGCGCATGTGGATTTCAGCCGCCGCCGCAGTGCCGCTGATCATCCTGACAATGGGCGAATTGGTCGCTTTGCCGGTGCGGGACTGGATTGGTCATCAGGTCGCAAGCTATCTCGAATTCGCTCTGGCGACGCCAATCATCCTCTGGGCCGCTTTGCCATTCTTCAGGCGTGGTTGGGATTCACTTTTGAACCGATCACCGAACATGTGGACGTTGATCAGTCTTGGCGTGGGCGCGGCCTATCTCTATTCGCTCGTCGCGACTTTCCTGCCCGGCGTATTTCCCGATGCCTACCGAATGGGTCATGGTGTCGGCACCTACTACGAGGCGGCCGTGGTGATCGTGGCTTTGGTCTTCGTGGGTCAGGTTCTGGAATTGCGGGCACGAGAACGCACTGGGGATGCTATTCGAGCGCTGCTCGATCTCGCACCAAAGACCGCGCGGCGTATCCTGCCGGATGGCTCGGAATATGACGCGCCTTTGGAAAACATCATGGAAGGTGACCGGCTCCGCGTGCGCCCGGGCGATGCGGTGCCGGTGGACGGCATAGTGATCGAGGGCCGCTCATCCCTGGACGAGAGCATGCTGACCGGCGAGTCGATGCCGGTGGAGAAAAGTTCAGGCGATGCAGTGACCGGGGCCACGATCAACAAGAACGGCAGCCTCGTGATCGAAGCGGGCAAGGTCGGCGCCGACACGGTTCTTGCGCAGATCGTGGCGATGGTCTCGAACGCGCGGCGGTCCCGTGCCCCGATCCAGGGGATGGCCGACCGGGTCTCGGCAGTGTTCGTGCCAACGGTGGTCGGTATCGCAATCTTAGCCTTCCTCGTGTGGCTAATTTTCGGCCCCGAGCCCTCGCTGGTCTTTGCCATTGCCTCGGCCGTGTCAGTCCTGATCATTGCCTGCCCATGCGCCCTTGGGCTGGCCACGCCGATATCGATCACCACCGCGGCGGGGCGGGGCGCACAGGCGGGTGTGCTGATCAAGGATGCCGAAGCGCTGGAGCGGATGGCGGGGGTCGATACCCTGATTGTCGACAAGACCGGCACGCTGACCATGGGCAAGCCAAAGCTGACGGATACCGTGGTGCTGGGGGACAGGACCGAAGCGGACTTGCTGTCCCTGGCGGCAGCGCTCGAGCGCGGCTCGGAACACCCGCTGGCCCAAGCGATCGTCGAAGGCGCCGAAGCGCAGGGCGCGGGGCGACAAGAGGCAGTGGATTTTGAAGCCGTCACCGGCAAAGGCGTGCGCGGCACGGTTGGCGGACGGGTAGTGGCGCTCGGCAACGCGGCGATGATGCAGGAGATGGGACTAGACACGGGCACGGCCGAGGCGAAGGCCAATACCCTGCGCGCCGAGGGCAAGACGGCAATGTTCATCGCTGTCGATGGTGCCCTGGCCGGCATCGTGGCGGTCGCCGACCCAATCAAGGAAAGTACCGCGCAAGCGATCCGCGAACTCCACGCACAGGGGCTGCGCGTCATCATGGCGACGGGTGACAACGAGCGCACGGCACAGGCTGTGGCGAGCAAGCTCGGCATCGACGAAGTCCGCGCAGGTGTCCTTCCGGAAGCCAAAAAAGACCTGATCGACCAGTTGCGCCGCGAGGGACACAAGATCGCCATGGCGGGAGACGGGGTGAACGACGCGCCCGCACTGGCCGCTGCCGATGTCGGCATCGCCATGGGCACGGGCGCGGACGTGGCCATGGAAAGCGCCGGGATAACCCTTCTGGGTGGTGACCTGATGGGCATCGTCCGGGCACGCAAGCTGGCGCGGGCGACATTGCGCAACATCAAGCAGAACCTGTTCTTCGCCTTCGCATACAATGCGCTTGGCGTGCCAATTGCGGCAGGTCTGCTTTACCCCATCACCGGGACTTTGCTGTCACCGATGATCGCAGCTGCGGCGATGAGCCTGTCCTCCGTTTCGGTTATTACCAACGCCCTCCGCCTGCGGCGGGTGGATCTGTAAGAAAGCAAAAAGGAAAAACAAATGACGACATTCAGTATTCCCAACATGAGCTGCGGCCACTGCAAGGCAACGGTGCAAAAGACCATCCATGCAATCGACCCCGAGGCACAGATCGAGTTCGACATGGCGTTACGAACGATCGCTTTGGAAAGCCGGGCTAAGCCGGACAACCTTCAAGTGGCACTGGCCGCAGCAGGATACCCCGCCACTCTGGCCTGAATTAAAGTGTTGGGCCGGATGTTCAGTCGCCGCAATGGGCGTATCAGGCGACTGACCCATCTGCCTTATCAAAATGTATCATGCTCATACCTCATTCGTGCTTATCCAGACACGAGGCTGTAGGTTATCAAGCGTACCCCGCACCAGCATGACCGAGTTGACCAGGACCATGGCCGCCGCCGCGGCGGCCATGGTCAGCGCCAGCAATCCGCGCAGACGGGGCGTGGCCAGATGAATGCGGATGCCCCCTGAGATGCGACGTCACGGGGGAGATCCTCGATCTGAAAACACCAATAAATCATGGCTTGTCGCATTTCAGAATAGACCCCCCCGCGTCACCAAGAAATTTTATAAGCTATGTTATGCATCGGGAACCGTTCGGCGCAGCTGGGGATTGGCATCGTTCATCACAGTGCCAACCTTTGCCATGCAGTACGTCATCTACGATCCACACCGCCGCGGCTTCTGGAAAAGTCCCACGAAGGTAGTGCTGACCCCGGACAAGGCAAAGGTATGGGGTCAGCTTTCAGCCGCTATCGCACAGGCATCAATTGCCAACCGCAGCCGCAATGTGCCGGATCACCAAGTGCCGAGCCCACACCATTGCGATTTACCAAACTTCGTGGTTCGTGGATATGACGACTGTTGGATGTGTATGGAGACCCATAGTGCGCCTCCACGTCACTTTCTGAGCTGAGGCTAGCGCAATGCCTTCCCCTACCCTTCCCATCACTCACGACTAATCCTGCTAGATTTCAGATAATGCCCATCTGAGCGGCGCGTGCGACTGCGCTGACGGAGTTGGGTGCCCGGAGTTTGACCTGCGCCGTAGATAGTCGCTGTCGCAATGCCGACCGGCTGATGTGCAGGGTCTCAGCGGCATCATCTTGGTTGGCTCCCCCCTTGATCGAGGCCAGCGCGTCGATCTCGCCCTGGGTCAGCCCAATGGATTTCCAATAGCTCGTGAAAAGGCTTGCCCACGCCTTTACACGGCCCATGAGCAAATCCATCTCAGCGTCAGTCAGCTCTCGGTCGTTTCGAGCGATGGAAAGGAATGACCGTTTGCCTTTCACCACTTCGACAAATGTTGCGCCGTAGACAAGACCATGGGTGGCTGCGTCAGCCATCACGCCCCGTAGATCGGGAAGGCTGCACTCTGACCAGCGGATCATTCCTGTGCGGGCCATGGTCCAAACGGTCATGGGATCGCCGAAAAAGTAGTTCTCCTGTTCGTACTTTTTTGTCCAAGCGTCGGAATATCGGTTGAGGCAGAAATCAGGTTTTCCAAATTTTAGGCCAAGGCCGAGGATGAAACCTCCGTTGCCGATCCGTTCGAGGACAGCAAGTTCATCTTCATGATTCGGGATCACGAGTTCAATCATTTTAAGCCTGTCAAGAAAAAAATGCGTTTTGCACTAATCAACTGACCAAAAGGACATGTTGGTGTCAATGGTTAATTTCACGTCGTAAGTGATGCTCAAGCAAACCGGCGAAATGCCATAGGAGGGACAGATGACCGACTTAACCGCCAAGGTGCGCCCGAGGGGCGTGGTTATCTCCGCCGAGGCAAACTTCACCGTCGATATGGCCCAAAACCTGCTGTCGATGTTTGACCATATGCAGGAAGGCCAAGAGATCACCGTGAAGTTTTCGAACAAGGGCGTGTGGGCCGTCACACCCGAAGGCATCCGCCTATTCATCGGCTCAACGGAAGTTTTCGAGGTGGGTACCAATGGTCAAGATGCAGCCAAGCCGCATGTTCAGTGACGCATCACGCGACGGCTATCAGGTCGAGGTTATCCGTTGCCCGGAGGACCTGGACAGGTGGCACCTGGTCAACGAATACCTAAAGCTGCGTAAGCAGATTTTCGTAGATCGTTTGGAATGGCCCCTGTTCCATGCCGAAGATCTGGAGTTCGAACAGTACGACTCCTTCAATACGATCTATGTTGTTGCCACGTTGAACGGCCTTGTAGTCGGAGGGGCACGGCTTCGCCGTACTGACCAGATTAGTGGGACCGGCCAAATCCAGTATAGCTACATGATCCGCGACGCCTGCTTGGGCGTGCTGCCCGGTTTGCCGCAGGAGCTGTGCCACGCGGTCCCGCCGATGAATGAGAAAGTCTGGGAGATTACCCGCATGGTAGTCACCGGGTCGCGCGACGTGTCCAGGATGATCCTTGCTAAGATCAACACGTTCTTGGGCGAGGAAGGCGCTGAGACGGTCCTGTTCCTTGGATCGCCCGCATTTCAGCGAATGGCAAACTCGCTGTCGTGGCCCGTCAAGCAACTAGGCCCCGTCGCCAGCAACTCCGAAGGATCGTTCCAAGTCTTTGAGTGCCCGGTGCGCGAACTGGCCTAAACAATTCAACAATGTTAAACAAACAATTCATTTATTGTTGACGCATGTTGAATGGTTTGGTACTCAGATGGTGATCTAGTTAAAACCAGCTAGTGCGAGCAACCCAACATAGTGCAGTAAGGCACCTGTCGATGAGCAGGAGCCACCAATGAGTCTAGTCATACCGCCAGTGATACTCAGCGAGGAAGTTACGCAAGTCGTAGATGAGGGCGGATCGGTAATCGTCATATGCCAAGAAAGCGTTTCCAAGAAAGGAACAGCAGTAGTTGGCAAGTGGATATACGAGGTCTTATCGGCCGATAAAAAATCCCGCCGGTTATTGGTCTATAAAGTCAGAAACAAACCAGAAACATCGCTCACTGTGTCGGGCGTTGCGTCAAAACTTATGCTCTGGGGTTTCCCCGGATTGATAATGCCAATGCAAAAGGGGCAGGCTTTTGAACTATTTAAAGATGGCCGCTATACGGCAGATTGGAGGTCCGACACTTAAGGCGAATGCGTCTCTTGGACAGGCCATTCTTCGTATGGCCTCAATTCCCTCTTTTACCAGTACAGCCCCTAATGCCTGTCTATTCCAGCCTACGGCAAAGAGGCTTTTTCCAAAGCTAGGACGAATCAGCGCCGCCCTAATCGCGCCATTGGTGTCCTTGTATCGTCGATAATCCTGTCTCACGCCTTCACCGCCTCTGCCGACGTGTTGGTTATAGGCGAGGGCGGCTTTGTAAACTATGACCAGGGCAACAGCCTTGTTGTCTTCGGCCAAAAGCCCTTGGAACCTGTTGCGGATGTTCCGGCTGAAAGCATGTCTTTCATCGCCCCCCGCGTTCTCCTCCCACGGGCAGACATTCTTGATGCCATTCACCAGACTGGTTTTAAGTACGCTAGTGATCGGGCAGTAGCTCAAGCGGGATTGTCGGCAACCGAATGGGTTTGCGCTGTTCCGCTCGAACATTCAAATCGAAAGTGCGTTCAATCCTAATGCCCGTTCTCATGTCGGGGCAATTGGGCTGGGCCAGCTTATGCCGGGAACTGCCGCAGATTTGGGCGTTGATCCCCACGATATACACCAGAATTTGGACGGATCGGCACGCTATCTATTAGCGATGCTCCGCCAATTCGGCTCCAGCGAACTTGCACTAGCTGCATATAACGCGGGTCCGGATGCAGTCGAACGGCATGGGGGTATCCCGCCGTATCGAGAAACACAGGGTCACGTGCGCAAAGTGATGGCTGTGTTTAACGAAACCCCTCCCCTAATTAGGAGAAGCTAACTATGAACCGGGAATTTAATCGCACTGGCTGCGGTTACGGCTGTGCTATGGTCGCAACCTGCCTTTGCTCAAGAGATTGATTTGAGTGCAGTCGATTCACTGCTCAACTCGATCCTCACTGCGCTTACCGGTGTGACGGGTCGAACTGTCATGACAATCGTTGCGGTATTCGTCCTTATCGGCGGCGCGTTCAACTTCATTGATTGGGGGCGTGTTTTCACCCTGCTCCTTATCATCGTCGTGATTGGCGTTGTTCCGACTGTGATTCAGTCGATCTGGGGCGGCACCGCATAATGATGGAACGGACCCCCTTTTATATTGCGCTGACGCAATCTTCAAAGCTGTTCGGATTACCCTATGGCTTCGCGTTACCTTTTATGGGGGGGACCGTTCTCCCGCTAATTTGGTCTGTGAGCGTATTCACAATCTTTTGGTGCATTCTTGTTTACGGGCTTTGCCGTTGGGCAGCGGAGAAGGATGAAAAAGTGGTCGATGTTCTTCTGATCGGATCGCGTGTCGTTCCGGGAACCAGAACCCGCAAGATGTTCGGGGGTGACAGCTATGGCGCTTGATCTATCTGCGATTGCCGCAAATATCGTTGCCCAACGAAACCTGATTAAAAATGGCTTTATGCACGTCCCCTACGTGACGTTGGTGAATGACCATACGGTTCGTCTCCGCGACAACTCGTTTATGACCTGCATTCGTGTCGAGGGGCTGAATGCAGCTACGACACCGGATAAAGATCTGGACAGCATGAAGCGGGCCTTCGCCGGTGTCCTGGCGCAAATGGGCCCGAATTTCACGGTTTATACCCACAAAATTAGCCGTAAGGTTGATCTGACCGAGGGTCTTGAACCCCTCAAGGGCAATGATTTTTCCTCTGCTGTAGACAAGCGGTGGCGGGATGGTCTTGCGTCTAGCGAGCTGCGCGATAGCAGGCTTACCATTTCGATTGTCCGGACAGGTCGTCTCAAGAAAACGGCTGGCCTGTTTAGCCGTGCCAGCAGCCTTATCGAAGGTGCTGGCGATGCAAAAGATTTGGAGCTTCTTGAAGAAGTATGCCGGTTCATGCGGTCGGCTATTGGCGGAAACGCGACCCGTATTCTGACTGCCTCGTCTGGGGAACTGCTTGGCTTCCTGGGGTCGGTCCAGACTGCGGATGAACGACCCATCTATCCAAGCGGCGCACTGACAGTCGTTGCCGACGATGTGCTGTCTGATCGTGTCACGTTCACCAAAGACGGCTTCGAGCTGACCGATGGTTCTTTGGGTGATCGGTATGGACAAATCCGTGCGCTCAAAACCTATCCGCCTCAATCATGGGTCACGATCTTCGATGATTTCGCACTGCCGTGCGATTACGTCATCAGCCAAAGCTTCTCGCCTATGGGTAATAATGCTGCGGCAGACCTGATCGAGCGCAAGCGGCGGATCATGTCGTCTACGGCAGACGTTCGGGCCAATGCCAGTGAAGCCCTCGGCGCATTGCATGAAAGCGTCTTGGTTCAGGACGTCTCTTTAGGTTATCATCAGCTATCAATATCCATCGTGGATCGCAGCGAGGCGCGCGTTCGCGAAGTAATGTCCGAACTGGAAGGCGTTGCAACCAATGCGGGGGCAAGGCTGGTCAAGGATAGCTTTGTCAAACGCGCCCACTATTTCGCTCAGTTTCCGGGAAACATGGCGGCTCGGTCCCGGCTGAACGTTATCACAAATGTACATTTTGCCGACTATTCGTCCCTTCATCGGACGCCGCTCGGAAAAACCGGCGATGTGCTTCCGTGGAAAACTCCCGTAGCCGTCTTTCCGACTGCGCATGGGTCGTCCTATAGGTTCAGCTTCCATCGGCGCGGATCGGGCCAAGGTGAGCCGCCTGCAGGTCATACGCTCGTCCTGGGGGAAACCGGCTCCGGTAAAACCGTTCTGGCATCCTTCCTCTTGTCGCAAGCTCAACGCGCCGACACGCGGATTTTTGTTTTTCGATTATCGCCACGGCCTTGAAATGGTCACGCGGGCGATGGGGGGCAGATATTCGACCATCGAAAGCGGTATGCCGACTGGCCTGAACCCGCTGTGGGTCGAAACTGACGAAGAAGGAACGGCATGGCTGACTGATTGGCTGGCTAATATCTTGTCGCCGAATGAAGAACTGTCGTCCCTTCAAACCCGCGCAATCCTCGAAAACGTCCGCCGCAATGCTGCCGCCGCCCCCTCGTTGCGGAAATGGGACATTTTCGCAAAGCAGTTTGCCTCCACTGATGATGACGGGCACGTGCAAGCCCGCGTTGCGGAATGGGCAAAAGGGTGGCCGGTTCGGTTGGGTGTTCGGTGAAAACCCTTGAGGATACATTTTCGCTGGATGGGAATGTCGTCGGCTTCGATCTCACGCAGATCTTGGATGCGCAGTCTGACCGTGAGCGTACCGCTGTCCTGAGCTATATCTTCCGCAGGATCGAACGCCAGATGCGCGACCGTACCCGCACAATCGTTCTCATTGATGAAGCGTGGAAGGCAATCGACAACCCCTATTTTGCAACGGTGATCGAGGGGTGGCTTGCAACGCTTCGCAAGCAGAATGCGGTTGTCGTCATGCTGACTCAGAACGCATCGCAGTTGGCGCGTTCCAAGGTCGGTGATCGCGTGTTCTCGTTCTTCCCAACGCAAATTCTGTTTCCTGATGGGAAGTCTTCTTACGAGGATTATCAGGCTTTGCGGCTCAATGCTGCTGAGCTGGATATTGTCACATCGCGTTCCGCCGGGCGTAATTTCCTGCTCCGCGATGATGAAAACTCGGTCGTCCTCGATGCCGACCTGTCGTCCCTTGGCGACTACCTTCACATCCTTGGCGGTGGCTCGGCCGGACTTTCGGTAGCAGGCCCAGACTTCCGTGAAACCCCTGATTTTTGGAGAAAAAGCGAAATGATGAAATCCGTGTTCTTGGTCGTCGGTATTCTGACTATCGCTGGCTGCACTTCGACGCAGGAGCGTGAAGCGCGGTGTAAGTGCTTCACAAGCAGCGGTGCCCCTAGCGGAAGGTGCGACTTTCAACCGCTGCCTGGGCAAACGGCGGTGTTCTCTTTTGCTGCCACGTCGCCGGATGCAGCAACCAACGCCCAAACGCGGGCGATGGCTGAAGGTATCAAAGAGGAGCTGTGCGGTGACCAGGCGCATTAAATCCCCTGCATGCGGGATCGGTGCGGCAATCGTAGCTGTCCTGCTTGGATCGTCCGCCATGGCTCAGGGTGTCCCTGTTGTCGATGGGCAGAGCTTTGCAGAGCGCCTGCGCGGGTATCTTCATCTTGAACATGATGAAGATACCCAAGTCGAAAAAGCGACAAACCGCGCTGAAATCCGGGACTTCGAAAATCAGCAGCTCGAAAGCCTCGACCGCATGATTGAGGCGTTTAGCTCGGTATCCACTTTCCAGACCGCGTTCATGGGCGGGAACTCGGACATGGCAGGCGTTGAAGAAGTCTATGGACCTCTTGCGAACCCTGCGGGGCCGATTTGTTTTTGGTGATGCGCGAGAGAACATTGAAGAAATCATAATTCGCGGATCGCAGGATACTTACAACCTCCCCGGTGTTGCCGCTGCGGGCCTAACCCCCCTGCAATGGCGGTGCCTGATGCAAGCCCTGATATGGCAGGAAAGCCGTTTTCAGGTAGGTGCAAGATCGCCTGCCGCTGCTTTCGGACTGACCCAAATCATCCCCGGCACTGCCCGCGATTTGGGTATCTATCCTGCCTATTACGACGATCCATACATTCAGGTCGTTGGTGGCGCTCGGTATCTTGCGGCACAGCTCCAACGCTTCGATGGCAATATCATCTTTGCATTG
The DNA here is from genome assembly GCF_015390265.1 of Paracoccus sp. NBH48. NCBI lineage: Bacteria > Pseudomonadati > Pseudomonadota > Alphaproteobacteria > Rhodobacterales > Paracoccaceae > Paracoccus > Paracoccus sp. NBH48. Next base: position 5,471 of record NZ_VUOJ01000011.1, on the reverse strand, counting down.
GGGGCCTATAACGCTGGCCCAGGTCGGATCGAAGAATACGGTGGTGTCCCGCCTTTCGCAGAGACACAGCACTACGTTCAGGTGATCCCTGAGAAATATAATAGTTACTTGCGCACAATTGGCGGTGTCGAGGCTCAAGGCACAATTGATCCCGCCCTATATGCGGTTTCCGGCGCAAGTCTCATGTCTGCCGGGTCTTTGCATCATGCAGAGTATTCGATGAACAACGCGCAGATGGCGCTAATTCGTGTTCGCAATCTCGTTGCGCAAATCAGAAACACGACTGACCCAAAAGACGCCTACGATTTGAACACGATGATGCGGGCTGAACTAACCCTCATTCTCAATGCCCGGATCGGAAACCAAAGCTGCGCGAACGCAATCCGAATATGCCCAACAGGCATCGCGCCTCGCTCAGCAAAGAGAAGCCATGTCCTTCTTTGATTTCACCCAACCTGACCTCTGATTGGATAGCGTGATGAATACAATGAAACTCCTGAGAGCCGCATTTACCTCGGCATCGCTGTCTTTGGTCTTATTCCCGGCATCGGTGCTTTCCACACCCACGGTCGCCAATGCGCAGGGTGTTCCTGTTATCGACTCGCGCAATCTGTTGCAGCAGTTGGAAACGTTTCAGCAGATGCTTGTGGATATGGGTTTGCAGGAAGAACAGATCGCCATGCTCGTTGAGCAGATCGAGCTGATGGACCAGCATTTGTCGAAACTGGGTGACATTGAAAACCTTCTCAGCAACCCGACTGATATTCTTGAACTTGCCTTGGGCACTGACCTGGACGGCATTCTCGAAGGCGAATTTGACGCGGATATGCTCGGCACACTCATGCAGGGTGCAAGAGGCGACTGGTCTGGTCTGCAAGGTGCAGGCGCAGAGGCGTTCAGGGGCGTGTAGCGGCGGCACTATCTGGCGGCGGCACCTCGCAAGAGCAAATACGGCAATGGCAACCTCGGGTGTCCCTGAGGCTGAACGCAACGCGGCTGCAACGACGACAGGGGCCGCTACATCGGCGGCAGCAGAAGTCGCCTACGCCGAGGCCGGACAGTCCGTCCAGCGCGTCGGTGTTCTCGTGGCAGAAATTCAGAACATGGACAGCCTCAAGGCGTCGGTCGATCACAACACCCGCGTCACCGCTGAACTGGCAATCGCCATGGCAGCGATGTGGCAGCTTGAATCAGTCCAGACCATGAATGTCGGAATGACCGGGGTGCTGGATGCAGCAACGCTTGCCGACATTGAAAAATTCACCGACTTCACACAACCGGATTTCGACTAATGGCCGATAACGATAAAAGCATCCTTGAGGCAGAAGTCATCTACGGCGCAATGCAGCGCGAAAGACTGTGGAAGATCGCGTTCGCAGGCATGACCGCCGCCGCCATTGTTTCCGTCTGTTCTTCGGCTGCGGTCATGATCTGGCATCAGCCCCCCGCCCCAATCGTGGTACCGTTTGATCCTGAAACTGGAATGGCGGTGCCCAATGCGGCGATCGGGTCCGTCAGCCTCAATGAACGTTCTGCGGTCGTACAGTCGCTCGTCTATCAGTAACGTGATCGACCGCGAGTCCTATAACCAGATCGACAACGATGTTCGTATAAATCGTGCGCTTTCGAGGACATTGGGCGCGGCGCGGACTGGTCTGGTCGAACTTTGGGATTCTGGCAGTGAACGCTATCTGCCGACCCGGTACGGCGACAGAACCGCAGGTCGATGTGGTCGTAACCGGCATCAACCTTCTTGGCGATGATCGTGTCCAGGTTCGTATGCGAAAGCGGCTGACGAACCCTGATGGGTCCAACACCGGCAACTTCACAGCAGTCATCGGCTTCGACTTCGCAACTGAGCAGGAAAAGACACTCGAAGCCGTATGGCAAAATCCATTGGGCTTCACGGTAACCGACTACCAGCTGTATCAGGACAGGAGAGATTGATGCGTACCGGGATACTTTGCTGCGCGCTGATTGCCTGCCTTGGTACGGCAGCTTTCGGTGAAGCCACGCCGCCGCGTGGGTCTCATGATGGACGTGTCCGCGTCACACCGCACGTCGATGGTCAGGTCTATTCCATCAACGTGACCCTGACCCGTGCCACCACGGTCGAGTTTGAGGAAGGGGAACGGATTCGTGTCGATTGTGGGCAGGTGATACGTCTGCGTTCCAGTTTCAGTCGATACCGGGGGACCGGGTTTTCGCGATCAAGCCAACGGCCAGTGATGTTGAAACCAACGTGACGGTTCTACACGGATCGGCGGAGTTACTATTTCAGCGTCAAAGAGACTGCCACCCCGTTCTATGTTGTCCGCTTCTCCTATCCTGCACGGGCACGTCAACAAGCCGGGACGACGCCGGTTCGGACAGCGCGAATACCAACTATGGCGTCAGCGCCAGCAGCGAAATCACCCCAACCGCAATCTGGGATGATGGTGCATTCACGTATTTCAGATTCCGCGAAAATTCGCCCGTTCCCGCTGTCTTCAAGGTGACGGGCGGGCGTGAGCGCAGCGTCAACTCTCAAAGCATGGATGGCCGGATTGTTCGCGTCAGCGGCACATCGCAGCAATGGGCACTGCGCCTCGGCAATCAGGAAATCTGTATTGTGGAGCTTTTTCCAATGACCGATGAAAGCAACGATCTGCGCAGCAGAATGGCCGAAATCGAAGGTAAAGGCGCAACCGCGCCCTCCGATAAGCCTGCCGAAACCTGATGCTAAGGATGAAGCAGTCTGCGCAGCAGGATGGCTGACATTGAAGGTAAGGCAACATCATCCGGGAAGCGAGGATCAGCCGCAAAGTCTGCCGGACTGGCGGCGGCGGCGTTGGTTTTGGGCATTGGTGGATATGCTGTCTATAATTCCGTCTCGCAACCTTCACAGCCAGCCGTCGCAATCCCTACGAGCAATGTTCAGGATTTTCCTGAGGACAGATCGGCATCTGACAGTCTGGACTGCCAGATGCACCCGACCCGATCTTCATTGATCGACCTGTCGTTACGACACAGACAGACAGTGCGACGCTGGCCCGTCTGGCCGACCTGGAGACAGAGCTGGCGGCGGCTCGGGCTTTGGTTGCGGAGCGGGAAAATGAAACGGAGCAAGAAAGGGTTCTTCGTGAAGAACTCGAACGTGAGCGGGACCGGTTCGCGTCCGACATTGCGACCCTCCGCAGCACGGCTGAGAATGACCAGGAACGCGCCCGTGCCATTGAGGAACAGCTTCAAGCCTCATTGACCGGGATGCGCGAGGCAAATTGCCGCGAACCAACGTGACCTGGCTGCCGCGCAGACCAAGGCACAGCAAGATCTTCTGGAGCAGTCGGAGAACTTTCAGCAGCAGCTAAACGAGGCGCGGGCAGTTGACCCCTTGGAGCAAGAGCGCCTTCGAGCTGAAACCCTACGGCTTGAGGAGGAGGCGCGTGAGCGCGACAGACAGGCGCAGCTAGAGCTAGACAACCGGGCACGGCTTGAGGAACTTCGGGGCTGAACGGGCAGCGTTGGAGCGCGAGCGCGCGCAATCGGCCCTTGTGGCCGTGAACAACAGCGGCGCGTCGGAAGCCGGCGCGGCTGAGGGCCGTCCAACTTAGCGCAAACGAGTCCTTCGTTCAGCGGGTTGTCGAACCGGTCCCGGTCGCGCGGGCAAACACAGATCACAGCGCCACAAGCCACAGTCCCGCAAGGTACGATCATTCAGGCGTCTCTTGAAACGGCAGTGGACAGCACCCTGCCCGGACCAATCCGGGGTGTGGTGTCGAGGACGTTCACAGCATGGATGGATCGGCGGTCCTTATACCGGGCGGATCAAAAGTCTTTGGCGAGTACAGCAGCGGCATCGAGCTAGGGCAGGAAACGCATTCTGATCGTGTGGACGCGGATTCTCACGCCTAGCAACCGTTCGGTCAACATTGCCTCCTACGGCGCCGACCAGTTGGGCCGGAGCGGTACGGGCGGTGCAGTTGATACACGTTTCGGAAAACGATTTGGCGGTGCGGCTGCGATCTCGATTATCGGGGCAGGTCCAGCGATTGCCGCTAACAAACTAGAGGACGATGACGTTTCCACGGTGGTTCAAGGCGTGGGCGACGATTTCTCGTCTGCAACGGACACGGCAATCGGATCGTACATCAATCTGCCGCCGACCATCCATGTTCGCCAAGGGACATCGGTAACGATCATCGTTGATCGCGATTTGGAGATCTTCTGATGGATGAAAGCTATGTCGATAAGGCATTCGGTCGGCTGCGTGATCTTCTGAATGACGATCTTGTTGAAGTTTGCGTAAATCCTGACGGTCAGGTTTTGGTATGAGAAACGTGGGGGATGCCTCGATGAAGCTGTCCCCATCAAACTGTCAAATGAAGAAGTCAGGGATGCCGGGATGCAGATTGCAGCCGAAGGCGATATTCGCATCTCTGAAAAGCATCCCGTGGGCAGTGTTTCGATCAACTACCCGCGATTGGCTTATCCGGGCGCAGATGATCCAGCACCCCGTTGTTCGCGGCGGGGATGCACTGGCGATGCGTTTCTTCAAATCAGATACTGAAATGTTTGAGCCTGCCTATCTTGGCGACGGGCCGGAAAGCGCAAGTGCGGCAAGGCGAGAGCCTGACAAACCGTGTCTGGGGGCCTGGCCGAAGGCAACTTGATCGACGCGCTGACAATGTGCGTCAGGGAAAAGCTGAATGTTGTTGTCAGTGGCGGGACCAGCTCGGGGAAAACGTCGATAGCACGCTGGCTCGTGGCCAAGTCGATAACAGCGAACGCATCCTCACTATCGAGGACGTGCCTGACCTGATGCCACGCCCAGCCCAACAAGGTGATGATGGTATCAAACCGCAACGATCCCTTCCGTAGTCCTGACGTGCTACTTCAGTCGTCATTGAGAATGCGACCTGACCGGATCATCCTATCCGAAGTCACAGGGGCTGATGCCTATACATTCCTGAAAGCGATCAACACGGGGCATGGCGGCTCGATCACGACCATACATGCTGAAACGGCGGAGCTAGCTGTGGAGCGCATGGCGCAGACCGCGTTGGAGGCCGATGGAAAGATGACCTATCAGGACATGATTTCCTATGTGGTACGCTCTATCGACGTGGTTATTCATGTCGGAAAGCGCGACGGAAAGCGCGGTGTGCTAGAGGTATTCCTGCCAAGCCGATACGACGCGCAAACGGAGACGGTCGATGAATCATGATAACGTTGTTGGGCTTTCCCTAGCTCTTACTATCGCCCTCGCGGGCCATCCCGCGGTCGCCCAGACCAATGAAGGCGCCGGGACTGACGCGAGCGTGGAAAGCGCGCACGTTGATCCAGAATTGCGTGATCGTAAGCGATGCCTGAACCACCCTGGCCGTCCGCAATGGATGATTGACCAGCCACTCGGATTTGAGTGGCGGCTTGAACTCGGCCGGAATTTCGCAGTGCTGAAAGAGCAAGGGCAGTCTCATCGAATGAGACAT
>NZ_VUOJ01000010.1:0-47419 GCF_015390265.1 Paracoccus sp. NBH48 | reverse complement strand
CTGGGTGGATACGTGTCCGGACGGATGCGCCGTCGCACCCATTCCGGTGAGGACCAAACCGACGCACGCGACGGCATTCATGGCCTGACCGTTTGGGCGATCGGCATGATCCTGACGGGCATCCTGGCCGCAGGCGCGGTGTCCAGCGGCGTCCGCGCGGCGGGCAATGCGGCGTCGACCGCGGTCGAAGCTGCAGGTTCCGCCGTGGGTGGTGCCGTTCAGGGCGCGGGCCAACTGGCCGGCGGCGTGGTCGGTGGCGTTGGCCAGATCGCTGGCGGTGCCGTCAGTGGCGTCGGTCAGCTGGCGGGCGGCGCGATCTCGGGCGCCGGTGAGGCCGCTGGTGGTCAGGACATGGGCGGCAATCCGCTGGACTATGTGACCGACCGTCTGCTGCGCAGCGAGGCTGCGGCACCGGATCAGTTCTCGAACGAGGCGATCCGCAACGAGGTTACCGGCATCCTGGGCACCGTTCTGCGCACGGGCGAGGTGGCCGATGACGATCTTGACTATCTGCGCGACGCGCTTGCCGCCCGTACCGACCTGACCCCGGCCCAGATCGACGCCCGCGTCGAGGAAGCCGTGACCCAGGCCCAGGACCTGCGTGCCGAAGCCGAAGCCCGCATCGAAGAAGCGCGGACCCAGGCCGAGGAAGCCGTGGCCGCTGCCGAACAGCGCGCCCAGGAACTGCAGGCGCAGGCCGAACAGCAGCTGCAGGAGGCACAGGATGCCGCCATCGCCGCTGCCGAATCCGCCCGCCGCGGCGCGGTGTGGAGCGCACTGTTCCTGGCCGTGTCGTCGCTGGTTGCCGGTCTGGCCGCCTGGATGGGCGCCATCAAGGGCGGTTCGGACCGCGATGCAGGTCGCGTCTGGGGCGGCCTGTCGCGTCGCCGCACCTGACGGGACCTCTCCGTCCGACGCGACGGAACTGTGACAAGCGTGGCCCCCGACCCCCGTGTCGGGGGCCACGCGCATTTGCGGGCTGGCATTCGCGGCCCTTATCGGCTAGGGCAGCCGCGAAACCTACAGATTAAGGCCGTCATGGATATCCGCAACATCGCCATCATCGCTCACGTCGACCACGGCAAAACCACCCTGGTGGACCAGCTGCTGCGTCAGTCGGGGTCCTTCCGCGACAACCAGGGCCGTCGCGGAACGCGCGATGGACAGCAACGACATCGAACGTGAACGCGGCATCACCATTCTGGCCAAGGCAACCTCGGTCGAATGGAAGGGCACGCGCATCAACATTGTCGACACGCCCGGCCACGCCGATTTCGGCGGCGAGGTCGAACGCATCCTGTCGATGGTGGACGGCGTCTGCCTGCTGGTCGACGCGGCCGAAGGTCCGATGCCCCAGACCAAGTTCGTGACCTCCAAGGCACTGGCCCTGGGCCTGCGTCCGATCGTCGTGCTGAACAAGGTCGACAAGCCCGCAGCCGAACCCGACGAGACGCTGAACGACGTGTTCGACCTGTTCGCCAATCTGGGCGCCAGCGACGAGCAGCTGGACTTTCCGCATGTCTATGCCTCGGGCATCGGCGGTTGGGCCGACGCGACGCTGGATGGCGAGCGCAAGAACATGGACGCGCTGTTCGACCTGATCCTGAAGCACGTCCAGCCGCCCAAGCAGATCACCCGCGCGGACGAGCCGTTCCAGATGCTGGCGACGACGCTTGGTGCCGACGCCTTCCTGGGCCGTCTGCTGACGGGTCGCGTCGAGGCGGGCACCGCCAAGGCCGGCGACACGCTGAAGGCGCTGTCGCGCGACGGCGAGCGGCTGGAGCAGTTCCGCATCAGCAAGATCATGGCGTTCCGCGGCCTAACACAGACCCCGATCGACGTGGCCGAGGCCGGTGACATCGTGACGATCGCGGGCATGGCCAAGGCCACCGTGGCCGACACGCTGTGCCACCCGGACGTGATGGAGGCCCTGCCCTCGCAGCCGATCGATCCCCCGACCATCAGCGTCACCTTCGGCATCAACGACAGCCCGCTGGCCGGCAAGGACGGCAAGAAGGTCCAGAGCCGCGTGATCCGCGAGCGCCTGATGAAGGAAGCCGAGATCAACGTCGCCATCAAGGTCGAGGACACCCCCGGCGGCGAGGCCTTCGTTGTCTCGGGTCGCGGCGAACTGCAGATGGGCGTCCTGATCGAGAACATGCGCCGCGAAGGGTTCGAGCTGTCGATCAGCCGCCCGCGCGTGATCTACAAGGAAGAGGACGGCCAGCGCCTTGAGCCGATCGAGGAAGTCATCATTGACGTCGATGACGAGTACACCGGCGTGGTGATCGAGAAGCTAACCGGCGACCGCAAGGGCGATCTGGTCGAGATGCGTCCCGCCGGCGTCGGCAAGACGCGCATCGTGGCCCATGTCCCGTCGCGCGGCCTGATCGGCTATCAGGGTGAGTTCATGACCGATACGCGCGGGAACGGCGTGCTGAACCGCATCTTCCACGGTTGGGCGCCGCACAAGGGTGCCATCCAGGGCCGTCGCCAGGGCGTGCTGATCAGCATGGAGAACGGCGTGTCCGTGTCCTATGCGCTGTGGAAACTGGAAGATCGCGGCAAGTTCTTCATCGGCGCGCAGGAAGAGCTGTACCAGGGCATGATCATCGGCGAACACAGCCGGGACAACGACCTTGAGGTGAACCCGCTGAAGGGCAAGCAGCTGACCAACGTCCGTGCTTCCGGCACCGACGAGGCCGTCCGCCTGACGCCCCCGGTCCGCCAGTCGCTGGAAGAGGCGATCGCCTATATCAACGACGACGAACTGGTCGAGGTCACGCCCAAGAACATCCGCCTGCGCAAGCGGCACCTGGATCCGCACGAACGCAAGCGTGTCGCACGGTCCGGCGCCTGATAAGCGTCTACCGCGAGTTTGCTGAAATCACAGGTCCGCGTGCCCCCCCGGCACGCGGACCTGTCCATTTAGATATGTCGCCAAGGCGACACTTCGTGCTATGATTGTCTTATCCGAATTGCGCACCCGTTTAAGATGCACAAATTTGGTTGCTACACAGATTCCACGGCTGCTTTTCTGGGGCATTCTGGCCCTAAATCACATTCAAGTCATCTGTTTTTCGTTTGGCCCACCCCGCAACGGATCGGATTGCATCGTGATGAAACACCTGTCGGAACGCCGTGACCCCAGGGGTCTGCACGACCGCGCCATCAGTGCCGCGATGACGCTTGTCCTGGACCAACGCCGCCAGCCCCCCACGATTGCCGATATTGCCGAAGCCGTCGACGAACCCGTCGAACGGGTCCGTGCCTTGTTCGCCGATGAACGCGCCCTGCTGGTGGCCAGCGTCGAACAGGCGCTGGTCGTGCTGATCGACAGCTGCACCCGCGCGGTGGTCCGCGTCGATCCCGACGACCCCGTCGCGCAGTTCCTGAGCCTGGGGCGACACCTATCTGGATTGGGCCTGCCGCTATCCCGCGCAGTTCAGGCTGCTGCAGGACTGCGATCTGACCAACGCGCGGCATGAACCCATCCTGCGGCGCTATACCGACAGCATCGCCGATCTGACGCTGCGCATGCTGGCACGGGCCCGCGACACCGGTCGCCTGCACCCGCGCGAGGATATCGCGATGCTGGCCCTGTCCGCGCGCTGCTATGTGGTCGGGCTTGCGCGGCTGGTTCTGGACGGTCGCCTGAAGGATTGGACCGAGGAACGCGATTCCCTGACCACCGCCAAGCATCTGACGCATGATTTCGTGCATCGGATGGCGCGCAGCAGCCAGCCCCATATGGCCGGCATGTGACGGATTAGCCCCTTTCGGACCCATGGTGCTTGCGGTATCCCGGTTGCAACCTGTGAATGACCGAAGAGAGCAGCCGTGACCGATTACATCATCAAGGACATTGCGCTGGCCGAATACGGCCGCAAGGAACTGGACATCGCCGAGACTGAAATGCCCGGCCTGATGGCGCTGCGTTCCGAATACGGCGAGGCCAAGCCGCTGGCGGGCGCCCGGATCGTCGGCAGCCTGCACATGACCATCCAGACCGCCGTCCTGATCGAGACGCTGACCCATCTGGGCGCGGATGTCCGTTGGGCGTCCTGCAACATCTATTCGACCCAGGATCACGCCGCTGCCGCCATCGCCGCCGCGGGTGTCCCGGTCTTCGCCATCAAGGGGCAGAGCCTGGCCGAGCATTGGGATTACCTTGATCGCTCGTTCCAGTTCCCCGAAGGCCCGAACCTGATCTTGGATGATGGCGGCGATGCGACGCTGTACATCCTGCTGGGTGCCCGCGCCGAGGCCGGCGAGGACGTGATCCCCGTGCCGCAGTCGGACGAGGAAACCGTCATCAAGGCGCAGATCGCCAAGCGCCTGGCGCAGTCGCCCGGCTGGTTCACGAAGATGCGCGACCAGATCGTCGGCGTGTCAGAGGAGACGACGACCGGCGTCCACCGCCTGTACGATCTGCAGAAGAACGGCCAGCTGCCCTTCCCCGCGATCAACGTGAACGACAGCGTGACCAAGTCGAAATTCGACAACAAGTACGGCTGCAAGGAATCGCTGGTCGACGGCATCCGCCGTGCCACCGACGTGATGATGGCGGGCAAGGTTCGCCGTCGTCTGCGGCTATGGCGACGTGGGCAAGGGCTCGGCCGCCAGCCTTCAGGGCGCCGGCGCCCGCGTGAAGGTGACCGAGGTCGATCCGATCTGCGCGCTGCAGGCCGCGATGGACGGGTTTGAGGTCGTGACCCTGGAGGATGTGGCCGACAGCGCCGACATCTTCATCACCACCACCGGCAACCGCGACGTGATCCGGCTGGAGCATATGCGCGCCATGAAGGACATGGCGATCGTCGGCAACATCGGCCATTTCGACAACGAGATTCAGGTCGCGGCGCTGCGCAACCACAAATGGACCAATATCAAGGACCAGGTGGACATGATCGAGATGCCTTCGGGCAACCGCATCATCCTGCTGTCGCAGGGGCGCCTGCTGAACCTGGGCAATGCCACCGGCCACCCGTCCTTCGTGATGTCGGCCAGCTTCACCAACCAGGTGCTGGCGCAGATCGAGCTGTGGACCAAGGGCGACGACTACAAGCCCGGCGTCTACATCCTGCCCAAGGCGCTGGACGAAAAGGTCGCGCGACTGCACCTGGACAAGATCGGTGCGAAACTGTCCGTGCTGTCGTCCGAACAGGCCGCCTATATCGGCGTGACGCCGGAGGGCCCCTTCAAATCCGACCATTACCGGTATTGATGTCATGACAGAGTATTCGACCTTCACCTCGGAATCCGTGTCCGAGGGCCATCCCGACAAGATCGCCGACCAGATTTCGGACGCGATCCTGGACGCCATCCTGGCCGAGGACGCGCGCGCCCGCGTTGCGTGCGAGACCATGGTCAAGACCGGCGTCGCCATCATCTCGGGAGAGATCACCACCAGTGCCTGGGTGGATCTGGAATCCATCGTGCGCGGTGTGATCACCGACATCGGGTATAATTCGTCGGATGTGGGCTTTGACGGGGCGACCTGTTCGGTCATCAACATCATCGGCAAGCAGTCGCCCGAGATCAACCAGGGCGTCGACCGCGCCAGCCTGGAGGAGCAGGGCGCAGGCGACCAGGGCCTGATGTTCGGCTATGCCAGCGACGAGACCGACGTGCTGATGCCCGCCGCGATCACCTATGCCCATCGTCTGGTCGAACGCCAGGCGGCGGTGCGGCGCGACGGCACTCTGCCCTGGCTGCGCCCGGATGCCAAATCGCAGCTGACGCTGCGCTATGACGCCGACGGCCGCCCCGAGGGGATCGACGCGGTCGTGCTGTCCACCCAGCACAACCCCGAGATCAGCCTGGCCGACCTGCGCGAGGCGGTGATCGAGGAGATCATCCGCCCGGTCCTGCCCGCGGAATGGCTGTCGGATGCCACCAAGTTCTTCATCAACCCCACCGGCAAGTTCGTCATCGGTGGTCCTGTCGGCGATTGCGGCTTGACCGGGCGCAAGATCATCGTCGACAGCTATGGCGGCATGGCCCGTCATGGCGGCGGCGCGTTCTCGGGCAAGGATCCGTCCAAGGTCGACCGCTCGGCGGCCTACGCGGGCCGTTGGGTTGCCAAGAACATCGTGGCGGCCGGTCTGGCCAAGCGCTGCGAGATCCAGGTCAGCTATGCGATCGGCGTGGCCGAGCCCACCTCAATCAGCCTGAACTGCTTCGGGACCGAAACCGTGCCGGTCGACCGGATCGTCGCGGCCGTGCGCGAGGTGTTCGACCTGCGCCCGTTCGCGATCATCCGCGAACTGGACCTGCTGCACCCGATCTATCGCCCGACGGCCAGCTATGGCCATTTCGGTCGCGAACCCTATGCGTTGAACGGGGCGACCGCGTTCAGCTGGGAACGCACGGACAAGGCGGAAGCGCTGAAAGCGGCGCTGAGCTGAATGACGAAGGCCGCCCCACCGGGCGGCCTTTTTCCTTGTCATCCATACAGCTTTGCGAGCCCGATCCTCGAAAGCGCGGACGATGCGGGACATCGCCTCGTGGAAGACGACGCCGATCAGGCGTTGCAGGATCGCGTTCTTGAATTCGAAATCGACGAAGAACTCGACATGACAGCCCCCTTCCGGGCGATCCTTAAAGGACCAGCCGCTGCGCATGTACTTGAACGGGCCGTCCAGATATTCCGTGTCAATCTTCCAGACGCCGTCCTGTTCGGGCCACAGGACGACCCGGCTTCCAAAGCGTTCGCGAAAGACCTTGAAGCTGATCACCAGATCGGCGGCGATCTCCTCCGCGCCGTCGGGGCGGGTGGTGCGCGTCCGGATGCGGGCCGCGCTGTTCCAGGGCAGGAACTGCGGATAGCTTTCGATGTCGGCCACCAGATCGTACATCTGGCGGGCACTGTAGGGAAGGTTGCGGCTGTCGCGGTGGTTCGGCACGGGCTATCGCTCTTGAGTTTCGTCGCGGCGTCTGTTTCGATTCGGCACCGATTTAACAGGCAGGACGCGCGATGAACATGATATGGCTGCTGCGTGCGGCAAAATGGGCGCGCAACCCTCCCAGTGCCAAGATGGTCAAGCTGGTGATCGCCGTGATCGCGATCGGGCTTGCGCTGCTGGCTTTGGAAAAGCTGGGCTGGTGGCCGGACTGGGCCACGCAGGACCAACGCCCGCACCGCCTGCCCCGCTGACGGTCAGTCGCGATCGCGAATGGCGACCGGACGGGGCTTGGGCGCACCCAATGCCAAGGTGATGGCGAAAGCGGTCAGAAGGCCCGCGAAAGTCAGAATCAGGGTCATCATTTCCTCCGGTCTGTTTGGTGTCGGGATCACAGGGCCCCGGCACCAAACGTGTTACATTGTCTCATGTCGCCCGAGTCGAACCCGCGCATCAGCCATTCCTGACGCTGCGCCGCGCTGCCGTGGGTGAAGCTGTCGGGCATGGGGGTCCGGCCCGCACTGGCCTGGATCACGTCATCGCCGACGGCCTCTGCTGCGCGCATCGCCTCGTCCATATCGCCAACGTCCAGGGTGCCGAAACGTTCCTGCGCCTGGCGCGCCCAGATGCCGGCATAGCAGTCGGCCTGCAGCTCGGTTGCGACGGACAACTGGTTGGCCTGCGTTTCCGAAAGGCCCGGCTGCTGCGCGGCGCCAAGGGTGCCGGTCAGGTTCTGGACGTGATGCCCCACCTCGTGTGCGATGACATAGGCTGCGGCGAAATCGCCCCCTGCACCCATGCGGTCCGCCATCATGTCGAAAAAGTCGGTGTCCAGATAGACGCGCTGATCTCCGGGGCAGTAGAACGGACCCATGGCCGACGACGCACCACCGCAGGCCGACTGCACCACGCCGCTGAACAGGACCAGGGGTCGGATCCTGATAGGCGACGCCCGTCTGCTGCTGCAGCACGGGCTGCCAGACCTCTTCGGTGTCGGCCAGAACCACGCTGACGAATTCGCCCCATTCCTGGTCGCGCTGGCTCAGTTCGGTGGGCTGCCCGCCGCCCTGATCCAGGCCTTGGACCAGCGGCGTCACGTCGATCCCGAAGAAATAGCCGACCGCCAGCACCACCAGCGTGCCCGCCACGCCCAATCCGCCGACCCCGGCACGGCCCATGCCCCGCCGATCCTCGACATTTCCGCTGCCCCGTCGTCCGCGCCACTGCATGCCCTGGTCCCCCTGCTGGCTGTCGCCCCGAACGCCCCGCCCCGCCGGGGGTTCCCGCCAACCATCACAGCGCCGCGACGGGCGTGCAAGGCGCTTGACGCGACGGTCCTGCGGGGGGATGCACGGGGCACGCGACAAAGGGGCGGACATGCTGCGCAGGCTATACGACTGGACCATGGGGCTGGCGTCGCATCGCCACGCGAACGCGTCGCTGTTCACGGTCAGCTTCATCGAAAGTTCGGTGTTTCCGATCCCGCCCGACGTGCTGATGATCCCGATGGTGCTGGCGCAGCGGGCGCGGGCCTGGGCCATTGCCTTCATCGCCACGGCGGGGTCGGTTCTGGGCGCGCTGCTGGGATACGCGATCGGCGCGATCCTGATGGACAGCCTCGGCATGTGGGTTCTGACCATGTACGGCAAGGAGGCCGCGTTCGACGACCTGGCCGCGCGCTTTGCCGAGTTCGGCGGTTGGGCGGTGCTGGTCGCGGCGCTGACGCCCTTTCCGTTCAAGGTCATCACCATCTTTTCCGGCGCCGTGGGCTTTTCGTTGCCCCTGTTCGTGCTGACCAGCATCATCGGCCGCGCGGGGCGGTTCTATGTCGTGGCCGGGCTGCTATGGCGGTTCGGGCCGCCGATTCGCGATTTCATCGAACGTCGGCTTGGGCTGATGTTCTCCATCTTCATGGCCTGCCTGATCGGCGGCTTTGCGGCGGTGAGGTACCTGTGACGGGCATCAGGCTTTCCCTTCTGGCGGGCGCGGGGTCCGCGCTGCTGCTGATCGCGGCGCTTGGATTCCAGGCGGCGGGCTATGCCCCGTGCGAGCTGTGCATCCTGCAGCGCTGGCCACATGTGGCGGCGGCGGGCATCGCGGCGCTGATCTGGCTGACCGGCCGGGTGCGGGCGCTGGCGGTTCTGGGGATGATCGCCGCGGGTGCGGCGATGGGGCTTGCGATCTATCACGTCGGGGTCGAGATGACCTGGTGGGCCGGACCGGCGCATTGTTCGGGCGGCGTGGGCGATCTGTCGCGGATGACCACGCAGGACCTTATGACCCGCCTGCAATCCGCCCCCGTGGTCCGCTGCGACGAGATCGCATGGCAGTTCATGGGCGTGTCGATGGCGGGCTGGAACGCGATCCTGTCGGCGGGTCTGGCGGGCCTGTGGGCAGTGGCCGCGCGCAAGGGCGCCTGAGACCCCCGCAAGGCGTGATTTCCTGACCTTGGGGGCGGGGCGCGATTGCCCCCTGCGGCAGGCTCGGCTATACCGAACCCCAACTAGATGTTGAGGAATACCCGTGGCCGACACCCCAGAAGACGATCTGCCCGAAACCCCCGAAGACGGTGCCGCGGGCCGCGTCGTGATGCATCACGACGGCCCCATGATCGACATCAGCGCCGAGATGCGGACCTCGTATCTGGACTATGCCATGTCGGTGATCGTCAGCCGGGCGATCCCCGACCTGCGCGACGGCCTGAAGCCGGTTCACCGCCGCATCCTCTATGCGATGGACGAAAGCGGCAACACCGCCGACAAGCCCTATCGCAAGTCCGCGCGGTCCGTGGGCGACGTGATGGGCAAGTATCACCCCCATGGCGACAGTGCGATCTATGACGCGCTGGTGCGGATGGCGCAGACGTTCTCGATGTCGCTGCCACTGCTGGACGGTCAGGGCAACTTCGGGTCGATGGACGGCGATCCGGCCGCGGCCATGCGCTATACCGAAGTGCGGATGGACAAGCCCGCCAACTTCCTGCTGATGGATATCGACAAGGACACCGTCGATTTCCAAGACAACTATGACGGCAAGGACCGCGAGCCCACCGTCCTTCCGGCGCGGTTTCCGAACATGCTGGTCAACGGTGCGGGCGGCATCGCCGTCGGCATGGCGACCAACATCCCGCCGCACAACCTGGGCGAGGTCATCGACGCCACGCTGGAGCTGATCGCCGATCCCGACCTGCCCACCGAGCGCCTGCTGGAAATCATCCCGGGCCCCGACTTTCCCACGGGCGCCACGATCCTGGGCCGGTCCGGGGCGCGCAAGGCCTATCTGGAAGGTCGCGGCAGCGTCATGATCCGCGCCAAGACCCATATCGAGGAACCGCGCAAGGACCGCTTTGCCATCGTCATCGACGAGATCCCGTATCAGGTGAACAAATCGACCCTGATCGAGCGGATTGCCGAACTGGCCAAGGAGAAGAAGGTCGAGGGCATCGCCACCGTCCAGGACGAATCCGACCGCCACGGCGTGCGCGTCGTGGTAGAACTGAAGCGCGACGCGACCCCCGACGTGGTGCTGAACCAGCTGTTCCGCTTCACCCAGCTGCAGACGACCTTCGGCTGCAACATGCTGGCGCTGAACGGCGGCAAGCCCGAACAGTTGGCGCTGCGCGACTTCCTGACCCATTTCATCACCTTCCGCGAGGAGGTCGTCGCCCGCCGCACTGCCTACGAGCTGCGCCGCGCACGCGAACGCAGCCATGTGCTGTGCGGCCTGGCCGTCGCGGTCAGCAATGTCGACGAGGTCGTGGCCACCATCCGCGGCAGCGCCGATGCAGCCGAGGCCCGCGAGAAGCTGATGGAGCGGCGCTGGCCCGCCCATGACATCGTCGAATATCTGCGCCTAATCGACGATCCGCTGCATCCGGTGAACGAAGACGGGACCTACAACCTGTCCGAGACCCAGGCCCGCGCCATCCTGGAGCTGCGCCTGCAGCGTCTGACCCAGCTGGGCGTCAAGGAGATCACGGACGAGCTGCAGTCGCTGGCCGACAGCATCCGCGACTATCTGGCGATCCTGGCGTCGCGCGAACGGATCATGGCGATCATCGCGGACGAGCTGCGCGAGGTCCGCAATCTGTTCGCCGTGCCGCGCCGCACCGAGATCGTCGATTGGTCCGGCGACATGATGGACGAGGACCTGATCGAGCGCGAGGACATGGTCGTCACAATCACCTCTGGCGGCTACATCAAGCGGACCGCGCTGGCCGAATTCCGCGCGCAGCGGCGCGGCGGCAAGGGTCTGTCCAGCATGGCCACCAAGGAAGACGACGTGGTCACCACGCTGTTCGTGGCCAACACGCATACCGAGCTGCTGTTCTTCACCACCGACGGCATGGTCTATCGGATGAAAACCTGGCGTCTGCCGCTGGCGGGGCCGCACCTCCAAGGGCAAGGCGATGGTCAACATCCTGCCCATCGGCGCGGGCGTCAGCATCGCGGCGCTGCTGCCGATGGATGCGCCGGAGACGGAATGGGACAACTATCAGGTGGTCTTTGCCACGGATGACGGCGACGTGCGTCGCAACGCGCTGTCCGATTTCGGCAGCGTGCGCGCGAACGGCAAGATCGCGATGAAGCTGCCCGAGGGCGTCACGTTGGTGAACGTGCGGATGGCGACCGAGCAGGACGACGTG
Source organism: Paracoccus sp. NBH48 (assembly GCF_015390265.1). Taxonomy (NCBI): domain Bacteria; kingdom Pseudomonadati; phylum Pseudomonadota; class Alphaproteobacteria; order Rhodobacterales; family Paracoccaceae; genus Paracoccus; species Paracoccus sp. NBH48. The sequence continues at coordinate 35,869 of NZ_VUOJ01000010.1, read as the reverse complement.
ATGCTGGTCACCGCACAAGGCCGGGCGATCCGCTTTCCGACCACGGCGGTGCGGGTCTTCAAGGGCCGCGATTCCACCGGCGTCCGGGGCATCCGTCTGGCCGAGGGCGACAAGGTCGTCAGCATGTCGGTCATCCGCCATTTCGAGGCGGACCCGTCCGAACGCGTGGCCTATCTGAAGATGCGCCGTGCGGTTGCCGGTGCGTTGGACGACGGAGCCGAAGCGGACGAGGATGACGACACCCCCGAGGGCACCGTCACCCAGGAACGCTACATCGAGATGTCGGCGGCCGAGGATCTGATCCTGACCATCACCGCCAAGGGATCGGGCAAGATCAGCAGCAGCCACGACTATCCGGTCCGTGGCCGTGGGGGCCAGGGCGTGATGGCGATGGACCGCGCCATGCGGGGCGGCCCGCTAGTCGCCAGCTTCCCGGTCGAAAGCTTTGACCAGATCATGCTGGCGACATCGACCGGACAGTCGATCCGGGTTCCGGTGCAGGGCATCAGCTTCCGCTCGCGCAGCGCTGGTGGGGTGCGGGTCTTCAACACCGCCGCCGGAGAGGTCGTCGTCTCGGTCGCGCGGATTGCCGAACAGGGCGACGCGGTCGACCTGGACGAGGGCGATCCCGGCCAGACGCGCCCGCGCAGGACTGACATCATCGACCCGACCCCGGCCGCCGGGGTCGGGTTTTTCCGATCCGCAGGGGCGTCATTTGGAACCATTCGAACGAGACCGTGCTGAGAGAGCGCCTGCAGACCGGGTTTCTGGGGCTGATCGCATTCTCGCTGCTGATGTTCATGCTGGTACAGGCCAAGTTCATCCTGATCTCTCTGGCGATCGCGATCATCCTGTTCTCGCTGACCTCGGATGCGATCCATGCTATCTCGACCCGCCTTCGGGTGCCGAACTGGTTGGCGACCACGCTGGCGCTGATCGGGATCGCGCTTGGGCTGCTGTGGGTGTCGACCACCATCGTCGCACAGGTGAACGAGGTGGTGTTCCTGGCGATCAGCTATGCCGAACGGGCGCAGGCCGCCCTACCCGCACTGACCGAGCGTCTTGGCCCCGAGGCGCAGGAACGCATCATCACGGCGCTGACCAACTTCAACATCACCGGCTGGATCCGTTCGCTGGCGGGACAGGCTTCCGGGCTGCTGTCGGGCAGCGTGCTGGTGATCCTGTTCGTGGGATTCATGTTCGCCGAACAGGTGTGGTTTCCGCTGAAGATCGAGCGTCTGGCCAACGACGCGGACCATGCGCGCCAGATCCGCCGCATCATCGCGTCCATCATGCACCGCGTGAACCGCTATCTGGTGGTCAAGACCGGGGTCAGCGCGGTCACGGCCTCGATCGTCTGGCTGATCTTCTGGACGATGGGGCTGGAGCTGGCCACCGCGGTGGCCCTGCTGACCTTCGTCCTGAACTTCATCCCGTCGGTCGGGTCGATCATCGCGACGCTGATTGCGGTCCTTCTGGCCTTCGTGCTGACCGGCGACCCGACGGCCACGGTGATCGTGGGCGTGCTGTGCGCGGTCACGCAGTTCCTGATCGGGAACATCATCGATCCGATGCTGCTGGGCCAGACGCTGCGGCTGTCCAGTTTCGGCATCATCCTGTCGCTTGCCTTCTGGGGGGCGATCTGGGGGGTGCCGGGGATGTTCCTGGCGGTTCCGATCATGGTCGCGCTGATGATCATCTGCGCCCATATCCCCTGGCTGCGGGGCGTTGCAGTGATGCTGTCGCGCGAAGGGTTGCCCGACGACGGTGACAACGACGTCCAATCCGACCGGATGGCGGCCTGATCCGGGCATGCGGCGCCTGGCCCCATGCCCCGAAGGGTCGATCAGCGGCTGTCGCCGTCGTCCGGCAGGCCCGGCGCCTCATCGGCGTCATCGCGGGCCAGTTCGGGGCTGACGGTCGTGGGCGCCGTCAGGGCACCCGGCTGCGCATTCCGCGACGCGGGCCCGTGCGACTGACCGGGCAGCGCCTCGGGGTTGCGCAGCCAGATGTCGCGTTGGGCAAAGGGGATCTCGATCCCCTCCGCGCCAAAGCGCTGGACGATGGAATGCAGCAGGTCCGACGTCACGCCCAGCCCCGTGCCGACATCTGCAAGGATCGCCCGGATCTCGAAGTTCAGAGCATCTGCCCCAAGGCCCCGGAACAGGATCGCCGGTGCCGGGTCGATGGAGACCAACGGGTGATCCTCGACGATCTCGCGCAGGACATTCTCGACCTTCTTCGTATCGCTGCCATAGGCAACGCCGACGGGGATGATGATCCGGCCGACCTTGTTGTGACGCGTCCAGTTGGTCACTGGCTGGCTGATCAGGTCGCTGTTCGGGACGATCACCTCGGTCTTGTCGAAGGTCTCGACCAAGGTGGCGCGGACCGAGATCTTCTTGACGATGCCCTGCTGGCCGCCGGCGCTGATCCAATCGCCGACGCTGACCGGACGTTCGATCAGCAGGATGATCCCGCTGACGAAGTTCGACACGATGTTCTGCAGGCCGAAACCGATACCGACCGACAGCGCACCCGCGACGATCGCAAAGGACGACATGTCGATCCCCGCCGAGGTGATGGCCAACAGCGGCCGCCAGGAAGATCCCGACATAGCCCAGGCCCGACACCACGGCATTCTGTCCGCCCGCATCCAGCCGCGTCTTGGGCAGGATGGAGGTGCGCAGCATCCCCTGCACCCCGCGCGTCAGCGCATAGCCGATGGCGAAGATGATCAGGAAGGTCAGGATCGCGCCCGGCGACAGGTTCACCCCGCCCAAGCTGATGCCTTGGCGGAACCGGACCCAGTATTCGGCAAGCTCGGCGCCGGACGACCCCCAGATGATCAGGAAGATCGGGATCGACGCCAGGACCAGGCCGAACCCGGTCAGCAGCGGGGCCAGCCCCTCGCGTGCGCCTTCGGCCCCGCGCTGCATCATGTTGAACAGGTCGGCGGTGAAGTCCTGCAGCAGGATCAGCAGCCCCACCAGCGCCAGCGAGAATAGCCACGGCCAGACCAGAAGGTTGCCAAGGTTGACGAAACCGGCCGCCGTCAGCAGCACCGCGATCGGCGCGATGATGCGCGTCAGGCGACCCGCCCAGGCCGCGATCCAGTGGCGATAGGACAGGTCCTGCGTCACGGCATCGCGCGTCAGCCGCCGCAGGATGTTGCCAAGCCGGAACATCGCAAGCGCGGCCAGCACGATCAGCACCAGGTGCCAGACACCGGCCGAGGCCTCTCCGAACTGGACGGGGACACGGCCGACCTGCGCCTCGCCCTGTTCATATAGGCCCGACAGCGGCAGCATGGCGCGCGACAGGATGTGGTGGATGGCCATCAGCAGGGCCAGCGTCTGAACCATGCGACCTGCCGAGACGCGAGCCTCCTCGGTCATCTGCAGCGAGGTATAGGCGATGGCGGTGCGCGGGAACAGCGCACGGGCCATCCAGATCCCGCCGAACAGGATCACCGCCGCCACCGGCAGCGCATTCAGGAAGGGCGTCGTCCAGGGTCCGGGCAGACCGGTGGCCTGGATGGCGCTGATGCCCAGATAGACGCCCGCCATCGGCACGGCGATCTGGCCCAGAGACACGACAAAGGCCAGCACGGCCTTGGAATATTCCGACGCCCGGCTGGACAGGCGGGTGGGCAGCGCCACGATCCATGCCCGGCCATAGGTCAGGATCAGCAGCGCCGCGATCAGGTATCCCGCGACATAGGGCAGCCGGGGACGCAGGTCGGCCCAGATTTCAGGCGTGGCGTCTTGGCCCGACACTTCTCCTCCGACGCCCTCCAGCAGCGCAAGGCCGTCCGTCGCCGCCGCGGCCCACGATGCGGGCAGCACCGGCGACGGCGTCTGCTTGGCCAGTTCCAGCGCCTGACGTTGCCGCACGATCTCGTCGATCTGGCCGATGATGGAGTTGGCGCGGCTGGTGGCCTCGGTCGCGGCGATGCGGGGGGCCTGGGCGGTGGACAGCTGCTGATTCAGCTCGGTCCGCCGGTTTGCGACCTCCTCGTCCTCGGTCGCGCCTTCTGCGGGCGCGGGGCCAAGGGCCTCGATCTGGTTGCGCAGGGTGGCGATGCGGTCGCCGTTGGCGTTCTGACCCTCCTGCAACCGATCCCGCCAGTCGACGATCCGCGCCCGCGTGCGGGCCAGCTCCTCGTTGGTGGCCTGGGGGTTCGCGGTCAGCGACTCGGCGCGTTCGGCGACCTGGTTCCAGGTGTCGTAGTTTACGGATTGGGCGATGGCGGGCGCGGCTGTCAGGGCCAGCAGCGCCACCAGGAACGTTGCAATCAGATGTCGCATGAAACCTTTCAGTCTTCGTATACCTGCGGCAGATCCGGCGCCGGACGGGTCAGCCATTCCGGTACGGGAAGGCCCTTGGCGCGCAGAAAGTCGGGGTTGAACAGCTTTGTCTGATAGCGGGTTCCCGTAATCGCACAGGATGGTGACGATCGTATGGCCCGGCCCCATCTCGCGCGCCATGCGGATGGCGCCCGCGATGTTGATGCCGGACGATCCGCCCAGGCACAGACCCTCGTCCTTCAGCAGGTCAAAGACGATGGGCAGCGCTTCCTCGTCGGAGATGCGCCAGCTGTAATCGGGGGTGAACCCCTCCAGGTTGGCCGTGATGCGGCCCTGGCCGATGCCTTCGGTGATCGAACTGCCGGGGCTGTCGAACTCTCCGGTGGTGTAGAACGAATGCAGGGCCGCGCCTTCGGGATCGGCAAGGCCGATCTTGACGCCCTTGTGCTGCAGCGCGTCCGCGACGCCCGCCAGCGTGCCGCCGGAGCCCACCGCGCAGATGAACCCGTCGACCTTGCCGTCGGTTTGGTCCCAGATCTCGGGTCCGGTCGTCTCGACATGGGCCTGGCGGTTGGCCACGTTGTCGAACTGGTTGGCCCAGATGGCCCCGTTCGGCTCGGTGCGCGCCAACGCTTCGGCCAGACGGCCGGAATATCGGACATAGTTGTTGGGGTTCTTGTAGGGGGCAGCCGGAACCTCGACCAGGGTCGCACCGGCCAGCCGCAGCATGTCCTTCTTTTCTTGGCTTTGGGTCTCGGGGATGACGATCACCGACTTGAACCCCATCGATGCGCCGACCAGCGCCAGGCCGATGCCGGTATTGCCGGCCGTCCCCTCGACGATGGTGCCGCCGGGGCGCAGCGCGCCGCGCGCGACCGCATCCTTGATGATGTACAGCGCCGCGCGGTCCTTGACCGACTGGCCGGGATTCATGAATTCGGCCTTGCCGAGGATCTCGCAGCCGGTCTCCTCGCTGGCGCGGTTCAGGCGGATCAACGGGGTGTTGCCGATCGCGTCGGCCAGATCAGAATAGATTCGCATGGCGATCGACCCTTTGTTCACAGGTGCAGGACTTTCCATTTACCTATACGCCCCCGGGTTGGAGGGGCAACCCCGCCCTGCCCCTCAGACCTGCGCCCGCAGCCGGTCCTGCCGCGCGTCCAGCCACAGGGACAGGGTGGCCAGCGGCCCATTGGCGATCTGTCCCCGCATCCACCAGCGCGGACAGCGTTTCGCGGTCCATCAGGTGGCCGCGAATATCCTCCGCCTCGGAATCCAGCCCGTGGACACCGGCGCAGCCGTCCGGCAAGTCCGCGATGCCGATATAGTGATACAGAAACTCGCACAGCGCGCCGGGGCTGGGATAGGCGTTGAAGGCCGGGATCAGCCGTGTGACCTGCAGCCCCGCTTCCTCCTGCGCCTCGCGCACGATCGCGGCCTCGGGGGTCTCACCGGCGTCCACGCGACCGGCGACCGGCTCCAGCAGCCATGGCTGCGGATCGCCGCGAAGGGCGGGGGCCATGCGGAACTGCTCGATCACCAGGACGCGGTCGCGGACCGGGTCCCAAGGCAGCATGACGGCAGCATCGCCCGACAGGAACGCCTCGCGGGTCATGGGGGCGGTCTGGCCGCCCTGATGCAGGGCATGGGTCAGCACCTGCCGTTCGACCCCGAAGAACCCCAGGAACGGCTTACTGCGCCGCTGAATACGCAACGCATCCGCGGGACGCTGCGGGACGATCCCCTGCCCCGACGGCGCCGATGCGCGGGCACGCAGCCGGCTGCCCGCCCAGATCCCCATCATCGGCAGCCGCCATGCCAACAGGTCCGCCTCCGTCCCGCTGGGTGCCTGCAGGATCTGGACCGCGATTTCGGCGGCGATCGCGTCACGGTCGACGATCGGCGCGTGATCCGCGGCGGGTCCGGGTCCGATGCCCATGACCTGCATCCCGCCCACCTCCTGCACCGTCAGGCCCATCACCGCGGCATAGCGGTCCAGCTGCGGCGTCGGCTGTATGGCCATCCCCGGAATTGTCCTCGGCGCAGGCAGTAGCGCAGGCCAGCCGTCAAGCACGACCCCCGCCCGGTGGCCGCCGGTCAGGACGCCCGGCACCTCGACCAGCGTTCCTTCTAGGCCCAGTACCGCGCCCAGCTGCGGCTGCACCAATGCCCCGACGACGACGATCACAGCTGTTGGCCCTGACCGCGTAGGGCCGCGGCCATGCCCATGTCATATGAGGTCTGCCCGAAAACCCGGTCGAACCCCGCAAACAGCAGCTGCGACAGCGCCTGCCCCTCGGCCGATGCGGCGTGCTGGGCATAATCCGCAAGTTCGGCGTCGCTCAGCGGGCCATAGGCCAGCATCAGGAAACCCTGAAGCCAGACCGTCGCCTCGGCCTCGATCTGGTCGCGCTGCGCCCAGGCATCGGCCATCAGCTGCTGCTGATCCGGGGCCATGTCGAACCCGCCCCCATCGGCATAGCCGCGGGAAAAGGCGATGGCCGCGTTCAGGCCACCCGCGACATTCGGCGCGATCAGGTCCGCGCCGTCGATCAGCTGGACGATCTGTTCCGCACGCGGATCACCGTTGCGCAGGGCGCGGGCAAAGTCCGCCCGTGCCTGATCCTCCACCCCGTCCTCCAGCAGGGCGCGCCGCGCGGACCCCTCCAGGCGGATGACCCGCTGGCCCAAGCCGGACCCGTGAAAGGCCAGTGCCCGATCCACCAGCTGTGGGTCCATGCGCGCAGCGGCGTCCGCGGACGCCCGCCCGGAACAGCGCCTCCATCCGCGGGGTGTCGTGGATTCGCGCTACGACACGGGCCCACGGCAGGCCGCCCCCGGCGATCAGCCCCTCGCCCTCCATCCGGGCGGCCTCGGTCACGGCCTCCTCCTGCAGGATCGGCATCAGCGCGGCCAGGTCCAGGGTGCACCACATGCGGTCGGCCGAGTCCTGCTGCATCTGCACCAGATGGACGTCCGCGGGCGGCGGCACCGCCGGAGCGGGAGGTGCCAGAACGGCAAGCAATCCCAGAATGGTCAGCATGTCCCGCACCTTTCGCGAAAAATTTCGACGGTCGGGATTTTTTCGTCCAAACCCTCTTGCGCTTCAACCCCCACCCCTCTAATTCCGCGTCACCACACCAAGAAGCGCGGAGAGGTGCCGGAGTGGTCGAACGGGGCGGTCTCGAAAACCGTTGAGCCTGCAAGGGTTCCGTGGGTTCGAATCCCACCCTCTCCGCCATTTTCCATCAGTTCAATTGTGATGGCCGATGTGGCATTTCTCAACAGAATAGTGCCAATGTCCCATTTTGGGGCCATGCTGTCGTGATGTCGGAAATGATGCATGGTGGCCCGTGAGAGATTCGAACTCCCGACCGGCCCGGTGTAAACGGGACGCTCTACCACTGAGCTAACGGGCCACGCTCGCCGCGCATAAAACCGATTTGGGTACCGCTTGGCAAGGGCAGATCAGACATCATCCATGTGGCGCATGACGGTTTCTGCACCGTTGCGGATCACGTGGATGCCGCCTTGGTGAATCACCCCATGGGCCAGATGAGCGGGGGCTTGGCCCAAGGCAAGGCAGCGCAGCATGCGCAGGGTGATGCCGTGGGTCACGATCAGCGTGGGGCCGGTCAGGTCCATCAGGAATGCCCGGCACCGTACCTCCAGTGCAGCGAACCCTTCGCCGCCCGGGCAGCGGTCGTACCACGCCAAGTCGCCACCGCGGAACAGGTCGGGATGGCGGCGGCGCAGATCGCGCTCCAGGTGCCCCGCAAATTCACCCACGCAGATTTCGGAGAGGCGCGCATCATGCCGGAACCTGTCGCCAAACACGATCCGCGCGGTCTGGTCAGCCCGTCCAAGCGGGCTGGAGACGCGAAAGCCGTCGATCCCGCGCGTCAGATGCGCCAGCCATCCGGCCTGACGTATCCCGCGGTCGGACAAGGGGGAATCGCCGCGGCCCTGCAGGCGCCCTTCGACGTTCCAGAGCGTCTCGCCATGGCGCATCAGATACAGATCGGGAAGTGGAGCGGGTGAAGGGAATCGAACCCTCGTCGTAAGCTTGGGAAGCTTCTGCTCTACCATTGAGCTACACCCGCATCGTTCGTCCGGATAGCGGCTGGCCACAGTCCAGTCAAGCCTCAGCGCAGGCCCATGTCCGCCAAGGCGGCAGCGATGGCGGGGGGCAAGGCCTCCTCCAGCGCGCGGCCTGCGGGCAGGTCCGGTGGCGCATCCGCAGCGGCCAGATAACGCCAGCCCTGGAACGGACGGCGCGGAACGGCCGCAACCCGAACCAGGTCGCGGTCCAGCACGATGCCGCAGCGCTGGATGCCGTCGGCACCCTCGACCCGTTCCAGGGTCAGGATGCGCTGGCGGGCCATCATGACGCCCTTGAAGACCCAGAAGATCGACCCGCCTTCCAGCAGCTCCGCCTCGCGCTTGGGCCACATGCGCGTGACGTGACGCGCCGGGCCGGACCCGAACCGGGTCTGCCACGCAGCCAGCTCATCGGGGCCTTCGGCACCCACGCACAGTTTCATCAGGTGAAGGCTTGTCGTCATGGCGATCACCTAGTCGCGCCCGACCCGTCCATCAAGCCCCGAACGCAAAAGGGCCGCATCCGAAGATGCGGCCCCTGCGCGGTCAGTGGACCGAAATCACAGCTCGTCCAGCGCCTCGACGGCCTTTTCCAGCTCTGCCTTGGTCACGGTCTTTTCCTCGACCTTGGCCTTTTCGGCAATCAGGTCGACGACCTTGTCCTCGAAGATCGGGGGCGCGCAGCTGCTGCTGGGCCGCCTGGTTCTGCTGGATGAACTCGAAGAACTGACGCTCCTGGCCCGGATACTGACGGGCGGCGCGCAGCACAGCTTGGGTCATCTCCTGGTCGGTCACGGTCACCTCGGCCTTCTGGCCGATCTCGGCAGCAGCAGGCCAAGACGCACGCGGCGCTCGGCCAGGGTCTTGTGCTCTTCGGTCGGCTCGATGGCATCGTGGTTGTGGCCCTGAACCTCGGGTTCTCCTCGTGCCACAGCTGGTGCGCGATCTGGGCGGCCTCGGCCTCGACCAGCGACTTGGGCAGGTCGAATTTGACCGCCGCATCCAGCTGGTCCAGCAGCGAACGCTTCATGATGGCGCGGGCGGCGCCGGCATACTCGGCCTCCAGACGCTCGGTGATCTGCTTCTTCAGACCGTCCAGGTCGTCGGCGCCGAACTTCTTGGCCAGCTCGTCGTCGATCTCGGCCTCTTTCGGGGCCTTGACCGCCTTGACCGTGCATTCGAAGGTGGCGTCCTTGCCGGCCAGGTGCGGTGCGCCGTATTCCTCGGGGAACTTCACTTCGACCTTGACCTCGTCACCGGCCTTCACACCGACCAGCTGATCCTCGAAGCCGGGGATGAAGCTGTTCGAACCCAGGACCAGCGGATAGTCCTCGACCGCGCCGCCCTCGAAGGCCTCGCCGTCGACGAAACCCTTGAAGTCGATGGTGACCTGGTCACCGTCCTTGGCCTTGGAGCCTTTCTTGCGGTCCTCGAAGGACTGCGACGACTTGGCCAGGTTCTCCAGCGCCTCGGTGACGGCCGCGTCTTCGGCGGGCACGGTCAGCTTTTCCAGCGACAGCGCGGTCAGGTCGACCTCGGGGATCGCGGGCAGCGTCTCGTAGGTCACGTTGACCACGACGTCGTTGCCCTCTTTCCAGGTTTCGCCGTTCTCCATCTCGACCTTGGGCTGGGCGGCGGGGCGGTCGCCCGACTTCTCCAGGTGGTCCTTCAGCGCGCCGTCGATGGCGTCCTGCATGGCCTCGCCCAGGATGCGCGGGCCGAACTGCTTCTTCAGCATCGCCATGGGCACCTTGCCCTTGCGAAAGCCCTTCATCTCGACTTCCGGCTGAGCTTCTTTCAGCTTGGCGTCGACGGCTTTGGCCAGGTCTGCTGCGGGCAGCGTGAACTGATACCCGCGCTGAAGACCGTCGTTCTGCGTTTCCTTGACCTGCATCATCGTCCTCATAGAAAGAAGGGCCACCGATCCGGCGGCCTGAAAATTTGAGCCGTTCTAGTCGCCGTGCCGCTGGCCTGCAAGCAGATTGCGGTCACCGGGCGCTGGAACATCCCCGCCGCCGCGCTATGCTGCGTCCAACCGACAGGAGTCCCCATGACCGCCACCGACATGCAAGAACCGCGCCTGACATCCTTGGCCCATGGCGGCGGCTGCGGCTGCAAGATCGCACCGGGCGTCCTGTCGAACCTGCTGCGAGGCAGCGCCGCCCTGCCCGTCCCCCCCGAACTGCTGGTGGGGATCGAGACGTCGGACGATGCGGCCGTCTACAAGCTGAACGACCGGCAGGCGCTGGTGGCGACGACCGACTTCTTCATGCCCGTGGTGGACGATCCGCATGATTTCGGCCGCATTGCGGCGACCAAACGCGATCAGCGACGTCTATGCGATGGGCGCGACGCCCATCCTGGCGCTGGCGGTGGTGGGCATGCCGATCAACGCGATCTCTCATGCGACGATCGCGGCGATCCTGGATGGCGGCGCTTCGATCTGCCGCGAGGCGGGCATCCCCATCGCCGGCGGCCACACCATCGATTCGGTCGAGCCGATCTATGGCTTGGTGGCATTGGGCCTGATCGACCCTGCCCTGCTGAAGCGCAATGCCGAGGCACAACCGGGCGATCTGTTGGTGCTGGGCAAGCCACTGGGTGTCGGGGTCATGTCGGCGGCGCTGAAGAAGGGTCAACTGGATGACCAGGGCTATGCCCGCATGATCGAGGTCACGACCAAGCTGAACCGCCCCGGCCCGGACCTTGCCGCCATCGAGGGCGTGCATGCGATGACCGATGTCACCGGCTTTGGTCTGGGCGGCCACGGGTTGGAGATGGCGCGCGGATCGGGCTGCGATCTGATGATCGACTGGTCCGCCCGTGCCGCGCCTGCCGGGCATCGACGCGCTGATCGCGGCGGGCCATGTCACCGGCGCCTCGGGCCGCAATTGGGCCAGCTATGGCGCGGGCGTGGCCCTGCCGCAGGGCTTCAGCGATGCCGAACGCGCGCTGCTGACTGATCCGCAGACCAGCGGCGGGCTGATGGTCGCTTGCGCGCCGGACGCGCTGGAGGCGGTGCAGGCGGCCTTTGCGCGTCACGGTTTCGCGGATGCCGCCGTCATCGGCGAGGTCGGGCCCGCACAGCGACGCACCCCGCGTCATTCTGCGCTAAAAGCGCAGGCCGACGCTGATCGCGGCCCCTTCGGAGCCGATGCCAAAGCTGGCCGCGCCGAAGCTGATCCCGATCAGCGCACCGGCCAGCGCCTGATCGGCCGTATGTTCGCCCGCCTGCACACGGCTGAAAGCGGTCAGCCCTGCGGCGCCATAGGCGGCGGCGCCAAGGGCGGGATCGTCCTCCCAGCACTTGCCGGCCAGATCCGCGGCCCCGAACCCGGCGGCGGCGGAATGCCCCGACGGGGAAACCCCGCCCCTCTCCGGTCGGACGGGTGCCCAGGGGCGATCCGTCGAACACCGCCTTGAGGCCCAGCACCACCGCCGCCTGCAGGGCACCGCGCACGGCGAAATCCTCCAGCCGATCCTGATCGGCCGCGCAGACGGCGGCCGCCAGCGGCAGCGCATATTCATCGTGGTCCCGAACCGTTCCAGCCCGTCAGCACCCGCAGGCACGGCCAGCATGCAGGTCAGCCCGACAATCGCCGCGCGCATGGCCCTAGCGCTGCAGGGTCTGGAGGTAATCCGCCAGCGCGACCAACCGCGCCGGCGTGGCGACCGCGCTGTCCCGAGCCGTCGTCATACATGACGACCGGCCCCTCGCGCAGGACCTCAAAGATCGGCATGTGCGATTCGCTGCGTCCCATCGTGTATCCGACAAGCTGGCCCATCACGCGGGTCTTGGGGAAGACGCCCCCATCCTGCGCGGCCAGCATGGTCAGGTCTGCGGGTGCGGGCACCATGCCCACGGCGGCGGGGCCCGTTGCCCCGCCCGCCCGGCCCGTGACAGCTTGCACAGTAATCCGCGTAATCGCGCGCCGCGCCCGTCGGTTGCGCCTCGGGCGCGCAGGCGGCGACCAGCCCCGCCAGCGCCAATCCCGCCGCCCCTGCCATCATCACTGCCCGCATCGTCCGTGCCCCCGTCGGTTGTCGTTTTGTCCAGCATGCACCCGCGCACGGGGCGGTGCAACGATCAGGCGGCGGTCAGACGCACCACGCGGTCCATCCGTGCCGCCAGGGCATGGTTATGCGTGGCGATCAGCGCCGACAGGCCGGTATCGCGCACCAGCCCCATCAGCACGTCAAAGACCCTGTCCGACGTCTCGGGGTCCAGGTTGCCCGTGGGTTCGTCCGCCAGAAGCAGCGCGGGCTGGTTCGCCAGCGCCCGGCAGAAGGCCACGCGCTGCTGCTCTCCGCCCGACATCTGCGCGGGGCGGTGATCCGCGCGATGCGCCAGGCCGACGCGGTTCAGCAGATCGGCGGCCTGCGCCTGCGGCGTCGCGGGGGGCTGTGCCATTGGCCAGCTGTGGCAGGACGATGTTCTCGGCCGCGCTGAATTCGGGCAGCAGGTGGTGGAACTGATAGACAAAGCCCAGCTCTTGCCGCCGCGCTTCGGTCCGCGCGCGGTCCGGCAGGCCGGTCATGTCGCGCCCCCGCCAGCCAGACGCGGCCCGCATCGGGTGTGTCCAACAGTCCCGCGATATGCAGCAACGTCGATTTCCCCGCCCCCGACGGGGCGACCAGCGCCACGACCTCTCCGCGCGCGACGGTCAGGTCCAGCCTGTCCAGCACCGTCACAGGCGCGGGACCGTCCTTGGCATAGGTCTTGCCCACGCCCTCCAGCCGCAACACGTCACTCATAGCGCAGGGCCTCCACCGGGTTCATACGCGCGGCGCGGCGCGCGGGAAAGATCGTCACGACGAAGGACAGCGTCAGCGACAGAGCCACCGCGCGGAAGATGTCCCAGGCCCGCAGGTCGGCGGGCAGACGATAGATGCCGCGTACCTCGGGCTGCCACGCGCCACCCCCGGTCAGCGCGTTCAGGGCCGCCATGATGTTGTCCACGTTCAGCGCCAGGGCCACGCCCAGGATCACCCCCGCGATCGTGCCGATGATCCCGGTGAAGGCACCGCACAGGAAGAAGACCCGCAGGATCGACCCTTCGGTCAGACCCATCGTGCGCAGGATGCCGATGTCGCGGCCCTTGTTCTTGACCAGCATGATCAACCCGCTGGTGATGTTCATCGACGCGATCAGGACCAGCACCGACAGGATCACGAACATCACGTCGTCCTCCATGTCCAGCGCGGACAGGAACGACCCGGAACTGTCGCGCCAGGACCAGGTCTGCGCGCCCTCTCCGGCGGCGCGCATCAGGGGCAGCGTCCAGTCATCCCACGCGTTCGGGGTCGTCGACGAAGACCTCGATCTCGTCCGCGACACCCTCGCGGTTGAAATAGGACTGCGCCTCGGCAAGGGGCATGTAGACCCGCGTGCGGTCGATGTCATAGCGCCCGGCGCTGAAGATATAGGTCACCTCATAGGCGTTCACCCGCGGGGTCGTGCCCATGGCGGTGCGCGCACCCTCCGGCGCGATCAGGCGGATGCGGTCGCCCACCCCCACGCCCAGTTCGCGCGCGATGCCCGACCCGATGGCGATGCCCTGATCGAACCGGGCAAGGTCACCCTCGGATGTGGCGGGGTCGACGATCCGGGGCATCGCCTCCAGGTCGGCCCGCGTGACGCCGAAGACCTCGGCCACGTTGGAGGAATCGTTGGCGCTGGCCATCACCTGGCCCTTGATGATCGCCGCGGTGCGGGTGACGCCCGGAACCTCGGCCAGCCTGGCGGCCATGGCCTCATAGTCGGCGATCCGACCGGGCACGACATAGACGTCGTCGGTGAACTCGTTGGTGATGGTTTGCGGCGCCATGTAGACAGTCGTGTGCGCGTTCGCGCCCAGGATCGTGTCCACGAACTCGGCCCGGAAGCCCGCGCGGACGGCCAGCGTGGCGATCAGCGCCATGACGCCCAGGGCGATGCCGATCAGGCTGATCCAGGTCATGACGCTGGACGCCGCCCTCGGCGCGCCGCGCCCGCAGGTACCGCCAGGCGATCATGAATTCGAAACGCGAAAAGCCTATCGCCATGGTCCAAGCCCCTGAATTTCCGCCCGGACCCTGCCCCCGCTGACCCTGAAATTCAACCCGACAAAGGCGTGAATGCCTTGCATTCGTGCTAATACCCACCTTGCGACGCCCGCGCCCCGGTGCGACATGAGGGGCATGGCAAAAGCGACAACAGCCTTCACCTGCACCGCCTGCGGCGCCGCCCACAAGAAATGGGCCGGGCGCTGCGACGCCTGTGGCGCCTGGAACACCATCATCGAGGAAGCGCCCCTGTCCCAGGGCCCCGGCCGGGGACTGGGCGCGGCCAAGGGTCGGGCCGTGCCCCTGTCGGGCCTGTCGACCAGCGAACCGCCCCCGCCCCGCTTCCTGTCGGGCATCGACGAGCTGGACCGCGTGCTGGGCGGTGGCCTGGTTCCCGGCTCGGCCCTGCTGGTCGGCGGCGATCCGGGCATCGGCAAGTCGACGATCTTGCTGCAGGCAGCCGCGGCGTTTTCGCGTGCGAACTATCAGGCGATCTATTTCTCGGGTGAGGAGGCGAGCGCACAGGTGCGGATGCGCGCCGTGCGCCTTGGGCTGGCCGAGGCACCGATGCGCCTGGGGGGCCGAGACGAACCTCAGGAACATCCTGACCACGCTGGACGCCGAACGCCCCGACGTGGCGGTGATCGATTCGATCCAGACCCTGTGGTCCGACACCGTCGAGGCCGCGCCGGGCAGCGTGGCCCAGGTCCGCGCCGCCGCCCACGAGCTTGTGACATTCGCCAAAAGCCGCGGCGTTGCGGTGATCCTGGTGGGGCATGTCACCAAGGACGGCCAGATCGCGGGCCCCCGCGTGGTCGAGCACATGGTCGATTGCGTCCTGTATTTCGAAGGCGAACGCGGCCACCAGTTCCGCATCTTGCGCAGCGTCAAGAACCGCTTCGGCCCGTCCGGAGAGATCGGCGTGTTCGAGATGACCGGCAGCGGGCCTGGCCGAGGTCACGAACCCGTCTGCGCTGTTCCTGTCGGAACGCGGTCAGCCCATCGCCGGCAGCGCGGTCTTTGCGGGCATCGAGGGCACCCGCCCGGTCCTGACAGAGGTTCAGGCGCTGGTGGCGCCATCGACGCTTGCCAGCCCCCGGCGCACCGTCGTGGCCTGGACAGCGGCCCGCGTCAGCACGATCCTGGCGGTCCTTGAGGCACGCTGCGGGATACCCTTCGCGGGGCTGGACGTGTTTCCTGAACGTCGCGGGCGGCATGAAGGTTGCGGAACCCGCGGCAGACCTGGCCATCGCCGGCGCGCTTCTGTCAGCGCGTGAAGACAACGCCCTGCCTCCGGAGGCCGTGCTTTTCGGCGAAATCAGCCTGTCGGGGGCGTTGCGCCCCGTGTCGCAGACCGAAAACAGGTTGAAGGAGGCGCAGAAACTTGGTTTTTCACAGGCTATCCTGCCCGACGCCTCCAAGGTCGAGGGCCAGTCGGGGATGGCCCTTCGGCGCATCACCGATCTGACCGCATTTGTGGGCGAGGTCTTCGGCGCCGGCTGAACCGCCTGATACTGAACGACAACCGGCGCAAGGGGCGGTTTTATGGACGGATTTACGATCATTGATGCGGTGGTGGCGGCTGTCATCATCCTGTCGGCCATCCTGGCGTGGTCGCGCGGTTTCGTGCGCGAATCGCTAGCGATCCTGGGCTGGATCGGGGCGGCCGTACTGGCCTTCCTGTTCGCGCCGACGGTGCGGCCGATGGTGGCGCAGCTGCCGGTGCTGGACCGCTTCATGGGCGACAGCTGCGAGCTGGCGACGATCGCGGGCTTTGCCGTCGTCTTCGCGCTGGCGCTGGTGATCTTCTCGATCATCACGCCGTTGTTCTCCTCGGTCGTGCAACGCTCGGCCCTGGGTGGCGTGGACCAGGGGATGGGCTTCCTGTTCGGGCGTGGCGCGCGGCATCCTGCTGGTCGCCATCACCTTCATTGTCTATGACCGCGTGATGACCACGCAGGACGTCCCGATGGTCGAGAATTCGCGTTCGGCCCAGGTCTTCGAGCGTATGCGCGGCCAGATGGACGACCAGATCCCCGCCGACGCGCCGGGCTGGATCGTGACCCGCTATGAACAGATGGTCATGGGCTGCACCGCCACCGGCACCCCCGTCACGACCGAAGCGCCCGCCGCGAACTGATCCGCCATGACAGGCAGGTGACGAAAAAGCGCCCCTGCGGAACCGCGGGGGCGTGACTTTGTCGGCCGTCGGCACTACATGTCCCCCGACAGCACGACGACATCAGCCCCCACAGATCGAGGCCCGCGCGATGCAACCTTTCCTGGCCCATCCGTTCGATTCGGACCGTCTGCACGAGGAGTGCGGCATCTTTGGCGCGATCGGCGTGGTCGATGCCTCGAACTTCGTGGCCCTGGGGCTGCACGCGCTGCAGCACCGCGGACAGGAAGCGGGCGGCATCGTCGCCCACCATCCCGACTTCGGCTTCAACAGCGCCCACCGGTTCGGCTATGTCCGTGACAATTTCACGAAGCCCGACCTGATGGCGACGCTGCCGGGACAGCTGGCCATCGGCCATGTCCGCTATTCCACCGCCGGGACCAAGGCCAACACCGCGATCCGCGACGTGCAGCCGTTCTTCGGCGAGTTCCACATGGGCGGCTGCGCGATCGCGCATAACGGCAACATCACCAATGCCGCCGCCCTGCGCCGCGAACTGATCGAGCGCGGCTCGATCTTCCAGTCGTCGTCGGACAGCGAATGCATCATCCACCTGATGGCCCGGTCGATCCAGCGCAACATCCCCGAGCGGATGAAGGACGCGCTGCGCCGGGTCGAGGGCGCGTTCAGCGTCATCGCCATGACCCGCACCAAGCTGATCGGCGTCCGCGACGCCCCTGGGCGTGCGTCCACTGGTGCTGGGCCGCGTGGGCGAGGACGGGTACGTCCTGGCCTCAGAAACCTGCGCGCTGGACATCATCGGCGCCGAATTCCTGCGCGAGATCGAGCCCGGAGAGATGGTTGTCATCTCCAAGGGCCAGATCGAATCGTCGCGGCCCTTTGGCCCGTCGACCGGGCGCTTCTGCATCTTCGAACACGTGTATTTCTCGCGACCCGATTCGATCATCGGCGGCCGGTCGGTCTATGAGACCCGCCGCCAGATCGGCGTGGAACTGGCCCGTGAGGCACCGGTCGAGGCCGACCTGGTCTGCCCGGTCCCCGACAGCGGCACGCCTGCGGCGATCGGCTTTGCGCAGGAATCGGGCATTCCCTATGGCATGGGGATCATCCGCAACCAGTACATGGGCCGCACCTTCATCGAGCCCACCGACCAGATCCGCAACATGGGCGTCCGGCTGAAGCTGAACGTGAACCGGGCACTGATCCGCGGCAAGCGGGTCGTTCTGGTTGACGACAGCGTGGTCCGCGGCACCACCAGCCGCAAGATCAAGGACATGATCCTCGATGCGGGTGCAGCCGAGGTGCATTTCCGGATCGCGTCGCCCCCGACGGCCTGGCCCTGCTTCTATGGCGTGGACACTCCCGACCGCGACAAGCTGCTGGCGGCGAACATGTCGCCGGAACAGATGCGCGAATGGATCGGCGTCGACAGCCTGTCCTTCGTGTCGCTGGACGGACTGTACCGCGCGGCGGGCGAGGCCGCGGGCCGCGACCCGCAGGCGCCTCGCTATTGCGACGCCTGTTTTTCGGGCGACTATCCGGTGGCGCCCTTCGATCAGCTGGAGCGCGGCTTCCGCATGAAGGTCGGATCCGAGACCGCGGTCAAGCAAGCCGCCGAGTAGGTGCGTCCCGCGACGGGCCGGGGGGCCAGCCCCCCGGACCCCCCGCCGTGGTTCCGCATCAGCCGACGATCCGCTCCAGCGGGTCGTACCGCGCAGTGCCATCTCCCCAGATCGCATCCCCCCAGCATATCGGGCTTGTGCCGCAGCGTGGTCAGCTCGGCACGGGTGACCCATCGCGCACGATTCACGACGCCTTCGGGATCGGTCAGCGTCGGCACGTCAGGCCCTGTCAGCGTGGCGCGGAAATGCACCTCGACCTGGTGAAACCGCCGGGAGGGGTCGTGGAATTCGTTCACCAGGAAGGGATCCCCGACGGCGATGCTCAGGCCCGTCTCCTCCAAAACCTCGCGCGCCAGATTGTCGGGCAGCGAGGCTTGCGGTTCGACCCCGCCGCCCGGCAGGCACCACAGGTCGGACTGCTGCACCGGATAGGCATTCACCACCAGCACGCGATCGCGATGCAGGATCGCGGCACGCACCGCCAGTCGGATCATCCGGCGATCCGGTTCACATGGCCCATCTTGCGGCCCGGCCGCGCCTGCCCCTTGCCATAGAGGTGAACCTGCGTCCGCGGCTGTGCCAGCAGCGCGGCCACACGGTCCATGTCGTCGCCGATCAGGTTCTCCATCACCACGTCCAAATGGCGCTTGCCGTCGCCCAGGGGCAGTCCTGCCACGGCGCGGATATGCTGTTCGAACTGATCGACCGCGCAACCGGCCTGCGTCCAGTGGCCGGAATTGTGCACGCGGGGCGCGATCTCGTTCACGATCAGTCCCTCCGGGGTCACGAACAGCTCGACCCCCAGCACGCCGACATAATCCAGCGCGTTGGCGATGCGCGCGGCGATCAGCACCGCGTCGGTGGTCACCCGCCCGGGCAGCCCGCAGGGCACCGTGGTGGTGCGCAGGATGCCGCCCTCATGGACGTTCAGGCCTGGATCGAAGGCCGCCACCTGGCCATCGGTGCCGCGTGCGATGATCACGCTGATCTCGGCAGTGAAATCGACGAACCCCTCCAGGACCGACGGTGCGCCGGTCCAGTCGGCCGGACCCTCTCCGATGCGCACCTGCCCCTTGCCGTCATAGCCCATGCGGCGGGTCTTGAGGATCGACGGGCGACCGATCCGCGCGATGGCGTCGTCCAGCGCGCCCTGATCCGCCACGTCGGCAAAGGGCGCGACGGTCAGGCCGATGTCGGTCAGGAAGGTCTTTTCGGTCAACCGGTCCTGCGACACGGCCAGCGCGCGCCGCCCCGGGCGGATGGGGCGCAGGCTTTCCAGCAGATCCAGTGCGCTGGTCGGCACATTCTCGAATTCATAGGTGATGACGTCGACGCTGTCCGCAAAGGAGCGCAGTGCGGCCTCGTCCTCATAGGGGGCGGTCGTCACGCGCCAGGCGACGTCACCCGCAGGGGCGGCGCCCGGTTCGAAGATGTGACAGCGCAGGCCAAGGCGGCTTGCGGCCGCCGACAGCATCCGGCCCAGCTGGCCGCCGCCCAGGATCCCGATGGTGCGGACCTCAGTCATCGGCGGGCTCCTCGGGGATCGAGGCCGACAGCGCCATGCGCCAGTCGTCCAGCCGCTGCGCCAGTGCCGGGTCGTTCAGCGCCAGGATGCCCGCGGCCATCAGCCCCGCATTGGCGGCACCCGCCGCCCCGATCGCCATCGTGGCGACCGGATAGCCCTTGGGCATCTGCACGATCGAATACAGCGAATCGACACCGGACAGCGCCTTGGTCTGGATCGGCACCCCGATCACCGGGACGCGGGTCTTGGACGCCATCATGCCGGGCAGATGGGCCGCGCCCCCTGCCCCCGCAATGATCACGCGCAGACCACGCCCGACCGCCGACTTGCCATAGTCCCACAGCCGGTCCGGGGTGCGGTGCGCGCTGACGATGCGGGTGTGATAGGGCACGCCCAGTTCGTCCAGGATCTGTGCCGCCTCGCGCATGGTCGGCCAGTCGGACTGGCTGCCCATGATGATTCCCACCGCTTCGGTCATCTGTCGTCCCCGTATTGTGCGCCGCGTGCCTGTCCTAGCGCGGGTCCGCGCGGGTCGCAATCAGGCGATGATGTCGGGGGTCAGCTCATCCTCCAGTCGGGCGATGCGATCCTTTAGCGACAGTTTCTGCTTCTTCAGCCGCTGCAGGGCGACGGAGGCGGTCAGCTGGCCCTGAAGGGCGGCGATGGCCTCGTCCAGGTCGCGATGCTCGCAGCGCAGGGCCGCAAGACGGGCGCGGCTGATCTCGTCGTGGTTCATCGAATGCTGCATGTTCATCGGGCGGGCTCTTGGGAAATGCCGTGGTTCCGACTTATAGCGCGTCGCGCGGCATCTGTTAAGCTGGCATGGACAAACTGCGCGGCTCACGCCATCGTGAGGGCGTGTTCCGGAGGGTTGCCATGTCGCGGCTTGCCACCATCCTTGCGCTGATGATCGCCGGCCCCGCCGCGGGCCAGTCCGATGGCGATGTCACCTGGAACACGGGGCGCCTGCCCGACGGGCCCGGCCACGCCGCCGAGATCGCCTATGAGGGACGCAGGCTCAGCTATGTCTGCCGGCCCGGCGATGAGGGACGGCTGGTGATCGACGGGATGGGACAGACCGATGATCCGATCGTCGTCCTGGTCGACGGACAGCGGATCGCCGTGCCGTCCGACATGACGAACGGCGTCCATTCGATCGCCGCCGATCCCGGATCACAGCTGTTGTCGGCGCTGACCGGGGGGCGGCAGGTCACCCTGCTGGCCGGGCCGGTGACGCTCAGCCTGCCGTTGGAGGGGTCTCGGCGCGCGATCGGACAGGCGATGGAGGCCTGCGACCTTCGGCCCTGACAGCGCGGATCTTGCAAAACGATGCCGTCCTTTCCATATCTTGTGCAGGACAGGGGCCGCCGCAAACGGGGACCCCGGACCTGCAGTCGCTGCAACGCAAAGGGCTGAGATGACGAAGATTTCCTTAGGGGCACATCCCTATCTGCTGGGGTTCGACCAGCTTGAACGCCTGGTGGAACGGGCCTCCAAGGGGGCCGAGGGCTATCCGCCCTATAACATCGAACACCTGCCGCCCGATGCCTTCCGCATCACCCTAGCCGTCGCCGGCTTTGCCGAGGACGACCTGGCCATCACGACCGAGGACCGCCAGCTGGTGATCCGCGGCCGGCAACCCGAACCGGACGACGCCCGCGTCTATCTGCATCGCGGCATCGCCGCCCGCGCCTTTCAGCGCAGCTTCGTGCTGGCTGACGGGGTCGAGGTAACGTCCGCCGCGATGGAAAACGGGCTTCTGCACATCGACCTGCGCCGGGTGAACCCGCAGCAGGTCGTCAAGACCATTCCGATCAGCCGCAAGCAAGGGGATCATCATGGATAGTAAATTCGATTTCGGAGGCGGTACGTCCGCCCAGACCGTCTACATCCGGCAAGTCGCCGCCGCGACCCTGCCCCGCGACGTTCAGGACCAACTGCCCGGCGTTCAGACCCTGTACGCCGTCCACGACACCGACGGCGAACGGCTGGCCCTGGTTCAGGACCGCGCCCTGGCCTTCACCTTGGCGCGCGAGAACGAGCTGCGGCCCGTCAGCGTCCATTAGGCATAGCGCATAAACGCGAAGGACCGCCCATCGGGCGACCAGCAGGGCACGTTCAGCGTGCCCTGTCCACCGAACAGGTCGCACAGCTTGCGCCGTTCCGTCCCGTCAGGCGCCATGATCCACAGGGACACGTCCCGGTCGCGCGGATGTTCCAGCGTCCCGGGCGCATAGGACAGATAGACGACATGGCGCCCGCAGGGCGACGGATGCGGGAACCAGTTCACCGAATAGTCGCGAAAGACCGGCGCGGCGTCCAAGCCATCGACACGCATCTTCCAGATCTGCGCATGACCGGTCGCGTCGCTGTTGAACCAGATCCAGTTGCCACACGCGCTGAAATCGGGACCGTCGTGATGGGCGACGTCCGGGGTCAGCACCCGTTCGCCGCTGCCATCCAGGGCGCAGGTGGCGATCCGCACCACGCGGTCGCCCCGCGCGCAGGCATAGACCAGCCGGTCACCATGCGCGCCGTGCCACCAGCTTGGGCGCTGCGTGCCCACCGGTTGGGTGGCCGCGCCGTCCCAGACATGCATCCCGGCGCCGGTCCCGTCATGTGCGGAAAAGATCACCCGCCCGTCGGGCAGAAAGCCATGGTCGTTGTTGCACCGTTCGGCGCAGCCTGTCTGCAGCGGCTGCAGGCCGTCGGCATCGGCGCGCCAAAGGCGCCCCTCTCCGTTCACAAGAAACCAGCCGTCGGGGTGCCAATTCGGCGCCTCGATCAGCATCGGGGTGGCGCAGGATCACGCGGGACTGCCCGGTGGCGACATCCCAGACCTCCAGGGACGACCGCCAGCTCATGACGTCACCGCCCGGCGGTCACCGCGCCATTGGCGCAGTGCCAGCACCGTCAGGATCGCCGCAAAGACGCAGATCTGATAGGATAGCGCGTGGCCGATGGCCGCGGCATGGTCCTGATCAACGCGCAGGCGGACAAAGAACAGGCTGCTGACGATGGCAATGCCGATGGCCGCGCCGATCTGCTGGAACGCCTGCATGCCGCCCGTCGCGGCCCCCGCGATGCGCCCCGGCACGTCACGCAGCACCAGTTGGAACAGGGGAGAGATCGCCAGACCCATCCCCAGGCCGTTCATCGCCAAAGGCTCGGCCAGCGTACCGGGGCCAAGATCGGCAGGCGGATGGCCCGCCGCGTGGCGCAACCAGATCATCCCGGCCAGCATGACCGCCGCGCCCAGGGCGACCCGCCCCACCAGCGCCCGCGTCCCGAACCGCCCGGTGACATAGCTGCCCAGCATGATGCCCAATGGGAACGGCGCCGTGGCGATGCCCGATTCCAGCGGCGTCAGGCCAAAGCCGGTCTGGAAATAGATGGCCAGGACCAGAAACATTCCCGGAATGGCCGAGAAATGCAGCATCACCACCGTCACCCCGGACAGAAAGCCCCGATCCCGCAGCAACACCATCGGCAGCAGCTGTTCCCGGCCCTCTGCCTCCAGCGCGTGCTGGCGCCGCAGGAACAGCGCCCCGACGGGGATTGCCGCGACCAGGGTGACCAGCGTCCACCACGGCCAGCCCAGCAGCGGTCCCTCTATCATCGGCAGGACGACCAGCGTGATGGCCAGACCGAACAGGCCCACGCCCCACCAGTCGATCGCCATGTCGCGCGACGATTCCAGCCGCGGGATCAGCCAGAACCCCGCCAATACGACCAGCAGCCCCACAGGCAGGTTGACCAGGAAGATGGGCCGCCATTCAAGGCCGTAGAAGTTCCCGCTGATCAGCACGCCGCCCAGCAGCGGCCCCGTGACCGCGCCCAGGCTGATGACCACGCCCGCCAGCGCGAATGCCTTGGCCTTCTGTTCGGGGGGAAAGATCACGTGCATGATCGCCATGACCTGCGGCACCATCATCGCCCCGCCGATGCCCTGCAGCGCACGCGCGCCGATCAGGACGTTGATGTCGGGCGCCAGCCCGCACAGGACGGATGCCAGCGTGAACAGCCCCACGCCCGACAGGAACAGCCGCTTGCGTCCCAGCTTGTCCCCGAAGCGCCCGCAGGGCAGCAGGCCCACCGCAAAGGCCAGCACATAGGCCGCCGAGATCCATTCGATCTGCGTCTCGCTGGCGCCAAGATCGGTGCGGATCGAGGGCAACGCCACGTTGACGATGCTGACATCGATCAGGTTCATGAAATTGCCCATCAGCAACAGCACGGTTGCTGCCCAGGGGTTGACGCCCTTGGGCGGGCTGGCGGGATGGGGCATCGGGCAACTCCGTTGACGGTCAGCGCGGAACCATCCGCAGGCGCGCAAGGTTCCGGACGCCAAACGGCCCCGGTGTCGCACCGGGGCCGTTCGTATCACTGCGGCAGGGATCAGGACAGGCCGATCAGGCCCATGCTCTCCAGCTTAAGCAGCACCTGATGGGCGGCGCTGTCCACGTCGATGTCGGTCGTGTCGACGCGCAGTTCGGGGTTGGCCGGTTCTTTCATAGGGATCGGAAATTCCGGTGAACTCCTTGATCTTGCCTTCCCGCGCCAGCTTGTAGAGGCCCTTGCGGTCGCGGCGTTCGCATTCCTCCAGGGGCGTGGCGACATGGACCTCGACGAAGGCGCCGCCGGCCTCGACCATCTCGCGCACGGCGCGGCGGGTCGCGGTATAGGGCGCGATCGGCGCGCAGATCGCGATGCCGCCGTTCTTGGTGATCTCGGACGCGACATAGCCGATGCGCTTGATGTTGATGTCGCGATGCTCCTTGCTGAACCCCAGCTCGGACGACAGGTGCTTGCGGACCACGTCACCGTCCAGCAGCGACACGGGACGACCGCCCATCTCCATCAGCTTGACCATCAGCGCGTTGGCAACCGTCGACTTGCCCGACCCCGACAGGCCGGTGAAGAACACGGTGAAGCCCTGGTTGGCGCGCGGGGGCGAAGTGCGGCGCAGCTGCTGCACGACCTCGGGGAAGCTGAACCATTCCGGGATGTCCAGCCCTTCGCGCAGGCGCCGGCGCAGTTCGGTGCCGCTGATGTCCAGGACGGTGCTGCCCTCGGGGATCTCGTTCGCGGGGAAATACTGCGCCTTTTCCTGCACATAGACCATGTGCTTGAAGTCGACCATCTCGACGCCGATTTCCGACTGGTGGGCCTTGAACAGCTCCTGCGCGTCATAGGGGCCATAGAAGTCCTGGCCCTGGCTGTTCTTGCCGGGTCCGGCATGGTCGCGGCCGACGATGAAGTGGGTCACGCCGTGGTTGGCCCGGATCAGGCCGTGCCATACCGCCTCGCGCGGGCCGGCCATGCGCATCGCCAGGTTCAGCAGCGACAGGTTGGTGGTGGCCGCCGGATACTTGTCCAGCACCGCCTCGTAGCAGCGGACGCGGGTGAAGTGGTCGACATCGCCCGGCTTGGTCATGCCGACGACCGGATGGATCAGCAGGTTCGCCTGAGCCTCGCGGGCGGCACGGAAGGTCAGCTCCTGGTGCGCACGGTGCAGCGGGTTGCGGGTCTGGAACGCGACGACGCGGCTCCAGCCCAGCTTCTTGAACATGGTGCGCAGTTCGTTGGGCGTGTTGCGGCGGGCGCGGAAATCGTAATGCGTCGGCGCCTGCAGACCCTTGACCGGGCCGCCCAGATAGACCGGGCCCGCGACGTTGTGCAGATAGTTCACCGCCGGATGCGCCAGGTCGTCGGCGCCGAACACCTTCTCGGCCTCCAGCGCCTTGTTGGGAACCCATTTGTCGGTCAGCGACATGATCGCCAGGATCACGCCCTCCTGGTCGCGCAGGGCGATGTCGGTGCCCGGCTCCAGCCCTTCGGCGAACTTTTCGGAGACGTCCAGCGTGATGGGCATCGGCCACAGCGCGCCCGACGTCAGGCGCATGTCGCTGACGACGCCGTCATAGTCGGCTTGGGTCAGAAAGCCCTTCAGCGGGTTGAAGCCGCCGTTCATCAGCAGCTCCAGATCGCAGATCTGGCGCGGCGTCAGGTCCCAGCTGGGCATCCGCCCGGCATCGTCCTTGAGCGCGGCGGCCGACGCCTCGGAGACATAGAGTTCGGGAATGGGGGCATGCTTGGGCAGGGTCATGGTCACGACTCGTGGGTTGCGCAGAAACGGATCAACACGCGACCCTGCGGGGATCGCGCGACTCGAGGCGACGCATAGCCCCCATGAAAGCGATATTCAAGTCTGGGAAAACGCTTTTCGCTTCGGGCGTGCCGCGGGGAACCCGACCACACGCGTCACGTTGGGTCCGCGAACCGCAACGACAGGAGCGCATGATGACCGACCAGACCACCGCAAGCCAGGAAGAGCAGCGCGCCTTGTCCCAGGATGAACTGGAGCTGGCGAACCAGACCCGACAACCTGCCTTGGGCCGTTTGTCCGACAAGGAATTGTCCGATCTGGTGGGGCTGCTGCGCGTCCGTCGAAACCGCGCGCGCGACATTGCGGCCCGCCAAGGGCGCGAGGCGCGCGGAAAGGCCGGGCCCAAGGGCACAAACCCTGCGGCCGGCAACGCGGGCACGCGCAACAAGGCCGAGTTCCTGACCGCCGCCTTGAACCGGGCGACGGTCGAACGCGAACGGCGCGAAGGCGATGCCGATCCCAGCCAGAAGGATCTGGCCGAGAAAGCTGCAGCACTGAAGGACGACGCCACCAACGCGATGATGGAGACCGGTGGACCGCTGCACCCGAACGACCCCGATGCCGATCCCGGCAAGGCCGGCTTGGCAGAGACGCAGCGTGAGGCCGCACCGTCGGGTGCCTTGGATCACGCGGGCGAGCTGCCGGCCCGCGAACGCTCGCGCGAGCGCGGCTGAGCCGTCAGTAGATGACGGCGACCCGCTGCTCAGGCTCCAGCTCGACCTCGCCCTGAGCCTCGAGGAAATGCGCAGCATCCAGCGCGGCCATGCATCCCATGCCGGCGCTGGTCACAGCCTGACGATAGATGTGATCGGTCAGGTCGCCCGCCGCGAACACGCCCGGAATCGAGGTGCGCGTGCTGCCCGCCTCGACCTTGACGTAACCGCCGTTGTGCAGCTCCAGCTGATCCTTGACCAATTCGCTGGCAGGTGCATGACCGATCGCCACGAACACGCCGTCAGCCTTGATCATCTGCGTTGTTCCATCGACAAGGTTACGCAGAGTGGCACCGCTGACGCCGACCGGCGTCTCGGTGCCCGTGACCTCTGCCAGTTCGCTGTTCCAAATCACCTCGACCTTGGGATGGGCGAACAAGCGGTTTTGCAGGATCTTCTCGGCCCGCAGGCTGTCGCGGCGGTGAACCAACGTCACCTTGCTGGCGAACTTGGTCAGGAACAGCGCCTCCTCGACCGCGGTGTTCCCGCCGCCGATCACCACGACCTCGCGATTGCGATAGAAGAACCCGTCACAGGTGGCGCAGGCACTGACGCCGAAACCCTTGAACTTCTCCTCGGACGGCAGGCCAAGCCAGCGCGCCTGCGCCCCCGTGGCCAGGATCACCGCGTCTGCGGTGACCACCCGACCGCTGTCGCAGGTCGCCGTGAAGGGACGCTTCTGCAGGTCCAGCGCGGTCACAAGATCGGTCACGATCTCGGCACCCATTGCACGGGCGTGTGTCTCCATCTTGACCATCAGGTCGGGGCCTTGGATTTCGGTGTCGCCGGGCCAGTTCTCCACTTCGGTGGTGATGGTCAGCTGCCCGCCGGGCTGCATCCCCTGGATCAGCATCGGCTCCAGCATGGCGCGGGAGGCGTAGACGGCGGCGGTGTATCCCGCCGGGCCCGATCCCACGATCAAAAGTTTCACATGGCTGCGTTCGGTCATCTTGCGCCCCTTTCGCGGTTTGTGCATGAGGTAGTCCCTCATGCGCCGGACTGCAACGCATCCCCGCCACGGACCGACGTCGATAAGATTGTTGCGCCGGACGGGGCGGCATTGTAGTTTCCGGCAACGCCAAGACCTGACAGAAGAAAGACAACCATGGCCGGCGCCAAATTGGACGACATTGACCGCAAGATACTGGCCGAACTTCAGGCCGACGGGCGCATGACCAATGTCGAACTGGCCCGCCGGGTGGGCATTTCGGCGCCGCCCTGCCTGCGCCGCGTCCGCACGCTGGAGGAGCTGGGCTATATCCGCGGATACCATGCCGACATCGACGCCCGCGAACTGGGGTTCGAGGTGCAGGTGTTTGCCATGGTCCGCCTTGCGTCACAATCCGAACGCGACCTGTCGGCCTTCGAGGCGCTGGTCCAGGAATGGCCGCTGGTCCGCGAATGCCACATGCTGAACGGAGAGATCGATTTCATCCTGAAATGCATCTCTCCGGACCTGTCGACCTTCCAGCGCTTCCTGACCAACAGCCTGACCGCCGCGCCGAACGTGGCATCGGTCAAGACGTCGCTGGTGATCCGGGGCGCCAAGGACGAACCCGCCGTCCCCTTCGAGATCGTCGAGGAACGCGTCCGCGAAGCAGGCTGATCCTTGCGCAGGCTGGCCCGCCTGACGCTGCTGATCTGGTCGCTGGCGACGGTCGCGGTGACGGGCTGGATGCTGTCTCAGAACCCCTTTGCCGCACCGCTGGTCGATCGCGGCCTGGATCAGGCCCGTGCGGCCCTGATGCGCGCCGTGGCCGACCGCGCGACCCCGGACTGGCTGATCCCCCGCCTGACCGCCGCGCTGAATGCAGGCGACCGCCAGCGGGTGCAGATGCTGATGGATCTGGCCCGCGATCAGGGCATGCCGCTGCCACCCGACCTGCGCGCCCGTGCCGACGCCGCGCTGGCGGTTGGCATGCTGGACACGCTGTCCGATTGCGGCACCTGCATGCGCGACGTGACCGCCTGTCCCAGCCTGTCGCTGGTCGCCGCCTGCACCCTGCCGTTCGAACTGTCGCCCGCAGGCGATGCCGCCGCGCTGATCCGGCAGGGCGGCACCTGGGCTACCGGAGGCGACCCCGACGGCATCGAGGCTGCGCTGGCGACCCTGGGCCTTGCCGCGACCGCCAGTACGTTGATCACGGCGGGCAGCAGCCTGTCGATCAAGGGCGCGGCCACCACGCTGCGCGTCGCGCGTCGCGCCGATGCGCTGTCGCCCGGCATGACACGCGCGCTGTCAGCCGCGGCGCGCAGCCCGGCCCCGGCACGGGCCCTGTCCGGCATCGCCGGTGATCTGCGGACGATCGGGCGACAGGCCTCGGTTCCCGAACTGCTGCCGATCATTCGGTTGGCCGACGATCCGGACGACCTGCGCCGCCTTGCGCGTCTGTCGGAAGCCGCGGGGCCGGACACCACCCGCGTCCTGACAGTGCTGGGCAAATCCGACAGCCTGCGCCTGATGCGGCGCCTGGCCGATGCCGCCATGGCCGCAGCAGCCCTGATCGCGCTGGTCCTGGGACAGATGGCGGCGTTGCTGGGCGCCGGGATTCAGATGGCCCTGCGCCGCGGCCTGCGCCCGAACCCTGCGCGGCGGATGCCGCCTCCGTTGCGTTCAGTTGCGTTCGGGGGCTAGAGCGAGATGGCGCTGATCAGCCGACCGTAATCGGCCTGGCCCTCATGCGTGGACCGGCGATAGCTGAAGAAGCGGTCGGGGTCCGAATAGGTGCAGTGCCGCGACCATTCCGCCTGCACGCCAGCTGCGCGCAGGCGTGACAGCCCGAACGCGGGAAGGTCGAACATCGGCCGACCATTCGGACCGCCGGAAAAGAACCGGTCATTGGCCGTATCGTCAGCCAGAAACTCATCCATGAATTCGGGACTGACCTCATAGGCGCGCTGGCTGATCGTGGGACCGATCACCGCGCGGATGTCGGTCGCGCCCAGATCGCGCATGGCAGCCACCGTCGCCTCGATCACGCCAGCGATGGCGCCGCGCCAACCGGCGTGACAGGCGCCGACGACGCCGGCCGCGGCATCGGCCAGCAGCACGGGCTGGCAATCGGCGGTCAGCACAGCCAGGGCCACGTCGCGCCGGGCGGTGACCAGCCCGTCGGCCTTGATGTCCTTGACCACATTGACATCGTGATCGTCCATTAAGGTGACCACGTCCGCCGAATGGATCTGCTTGACGGTCGCCAGCGGCAGGCCCATCGCGCCCGCAACGCGGGCCCGGTTAACCAGCACCATCTCGCTTTGGTCCGAAGAGCGGCGCCCACAGTTCAGACCTGCGAACAACCCGGAGGATGCCCCACCCTTTCGCGTGAAAAATCCGTGCCTAACGTCGTAAAGCAACGGGTGGGTCAGGATCTCAAGCGTGGTCTGCATGGGCCTCCAGCGCGACAAATCCGGGCACGGGCGGCGCGCCCTTGGGCCAGATCGCGATTACCTTGAACAAGTGACCCATTTCGTCGGGGTGGGTCAAGCGCCGAAGCGCGGCCATCGCGCCCCCGTCACCCGCAGCGGCAAGCCGGGCGGCCCGTGCTTCGGCCCCCAGGGCGCGCAGCCAATCGCCCTGCCGCACCGGACGCGACGCCACCGCCCCGCCCCGGATGGCCGCAGCTGCCAAAAGCGCGAAGTCAACATGCGCCGTCAGGTCGGCCTGCCCCGGATGCGCCAGCGGATCTTCGGGGGCATGGTTGCGCAGAGCCTGAAACGTGTCGCCGAAGCCGTTCCACCCGCCATAATCGATCAGGATCGCGCAGCCGCCATGGGTCGCGATGTGGCGGGCAGCGGCCTCGACAAAGGCCGCGCCTTCGGGACATTCCTCGACGATGTCGCCCAAGGACCCCGTCCGGGCCAGCGACACGACGGGGCCAAGTCCCATGCGCAGACCATCATCCGACAGCCCGACCAGACGCTCTCTCCAGCCATCGTCGGTCCGCTGGTACTGACGGATCGGGAGGGCGTCGATGAACTCGTTTCCGATCATAAACAAAGGTTTGGAACCTATATCCTCGATCCGGTCGAGATGCGTGAGGGGACCAAGGCGATCGCGCTGAACGCCGCGCAGATGCGGCGAGGCCTCGATCAGGGCAACGTCGGCGGCCTGGTGCAGGCCTGGCACCTGCCGCATCGCGCGCAGCATGTCGGCCATCAGCGTCCCGCGGCCCGGTCCCGGCTCGACCAAGGCGAACGGGGCCGGGGCACCCTGGTCCAGCCAAGCCTGCGCCAGCGCAAGGCCGCACAGTTCGCCGAACATCTGGTGGATCTCCGGGGCGGTCGTGAAATCACCCGCGATGCCGAAGGGATCGCGCGTCGCATAATAGCCGTGACGACTGTCCATCAGGCAGACCTGCATGTACTCGGCCAGGCTGATCGGCCCCGTCGCGCGGATGCGCGCCGCGATGATCGCGGCCAGCGGCGTCATGCGGCGACAGGCGGGCGGCGCCGCGCATAAGCCACCAGCGCCAGCCCGATCAGGACCATCGGCAGCGACAGCGTCTGCCCCATCGTCAGGCCGATTACAGGGCCGCCCAGGACGTGGCCAAGCGGGTTGTCCGGCGTGATGAACTGGGCATCGGCGACGCGGAACAGTTCGACGAACATGCGCGCAAGCCCATAGCCGGCAAGGAAAACCCCGAACGCAAGGCCCGGACGGCGCAGCCCCCCGGCGCGGACCAGGACCAGCAGGATCAGGCCCAGCAGCAGGCCCTCAAGTCCCGCCTCGTACAACTGGCTGGGGTGGCGGGCGCAGGGTCCGACGATGCCGGGACAGGTCTGCGCCGCCTCGCCGGGAAAGACCACGCCCCACGGCAGGTCGGTGGGGCGGCCCCACAGTTCGGCGTTGATGAAGTTGGCGATGCGCCCGAAGAAGATGCCGATCGGCGCCACGACGGCCATCGCGTCGGCCAGCCGCAGGACGGGCACGCCCTGGCTGCGCGACCAGGCCCAGGTCGCCACGATCACGCCGGCAAAGCCGCCGTGAAAGCTCATCCCGCCCTGCCAGACCTGCAGGATCTGCCCGGGGTTCGACAGATAATAGGCGGGCTCGTAGAACAGCACGAACCCCAGACGCCCGCCCAGGATCACCCCCAGGATGACCCAGGTCAGCAAGTCGTCGACCCGGTCGGGCGCTGTGGGCGGCGTGCCGCCCCACAGCGCGGGACGGCGCATCATCGCGACGATCAGCCGCCAGCCCAGGATCAGGCCGGCCAGATAGGCCAGCGCATACCAGCGCAGCGAGAACGAGAACCCGCCCAGGGTGATCGTGAAGATTTCGGGGGCGATGTCGGGAAACGGGATCATGAGGCCTCGGGTCTGCGATTTGCCGCGCACGCTAGTCGCCAAAGCCGCACTGTCAACATTGAACCCGGGACCGCACCGGACCATATAGGACGCAACGCAAGACAGAAGGGCACCGCCAGATGACCACCCAGAACCGTTTCTTCGACGACATGTCCAAGCTGATGACCAATGCGATGGGCGTGGCCCAAGGCGCCCGCAGCGAGGCCGAGACGGCCATGAAGGGCTGGATTGACCGCTGGCTGGCCGACCGCGACTTTGTCACCCGCGAGGAGTTCGAGGCCGTGCGCGAGATGGCGATCAAGGCCCGCACCGAGAATGCCGAACTGAAGGCGCGGCTGGACGCCCTGTCCGCGGGTGCCGACAAGCCTCAGGGCTGAAGCACCGTCTGTCCCATCAGCGTTCCCGCGCGGTCATAGACCAGCACCCGGTCGTCCGTCGTCAGCACGACGATCCGATCGGTCGCGAAGGTCACCGCGCGGGTTTGCGCATCTTGGGGCAGCGTGATCGCATCTGGCAGTTCGGGCAGCACGGGCTGGTTCAGCCGCACCCACAGCAGCGCCACGACCGCGATCATCCCCACCCCCATGACCAGCGTCAGCCCCGTCACCAGCGTCTTTAGAAAGCGCAGTTCCGGGACGGCTTTCGCCGCCACCTTCCAATCGGTATCATCCTGCGCCATGTCGATCCTTTCCGTGACCATTCCGGCCAACCCGCCCGACCGACTTGATAAGGCGCTTGCCATGGCGGTGCCAGAGGATGCGGCCCTGTCGCGGTCGCGCCTGGCGCGGCTGATCGCCGACGGTGCTGTAAGCGGTCCGGATGGCCCCGCACGCGACGTCAAGGCGCGCGTCGCCGAGGGTCAGGAATACCGCATCGCCCTGGCCCCGCCCGAGCCTGTCGAGACGCGGGCCGAGGCCATTCCGCTGGTCATCGCGCATGAGGATGATGACCTGATCGTGATCGACAAGCCCGCCGGGATGGTCGTCCATCCCGCGCCGGGCAGCCCCACCGGCACGCTGGTCAATGCGCTGCTGGCCCATTGCGGCGATTCGCTGTCGGGCATCGGGGGTGAAAAGCGCCCCGGCATCGTGCACCGCATTGACAAGGACACGTCGGGCCTGCTGGTCGTCGCCAAGTCGGACCGTGCGCATCACGGTCTTGCCGCCCAGTTCGAGGCGCACACCGCCAACCGGCGCTATCTTGCGCTGGCGCATGGGGCGATCGACGCGGCCGATCCGCGTTTGCGTGGCACGCCCGGCGTCTCGTTCGAGGAAGGGCTGGTGCTGCG
Source organism: Paracoccus sp. NBH48 (assembly GCF_015390265.1). Classification (NCBI taxonomy): domain Bacteria; kingdom Pseudomonadati; phylum Pseudomonadota; class Alphaproteobacteria; order Rhodobacterales; family Paracoccaceae; genus Paracoccus; species Paracoccus sp. NBH48. Next base: position 2,649 of record NZ_VUOJ01000010.1, on the reverse strand, counting down.
GATCGCCACGCACCTGTCGCGCCACCCGACCGACCGCCAACGTCAGGCGGTCTTTGCCGACAAGGGCCGGCATGCCGTAACCCGCGCACGACTGCTAGAACGGTTCGGCACGCCGCCTTCGGCCATGCTGGTGGAATGCCGGTTGGAAACGGGGCGCACCCACCAGATCCGGGTGCACATGGCCCATTGCGGCCTGGGGCTGATCGGCGATCCGGTCTATGGCGGGTCGCGACGCGCCTCTGCCAAGGCGCTTGGCACAGCTGCAGCAGCGGTCCAGGCGTTTTCCCGACAGGCGTTGCACGCCGCGCATCTGGGGTTCGTCCATCCGGTGACCGGGGTCGAGATGGGGTTCGACAGTCCCCTGCCTGACGACATGCAGGCCCTTCTGGACGCCCTTCGCACCGCCCCTTGACGAAAGCGTGAGCCGACCACACATGACACTGCCCGCGCGGATGCGGCATTCTGTCCCGGAACCGGGCTGTTCGACGCTGCGTTAACCGGTCTCTGCGAAAGGCGAACATCATGGCGACTTATGGAAATCTTCCCGCCCCAAGCCCGGAACAGGGTCTGAACCGCTATCTGCAGGAGATCCGCAAGTTTCCGCTGCTGGAACCCGAACAGGAATACATGCTGGCCAAGGCATGGGCCGATCATGAGGACAGCGATGCCGCGCATCAGCTGGTCACAAGTCACCTGCGTCTGGCCGCAAAGATCGCGATGGGCTATCGCGGCTATGGCCTGCCGCAGGCAGAGGTGATCAGCGAGGCGAATGTCGGCCTGATGCAGGCGGTCAAGCGGTTTGACCCGGAACGAGGCTTCCGCCTTGCAACCTATGCGATGTGGTGGATCCGTGCGTCGATCCAGGAATACATCCTGCGGTCTTGGTCGCTGGTCAAGATGGGCACCACAAGCGCACAGAAGAAGCTGTTCTTCAACCTCCGCAAGGCCAAGTCTAAGATCGGCGCCCTGGAGGAAGGCGATCTTCGTCCCGAGAATGTCGCGCAGATCGCCACTGAACTGAACGTCACCGAAAAAGAGGTCGTCGACATGAACCGCCGGCTTTCCGGTGGTGACGCCTCGCTGAATGCGCAGGTCGGGTCGGGCGACGGCGAATCGTCGGCGCAGTGGCAGGACTGGCTGGAGGACACGAACGCCAATCAGGCCGAGGCCTATGCGGAATCCGAGGAGCTGGACACCCGACGCCAGATGCTGATCGACGCGATGGATGCACTCAATGAGCGTGAGAAGGACATTCTGATGGAGCGTCGTCTGCGTGACGATCCGATGACACTGGAGGATCTGTCCAGCCGCTACAGCGTATCGCGCGAACGCATCCGCCAGATCGAGGTGCGCGCGTTCGAGAAGCTGCAGGAACGGATGCGCACCCTGGCCCGCGACAAGGGCATGCGGATCGCCGATACGGTCGAGTGACCCGCGCCGCATTGACGCAACGCGGCGCGTCGCTATGGTCTGGGCACCCTGCAGGACGACCCTAGACCATGCCCGCCCCCGTGACTGCCCTGACTGAATTCCAGCGCCTTGAGGCGCAGGGCTCGTGGCGCGAGACGCCCGAATCACGGCTGCGCGAGGTCATCGTCTCGGTGGGCGCCGCGACTCTGACGATGATGGACCCGAAATCTGACCGACCTCTGTCGCACTGGTCGCTGCCTGCGGTGACGCGGATCAATCCGGGACAGCTGCCCGCGATCTATACCCCAAACGGTCAGGCGCCCGACGAGACCGTCGAGATCGATGATCCGCTGATGATTGAGGGGATCGAACGCGTCCAACGGGCCATCGCCATCCACCGTGCCGTGCCGGGCCGCCTGCGGGGCGTCGTCACGGTGCTGGGCGCGGTGGCAATGCTGGCTGCCCTGACGTTCTGGCTGCCCGACGCGCTGATCCGCCATGCGGCCCGGATCGCTCCCCCTGCGCAGGCGCGAACAATCGGCTTGGCCGTGCTGGCCGATCTGGAGCACAGCGCCGGTGCCGTCTGCCGTCGGCGGTCGGGCCAGCAGGTGCTGGACTGGATCGCACCCCAGTTGATCGGCGACCAGGCCCTGGTGCAGGTCGTGCCCGCGCCGCTGAACGGGGCGCGTCGCCTGCCGGGTGATCTTTATGTGCTGGGCAACGACCTGCTGGCCACCACCCCCGGGCCCGAAGCCTCTGCCGGTCACCTCATCGCCGCCCGTCTGGCGGTCGCGGACAAGCAGGCGACGCTGGATGCGCTGCGGCATGCGGGACTGATGAACTCACTGCGTCTGATGACTCTTGGGACGCTGTCCCGCGACGCGATGCAGGGCTATGGAGAGACGCTGCTGTCGCAGTCTTTGCCCCGGCCCGACCTGGCCACCCTGCCCCCGGCCTTTGCGGAACGCGGGCTGTCGACCGAACCCTATGCGCGCAGCATCGATCCGACCGGCGCCGCCGTCCTGCCACTGATCGAGGCCGACCCGATCCGTCAGGGAACCACGCCTGCCCGCCTGCTGACCGACGAACAGTGGCTGGCGCTGCAGCAGATCTGCGCGGGCTGACGCCCCCTTAGACGAACTGTTCGCGCAGCAGGCGTTCGTCCAGCCCATGGCCCGGATCGAACAGCAGGCGGTGACGGATGTCGTCGGCGCTGCGGATTTCGACCTGCGTCACGTG
>NZ_VUOJ01000009.1:0-62969 GCF_015390265.1 Paracoccus sp. NBH48 | reverse complement strand
CCTGTCGGAACGCCGCCAGGCCCGGCTGGTCCAGCGGTTCACGATGGGCTTCTGGCACCTGGAGCCGATGGTCCTGGGCCTGAACGGCATCCTGCTGTCGGGGGCCGCGGTCTATGCGCTGGTGACGGCGGTGGGCAGCCTGCTGACCGGCGGCCACCCGCTGCAGTTCGGACGGGCCATCCTCTATGCCACGGTGGTGCTGATCGTCGCCATCGGCATGGCGATCCACAACCGTCACGCCAACCGGTCGATCCGGTCGAATTTCGTCGCGCTGGACGTGCAGGGCTGGACCATCTCGGCCGCGCTGACGGGGGCGCTGCTGGCGGCCTTCGTCTTTGGCTGGGCGAATCCAGGGAACGGCGCTGGCCCCCCTGTCGCCCTATGTCGATCCGGCCGTGCTGGCGCTGGTCTGCGTGATCGTGATCCCGCTGCCGGTGCCGACCATCCGCCGGGCACTGGCCGACATCCTGCTGATCACGCCCTCCGACATGCTGGCCGAGATCGACGCCGTGGCCCGCGACGTGGTGGCCCGACACGGCTTTCTGGACCACCGCGCCTATGTCGCCCGTGTCGGGCGCGGCCGCCAGATCGAGCTGTACTTCATCGTCCCCCAGGGCCAGCCCCCCCGCCCGCTGGAGGAATGGGACGCCATCCGCGACCAGATCGGCGAGGCCATCGGCGGCGACATCACGAACCGTTGGCTGACCATCGCGTTTACCACCGACCCGGAATGGGCCGACTGACCAGGAGCATGACCATGACCATGACCTCGACCGCGCTGACCGACCCGACCGCCGACCTGCAGGCCGAACTGGACCGCCTGGCCGCCCGCCAGCTGGCCGGGCGCGGCCTGCTGATGCGCGGGGTCGAGGCCGTGGGCCGGCTGACCGAAGGCGCGGCCACCACCGTCCTGGGCCTGTCGCCCCTGTCGCTGGAGAAGGTCATGGAAAGTGCGTTCCGCCAACTGTACGATCTGTCCGCGCGCGGCGACGGGATCAGCGTGGTGCGGGACGCGCCGCTGGTCGCCAACAGGGCGGCGGCGGTGATGTCGGGGGCCACGGGCGGATGGTTCGGGCTGGCGGGCATCGTGCCGGACCTGGTGGCCTCGACCACGGTCATCTTCAATTCCATCCAGAAGGTCGCGCGCAAGCATGGCTTTGACACCACCGATCCGCGGGTGCGGCTGGAATGCCTGGCGGTGTTCCAGTACGGCGAGCCGGGACAGGAAGGCGACGCGGCCGCGCAATCGTTCCTGGCGAACCGCCTGCTGACCAACGGGCAGACCGTGTCGACGCTTATCACCCGCTTTGCCGGTCAGTTCGCGACCCGCCTGACGACCAAGCTGGGGCGCGCAGGCCGTTCCGGTCCTGGGTGCGGCGACGGGGGCCGCGATCAACTACGCCTTCCTGGATTACTACGAGCGGGTCGCAGACATCCATTTCCGCCTGCTGCGGCTGGCAGAAAACCATCCGGGCACGGATGTCGACGCGGCCTATGCCCAGGCCCTGACCCGCGCGGGACAGCCCCGCCTGTCCCGCCGTCAGAAGGGGACGTCGTCGCCCCCGCCCGCCGGCTGAACATAGGCCGCCTTGATGTTCTTGAACCCGGCCTCGAACTGAACGGTCAGCGTGTCCTCGGCGATGCCCATGACCTGACCCTCGCCGAACTTGGCGTGGGTCACGCGGTCGCCCACGGTGAATCGCGACGCGGGCGCCGCGTTGATCGTGACGGGGGTGCGATGCACCGGCTGGCCGCGATCGGCGGCCCGCGCCTGCATCCGCTTCCATCCCGGAGAGGCATAGACATCGGCCTTGGCCACCCGTTCGTCCATCCGCATGCCGCCCGCCATCGCCATGGCCGCGCCGTATCCGCCGCCGTACAGGCCCGGCGGGGTCAGCACCTCGACATGCTCTTGGGGCAGTTCGTCGATGAATCTTGACGGCAGGCTGGACTGCCATTGCCCGTACATGCGACGGTTTCCGGCGAAGGTGATCGTGGCCAGGCGTTCGGCGCGGGTGATGCCGACATAGGCCAGCCGCCGCTCCTCCTCCAGGCCCTTGGTGCCCTGCTCGTCCATGGCGCGCTGGTTGGGGAACAGCCCGTCTTCCCAGCCCGGCAGGAAGACGACCGGAAACTCCAACCCCTTGGCACCGTGCAGCGTCATGATGCTAACCTGTTCGGCCTGCTCTCCGTCGTCGCGGTCCATGACCAACGACACGTGCTCCAGAAAGCCCTGAAGGTTCTCGAACTCCTCCAGCGCCTTGACCAGTTCCTTGAGGTTGTCCAGCCGTCCAGGCGCGTCGGGCGACTTGTCGTTCTGCCACATCGCGGTATAGCCCGATTCGTCCAGCACCCGCTCGGCCAGCTCCACATGTCCCACCCCGTCGCGCACCGCCATGTGCGACCGCCCGATCAGCGCCACGAAATCGCGCAGGTTCGCCAGGCCCTTGCCGCCCAGCTGCTTCTCTTCCACGACGATGCGCGCACCCTCCAGCAGGTTCACGCCGTTCCGCCGCGCCGCATGCTGGACCGTCTGCAGCGCCTTGTCGCCCAGGCCGCGCTTGGGCGTGTTCACGATCCGCTCGAAGGCCAGGTCATCGTCCGGGGACACCACCAGCCGGAAATAGGCCATCGCGTCGCGGATCTCCTGCCGCTCATAAAAGCGCGGGCCGCCGATCACCCGATAGGGCAGGCCAATGGTCATGAAGCGGTCCTCGAACGCCCGCATCTGATGCGACGCGCGCACCAGGATCGCCATGTCGTTCAGGCTGACGCGGCCCAACGCGGCGCGGTGACCGCCTTGGAACGCCTCGATCTCCTCGCCGATCCAGCGCGCCTCGGCCTCGCTGTCCCAATGCCCGATCAGGCGCACCGGTTCGCCCGGTTCGGCATCCGTCCACAGCGTCTTGCCCAACCGCCCCTGGTTCGCCGCGATCAGGCCGGACGCTGCCGCCAGGATCTGCGGGGTGGACCGGTAATTCTGCTCCAGCCGGATCACCTCGGCTCCCGGAAAGTCCTTCTCGAAACGCAGGATGTTGCCAACCTCGGCCCCGCGCCAGCCATAGATCGACTGGTCGTCGTCGCCCACGCAGCAGATGTTGCGATGCGCCTGCGCCAGCAGCCGCAGCCACATGTACTGCGCGACGTTGGTGTCCTGATACTCGTCCACCAGGATATAGCGGAACCGGTCCTGCCATTGGCGCAGCACGTCGGGATGCGCCTGGAACAGCGTCACGCAATGCATCAGCAGGTCGCCGAAATCGACCGCGTTCAGCGTCAGCAGCCGGTCCTGATAGGCTGCGTACAGCTTGCCGCCATGCCCATCAAACGCCTCACCCTCGCCCCGGGGCAGGTTGCCGGGCGTGATGCAGCGGTTCTTCCACCCGTCGATCAGATGCGCCAGCTGCCGTGCGGGCCAACGCTTCTCGTCGATGTTCTCGGCCGCGATCAGCTGCTTCAGCAGGCGGATCTGGTCGTCCGTGTCCAGAATGGTAAAGCTGGGCTTCAGATGAAGGTTGCCATGCCCGATCAGTTCAGCGTGGCGGCGCAGGATTTTGACGCTGATGCTGTGGAAGGTACCCAGCCAGGGCATCCCCTCGACCGCATCGCCCAGCAGGCGGCCGATCCGGTCCTTCATCTCGCGCGCGGCCTTGTTGGTGAAGGTCACGGCCAGCAACTGCCCGGGCCGCGCCTTGCCCAGCATCAGCAGATGCGCGATCCGCGTGGTCAGCGCGCGCGTCTTGCCCGTGCCTGCCCCGGCCAGCATCAGAACCGGCCCGTCCAGCGCCTCGACAGCGGCGCGCTGCGCGGCGTTCAGCCCGTCCAGATACGGCGCGGGCCGCGCGGCCATCGCGCGCTGCGACAGCGGCACCGCCGCCAGATCATCGGAATCGTCGAAATGCTCCATCCCGCCAACATAGGCATCGCCGCGCGCCAAGGAAAGCCCGACGTTCGCCCTATGTTCTCATCCGTGCCGAAATGGTGCGCCCCATCAGCAGGGGGTCCGGGGGGCGCGCAGCTCCCCCGGCCACCGCGGGACGCAGATCAGGCGCGCAACCCCGCAAAGGTCGCAGGGTCCAACGATGCCTGGGCAAATGTCGGCCCGCTGGTCAGCAAGCTGACCGCATCATGAGAATGCAGCGATTCCTGGTGGCTGGCCACGACACGAAAATCGCCTACCCGCGGATCGGCGATCAGCTGGCCCGCAAAGGCCCGCACCGCATCCTCGACAAAGATCGGGTTCGCCGCGTTCAGCTCGGCAAAGGCCTGCTCGTCCTCGCGCTTGACCATGACCTGCGTCTCGGTCGGCACGGCGGCGCGGCACAGTGCGATGACATCCTCGAACCAGATCCGCTCGGGGCCGTCCATCACCAGCGATATCCGCGCGACCGACCGCTGCGAATGCGGGGTGGCCAGCCGCCCGCGCGTCTGTCGGGCATGCTCGGACAGTTCCAGCGAACAGGGGCAGGTCGACGAATAGACGTAATCGACATGCATGACCCGCAACCGCGCGCCGGCCACGTCGATCACCTCCAGCGCGATGTCGTAATATTGCCAGCCCGACAGGCCCGACCGCAGGCTGTCCACCCGCACCGGGTACGAAAACCGCATCTGGATCCGCGCATCTAGCGCGTCCAGGTCGGTCTTGTAATCGTCCAGCGCCGCCTCCAGCACCGACAGGCTGAACGCATGATCGGCATGGCCATAGAACGACCGCATGATCCGGGACATGTTGATGCCCTTGCGGTCGGCCTCCAGACTGACGGTGCCGGTCACGCTGGTCTCCAGCGTGATCTCTCCGCCGTCGCGCACCAGATAGCGGATCGGCAGCCGAAAGTTCGAGATGCCCACATGCTGGATCGCGGTGCGCGCGCCCACGATCAGGCTGGCAGGCCCGTTCTGCAGGTCCGGCAGGCTGTCCTTGTAGGCTGGGTCCACGCGGAACTCCGCGTCATAGCTGCGCGCCAGCGCGGGATAGGCGGGGGTCAGGGGGCGGATCTCGGTCATGGTGCCTCCGGCGTGATCGCCACAGATATAGGGGGCGGCACAACAAATGTCAGCCCGCCCCCGCAGATGCGCCACGCCACGATGACGCAGCCCGGCTCAGCCCTGCAGCGCGTCCATCAGATCGGCGGTCAGGTCACGCGCGTCCTCCAACCCCACCGACAGGCGCAACAGGCCCGGCGTGATGCCAAGGCGCGCCTTGTCCTCGTCGGTCAGGCGCGAATGGGTGGTGGTGGCCGGATGGGTCACGATGGATTTCGCATCGCCCAGATTGTTCGAGATCGCGATGATCCGCAGACGATCCAGCGCGGCGAAGGCCGCCTCCTTGCCCGCCCGCCAGTTCCATCGCGATCATCGTGCCGCCCGACCCCATCTGCCGCATGGCCAGGTCGTGCTGCGGATGATCGGCTAGGCCCGGATAGATCACGCGGCTCAGCGCCGGATGGCCGTGCAGCGCGGCGGCGATGCCCGCGGCGGCCTCGGCCTGGGCGCGCACGCGCAGGTCCATGGTCTGCAGCCCGTTCAGCATGATCCAGGAATGGAACGGGCTGATCGCCCCGCCGGTATGCTTCAGATAGGGCTCGGCCACCTCGCGCACGAACTGGCGCGTGCCGCAGATCACCCCGGCCAGCGCCCGCCCGCCGCCGTCGATATGCTTGGTCGCGGAATAGACGACCACATCGGCCCCCTGCTCAACCGCGCGGGAAAAGACCGGGGTCGCAAACACATTGTCGACCACCACCGTCGCGCCCGCCGCATGGGCAAGGTCCGCGACGGCCCGGATGTCGATCACCTCCAGCGTGGGGTTCGACACGCTCTCGAAGAACACCGCCCGCGTGCCGGGCGTGATCGCCGCGGCCCATTGGTCCAGATCGGTGCCGTCGACATAGCTGACCTTGACCCCGAACCGCACCAGCAGATCCAGCACGTACAGGCAGGACCCGAACAGCGCCCGCGCCGCGACGACGTGATCGCCCGGCTTGCACATCGCGAACATCGCGCCGTTGACCGCGGCCATGCCGCTGGCGGTGGCAAAGGCGTCCTCGGTCCCCTCCAGCGCGGCGATGCGGTCCTCGAACATGCGGCTGGTGGGGTTGCCGTAACGGGCATAGATGAACTCGTCCGGGCCGGTGCCCTGGAACCGCGCCTCGGCCGAGGCGGCGTCGGGATAGACGAAGCCCTGGGTCAGGAAGATCGCCTCGGCCATCTCGCCATATTGGCTGCGCCGGGTGCCGTGATGGACGGCCTGGGTCCGGGGATGGGGGGTGCGGGGGGTGAACTTGTCGTCGGACGAAACGCTCATGCGGGCTGCCTTTCCGTGGTCCCCTGCGGCGTAATCCCCACAGGCATCTTTCGCAAGTCCCGCGACCCCGGGCGCGCCGAACTGTCGCCTGGCCGACAAATTGCAGGAAATGCAGATAAAGGGTTAGTTTACAGGGGGATGCTTGATCTTCCTGTCCAAATGGACAGTTGGAAACCGACGGGTCGCAAGCTATGGTTGAACCACGGTCGGGTGATGTTCACCCAAAACCGGTACGGGGCTTTCGCCCCGCTTTCACCAGTGTCCCGCAGGTGCGGGGTCGTGTCACAAGTTTTTCTGAAGACGGTTCCTGCGGTCCAGTGTGTTGCTGTGACCATCGCGTGTTTATTCGGACGGCGGGACCCGGACAGTTGGGGGCGGCAGGTCGCGCCGCCCCCAATGGTCCCTTACAGATAGTCGCCGCGCTGCAGGCCGTACTTGGCCATCTTCTCGTTCAGCGTCCGGCGCGGCAGGCACAGTTTCGTCCATCACCCCGGAAATGCTGCCCTTGTGGCGGCGCATGGTGTTGTCGATCAGCATCTTCTCGAAGCTTTCGACATATTCCTTCAGCGGCTTGCCCTCGGTGGTGGTGGCCTGCTGGTTGTCCTCGCCATCCGCCATCAGCAGCGACGCGATCGACCCCGATCCGCGGCGGTTCTGCAAGACGGCGCGTTCGGCCACGTTGATCAGTTGGCGGATGTTGCCCGGCCAGGGCGCCTGCAGCAGCTGCGCGGCCTCCTGCGCGCTGACCTGAGGCGGCTCGCAGCCGTATTCCTCGCTGAACTGCTCGGTCATGCGGGTGAACAGCGCCAGGATGTCCTCGCCCCGCGCACGCAGCGGCGGCAGGGTGATCTTCAGCGCCGACAGGCGATAGAACAGGTCGGGGCGCAGCGAATCCTCGGCCTTGCGGCCCTCGCCACGGGCGTTGCTGATCGCGATGATGCGCGTCTCGGCAGGTGTGCCCTGCTCGCTGATGAAGGCCAGCAGGCGGGCCTGCAGGGCCTCGGACAGGGCCTCGACATCCTCCAGGCACAGCGTGCCGGCGCGGGCCTCCTCGACGGCGGGCAGCCCGTCCTCGATAGGCCCGAACAGGCGCGATGCCAGGGCCTCGTCGTTATAGGCCGCGCAACTGACCGGCACGAACTTCTTGGACGCGCGTGGACCGACCGCGTGCAGGGCATGCGCCACCAGCGTCTTGCCAGTGCCGGTCTCGCCGTCGATCAGCACGTGGCCGTCGGCCTGGCCCAGGTCCAGGATGTCCTCGCGCAGGCGCTCCATCACCGGGCTGGCGCCGATCAGCTTGGACATGACCTGCTGGCCTTCGGACAGGTCGCGGCGCAGGGCGCGGTTGTCCAGGGTCATGCGCCGGGCCTGCGTGGCCTTCTTGGCCAGCTGGGTCATGCGGTCGGGGTTGAAGGGCTTCTCCATGAAATCCATCGCGCCAAGGCGCATCGCCTCGACCGCCATGGGAACGTCGCCATGGCCGGTGATCATGATGACGGGCAGGTTCGAATCCAGGCCCATCAGGCGTTTCAGAAAGGCCATGCCGTCCATGCCGGGCATGCGGATGTCGCTGACGACGATGCCGGGCCAGTCGGACCCGATGACCTTCAGTGCGTCCTCGGCGCTGGCAAAGGTCTCGGTCTCGAAGCCCGACAGGACCAGCCACTGGCTGATCGATTCGCGCATGTCGGGTTCGTCATCCACGATGGCGATCTTCAGCTTGCGGGACATTCTTGTCATCCTCTCGTGTTGCGTCATTCGGCCGCCAGGGCCTGACGGGGCTGTCCGGGGCGGTGCAGCGGCAGCTCGACCCGGAACACCGCTCCGCCGGTGTTTTCGTTATGGGCGGTCAGGCGACCCCCGAAATCGGCGACGATCGTGGACGAGATCGCCAGCCCCAGCCCGGTCCCCTCGCCGGGCTTCTTGGTGGTCCAGAAGGGGTTCAAACAGCTTTTCCAGGTCCGAGACACCCGGCCCGTTATCGCGGACGGACACATAGGCGTGAGCCGCGGCCTCGACCGTGATCTCGATCGCGGCGTCGGGGCGGCCCTTGACCGCGTCGACCGCGTTGCGCAGCAGGTTGATCAGCACCTGTTCCAGCCGGATGCGGTCGGCCATGACCATCACCCGCTCGCGCGGCACGATGCGGATGATGCGGATGGGCCGGGTGCGCAGCTGGGGCTCCATCATGGTCAGCGCGCTGCTGACCGCGGCGCGCAGATCGACCGGCTCGACCGCCTCGCCGCCCTTGCGGCATAGGACTTCAGCTGCCGGGTGATCGCACCCATCCGGTCGATCAGGTCGTCGATGCGCTGAAAGCTGGACAGCGCTTCCTCGGGGCGGCCGCGCTGCAGCAGCAGCCGCGCCCCCGCCAGATAGGTCTTCATCGCGGCCAAGGGCTGGTTCAGCTCGTGGCTGACGCCGGCCGACATCTCTCCCAGGGCGGCCAGCTTGGAGGATTGCTGCATGGTCTGCTCGGCCACGCGCAGCTCCTTCTGCACGCGCTCGCGTTCCGCGATCTCTCGGGTCAGGCGGGGCGTTCAGGGCGCGCAGGTCGGCCGATTCGCGCATATAGGCCTGGCTCTGGATACGCGCGCGCCGCGACAGCATCCAGAACGCCCCCGCCAGCAGGATGGCGAAACCCATGATCTGCAGCGCCAGGATGGCGTTGACCCGTTCGCGCACGGACGAATAGGCGGTGAAGCTGATCATCCGCCAGCCGCGGAACGGCACCCGCGCCTCGGACTGCATCACCGCGCGGCCCTGGACATAGGCGTCCGCGGGGCTGGAGGTCCAGTCCGCCGTCACCTGGAACGCCCGCCGGATCGCAGAGGGCGCATCGCGCACCGCCTGCGCCTCGGCGACGGTCAGGCCTCGCCAGCGCGGCTCGGTCGACAGGATGATCACGCCCTCGCTGTCGGTGACGGCCACGGCATCGGAAATGCCCGCCCAGGACCGCTCCAGCCGTGTCAGGTCGGCCCCCACGACGATCACGCCCAGCGTCCGCCCCTCGGACACCACGGCGCGGGAATAGGCGAACTCATGGGCGCCCGATGCCAGTTCGGACACGGTGAAGACCGTGTCGCGCGACCGCAGCGCCTCGACATATTGCGGGGGCCGCGACGCTGTTCGTGCCGATCTGATAGCGGTCCGTGGCCCCCACGACCCGCCCCGATGCGTCCAGCAGGCGGATCGAGGCCGCGCCGATCTCTTTCTGCGCGGTCATCAGCCGCGCCGAGGTGGTGGAAAAATCGTTGCCGTTCAGCGCCCCGATCAGCGCCGGATCGCGTGCCAACAGCAAGGGCACGACAGAATTGCGCTGCAGTTCCGACATCAGGTTGCCCGAATACAGCGCCAGACGCAGTTCGGACCGCACGCGCGTGTTCTCGGAGAAGCGGTCGGTCAGCCATGCGTTGGTGACCCAGATCGTGCCCAGCGCCGCCATGCAGATCAGCGCGATCGTCGCACGCAGCCACCACGGGTTGACCGGCTGGCCGACCCTGCCGCGCCGACGTTCGGCGCTGTCTTCGATATGATCCTCAGTGACCACGCACGGACCCGTCCCACAAGATCGGCTGACGCAATCTATGGCGAAGAACGGTCCGGCTCAAGTCAGGCGTGCGTCAGCGCCGTGGCCAGCCCCGTGAACAGCGCCGCCCCGTCGGTGCCGCCCGTGACCGGATCGGCGGCGCGTTCGGGATGCGGCATCATGCCCAGGACGCGCCGGTTTTCCGACAGCACGCCCGCGATGTCACCGACGGACCCGTTGATCGCCGGGGCATAGGTGAAGGCGATGCGGTCCTGATCGCGCAGCTGCGCCAGGCCTTCGGTGCCGATCTGATAGTTGCCGTCGTGATGGGCCACCGGAATGCTGATCCGCTGGCCCTTGGCGTAACCGCCGGTGAAGGCGCTGTCCGCGGTGCCCACGGTCAGGACCGACGGCTTGCACAGGAAAGTCAGCCCGGTGTTGCGCATCAGCGCGCCGGGCAGCAGGCCCAGTTCTGTCAGCACCTGAAAGCCGTTGCAGATCCCCAGCACATAGCCGCCCCGCGCCGCATGGGCGCGCAGCGCGTCGGCGATGGGGGAATGCGCGGCGATCGCCCCGCAGCGCAGATAGTCGCCATAGGAGAACCCGCCCGGCACACCGACCAGGTCGATCCCGTCGGGCAGCTGGCTGTCCTTGTGCCAGACGCGCACCACCTCGGCCCCCGCCTGTTCCAGCGCGACGGCAAGGTCGCGGTCGCAATTCGATCCGGGAAAGGTGACGACGGCGGCTTTCATCGCGGGACTCCTGCTTGGGACGCCCTGCCCTTAGCGCAGGCCGGGTTCCAAAGAAAGGGGGGCCAGCCCCCCATCGCCTTGCGGCGATCCCCCCGGGGGTATTTGGACAACGGAGAAATGCATCCTGCGCCCTCGGAAAGCAGAAGGCCGGACGATTGCCCGGCCTTCGTGATCAGTTCAGCGCCTTGTTCAGGTACTGATCGACCTTTTCCAGATAGCCCATCGTGGTCAGCCATTTTTGGTCGGGACCCACCAGCAGCGCCAGGTCCTTGGTCATGTGGCCGTCCTCGACCGCCTGGACGGTCACCTTCTCCAGCGTCTGCGCAAAGGTCAGCAGGGCGGCGTTGTCGTCCAGCTTGGCGCGGTGCTTGAGGCCGCCGGTCCAGGCAAAGATCGACGCGATCGAGTTGGTCGAGGTCGCATTGCCCTTCTGGTGTTCGCGATAGTGGCGGGTGACGGTGCCATGGGCGGCCTCGGATTCAACGATCTTGCCATCCGGCGTCATCAGGACCGAGGTCATCAGACCCAAGCTGCCAAAGCCCTGCGCGACGGTGTCCGACTGCACATCGCCGTCATAGTTCTTGCACGCCCAGACGTAGCCGCCTGACCATTTCATCGCGCTTGCGACCATGTCGTCGATCAGGCGGTGTTCGTAATGGATGCCGGCCGTCTTGAACCGGTCCTGGAACTCGGCCTCGTAGACCTCCTGGAACAGGTCCTTGAAGCGGCCGTCATAGGCCTTGAGGATCGTGTTCTTGGTCGACAGATAGACCGGATAGCCGCGCGCCAGGCCATAGTTCAGCGAGGCGCGGGCGAAATCGCGGATCGAATCGTCCAGATTGTACATGGCCATCGCGACCCCCGGCGGCGGGGGCGTCATAGACCTCGTGCTCGATCGTCTCGCCGTCCTCTCCGACGAACTTGATGGTCAGCTTGCCCTTGCCCGGAAAGCGGAAATCGGTGGCCTTGTACTGGTCGCCGAAGGCGTGGCGGCCGACGATGATCGGCTGCGTCCAGCCCGGCACCAGCCGCGGCACGTTCTTGCAGATGATCGGTTCGCGGAAGATCACGCCGCCCAGGATGTTGCGGATCGTGCCATTGGGGCTGCGCCACATCTTCTTCAGGCCGAATTCCTCGACCCGCGCCTCGTCGGGGGTGATGGTCGCGCATTTCACGCCGACCCCGTGGCGCTTGATCGCCTCGGCCGCGTCGATGGTGATCTGGTCGTTGGTGCGGTCGCGCTCCTCGATGCCCAGGTCATAATATTTCAGGTCGATGTCCAGATAGGGCAGGATCAGCTTTTGCTTGATGAAGTCCCAGATGATCCGCGTCATCTCGTCCCCGTCCAGCTCGACGACGGGATTGGCAACCTTGATCTTCGACATGAACTGCCCCTTGTGCGGTGGATACGGTCGCGCCGCTTCTAGCCGCAAAAGGGTCCGATTGAAAGACGGTATGCGATGGTATGCAAAACGCCCGCCTGGTGATCAGCTGCCTGCGAAATGGGCGCGAAGGCCGTGGTGCAGCCATTGCCACAGCGGTGCGCAGCCGCGTTCGACCCAAGGGCCCACGCGGCTTTCCACCTGCGCCAGGGTCACGTCGTATTCGACCCAGCCCGCGCCGCCCGACCGCAGGTTCTGGACCGCGGGCTGGCAGCGGTCCAGCGCCTTGGCGAAGACGGCATCGGGGCTGGCCGCCGCCTCGAACTCGCGCCACAGGGCTAGCATCTGCTCTCCTTGCAGGTCGGGCAGCAGGCCGAACAGGCGCCGCGCGGCGGCCTCCTCGGCGGCCTGGATCGCCGCCGATCCATGCGCCTGCCCGCCGGCGGAGTGCAGGGGCACATCGCCCACGTCGATCTCGACCAGATCGTGGATCAGCAGCATGCGGATGACGCGGCCCGGATCGACGCCCGGCCCCGCCAGACCGCCCAGCACCAGCGCGTACAGCGCCAGGTGCCAGCTGTGCTCGGCGCTGTTCTCGCGCCGCGATCCGTCCATTAGGCGGTTTGCGCGCAGGACGCCCTTCAGCGCGTCGGCCTCGGCCAGAAAGGCCAGGCGGCGGGTCAGATCGCCCTGGGCGACCTCCTGCCCGGACAGCAGCGCATGCGCGGCCTGCCACCCCTGCGGCCATTCGCGTTCGAACCGCGCCGCGCGTCCGGCCGACAGGTTGTCGCGCACGATCCGGACATGGTCGGGGATCGGATCGCGCGCCTGCAGTACCTGAAAGATGGGCTGTGCGTGATCCATCCGCTTGGCGGTCACCGCGGCAGCGTCCGCGCGCCCCTCGAAATCGCGCCAGAGGGCGGCCAGCCGCGCCCCGTCCGGCGCCAGGCCGAAGATGCGATCCGCCGCCGCGGCCTCGGCGATGGCCAGTCCTTCCACGTCATGATCCAGGTGGATCGGCTGATCGCCCGTGTCGATCTCGACCAGGTCGTGGATCAGGATCATCGCGATGGCGCGGTCGCTGGCGCCCATCACCATCGCCCACAGGGCGACGTGCCAGCTGTGTTCTGCGCTGTTCTCGGGGCGCGACAGGTCCATCAGGACGCTGGCGCGGTGGACCGACTTCAGCCGGTCCGCCTCGCACAGAAAGGCGAACGCATCGTCCAGCATGGCCGCAGCCCTCAGCGCGACGTCTCGGTCAGGCGCTTCCTGACGTAACCCTGCACCAGGTCGATCATCGGCTTCATGTGGGTCTCGTCGTCGCGGAAGAAATGGTCCGCGCCCTCGATCTCCTCATGGGTGACGGTGATGCCCTTCTGCTCGCGCAGCTTGCCCACCAGGGTGGCGGTGTCCTTGGGCGGGGCGACGCGGTCAGCGGTGCCGTTCACGATCAGGCCCGACGACGGGCACGGCGCCAGGAAGCTGAAATCGTACATGTTTGCGGGCGGCGCCACGCTGATGAAGCCGGTGATCTCGGGGCGGCGCATCAGCAGCTGCATCCCGATCCACGCACCGAAGCTGAATCCCGCGACCCAGCAATGCTTGGAATTGGGGTTCATCGCCTGCAGGTAATCCAGCGCCGAGGCGGCATCGGACAGCTCTCCGATGCCCTGGTCGAATTCGCCCTGGCTGCGGCCCCACGCCGCGGAAGTTGAACCGCATCACCGTGAATCCCATGCGGTGGAACGCATAGTGCAGGTTGTAGACGACGCGGTTGTTCATCGTCCCGCCATATTGCGGGTGCGGATGCAGCACGATGGCGATGGGGGCGTCTGGCTTGCCGGGCTGAGGGTGGTAACGGCCTTCGAGACGGCCTTCGGGGCCGGGGAAAATCAGCTCGGGCATGGTTGTCCTTCACAGGTCCTGTCGGGTTTCTTGACGCGTGCGCGCATGGCTTCTAGACGGGATATCTGGGCAGCCGGCACAGGTTTGGCAAGAAACATGCTGGGCCGGGCATAGCGCGCGACGACGGCGCGCGTCAATGCAAAGGCAGGCCCGGCAGGGACCATCGGGGGGAAGACGCGCCATGAAACTGTCCACCAAGGGACGCTACGCGATCATCGCGCTGACCGACCTGGCCATCGCCAAGGGGGCGACCTGACCTCGCTGGCCGAAATCTCGAAACGCCAGGACATCTCGCTGCCCTATCTGGAACAGCTGTTCGTGCGCCTGCGCCGGGCGGGGCTGGTGGCATCCGTGCGCGGTCCGGGCGGCGGATACCGCCTGGCCCGCACCCCCGAGACGATCCGCGTGGCCGAGATCCTGGAGGCCGTGGACGAGACCGTCAGCGCCATGCATATCGGCGCGGGCGCGTCGGGCGGCATTTCCGGGTCGCGGGCGCAGACCCTGTCGAACCGGCTGTGGGAAAGCCTGTCCGCGCATGTCTATGTCTTCCTGCACAATCACACGCTGGCCGACGTGGCGAAGAACCAGCTGCTGCCCTGCCCCGCGCTGCCCAAGATCCTCAACGTCGTGGACGATTGAGGCCGCCCGGGAATTAATTCGACAAATCCTGCATCCGGTCGGCGGTTTCCCGCGTCCCCCGGTCAGAGGCCCGCAAAAGGCCCTGTCCAACGGATGAGGAGAATCCCATGACCCACCTGACCCGTACCCGCGCCATGCTGCTCGGCGGTGCTGCCGCCATCGCGATGATCGGCGCCGTCGGCACGGCCGCCGCACAGGAATGCCAGCAGGGCGCAGGCGGCGCCGGATCGCTGGCCTGCGGCCCGACCGCCATCGCCGAGGGCCCGCTGTCGGTCGCCATCGGCGACAACGCCTCGACCGATGCGACCGCCGTGGACGGCGTGGCCATCGGCGGAGAGGCGACCGCCACCGGCCCCTCGACCACTGCGGTCGGCGGCGAATCGGTCGCGACCGGTCCCGGCGCCAGCGCCATCGGCTGGCAGGCCCAGGCCACCGCGGAACGTGCGCAGGCCATCGGCCACCTGGCGACCGCCCAAGGCGTCCGGTCCCTGGCCGTAGGCGAGAACGCCGACGCACAAACCGACCTGTCCACCGCCATCGGCAACGAATCCGTCGCCAACGGCGTCGACGCGCTGGCCGTGGGCGACACCGCGGCAGCGAACGGCAACTCGACCACTGCGGTGGGCGGCGAATCGGTCGCGACCGGCCCCGGCGCCAGCGCCATCGGCTGGCAGGCCCAAGCCACCGCCGAACGCGCCCAGGCCTTCGGCCACCTGGCCACCGCACAGGGCGTCCGGTCGATGGCCATCGGCGAGAATGCCGACGCCCAAACCGACCTGTCCACCGCCATCGGCAACGAATCCATCGCCAATGGCGTCGATGCGCTGGCCGTAGGCGACACGGCGGCGGCGAACGGCAACTCGACCACCGCCATCGGTGGCGAATCGGTCGCGACCGGGCCGGGCGCCAGCGCCATCGGCTGGCAGTCCATGGCGACCGCGGAACGCGCCCAGGCCATCGGCCACCTGGCCACCGCCCAGGGTGTCCGCTCGCTGGCCGTGGGCGAGAATGCCGACGCCCAGTCGGATTTCTCGACCGCGATCGGCAACGAATCCATCGCCAACGGCACGGACGCGCTGGCCATCGGCGACACCTCGGTCGCGAGCGGCACCTCGACCACCGCGGTCGGCGGTGAATCGGTCGCGAACGGCACCGCCGCCACCGCCTTCGGCTGGCAGGCGCAGGCCACCGCCGAACGCGCCCATGCCTTCGGCCACCTGGCAGCGGCCAGTGGCGTGCGCTCGACCGCCATCGGCGAGGCCGCGATGGCCATGGGATCGGGGTCGATCGCGCTTGGCAACCAGGCGGTCGCTGCGGCCGACAACTCGGTCGCCATCGGTGATGGCGCGACCGCAACCCGCGCGAACGAGTTCGTGCTGGGCAACGGTGCCAACACCTATCGCGCGGCGGGCATCGCGTCGGATGCCAGCACGGCGGCGCAGGGCACCCCCATCGGCGTCGTGACCTCGGACGCGCAGGGCAACCTGGCGGTCGACCGGTCGATCGGCGAGAGCATGTCGTCGCTGAACGGCCGCGTGCGCTCTTTGGGCCAGCAGGTCGAGGACAACAAGGAAGGCATCGCCATGGCGATGGCGCTGAACACCCCCTATGTCCCCGAGGACAAGACCTATGCCGTGTCGACCAGCATCGGCAGCTTCGAGGGATCGCAGGCGCTGGCCGCGTCGATGGGCTACCGCTTCGATGCGAACACCCAGTTCGACGCGGGCATCACCTATGGCTTCGACCGCAACCAGGTCGGCGGCCGCATCGGCGTGACCTACGCGTGGTAGGCCACGCCGCAACACGGACGGGGACGGCGCATGCGCTGTCCCTGGCCATCGCGATGGCGCTGGCGCTGGTCGGCGCCAGCGCCCATGCGCAGGACGCCCCTGCCGAACCGCAGCCCGAACCCCGGCCGAGGCCCCCCTGGTCGAACCCAGCTATGCCACCGCCCTGATCCGCGACGTGCTGGCGGCGGTGAACCACGGCAACTGGACGGGCAACTATACGGTGCTGCGCGACATCGCCGCCCCTGAATTCGCATTGGCCAACGATCCGACGCGCCTGGCGGGCCTGTTCACGCCGCTGCGCGAGGAACGGCTGGACCTGCTGCAGGCGATGGTCGTCGACCCGGTCATCCTGGACAGCGCGCTGTCCGATACCGGGCAGGAGCTGCGCCTGACCGGCTTTGTCCCGCTGCAGCCGCGTCATGTCAGCTTCGACCTGGTCCTGGGGCTGGAGGGGCGGCGTTGGCTGCTGCTGGGCATCTCTGTCGGGGCGTTCGATCCGATCGATCCGTAAGGCATCTGCCGATGTCGCCGCAGTCTGGGCGTCATCTGTCGGTTCGCACCCCGCACCCCCACCGGATCACGGCGGACCACCTGCGTGATTGCGGGCGATCAGCTCACTGACCCGCTCCTTGGGCCGGCACAGCACGGCGCCATGCGGCGCAAAGACGACCGGCCGTTCGATCAGGATCGGATGGGCCGCCATCGCCGCGATCAGCGCATCATCGGACAGGCCGGGATCACCCAGCCCCAGTTCCGCGAATGGCGTTCCCTTGCGCCGCAGCAACCCCCGCGCCCCGATGCCCAGACGCGACAGCGCATCGCGCAACGCATCCTCGGACGGCGGCGCGGCGATATAGTCGCGCACCTCGGGTGCGATCCCCGCCTCGCGCAGCGCGGCCAGAACCCAGCGCGAGGTGGAGCAGGTCGGCTTGTGCCAGATCACCCAACCCATCTCAGCGCTCCCCGTCCGGGATGGGCAGGGCGCTGGTCGCCTTGATCTCCTCCATCGACAGCAGGGCCGTGACGTTGTGGATCTTCACCTCGCCGATCAGCGATTGGTAAAAGCGGTCATAGGCGCGGGCGTTCCTGACCTGCACCTTGAGGATATAGTCGATGTCGCCCGCCAGACGGTGCGCCTCGACCACCTCGGGCCGCTCGCGCAGCGCGCGCAGAAAGCGCGCGGCCCAGTCGCGGTCATGCTCGCTGGTGCGGATCAGCACGAAGAAGCAGGCCTCCAGCCCCAGCGCCTCGGGATCCAGGATGGCGACCTGCCGGCGGATAACGCCCGCCTCTCGCAGCTTGCGGATCCGGTTCCAGACCGGGGTCTTGGAGGCCCCCACCCGATCGGCGATCTGGTCCAGCGACAGGCTGGCATCCTGCTGAAGCAGGGACAGTATCTTGCGGTCCACCTCGTCCAGGCGGACAGGCGTTTGGCCTGCGCCCGCATCGGGGGAAATCGGTTCCGGCATGGCGCGCTCCTTGGTCGATCGTCCTTATTTGCCGCGACCACTGTGCAGAATCCAGAACGAAATTCTATATAGAGGTCAGCAAAACCGCGAGGTCCAGTCATGAGCAAATCCTTCCCCCTGTCGGCCGCACGCCCCGGCGTCATCACCGCGAATGACCTTCGCGAAGGCCACAATGTGTGGATGTGCGCCGACGGCTGGACCCGCGATCCGCGCCAGGCGACCGTCTATGACGACGAGGCCATTGCCGACCTGGACCTGCTGCAGGCCGTGGCGCAATCCGAGATCGTCGTCGGTCCCTATCTGGTCGAGGCCAGGCGCGGTCCCGACGGACCCGAGCCCGTCCATTTCCGCGAGGCCTTCCGCCAGCGCGGACCGTCCAACTATTTCCACGGCATCCAGGCCGATCGGCAAGCCGACGCCCAGAAGACGGAAACCGCCCATGTTTGATATCCGCCCCGTCGAGACCGATTATGTCCGCCAGCGCGCGGCCGAGTTCCGCGCCCAGGTCGCCCGCCGCCTGGACGGCAGCCTGACCGAGGACGAGTTCAAGCCGCTGCGCCTGATGAACGGCGTCTATCTGCAGCTGCATGCCTACATGCTGCGCGTGGCCATTCCCTATGGCACGATCAGCCCGGACCAGATGCGCACCCTGGCCCTGCTGGCCGAGAAGTGGGACAAGGGTTACGGCCACTGGACCACCCGCCAGAACATCCAGTTCAACTGGCCCAAGCTGGTGGACATCCCGGACATGCTGGACGCGCTGGCCGATGTCGGCATGCACGCCATCCAGACCAGCGGCAACACCATCCGCAACGTGACCACCGACGCCTTCGCCGGCGCGGCCTTTGACGAGGCCGTCGATCCGCGCCCCTATGCGGAACTGCTGCGCAGCTGGTCGACCGATCACGCCGAATTCCAGTTCCTGCCGCGCAAGTTCAAGATCGCCATTTCCGGCGGCAAGAAGGATCGCGCGGTGATCGCCGCCCATGACATCGGCCTGCGGCTGGTGGAACGCGACGGCAAGACCGGCTTCGAGGTCTGGATCGGCGGCGGTCTGGGCCGCACGCCGCTCTTGGGTCAGGTCGTCCGCGACTTCCTGCCCGAGGAGGACCTGCTGCCTTACGTCGAGGCGATCATCGCGACCTACAACCTGGCCGGGCGCCGCGACAACAAGTACAAGGCCCGCATCAAGATCACCGTGCTGGAGCGCGGCCTGGACGTCATGCGCGCCGAGATCGAGGAAGAGTTCCTGGCCCGCCGCCGCGATTTCCACGGCGCCGACCGCGACGCGCTGGCGGTGTTCAAGGACCGTTTCCGCGCGCCGTCCTTCCGCAATGCGCCCGTGGATGGCTATGAGGCCGAGCGGCAGGCGAACCCGGCCTTCCGCAGCTGGTCTGATACGAACCTGCATCAGCACCGGGTCGAGGGCTATGCCAGCGTCGTCGTGACCTTCAAGGCGCCGGGCCAGACGCCGGGCGACGCCAGCGCCGACCAGATGCGCCTGCTGGCCGATCTGGCCGAACGGTTCGGCCACAACGATCTACGCGTGATGCACGACCAGAACGTGGCCCTGCCGCATGTGCACAAGTCGGACCTGCCGGCGCTGTACGCCGAGCTGCGCGCCGCGGGCCTTGCCACCGCGAATGCCGGGCTGACCAGCGACATCATCGCCTGCCCCGGCATGGATTACTGCGCGCTGGCCACCGCGCGTTCCATCCCCATCGCCGAAGAGATCGCCGACCATTTCCGCTCCGTCGGGCTGGAGGAGGAGATCGGCAACCTGAACATCCGCATCTCGGGCTGCATCAACGCCTGCGGGCATCACCACCTGGGCCATATCGGCATCCTGGGGCTGGATCGTGCGGGCGTGGAAAACTATCAGATCACGCTTGGTGGCGATGCCTATGACATCCCGGCCATCGGCGAACGCGCGGGCGCGGGCTTCCCCGCCGAACAGGTCGTCCCGGCCATCGACCGGCTGCTGCGCGCCTATCTGGAGGTCCGTGAGGACGCCTCCGAACGCTTCATCGACGCCTATCGCCGTCTGGGTCAGGCCCCGTTCAAGGCGGCGCTCTATCCCGTGGCCGCCGATGCTTGACGGGAACCTGGACACACGCGCGGGGCGTCTGAACGACCGCTATCGCCACCATGCCGCCATCGAGGTGCTGAAGCGCTCGGTCACCGACCCCGATCTGGGGCAGGTGGCGCTGGTGTCGTCCTTCGGCGCTGAATCGGTCGTGCTGCTGCACATGGTCAGCCGGGTCGCACCGGGCCTGCCGGTGCTGTTCATCGACACGCAGATGCTGTTCCCCGAGACCCTGGCCTATCAGCAGGAGGTCGCGGAGCGGCTTTCGCTGACCAACGTGCAGGTGATCACCGCCAGCGAGGCGGAGATCGCGGCCCATGACCCGGACGGAACGCTGCACAAGTCGAACCCCGACGCCTGCTGCGATTTCCGCAAGACGGTGCCGCTGGAACGTGTGCTGTCGGGCTATGACGCGTGGATCACGGGCCGCAAGCGGTTCCAGAACGGCCAGCGCGCCGCGCTGGAGTTCTTCGAGCCCGAACCCCCGTCGCGCCTGCGCGTGAACCCCTTGGCGCATTGGCGCCCCGAGGACGTGCAGGACTACATGGTCGAGAACCGCCTGCCCCGGCATCCGCTGGTGGCCAAGGGCTATCCCTCGATCGGCTGCGCGCCCTGCACCTCTCCGGTCAAGCCGGGCGAAGACCCCCGTTCGGGGCGCTGGCGCGGCCAGGAGAAATCCGAATGCGGCATCCATTTCATCGGCGGGCGCATGGTCCGCGGAAAGGTCTCGGCATGAGCGAGCAGTTGAACAGCGAACCCGTCCTGGCCCGTGACGACGGGTTTCATCCGGTGACCGACCAGCCCGCTGTGGTGCTGGCCCCCGACACCGCCCCCGCGACCCTGGCCGACCACCTGGATCAGCCGCTGATCGGCATCGCCTTTCCGTCCTTCAGCGACGGGCGCGGTTTCACGCTGGCCCGCCGCTTGCGCGAGCTGGGCTATACCGGTCGCCTGCGCGCGACGGGGCGGCTGATCGCCGATCAATACGCCATGGCGCGCCGCGTGGGCTTCGACGAGGTCGAGGTCGCCGCCGACATCGCCGCCCGGCAGCCGCAGGACCAATGGCTGGCCCGCGCCGACTGGAAGGCCTGGGACCATCGGGCGCAGCTTGCCGGCTGACCCTTTCACCTGCGCGCCCCTTCGATTAGACGACAAGGATTGCAACAATGACGCTGGATCTGCCCGTGACCGAGGCCGCCAAGATTACCGTTCCCGATGCCCAGACCGTGACCTCGGTCACGAAATGGACCGACAGCCTGTTTTCGTTCCGGGTGACGCGGCCTGCCTCGCTGCGCTTCCGGTCGGGCGAATTCGTGATGATCGGCCTGCCGGGCGACAACGGCAAGCCGCTGCTGCGGGCATATTCCATCGCCTCGCCCAACTGGGACGACGAGCTGGAATTCTATTCCATCATCGTCCCCGACGGGCCGCTGACCTCCAAACTGCAGCACATCAAGCCGGGCGACCAGATCATCCTGCGTCCGAAACCCGTGGGCACGCTGGTCCTGGACGCGCTGCTGCCTGGCAAGCGGCTGTGGTTTCTGGCAACCGGCACGGGGTTCGCGCCCTTTGCCAGCCTGATGCGCGACCCCGAGACCTATGAGCGGTTCGAGCAGGTCATCATGATGCATACCTGCCGCACCGGTGAGGAGCTGGTCTATGGCGCCGAGCTGGTGAACAACCTGCGCCACGACCCGCTGCTGACCGAGATCTATGGCGACGATTTCGCCCAGCGGCTGAAATACTACCCGACGACGACGCGAGAGCCCTCGCCCTTCATGGGGCGCATCACCGACAACCTGACCTCGGGCAAGGTGCTGTCGGATCTGGGCCTGCCGCCCATCGATCCGGCACAGGATCGCGCGATGATCTGCGGCAGCCTGGCGTTCAACGTCGACGTCAAGGCGGTCCTGGAAGGGTTCGGCCTGAACGAGGGCGCGAATTCCGAGCCGCGCGAATTCGTCGTCGAAAAGGCCTTTGTCGGCGACGGCGTCTGACGTCGTTTCTATCGAATCGCCCCATGGGCCGCGCCGTTTCGGCGCGGCCTTTTGCATGGCGCACCGCCGCCCATCACGCGTTGGTCACGGCAAGTTTGGGAACCCTTGGCGCAAGTGCCTGTTAAAGCACCAAAGACAGTCATTCGATTTTCCACAAGGAGCGTCTCATGCGCCGGATTATCCATAACACAACCGCCATCGCGGCCTGCCTGTCGCTGATGGCGCCGCATCTTGCGATGGCCCAGACCGCAATGCCTTCCCCCGATCAGGCGGCTCCCCAGAACCTGATCCTGGCGCAGGCCGCGCCCGAAGGTCAGGTCCCGCCCCCGCCCGCAGCCCCCGGCGAGGAGGGACCGCAGGACGGTGCCGACCTGAACCAGGCCCAGAACCCGCCGCCGGCGGAGCCCGCGCCTGCGGAAGAGCCTGCGCCCGAGCCCGCGCCAGTCGAGGAACCCGCGCCGGAAGCCCCGGCCGAGGCGCCCCCTGCCCCCGAGGAAGCACCGGCCGAAGCCCCGGCGGAGCAGCCTGCCGAGGCACCTGAAGCAGCGCCCGCGGCAGAGGCGGAGCCTGCACCTGCCGCAGAACCTGCTCCCGCGCCCGCGGCAGAAGCCGCCCCGGCTGCCGAGCCCGCGCCCGCCGCAGAGCCCGCGCCCCCGGCGGCACCCGAGGCAGCAGCGCCCGAGGCCGAAGCCCAGCCGGCCCCCGCAGCCGAACCTGCACCGCAGCCCGCACCGGATGGCACCCCGCCGCCGCCCGCACCTGACGCGATGCCGGACCAGGCGCCCGAGGCCCGTCCTGCACCGCAGCCCGAGGCCGGACCCGCGCCGAATCCGAACCGCGCCGCCGAGCCCGCCGCAGAGGCCCCGGCCGCCGGCAATGCCGCGCCGCGCGCCAATCCGCAGCGCGAGGCGCCTCCTGCCGCCGACGCTCCGGCAGAGGCTCGTCCGAACGCACGCCCTGCCGCGCAGAACGACCAGCAGCCGGCGGATGCCGTTGAAGAACCCGTCGGAAGCGACCTTGACGCGCTGACCGAGCAGTTGCGCGCGCAAGAGCAGGGCGAGCAGCCCGCAGCCGATCCGGCCGCGACGGCCGATGCACCTGCGGAACCCGCGGCACCTGCGGCTCAGGGTGGCCTGACCCTGGCGACCGGTGCAACGCAGGTCGAACGCGCTGGCGCCCTGCCGGGTCTGGCCGGAGTGCTGACGCAGGAGGTTCAGGGTGGCCTGGACACTTCGGCGCTGACCTGTCTGGACGGCAGCGCGTTCCCCTGTGCGGATGGCGGTCGTGCGATGACCCCGAACGGCGTCGTCGTCGAGACCAACGAGGCAGGCGAATTGCGCCTGGCCCCGACCGAGGCGCAGATGTACCGCGTCGGCCAGAACGGAGAGATGATCCGTCGCGCCGCCGAAGAGGACACCGTCGAGACCGAGGCATCGCGCGAGGCCGCTCAGGCGACCACACCGGCCACCGCGGCGGCGCTGGACGCAGCCGATGGATCGGGCGAGATCACCGAGCAGCAGGTGACCGAGGAAAACGCCCGGTCGTCGTCCGAGGACTTTACCACCAGCCTGCGCGATGCGCTGGCGGGCGCCACCGGTCAGCCTGCACCGCAGGCCGAGGAGGAGGACGACGACAACCGCCTGCGCAATGCCCTGCTGCTGGGTCTGGGCGCCGTGGCGGTCGGGTCCTATCTGAACAACAACCGCCAGGTTGCGCTGTCCGCGCCGGACCGGGTGGTCGTCACCCGCGCCGATGGGAGCCAAGAGGTCATCAAGGACGAGGTCGCCCTGCTGCGCCAGCCCGGCTCGACCGTGCAGACCGAGAACTTCGACGACGGTTCGTCGCGCACCATCGTGACGCGCCAGGACGGCAGCCGCGTTGTGACCATCCGTGACGCGAACCTGCAGGTTCTGCGCCGCACCTTGGTCAGCGCCGACGGCACCACCACGCAGCTGATCGACGACACCGCCGACGTGCAGCCCGTCGATATCGGCGCCCTGCCCGCCCCCGCCCCCGTCCAGACCGGCAATGCGCCCCTGAACGAGGATCAACTGCGCGAGGCCCTTCTGCGCGAGGCGAATGTCGACCGCCGCTTTACGCTGTCCCAGATCCGCAACATCCCCGAGGTGCGGGCGCTGGTGGCGCCGGTCAACATCGACGCGATCACCTTCGATACCGGCTCTGCCGCGATTCGGTCGGATCAGGCGCAGCAGTTGCAGGGTCTGGGTCGTGCGATCCAGGACCAGATCGCCCAGAACCCGCAGGAGATCTTCATGATCGAGGGTCATACCGACACGGTCGGGTCGGACGCCGCCAACCTGGCGCTGTCGGACCGTCGTGCGGAATCGGTGGCGCTGGCACTAACCGAGTACTTTGACGTGCCGCCGGAGAACCTGGTGACCCAAGGCTATGGCGAGCAGTTCCTGCGCGTCCGTGCCGAGGGCGACATCCGCGACAACCGTCGCGCCTCGGTCCGCCGGATCACCGACCTGCTGGCGCAGTAAGCGCACCCACGAAACGACGAAGGCCCCGGCATCGCGCCGGGGCCTTTTTCACGTCCTGCCCTCAGTCCGCGGCCAGGAAACCGCCGGACTGGCGATGCCACAGCCGGGCGTACAGGCCGTCGCGTTCCAGCAGTTCGGCATGGCTGCCCTGTTCGACGATCCGGCCCTGGTCCATGACCACCAGCCGGTCCATCGCGGCGATGGTGGACAGGCGATGCGCGATGGCGATGACCGTCTTGCCCTGCATCAATGCCTCCAGCCGGGACTGGATCGCGGCCTCGACCTCGCTGTCCAGGGCGCTTGTGGCCTCGTCCAGGATCAGGATCGGCGCGTTCTTCAGCGCGACCCGCGCGATGGCGATGCGCTGGCGCTGTCCGCCCGACAGCTTGACGCCGCGTTCGCCCACATGCGCATCAAGCCCCTGCCGTCCCTGGCTGTCGGACAGGGACGGGACGAACCCGTCCGCCTCGGCCATGCGCAGGGCGTGGTCGATCTGATCCGGGGTCGCGTCAGGGCGGCCATAGGCGATGTTCTCGCGCACCGACCGGTGCAGCAGCGAGCTGTCCTGCGTGACCACGCCGATGGCCGCACGCAGGCTGTCCTGGGTCACCTGCGCGATGTCCTGGCCGTCGATGGTGATGCGCCCCGCGTCGATGTCGTGAAAGCGCAGCAGCAGGTTGATCAGCGTCGATTTTCCCGCGCCCGACCGGCCCACCAAGCCCACCCGTTCACCGGGCCGCAGATGCAGCGTCAGGTCGTCCAGAACCGCCATCGGCTGCGCCCCCGCAGCACCGCCATAGCGGAAGGTGACGTTGTCGAACCGCACCGCCGCCGGACCTGGCAGCAGCGGCTGCGCCCCCGGCGCGTCGCGCACCTCTCGTGGCAGGGACAGGCTGGTGATGCCGTCGCGCACGGTGCCGATATTCTCGAACAGGGCGGCGAATTCCCACATGATCCAGTGCGACATGTTGTTCAGCCGCAGCGCCAGCGGCACCGCGATGGCCACCGCCCCGACCGCGATCAGCCCCTGCGTCCACAGCCACAGCCCCAGCCCGGCCACCGCCGCGACCAGCCAGACGTTCAGCAGGTTCAGCACCATGTCCTGCAGGCTGGACAGGCGCATCTGCGCGTGGACGGTGCCCAGGAACCGGTCCATGCCCTGATGCATCCACGCCTCCTCCCGGTCGGAATGAGAGAACAGCTTGACCGTCGCGATGTTGGTATAGCTGTCGACGATGCGTCCGGTCATCGCACTGCGGGCGTCGGCCTGTTCCTGCGCCACGCGGCCAAGGCGCGGCACGACATACCACAGCAGCGCGCCGTAGGCCGCGGCCCAGACCAGGAAGGGCAAGGCCAGACGCCAGTCCTGGCTGGCGGCCAGCACCATCGCGCCCAGGAAATAGATCAGCACATAGCTGCCCACGTCCATGATCTTCATGGACACCTCGCGCACGGCCAGTGCGGTCTGCATCAGGCGCTGCGCAATGCGGCCCGCGAATTCGTCCTGGAAATAGCCGACCGACTGGCGCAGCAGCCAGCGATGCGCCTGCCAGCGGATGCGCTGCGGGAAATTGCCCATCAGCGACTGGTGCAGGACCAGCGATGTCAGCACGTTCAGCGCCGGCATCACCACCAGCAGCACCAGCGCCATCAGCGCGATGCTGCCGCCATGACGGTCCCAGAAGACCTCTCGCGGGGTGTCTGCCAGCTGGTCGATCAGCTGCCCCAGCCAGCCGAACAGCGCCACCTCGATCAGCGCGATCAGGCCCGATCCCACGGCCAGCAGCACCAGCCAGGGCAGCGTGCCGCGACTGTAATGCAGCACGAACCGCCACAGACCCGACGGGGGCATGGTCGGGGTCTGGTCGGGATAGGGGTCGATGCGTCGTTCGAACCAGGCGAACATGGGGATGTCCTCCGCTGCTGAAGGGGCCGCAGTGCTGACCCGGACGGCCCGCAAAGTCAAGCGCGCAGGGGCGATCTTTGCCATCGCGATGGAACGGGGCGGGCCGGGGATCGTTGGTCATCCAGCACCATCAGAAAGGCCGTATCATGACCATGAATTCCCTCAAGGACCTGTATCTGGACCAGCTGCAGGACCTGTATTCCGCCTGCAAGCAGTCCATGCCCGTCGTGACCGAGATGGGTCGCGTCGCCAAGTCGCGCGAACTGGCCGAGGCGCTGATCGCCGGCAACGAAGGCATCGCCCGCGGCATGGAGCATCTGGCGACCCTGTGCAGCCAGCACGGCGTCGACCCCACCGGAGAGCACTGCAAGGGCATGGAAGGTCTGGTGACCGAGGCCCGCAAGCATGCGCTGCAGACCGATTTCGGTGATGACGACGTCCGCGACGCGGCCATCATCACCCAGTATCAGCGCCTGACCCATTACGCGATCGCGGGCTATGGCTGCGTGCGCAGCTTTGCCAACCGCCTGGATCTGGATGCCGATGGCGGCGTTCTGCAGGAATGCCTGGAGAGCACCCGCGACGGCGACAAGCACATGACCCGCATCGCCGAGGGCGGCGTCAACCAGAAGGCCGCCAACGGCTGATCCACCACGACCGCCCGGAGGACATCCCCGGGCGGTCGTCTTTTTCAGATCGTGCCTGCGGCCATTTCCTTGGCGATATGGTCGGCCTGACGGATCGCCAGCGCGACGATGGTCAGGGTCGGGTTTTCCGCCGCGCCCGTCGTGAACTGGCTGCCATCGGACACGAACAGGTTCGCGATGTCGTGCGTCTGTCCCCATTTGTTGACCACACCGTCCTCTGGCCGCTCCGACATGCGGTTGGTCCCAAGGTTGTGCGTGGACGGATAGGGAGGCGTCGGCAGGGTCCGCGTGGCCCCCATCGCCCGGTACATCGCCTGCCCCCGCTCATAGGCGTGATTGCGCATCGCCACATCGTTGGGATGGTCGCTGAAGTTCACGTTGGCGACCTTCAGGCCGAACTTGTCGACCGTGTCCGACAGGGTGACGCGGTTCGTCTCCTGCGGCATGTCCTCTCCGACGATCCACAGCCCGGCCATGTATTCGTACTGGTCCAAGGCGGTCGTGAACTCGCGCCCCCACCGGCCGGGGTCCAGGAAGGCGGCCATGAAGGGCAAGCCCAAGGACAGGGTCTCCAGCTCGTATCCGCCGACGAAGCCGCGGGAGGGATCGTGGCGCGCCTCGTCCTGCATGATGCCGGCCATGGTCGTACCCCGCCACATGCGCACGGGTTTTTCGAAGATGCCATAGACCGACCCGGTCGTGTGGCGCATGTAGTTGCGTCCCACCTGACCGCTGCTGTTGGCCAGACCGTCGGGGAACATCTCGCTGGCGGAATTCAGCAGCAGCCGCGGGCTTTCAAAGCTGTTGCCCGCCACCGCCACGATGCGCGCGGCCTGAAACTGCAGGGCGCCGTCCTTGTC
Source organism: Paracoccus sp. NBH48 (assembly GCF_015390265.1). Lineage (NCBI taxonomy): Bacteria > Pseudomonadati > Pseudomonadota > Alphaproteobacteria > Rhodobacterales > Paracoccaceae > Paracoccus > Paracoccus sp. NBH48. Next base: position 35,196 of record NZ_VUOJ01000009.1, on the reverse strand, counting down.
GAAATACTCGACCCCGGTCACGCGGCCCTGGTCGTTGTGCAGGATGCGGGCCACATGGGCGTGGTCGCGGACCTCAAGGTTGCCGGTCGCCTCGCCCTTGGGGATGTCGGTATAGGCGGCCGACCACTTGGCGCCCCATTTGCAGCCCTGGAAACAGAACCCCGTCTGCTGGCAGGCCGGCCGTTCGTCATTGTCGATGCTGTTGATCGCCATGCGCCCGGTCGAGACCTCGGTATAGCCGATGGCCTTGGCCCCCGCCTCGAACACCTTGTAGTTGTTGCTGCCCGGCAGGCCCGGAAAGTCGCCGGTCCGGGTCACGGCCAGCTTGGCCTCGGCCTTCTCGTACCAGGGCGCCATCTCGGCCGCGTCGATGGGCCAGTCCAGCAGGTTCGCCCCCTCGACCGCGCCATAGGTGGTCAGGGCCTTCCATTCATGTTCCTGGAACCGGATCGAGGCGCCCGCCCAATGAGTCGTGGTGCCGCCGACCGCCTTGACGATCCAGGCGGGCAAGCCGCTGAAATCCTTGGCCACGCGCCAGTCTCCGCTGGTCGTGCGCGGGTCGGTCCAGGCCAGCTGGCCAAAGCTCTCCCATTCGTCGTTGATGTAGTCCTCGGGCAGATAGCGCCCGCCCGCCTCCAGCGCCACGACCTTGACGCCCTTCTGCGCCAGTTCGTTGGCCAGCACGCCGCCGCCCGCGCCGGTGCCGATGATGACGACCACGCTGTCGTCGGTCAGTTCGAATTTCGCTGCCGTAGCCATGATCCGCCCCCTTACAGCCAGTCGATGTCGTCAAAGCCACGATAGATGTAGCCGCCCTGGGAGAAGCTCTCTCCCTCATAGCCGAAGATCGGCCAGACCTCTTTCTGGTTGTAGAGACCGGTCACCAGCCCGCCCCGGACGGTCTGGAAGAACGCGCTGTCCTCCATCCCGCGCAGGATCGCCACGCGGTCCTGCTCCCACCCGATCGAGACATAGTCGTCATGCCCGGCCGCCTGCGCGGCGGCGTCCAGCGCGGCGATGCCCTCGGCCACCATGGGCTGGTTCTCGGCGGTGTCGTATCCCTTGATCGCGATCGCATAGAAGCGGTCGCCCACGCGGTCATGCGGATAGATGTCGCGGGCCATCTGCAGCAGCGTGGCCATCTCGTGCTCGCTGATCGCGGTCACCTCGACGGCCCAGGCCGCGTCGGGGGCCGCGATGAAGCCTGCGCCGGCCACTGCCAGCGCGCCCGCCGCGACGGCCCGCGACAGCAGCGCCCGACGGGTCAGGCCCTTGGTCGTTGGTTCAGACATGGGTTCCTCCTCCCTTGATGTGGTCCCGCGCCCCCTCCCAAGGGCGCGGCAGGCTGATCAGCTGTAGCGGCCGCCCCGCTGCAGGACCTCGATCTCGTATCCGTCCGGGTCCTTGATAAAGAAGAAGCGGGCGATCACCTCGCCGCCCGGCGCGAAATCGACCAGCTTGCGAGGGGCAAAGCCGATCTCCTCCAACCGGGCGTGGGTCGCGTCGACATCGTCGACCGAAAAGGCCACGTGCCCATAGCCGTCGCCCAGGTCATAGGGCTCGGTGCGGCCCTTGTTGACGGTCAGCTCCAGCTCGGTCCCGCTTTCGCCATTGGACAGGTAGATCAGCGTGAATTTTTCGAAATCCAGCCGCTCGGCCACCTTCAGTCCAAAGCAGCGGTCATAGAAATCGACCGAGGCCGCCTCGTCCAGAACGCGGATCATCGAGTGGATGTACTTGGCCATCTGGCCCTCCCTGCACGTGTCTTGCCTGATCGAGGCTAGGGGCTTGGGGACGGGCCGGGTAGTATCGGATTACTACAGCGAAAATATTCGCGTCACTCTGCGGCGATCGCCGGGGCGACGTCGTCCTCGCCCAGATAGATCGTACAGGCGCAGCGCAGCAGCGAGGTGAAGTTCCGCGCCTCTCCGTGCAGCTCCAGCACTTCGGCGTGCAGCTTGGAGATGAAGGCGGGCGTCGTCACGCCTTCGCGGGCGGCGATGCGGTCCAAGATGCACCAGAATGCACGCTCCAGCCGGATCGAAGTCGACTGGCCGTTCAGGCGCAAACGGCGGGTGACGGTCTCATAGCGGTCCGGGTGCTGCCCGGCAAAGATCTGGCACATCAGCTTGATCTTGTCCTGTTCCTGACCTGCAGTCTCGCGCGCGGCCCCGCTTCGGTCAACGCGACTTTTTGGTCATGTCATCCATATTGGCACCCTCGCCAGCCGCAAACGACAAAGGCCACCCCGAAGGGTGGCCCTGTCCGCCGCGATATCCCCGAGAGGATCATCCGGCAGCATCAGCATTCCCTGGCCCGTTCGGGCCCTGGATCACTTGATGATCTTGGAGACGACGCCTGCGCCGACGGTACGGCCGCCTTCGCGGATGGCGAAGCGCAGCTTCTCTTCCATCGCGATCGGGGCGATCAGCTCGACCTCGAACTTCAGGTTGTCGCCGGGCATCACCATCTCGGTGCCCTCGGGCAGCTTGACGGTGCCGGTGACGTCCGTGGTCCGGAAGTAGAACTGCGGGCGGTAGTTCGCGAAGAACGGCGTGTGGCGGCCGCCTTCTTCCTTGGTCAGGATGTAGGCCTCGGCCTCGAACTGGGTGTGCGGGGTGACCGACTTCGGCTTGACCAGGACCTGGCCGCGCTCGACGCCGTCACGGTCGATGCCGCGCAGCAGGACGCCCACGTTGTCGCCGGCCTCACCGCGGTCCAGCAGCTTGCGGAACATCTCGACGCCCGTGCAGGTGGTCTTCTTGGTGTCGCGGATGCCCACGATCTCCAGTTCGTCGCCCACGTTGACCGCGCCGCGCTCGATGCGGCCGGTGACCACGGTGCCGCGGCCCGAGATCGAGAACACGTCCTCGATCGGCAGCAGGAACGGCTGGTCGATCGCACGCTCGGGGGTCGGGATGTACTCGTCGACGGCGGCGATCAGCGCGCGGATCGAATCCTCGCCGATGGCGTTGTCGCGGCCTTCCATGGCTGCCAGCGCCGAACCCTTGATGATCGGGATGTCGTCGCCCGGATAGTCGTACGAGCTCAGCAGCTCGCGGACTTCCATCTCGACCAGTTCCAGCAGTTCCTCGTCATCCACCTGGTCGACCTTGTTCAGGTAGACGACCATGTAGGGGATGCCCACCTGGCGACCCAGCAGGATGTGCTCGCGCGTCTGCGGCATCGGGCCGTCGGCGGCGTTCACGACCAGGATCGCGCCGTCCATCTGGGCGGCACCGGTGATCATGTTCTTGACGTAGTCGGCGTGGCCCGGGCAGTCGACATGCGCATAGTGGCGCGTCTCGGATTCGTATTCCACGTGCGCGGTCGAGATCGTGATCCCGCGGGCCTTCTCTTCGGGCGCGCCGTCGATCTGGTCATAGGCGCGGAATTCGCCGAAGTACTTCGTGATGGCCGCCGTCAGCGTCGTCTTGCCGTGGTCAACGTGGCCGATCGTGCCGATGTTGACGTGCGGTTTGTTCCGTTCAAACTTTGCCTTTGCCATGGAATGGCTCCTTGTTCTTCAATGCTTGTAAAGTGGCGGGGCGTGACGCCCCGCCGCAAGATCAGGCGTATTTCTTCTGGATCTCGTCCGAGATGTTCTGCGGAACGGCCTCGTAGTGGTCGAACTGCATCGAGAACACAGCACGGCCGGACGACATCGAACGCAGGTTGTTGATGTAGCCGAACATGTTGGCCAGCGGCACGAAGGCGTCGATGACGTTCGCGTTGCCGCGGCTGTCCTGCCCCCGGACCATGCCACGACGGCTGGTCAGGTCGCCGATGATCGAACCGGTATACTCTTCCGGCGTGACGACCTCGACCTTCATGATCGGCTCCAGCAGCTTGGCGCCGGCCTTGCGCAGGCCTTCGCGCATCGCGGCACGGGCCGCGATCTCGAACGCCAGAACCGAGGAGTCGACGTCGTGGAACGCACCGTCCGTCAGCGCGACCTTGAAGTCGATGACCGGGAAGCCTGCCAGCGGACCCGAGTCCATGACGGACTTGATGCCCTTCTCGACGCCGGGGATGTATTCCTTCGGCACCGCACCGCCCACGATCTTCGATTCGAACGAATAGCCTTCGCCCGGCTCGGTCGGGGTGATGGTCAGCTTGATGCGGGCGAACTGGCCCGTACCACCGGTCTGCTTCTTGTGCGTGTAGTCGATGTCTGCCGACTGCGAGATGGTCTCGCGATAGGCCACCTGCGGCGCACCGATGTTCGCCTCGACCTTGAACTCGCGCTTCATGCGGTCGACCAGGATGTCGAGGTGAAGTTCGCCCATGCCCTTCATGATCGTCTGGCCCGATTCAAGATCGGTTTCCACACGGAAGGACGGGTCTTCCGCCGACAGGCGCTGAAGGGCCAGGCCCATCTTCTCCTGGTCGGCCTTCGACTTGGGCTCGACGGCGATCTCGATCACCGGCTCGGGGAAGGTCATGGTCTCGAGGACCACCGGCTTGGCCGGATCGCACAGGGTGTCGCCCGTGGTGGTGTCCTTCAGACCGGCCAGCGCGATGATGTCGCCTGCAAAGGCCTCCTCGATCTCCTCGCGGTTGATCGAGTGCATCATCATCATGCGGCCGACGCGCTCGCGCTTGCCCTTGGTGGCGTTCAGCAGCTGATCGCCCTTCTTCATCACGCCCGAATAGATGCGCGTGAAGGTCAGCGAGCCGACGAACGGGTCGTTCATGATCTTGAACGCCAGGCCCGAGAAGGGCATCGCATCGTCCGCACGGCGTTCGATGTTGCGCGTCTCGGTCTCGTCGCCCGGGGTGAAGCCCATGTAGGCCGGCACGTCCAGCGGGTTCGGCAGGAAGTCGATGACCGCGTTCAGCAGGGGCTGCACGCCCTTGTTCTTGAACGCCGAACCTGCGGTGACGGGGAAGAACGACAGCGACAGCGTGCCCTTGCGGATCAGCGCGCGCAGCGTCTCCTCGTCGGGCTCGTTGCCCTCCAGGTAGGCTTCCATGGCGGCGTCGTCCATCTCGACGGCCAGCTCGATCATGTTCGAGCGCCACTCGTCGGCCAGGTCCTTCAGCTCGTCACGGATGGGCTTGCGGACCCAGGACGCGCCCAGATCTTCGCCTTCCCACACCCACTCTTCCATCTTGATCAGGTCGACGATGCCTTCCAGCTTGTCCTCGGCGCCGATCGGCAGGGCGATCGGGCAAGGGATGCCGCCGGTGCGGTCCTTGATCATGCGGACGCAGTTGAAGAAGTCCGCGCCGATCTTGTCCATCTTGTTGACGAACACGATCCGCGGAACCTTGTAGCGGTCGGCCTGACGCCAGACGGTCTCGGTCTGCGGCTCGACGCCGGCGTTGGCGTCTAGCAGACAGATCGCGCCGTCCAGAACCGCCAGCGAACGCTCGACCTCGATGGTGAAGTCCACGTGGCCGGGGGTGTCGATGATGTTGAAGCGGTACTTCGTGTCCGAAGTCCCCTCGGTGGTGGGGTCTTCCTGACGCTGCCAGAACGTGGTGGTCGCGGCAGACGTGATCGTGATGCCGCGCTCCTGCTCTTGCTCCATCCAGTCCATGGTCGCAGCGCCGTCATGCACTTCGCCGATCTTGTGCGACTTGCCGGTGTAGTAAAGGATGCGCTCGGTCGTCGTCGTCTTGCCGGCATCGATGTGGGCCATGATGCCGAAGTTGCGATAACGCGGAAGCTGATATTCGCGTGCCATGAAGTGGATCCTTTCGCCTTACCAGCGGTAGTGGCTGAACGCCTTGTTGGCGTCGGCCATCTTGTGCGTGTCTTCGCGCTTCTTGACGGCGGTTCCGCGGCCGTTGACGGCATCGGACAGCTCGCCCGCAAGGCGCTCTTCCATCGTGTTCTCGTTGCGCTTGGCCGCGGCCGTGATCAGCCAGCGGATGGCCAGCGCCTCGCGGCGGATCGGACGGACTTCGACCGGGACCTGGTACGTTGCACCACCGACGCGGCGCGAACGCACCTCAACGGATGGCTTCACGTTTTCCAGCGCCTCGTGGAAGACCTCGATGGGCTCGCGCTTGAGGCGGGTCTCGACGCGCTCCAGCGCGTTGTAGACGATCCGCTCGGCAATCGACTTCTTGCCGTCAACCATCAGGTTGTTCATGAATTTGGTCAGCACGCGATCGCCATACTTGGCGTCGGGCAGGACATCGCGCTTCTCAGCGGCGTGACGACGTGACATGGATGCCTCTCCTTACTTCGGACGCTTCGCGCCGTATTTCGAACGACGCTGACGACGGTCTTTGACGCCCTGGGTATCCAGCACACCGCGCAGGATGTGGTAACGGACACCCGGAAGGTCCTTGACGCGGCCGCCGCGGATCAGCACGACGCTATGTTCCTGCAGGTTGTGCTTTTCGCCCGGGATGTAGGAGATGACCTCGAAGCCATTCGTCAGGCGGACCTTGGCCACCTTACGCATAGCGGAGTTCGGTTTCTTCGGCGTCGTGGTGTAGACGCGCGTGCAGACACCGCGTTTCTGCGGGCAGCCCTGAAGGTGCATGGATTTAGACCGCTGCACTCTCGGCTGCCGCGGCTTGCGGATCAGCTGTTGGATCGTCGGCATTCGGTTCCCCGTCTTGCTCTGTCAATACTCGCAACCCACCGGTTGCGCCGCTTCTCGACGGCATCCTGCGCGAATCGCAAAATGCCAAGCCCGTCCCGCCCATAAAGGGCTGACGGGCATAATTCCAGAGGATCGAGGCTGTTCTGCCCGGACCCTGACCTCACAGGTTCTGGCACCCGATGCGGTTTCCCGCCGGGTCGCGTGGTCATAGGGGGAATCCCCGCCCCTGTCAACAAGCCCCCATGGCCCCCGCGGCCTAGCCCAGGCTGCGCGCCAGCGCGGCCAGATCCGCCCGGCGCAGGCCGAAACGGCTGCGCAGCAGCCTGTTCATCGTGCCTTCCTCGGGCTGCCAGGGCAGCCCCGGCCCCATGTCGCCGGAATCGCTGTCGGCATGAATCGAGCGGATGAACATCAGGGGTCGCGTCACCTGAACCCCCGGCATCCACTGCGCCAGCTTGGTGTGGTTGAAATGCAGCGCTGTCCGCGGCGCGTCGGGCGCCAGGAAGATGGTCAGCGCCACCCCCATGTTGTGACAGATCCGCGGGGTGATCTTCAGCTGACCGTCGCGCGCCGCGATGATCAGGCCGCGGCCATAGTCTAGCGACAGCTTGCCCTCGACCTGCCACAGCGGGCTGACGCGCGCGAAATCGGCGCGCGCATGGGCGATGTAATCGACCGCCACCGCGTCGTCGTCGTCATGGCGGAAATGACCGATCACCTGCGCATCCGGATCCAGATGCGGCGCCACCGCCGCGTGACAGGCCTCCAGGTGATAGTCCATCGCTGGCACCAGCGACAGGCGCAGCTGCGGCACCCGGTCGCACAGGTCGCGCAGCTGGCCCAGCCAGGGTTCGGGCAGGTCCGGCCCGGTCATGATCACCAGCGTGAAGTCTGGATCGGTCTGCGCCAGCCAACCCGGCAGGGCCACGGTCTGGAACCACAGCCAGCGCCGGGCCAGCCGGTCGGGATCGTACAGATAGGCACGGCGCGCCGCGATGCTGTCATGTTCGACCTGATAGCCGCGCAGTCCCAGATAGGAAAAGCGGCACAGTCCCAGCATCTGCACCCGCATCAGCGCCGCCGTCCCAGTTGAGCCTCGCGCCAGATGGTATAGATGCCCGCCCCCACGACAAGGGCCGATCCGACCCAGGTCCAGAGGTCCGGCCAGTCGCCGAAGATCACCAGTCCCAGAAAGATGGCCATCAGCAGCGAGGTATAGCGGAAGGGCGACACGGCCGCGATCTCTCCGACGCGCATGGCGGCCACGGCGCACAGGTAACCGACGGTCAGGAAGGCGCTGCCCAATGCCAGCAGGGCAAGGTGCCACAGCTGCGGCATCACCCAGCCCTGACCCAGGCTGAGGACGAACCCGGTCAGCGTGACCAGCACCGCGCCATAGAACGCGATGGTGTTCGAACTGACATCGCGCCCGAACTGGCGCGTCGACAGGTCGCGCACCGCGACCAGCAGCATCGCCCCAAGCGCGACCAGCGACCAGATGCCGAACGTGCCGCTGCCTGGACGCAGGATGATCAGCACACCCAGCATGCCCACCCCCACCGCCAGGATGCGCCGCCAGCCCAGGGTCTCCTTGAAGAACAGCGCCGCCCCTAGCATCACCACCAGCGGCAGCGACTGCATCACCGCCGTCAGGTCGCCGATGGCCATGCGCTGCAGCGCGTTCAGGAACAGCAGGGTCGAGCCGATCTCTCCGACCAGCCGCAGGACCATCGGCGCGCGGGCTAGGGCCGGAATGCGCAGGCGCAGGCCCCCCGCACGCTGCGCGAGGATCATCAGGGCCAGTAGCACGAACACCCCCCGCAGCGTGATCGCCTGGTACAGCGGAATGTCCTGGACCACGAACTTGATGATCGCGTCGTTGCAGGTGAACCCCATCATCGACAGCGTCATCAGCCCTGCCCCGCGCAGGTTGTCGCCCGGTTGCAGCGGTTCTGGCCGGATCGAGGCGGGCCGCGTGCGGCGCAGCGGGGACATCAGGGGCGTGGACATGGCGGCTTTCCGGAACAGGATGGCAGGGGGCTTGCGGCGACGGGTCAGGCCGCCGGAGGATCCCCGCTGTCGGCATCCTGCGCGGGGTGCCGCGACTGCCCTGCCCGTGCGGAACGTGGTGCGGGCACGGATGTCGGCTGCGCCCTGGACCGGTCGATCGACGCTCGCGCATTGGCACTGCCGACAGTGACAGGATGCTGACGCGACAGGCCCCGATCGGCCTGATCGCCATCGCCGCAATCGGTATCACGCACGAAAGGTTTGACCATGCAGGCGGTTTGACGACGCTGGCACGTCCGCATCGTAAGGGGTTCGGAATGGCGACCCATGCGGGCCCGGACGTCTCCTGCCACGATCTGCAACCCGCCCTGCACCGGCAGGGGGAAACGGCACAGACCCAGGGCTTGCATGCGCATCACGGTTCCTTGAACGGCAGATGCAGTATGTGCAGCACGCAAGGGCGGTCAACCCAAAAGACAAAGGCCCGGCACTGGGTGCCGGGCCTTTGCATCATCAGTCAGGCGTCGCGATCAATCGTCGCTGCCGTCCTGCGGCAGATCCACCGGATCGACCGCCGGGGTGGCAAAGGACGGCTCGGGCGCGGCCAGGGCTGCAGCGGCCTCGGCCTCGGCGCGGCGTGCCTCGATCACCTCGGCGTCGCGTTCGGTAGCGATGCGGCGAACGCGCGTGGTCGCACCACCGGTGCCCGCCGGGATCAGGCGGCCCACGATGACGTTCTCCTTGAGACCGACCAGCTTGTCGCGCTTGCCTTGGACGGCAGCCTCGGTCAGCACGCGGGTCGTCTCCTGGAAGGAGGCGGCCGAGATGAAGCTGCGGGTCTGCAGGCTGGCCTTGGTGATGCCCAGCAGGACAGGCTCGCCCGTGGCGGGACGTCCGCCGCGTGCCTCGATCTTGGCGTTCTCCTCGACGAACTCGTCACGCTCGACGTTCTCGCCCTTCAGCAGCGTGGTGTCGCCGCCGTCCAGGATCTCGATCTTCTGCAGCATCTGGCGAACGATCACCTCGATATGCTTGTCGTTGATCTTCACGCCCTGCAGTCGATAGACGTCCTGCACCTCGTCGATGAGATAGTCGGCCAGGGCCTCGATCCCCATGATGCGCAGGATGTCATGCGGCGCAGGATTGCCGTCCATGATGTAGTCACCCTTCTGCACGAAGTCGCCTTCCTGCACCGGGATGTGCTTGCCTTTCGGCACCATGTACTCGACGGGGGTCAGACCCTCCTCGGACGGCTCCAGCGTAATGCGGCGTTTGTTCTTGTAGTCCTTGCCGAAGCGGACATAGCCGTCGATCTCGGCGATGATCGCGTGATCCTTGGGACGACGCGCCTCGAACAGTTCCGCCACGCGCGGCAGACCACCGGTGATGTCCTTGGTCCGCGCGCCTTCGCGCGGGATGCGGGCCACCACGTCGCCGGGCTTGATCTCCTGGCCGTCCTCGATCGACAGCACGGCATCCACCGACATCGGATAGCTGACCGGGTTGCCCTGGTCGTTGCGCACTGGTTCGCCGTTGGCGTCCATGATGATGATCTCGGGCTTGAGGTCGTTGCCCTTGGGCGCCGACCGCCAGTCGGTCACGATCTTCTGGGTCATGCCCGTCGCATCGTCGGTCTCGTCGCGGACCGAGATCCCCGACAGCAGGTCGACGAACTTGGCGATGCCGCCCTTCTCCGCGATGATCGGCAGGGTATAGGGGTCCCATTCGAACAGCTTCGCGCCGCGGATGACCCGCTCGCCTTCCTTCACGAACAGCTTGGAGCCGTAGAACAGTTTGTGGCTGGCGCGCTCCTGCCCCTGGTCGTCCATGACCAGGATCTGCATGTTGCGCGACATCACGACCTGTTCGCCATTGGCGTTTTCCAGGATGCTCTCGTTGCGGAAGGCGATCGTGCCTTCGTGCGAGGCGGCCTGGAACGACTGCTGGCCACCCTGCGCGATGCCGCCGATGTGGAAGGTCCGCATCGTCAGCTGGGTGCCCGGTTCGCCGATCGACTGCGCGGCGATGATGCCGACAGCCTCGCCGATGTTGACCAGCGTGCCGCGGGCCAGATCGCGGCCATAGCACAGCGCGCAGATCCCGTCCTCGGATTCGCAGGTCAGCGCCGAACGAATGCGCACGGACTGCACGCCCGCCGCCTCGATGGCGTCGGCCTTGCGTTCGTCGATCACCTCGTTGGCGCGGACGATGATCTCGTCCTCGCCCGGCACCAGCACGTCCTCGGCCGCAGTCCGGCCCAGCACGCGCTCGGCCAGCGGGCTGATGACCTCGCCGTCGTTCACGGCGGCGGATGCGGTGATCGCGCGCTCGGTTCCGCAGTCATGCTCGCGGATGATGCAGTCCTGGGCGACGTCGACCAGACGACGCGTCAGATAGCCCGAGTTCGCGGTCTTCAACGCGGTATCCGACAGACCCTTCCGGGCGCCGTGGGTCGAGTTGAAGTATTCAAGAACGGTCAGACCTTCCTTGAAATTCGAGATGATCGGCGTCTCGATGATCTCGCCCGACGGCTTGGCCATCAGGCCCCGCATGCCGCCCAGCTGCTTCATCTGGTTGACCGAGCCCCGCGCACCGGAATGCGCCATCATATAGACCGAGTTCGGCTCCATCTCGGCGCCGTTCTCGTCGCGCTTGTTGGCCGAGATGGTGGACATCATGGCCTCGGTCACGCGGTCGTTGCACTTCGACCAGGCGTCCACGACCTTGTTGTACTTCTCGCCCTGGGTGATCAGGCCGTCCAGATACTGCTGTTCGAACTCCTTCACCTGCTCCTGGACCTCGCCGACGATGGTCCACTTGGTGTCGGGCACGACCATGTCGTCCTTGCCGAAGCTGATGCCGGCACGGAAGGCCTCGCGGAAGCCCAGACCCATGATCTGGTCGCAGAAGATCACCGATTCCTTCTGGCCGCAGTAGCGGTAGACGGTGTCGATGACGACCTGCACGTCCTTCTTGCGCAGCAGGCGGTTGACCAGCTCGAACGGCGCCTTGGCGTTCAGGGGCAGCAGACCGCCAAGCCGCAGGCGGCCCGGGGTGGTCTCGAAACGCTTCCAGACCTCGTTGCCGTTCTGGTCGATCTGCTTCAGGCGCGCCTGGATCTTGGCGTGCAGATGCACCTCGCCGGCGGCCAGGGCATGCTCGACCTCGTCGATATTGGCGAAGGCCATGCCCTCGCCCTTCATGCCGTCACGCTGCATCGAGACGTAGTACAGGCCCAGGATCATGTCCTGCGACGGCACGATGATCGGCGCGCCGTTGGCGGGCGACAGCACGTTGTTCGTCGACATCATCAGGACGCGCGCTTCCAGCTGCGCCTCCAGCGACAGGGGCACGTGCACGGCCATCTGGTCGCCGTCGAAGTCGGCGTTGAAGGCCGAACAGACCAGCGGGTGCAGCTGGATCGCCTTGCCCTCGATCAGGATCGGCTCGAACGCCTGGATGCCGAGACGGTGCAGCGTGGGCGCACGGTTCAGCAGGACCGGGTGCTCGCGGATGACCTCGTCCAGGATGTCCCAGACCTCGGGGCGCTCCTTCTCGACCAGCTTCTTGGCCTGCTTGACGGTGCTGGACAGACCCTTCGCCTCAAGCCGCGAATAGATGAACGGCTTGAACAGCTCGAGCGCCATCTTTTTGGGCAGGCCGCACTGATGCAGCTTCAGCTCGGGGCCGGTCACGATGACCGAACGACCCGAGAAGTCGACGCGCTTGCCCAGAAGGTTCTGGCGGAAGCGGCCCTGCTTGCCCTTTAGCATGTCGGACAGCGACTTCAGCGGGCGACGGTTGTTGCCCGTGATGACGCGGCCGCGACGGCCGTTGTCGAACAGCGCATCGACCGATTCCTGCAGCATGCGCTTTTCGTTGCGCACGATGATGTCAGGCGCACGCAGTTCGATCAGCCGCTTGAGGCGGTTGTTGCGGTTGATGACGCGGCGATACAGGTCGTTCAGGTCCGACGTCGCGAACCGGCCGCCGTCCAGCGGGACCAGCGGGCGCAGTTCCGGCGGAATGACCGGGATCACGGTCAGGACCATCCATTCCGGACGGTTGCCCGATTCCAGGAAGCTCTCGACGATCTTCAGGCGCTTGATGATCTTCTTGGGCTTCAGCTCGCCGGTGGCGGCCTTCAGGTCCTCGCGCAGCTGGTCGGCGGTCGCCGCCAGATCGATGTTCGACAGCATCGCGCGGATGGCCTCGGCCCCGATGTCCGCCTGGAAGGCGTCGGCGCCGAAGTTGTCCTGCGCGTCCAGGAACTCCTCCTCGGACAGCAGCTGGCCATAGGTCAGGTCGGTCAGACCCGGCTCGATGACGACATAGTTTTCGAAGTACAGAATGCGCTCCAGATCGCGCAGCGTCATGTCCAGCATCAGGCCGATGCGCGACGGCAGCGACTTCAGGAACCAGATATGCGCGACCGGCGCGGCGAGTTCGATATGGCCCATCCGCTCGCGGCGGACCTTCTGCAGGGTCACCTCGACGCCGCATTTCTCGCAGACCAGGCCGCGATACTTCATGCGCTTGTACTTGCCGCACAGGCACTCATAGTCCTTGATCGGACCAAAGATGCGCGCGCAGAACAGGCCGTCACGCTCGGGCTTGAACGTGCGGTAGTTGATGGTCTCGGGCTTCTTCACCTCGCCGAAGGACCAGGCCAGAATTTCTTCGGGCGAGGCCAGCGAGATCTTAATTTCATTGAACTGCCGCGGCGGGGCCAGCGGGTTCAGGGGGTTGGTGGCGAGTTCCTGGTTCATTCTCAATTCCTAATGAAGGGCACGGAGGAAGGGGTGGTGAGGGCGCGGGCCCTCACTCCTCCTCGTCCGCATCCAGGAGTTCCATGTTGAGGCCCAGACCCCGGACCTCCTTGACCAGCACGTTGAACGATTCCGGCACGCCCGCCTCGAAGTTGTCCTCGCCCTTGACGATGGACTCGTAGACCTTCGTGCGGCCGGCGACGTCGTCCGACTTGACCGTCAGCATTTCCTGCAGCGTGTAGGCCGCGCCATAGGCTTCCAGGGCCCAGACCTCCATCTCGCCAAGACGCTGGCCGCCGAACTGGGCCTTGCCGCCCAGGGGCTGCTGCGTGACCAGCGAGTACGGACCCGTGGAACGCGCGTGCATCTTGTCGTCGACCAGGTGGTGCAGCTTCAGGACGTACTTCATGCCCACGGTGACCTTGCGGGCGAACTGTTCGCCCGAACGGCCATCGAACACCACCGACTGGCCCGACGTGTCGAACCCGGCACGGGTCAGCGCGTCGTTGACGTCGGCCTCCTTGGCGCCGTCGAAGACCGGCGTCGCGATTGGCACGCCCGTGCGGACGGTGCCCGCATGCTCGCGCAGGGTCTCGTCGTCCAGGCCGTCGAACATCTCGGAATACAGCTCGTCGCCGTAACCGATGCGCATCGCCTCGCGGACCGGAGTCATGTCGCCGTTGCGGCGATACTCCTCCAGCGCCTCGTCGATCTTGAGGCCCAGGGCGCGGCTGGCCCAACCCATGTGGGTCTCCAGGATCTGACCCACGTTCATGCGCGACGGCACGCCCAGGGGGTTCAGAACCAGGTCGACGGGGGTGCCGTCCGCAAGGAACGGCATGTCCTCCATCGGAACGACCTTGGACACGACGCCCTTGTTGCCGTGACGACCGGCCATCTTGTCCCCCGCCTGAAGCTTGCGCTTCACGGCGACGAACACCTTGACCATCTTCATCACGCCCGGCGGCAGGTCGTCGCCCTGACGGACCTTCTCGACCTTGTCCTCGAAGCGCGCTTCCAGCAGCTTCTTCTGGGTGTCGTACTGACCGTTCAGCGCCTCGACATCCTTGGCGATGTCCTCTTCGCTGACGGCCAGCTGCCACCACTGGCCGCGGGACATGGTGCCCAGCAGCTCCTCGGTGATCTCGGTCCCCGACTTGATGCCTTTCGGCCCCTTCAGGGCGGTCTTGCCCAGGATCAGGGTCTTCAGACGCGCATAGATGTTGCGGTCCAGGATGCCCTGTTCGTCGTCGCGGTCGCGCGCCAGACGCTCGACTTCCTCACGCTCGATCTGGAGGGCGCGCTCGTCCTTGTCGACGCCGTGGCGGTTGAACACCCGGACCTCGACGATCGTGCCATAGGCACCCGGCGGCAGACGCAGCGAGGTGTCGCGGACGTCGGACGCCTTCTCACCGAAGATGGCGCGCAGCAGCTTTTCTTCCGGCGTCATCGGGCTTTCGCCCTTGGGGGTGATCTTGCCCACCAGGATGTCGCCCGGTCCGCATTCGGCGCCGATATAGACGATGCCGGCTTCATCCAGGTTGCGCAGGGCTTCTTCGCCCACGTTCGGGATGTCGCGGGTGATCTCCTCCGGCCCCAGCTTGGTGTCGCGGGCCGCAACCTCGTATTCATCGATATGGATCGAGGTGAACACGTCGTCGCGGTGGATCCGCTCGGAGATCAGGATCGAGTCCTCGTAGTTGTAGCCGTTCCACGGCATGAAGGCCACGACCACGTTCCGACCGATCGCCAGTTCGCCCTGGTCGGTCGAGGGACCGTCCGCGATGACCTGGTTGGCCACGACCTTCTCTCCGACCTTCACCAGCGGGCGCTGGTTGATGGTCGAGGACTGGTTCGAACGCTTGAACTTGCGCAGGCGATAGATGTCGACGCCCGCGTCGCCCGCGCCCATGTCCTCGGTCGCCCGGACCACGATGCGCTGCGCATCGACCTGGTCGATGATGCCGCCACGGCGCGCCATGATCGCGGCGCCCGAATCGCGCGCCACGGTGGCTTCCATGCCGGTGCCCACGAACGGCGCCTCGGCACGAAGCAGAGGCACGGCCTGACGCTGCATGTTCGAGCCCATCAGCGCGCGGTTGGCGTCGTCGTTCTCAAGGAACGGGATCAGCGCCGCGGCGACCGAAACCAGCTGCTTGGGCGACACGTCGATTAGATCGACCGCATCGACCGGGTTCAGCATGAAGTCGCCCGACTGGCGGGTCGAGATCAGCTCGTCGGTGAAGTTGCCATTCTCGTCCAGGGTCGCGTTGGCCTGCGCCACGGTGTGACGCATCTCCTCGGTCGCGGACATGTAGACGACGTCGTCGGTCACGTGACCGTCGACCACCTTGCGGTAGGGCGTCTCGATGAAGCCGTACTTGTTCACCCGTGCAAAGGTGGCAAGGCTGTTGATCAAGCCGATGTTCTGGCCTTCCGGCGTCTCGATCGGGCACATCCGGCCGTAATGGGTCGGGTGAACGTCGCGAACCTCGAAGCCTGCGCGTTCGCGCGTCAGACCGCCCGGCCCAAGGGCCGACAGGCGACGCTTGTGCGTCACTTCGGACAGCGGGTTCGTCTGGTCCATGAACTGCGACAGCTGGCTGGAGCCGAAGAATTCACGCACCGCCGCCGCTGCGGGTTTCGCGTTGATCAGGTCCTGCGGCATGACGGTGTCGATCTCGACGCCGGACATGCGCTCGCGGATGGCACGCTCCATGCGCAGCAGGCCGACTCGGTACTGGTTCTCCATCAGCTCGCCGACCGAACGCACCCGGCGGTTGCCCAGGTGGTCGATGTCGTCGATCTCGCCCTTGCCGTCGCGCAGTTCGACCAGGCCGCTGATGCAGGACACGATGTCCTCGTGGCGCAGCGTGCGCTGCGTGTCGGGGGCGTCCAGATCAAGGCGCATGTTCATCTTGACCCGGCCAACGGCGGACAGGTCGTAACGCTCGCTGTCGAAGAACAGCGAGTTGAACAGGTTCGACGCGGCCTCGACGGTGGGCGGCTCGCCCGGGCGCATGACGCGATAGATGTCCATCAGCGCGCCTTCGCGGCCCATGTTCTTGTCGGCCGCCATCGTGTTGCGGATGTAGGGACCCACGTTGACGTGGTCGATGTCCAGAACCGGCACGTCGGTGATGTCGTTGTCCAGCAGCACCTTCAGCAGGCCGCCGGTCATCTCGCCCTGCTTGTCGTATTCCGCGGTGATCTCGTCGCCGGCCTCGGCATAGATGAAGCCGGTCTGGTCGTTGACGATGTCCTTGGCGACGAAGCGGCCGACGATGCGCTCGAACGGGACGAACAGGTTCAGCTGCTCTTCGGATTCCAGCAGCTTCTTCACAAGGCGCGGGGTGACCTTCTCGCCGGCCTTCGTGATGACTTCGCCGGTATCGGCGTTCACCAGGTCATAGGCAGGACGGGTGCCGCGCACGCGCTCGGGGAAGAACCGCGTCACCCAGCCCTGCTCGCGCCCCTCGCGGCGCAGGGAGTAGGTCACGGTCTCGTAGAACGCGTCCATGATCGCTTCCTGATCCATGCCAAGGGCATAGAGCAGCGTCGTCACCGGCAGCTTGCGGCGGCGGTCGATGCGGGCGAACACCAGGTCCTTGGCGTCGAATTCGAAGTCCAGCCACGAGCCGCGATAGGGAATGATGCGGCAGGCGAACAGCAGTTTGCCCGAGGAATGGGTCTTGCCGCGGTCATGGTCGAAGAACACGCCCGGGCTGCGGTGCATCTGGCTGACGACCACGCGCTCGGTGCCGTTCACGATGAACGTGCCGTTCGTCGTCATCAGGGGCATGTCGCCCATGAAGACGTCCTGTTCCTTGATGTCCTTGACGGATTTCGCCCCGGTGTTCTCGTCGACATCGAACACGATCAGACGCAGGGTGACCTTCAGCGGCGCGGCATAGGTCATGTCGCGCTGCTGGCACTCGTCCACGTCGTATTTCGGCTTCTCCAGCTCGTACTTGACGAACTCCAGCGTGGCCGTCTCGTTGAAGTCCTTGATCGGGAACACCGACTGGAACACGCCCTGGATGCCGTCACCATCGTTATGACCGCTGCCCTCGCCCGAGTTCAGGAACAGGTCATAGGAGGATTTCTGAACCTCGATCAGGTTCGGCATCTCCAGAACTTCACGGATGTTGCCATAATAGCGGCGGATCCGCTTTTGGCCGACATAAGCTTGCGCCATGGGGTCTTGTCACCTTTCGTCTTCGCGCGCGTCCGGGTCGGGGCCCCCGGAACGCACCTACGAATGCAGGGGTGAGGTTCCATTCGTGCCACGCGTCCCACCGCGCGGCTCCCGAACCTCGAACATGCCCTGAAGGAATGTCCGCCAGCCGGACCGCCCTTCAAGACAGGTTCGGCAGGGACCGGGAAACCCCGGACCCTGCCTGTCTTCAACCGATCAAAGGATCGATTACTTCAGCTCGACCTTGGCGCCGGCTGCTTCCAGCTTCTTCTTCACTTCTTCGGCGTCGGCCTTGGAAGCGCCTTCTTTGACCTTGCCGCCAGCTTCGACCAGGTCCTTGGCTTCTTTCAGGCCCAGACCGGTGATGCCGCGAACTTCCTTGATCACGTTGATCTTGTTAGCGCCGGCTTCGACCAGGACGACGTCGAATTCGGTCTTCTCTTCGGCGGCTTCTGCCGAAGCAGCGGGGCCAGCCATCATGACGGCGCCACCGGCAGCCGGCTCGATGCCGTACTCATCCTTCAGGATGGTCTTCAGTTCCTGGGCTTCCAGCAGGGTCAGGCCCACGATTTCTTCGGCGAGTTTCTTCAGATCAGCCATTTTTCCGTTCTTTCCAGTTAATGTTCCAACGTCGGGTCTTCAACCACCAGTCGGGAATAGGTTGCTTACGCAGCCTCACGTTCCTCGAGGGTCGTGAGGATGCTCGCGATGTTCGAAGCAGGCGCGCCAATGGCACCGGCGATGTTCGAAGCGGGCGCACCGAGGCACGACACGATCTGAGCGATCAGCTCATCACGCGACGGCATCGAGGCGACGGCTTTCACACCGGCCGGATCCAGGGCCGAACCACCCATCGCACCGCCCAGGATCACGAAACGATCGTTATCCTTGGCGTACTTGTCGGCGATCCGCGCAGCAGCGGTCGGATCCTCCGAATAGGTGATCACGGTCATGCCCGTCAGGTAGTCGGCGATGCTTGCGCAAGGCTTTCCTTCCAGGGCGATCTTGGCGAGCTTGTTCTTGGCAACGCGAACCGAACCACCCGCTTCGCGCATGCGCGCGCGGAGGTCCTGCATATGTGCAACCGTCATCCCCTCGTAGTGGGCAACCACCACGACGCCAGAGCTTTCGAAGATCTGGCCGAGTTCCTCGACCAGCTGTTCTTTCTGTGCTCTATCCACGGTTTCACTCCAAGTTGGGGGTTTCCCCCCGGCTCTCACTTTTCCCGGTCTCGAACGGGACCGGGTCGGGTCCGTTAGGGCAAGATCACCCGAAGGACTGGGCCTTCGGAAAAACGCTTCCCCATCTCAGGAAGGCAATTAAGCAAGGTTTCCCCCGCACCCTCCGTCTCGGACAGGACAGGGCCGCGTGCGGCCCCGCCATTCCCCGCCCTTGTCCGGCGGGGAAATTCCTGTGGTCAGTTCGCGGTCGCAGAGACCACGTCGATCGACACGCCCGGACCCATGGTCGAGCTGATCGAGACCTTTTTCATGTAGGTGCCCTTGGCACCCGTCGGCTTGGCGCGGCTGACCGCGTCCACGAAGGCGCGCAGGTTCTGGGCCAGCTTGTCCTCGTCGAACGAGACCTTGCCGATGCCGGCATGGACGACGCCCGCCTTCTCGGCCTTGAACTGGACCTCGCCGCCCTTGGCTGCTTCGACGGCCGATTTCACGTCCATCGTCACGGTGCCGACCTTGGGGTTCGGCATCAGGTTGCGCGGGCCCAGGATCTTGCCCAGACGGCCGACCAGCGGCATCATGTCCGGCGTCGCGATGCAACGGTCGAACTCGATCTTGCCGGACTGGATGGTCTCCATCAGGTCCTCGGCGCCGACGATGTCCGCACCGGCGGCCTTGGCTTCGTCTGCCTTGGGGCCACGGGCGAAAACGGCGACGCGGACGTCCTTGCCGGTGCCTGCGGGCAGGGTCACCACGCCGCGGACCATCTGGTCGGCGTGACGCGGGTCGACGCCCAGGTTCAGCGCGATCTCGACGGTCTCGTCGAACTTGGCCGAGGCCTGCGCCTTGACCAGCTTGACGGCGTCCTCGACGGTCAGGTTGGC
Organism: Paracoccus sp. NBH48; assembly: GCF_015390265.1. NCBI lineage: Bacteria > Pseudomonadati > Pseudomonadota > Alphaproteobacteria > Rhodobacterales > Paracoccaceae > Paracoccus > Paracoccus sp. NBH48. The sequence goes on along the minus strand of NZ_VUOJ01000009.1, from coordinate 15,591 downwards.
CTTGCCTTCGAAGGCGGCGCGGGCGGCGGTCTTTTTCTTGGAAACGTTTGCCATGATCAGCCCCTCACCTCGATGCCGATCGACCGGGCGGAACCGACGATGATCTTCATCGCGGCATCCACGTCGTTCGCCGACAGGTCCTTCATCTTGGTCTCGGCGATCTCGCGGATCTGCTTGACCGTCACGGTGCCTGCGGTGGCACGGCCCGGCTTGTCCGAACCCTTGGCGCGGTTGCGCTTGCCGACCGGCTTCAGGCCGGCTGCCTTCTTGAGCAGGAAGGACGCGGGCGGCGTCTTCGTCTCGAAGGTGAACGACTTGTCGGCATAATATGTGATGACGACGGGCACGGGCGAACCCTGCTCCATCTCCTGGGTCTTGGCGTTGAACTCTTTGCAGAACGCCATGATATTGATGCCGCGCTGACCCAGGGCCGGGCCGACGGGGGGCGACGGGTTCGCTTGGCCCGCCTTGATCTGCAGCTTCAGGCTGCCAACAACTTTCTTGGCCATCTGGCCTTCTCCTTTGTCATCAAGCCCCGCACGGGGGCCGATTTAGCGGTGCGGCCTCACGGCCTCCCGCAGCTGATCACGAAGATTTCGAAACCTGCGTGAATTCCAGTTCGACCGGCGTCGGCCGGCCAAAGATCGACACCGTCACCTTGATGCGCGAGGAAATCTCGTCGATCTCCTCGACCATCCCCGAGAACCCCTCGAACGGGCCGTCGGTCACGCTGACCTTCTCGCCAACGTCAAAGCGGATCAGGTTGCGCGGCGCGGCGGGTGCGCCGTCGTCCGAGCGGTGCAGCATCATGTTCACTTCGTCGTCGCGCATCGGCATCGGTTTGCCCTGCGCGCCCAGAAAGCCGGTGACGCGGTTGATCGAATTGACCAGGTGATAGGTCCGGTCCGACATCTCCATGTGCACCAGCACATAGCCGGGCATGAAGCGGCGCTCGGACGTCACCTTCTTGCCGCGACGGATCTCGATCACTTCCTCGGTCGGGACCAGGACCTCGTCGATCTGGTCGTCCAGGCCCTTCTCGGCGACGGACTGGCGAATCGCCTCGGCGACCTTCTTTTCGAAGTTCGACAGGACGCTGACCGAATACCAACGTTTTGCCATGTCTCGATCGACCCCTGCTCATCTTTCGGGAATCACGCGGACAGCGCGCCAACCCTTTGAATTCCATGTCGTCCGGAAATATGCAAATCGGCGCGCATGCGCATTCGATGCACGCCGTGTCCCGGACAGTCGGGGGGAAATACCGCCCCCCGCCCGCAATTGCAAGCCCCGATCAGCCGCTGATCAGGCGCAGCCCCTGGGTCAGACCGGTGCGGATCGTCAGGTCGACCAGGAAGAAGAACAGGCTGGTGATCGAGGCGAAGATCAGGACCATGATGGTCGTGGTGATCACCTCGCGGCGCGTCGGCCAGGAAATCTTGGCGGCTTCGGCGCGGACCTGGTTGATGAACTGGACGGGATTGGCCACGGGCGGCTCCTTGGGCAAATGCGACCGCGGGTCTAGCCGGGCACGCCCGGCTTTTCAACCCTGATCGCGGTCAGGACGCAGGTCTGGCGGAAGGACCTGGCAGGGGCAGGGGGACTCGAACCCACGACCCTCGGTTTTGGAGACCGATGCTCTACCAACTGAGCTATACCCCTGAGGTCGGGCCTGATTAGTGCCACCCTGTCCGCCCGTCAAGCAGATATCGGACCGCTACAGGTGGCGCGGAAACTCGATCTTGGGACAGCGGTCCTGAACCACGGTGATGCCGCGCGCGCGGGCACGTTCGGCGGCCGCATCGTCGCGCACGCCAAGCTGGGTCCAGATCACCTGCAGGTCGGGCAGATGGGCCAGCGCCTCGTCGACCACCTGCCCCACCGCGTCCGAGCGGCGGAAGATGTCGACAAGCTGCACCCCTTCGGCAGCCGGGATGTCGGCCAGCGTCGCATAGACCCGCTCTCCCAGGATGGTCTGGCCGTCGTGACCTGGATTGACCGGGATGACGCGGATGCCCTGGGACTGCAGATAGCGGGCGACGCCCCAACTGGGCCGCGCCTCGTTGGGGGACAGGCCCACCATTGCCACAACCTTTGTGTCGCGGGCGATGCGCGCGATGTCGTGATCCTCGTCCGTGTGGATGTCCATGATCGTCCCTCCTCCGGGCCGCAGCCGCAGGTTGCAGCCTCTCATAGAAAAAGCGCCCGGTCCATACGATGGCCGGGCGCAAGTCGCGGAACGAGGGACAGTGATCTGGACATGACCGTTCCGGGGTCATGCCATGAGGTGTAAATGGGCATCAGGAAGAAAAGTTCCACCCCGATCACGCATTTGTGATTCTTGTGTCGCCAGCGTCAGCGCCACAGGCGCTGAGCCTCTGCCACGATCCCGGCGGGGTCGCTGGACAGGCGCCGTTCCGCGGCACCTGATTCCAGCAGGTACAGCCTGCCCGCCACCACCGCGAAATGGCGCGGATCGCCCATCTGCGGGCGTCCGTCGACGATGGACACCGGGCACATACCGTCCAGCGCCGGGGCAAAGGATCGCGGGTTGGCCTCGAACCGGGCGCGATTCTCTTCGGATGCGAAATGCCACAGCTGGCCCTTCCACATCGTCGCGATGTCGCTGCGCCCCGGGGTCGGGCGACCGGCCTGCGCATAGCCCACCGGGTCGAACCCGCCCACGGCCCAGTCCTGCGCCGCCGCGGGAAGCGCGGCCGCAAGGCTGATCAGCAGGCACAGGACAGAGGCTTTCATGACGACTCGACGGTTGCGGTCCGGTCTACTTGACAGCAGCCGGACCAAATCTCAACGCGCGTGACATAATCGTCGCAGGGATGTGATATTCAGGCACGCCCCGCGGCATACAGGGCCACGGCGGCGGCGTTCGACACGTTCAGCGACCCGAAATCGGCGGCAAAGGGAATCCGCGCGACATGGTCACAGGTCTTCATCGTCAGCTCTCGCATGCCCGGCCCTTCGGCGCCCATCACCAGGCAGACCGCCCTGCCCGACAGGTCCGACATCAGGTCAGGCAATGATTCGGTGCCGGTGCCGTCCAGACCCACCAGGATGAAGCCCATGTTCTTCAGCTGGGTCAGCGCCTCGGCCAGGTTCGGCACGCGCAGATAGGGCTGACGCTCCAGCGCGCCCGACGCCGTCTTGGCCAGGGCGCCCGTCTCGGGGGCGGAATGGCGGTGCGGGGCGATGACCGCGCGCGCGCCGAACACCTCGGCCGAGCGCAGGATCGCGCCGACGTTGTGCGGGTCGGTCACCCGGTCCAACGCGACCAGCAGCGGCCGCGTCTCTCCGGGCGCCTCGCGCAGCGCGACCTCGGACAGGCTGCCCCATTTCAGCGGCTTGACCTCCAGCGCGGCGCCCTGGTGGACGCTTTCGGCGGCCAGCCCCACGGCCTTGTCGAAGATGCGCGGATCGGTGATCTCGGGCTCCATCCCGTGCAGATCGCCAAGCCGGGCCAGCGCATTCTGGGTGACCACCAGCCGCAGCTTCTGACGCACCGGGTTGGCCAGCGCGTCGCGGACCGCGTGCAGGCCGAACAGCCAGACCGTCTCGGCGGCGGCCGCGCGGCGGGCGCGTTCCTTGTCGATGACCCATGTGGGCTTCTTGGCGTTTCCGCTCTTGTCGGACATGCGCGGCCTCCTTTCCTTGTGGACCCTTCTCTGCGCGCAGGGCGCGCATCGCGCAAGCCCCGGAAATCCGCTTGACGCCCCCCGACGGGGCGGCTAATCACCCCGCACGCCGAAAGCGATCGGCGGGCGACGTGCTGCAAGGTGCGGCAGCGGACTGTAACTCCGCCGGGGAGACCCACGCCTGGTTCGATTCCAGGGTCGCCCACCACTTTCCCGACATTCCGGATGATCAAGTGGTGGCAGGGACCACCCTTGCGGTGGGGCTTTTGCTGTGCCCGCACAACCGCTAGGCTGAACCCGATCACGTTCCGCAAAGGATGTCGGGTGCCCCCCAGGAAACTTACGCAGCCCAATCTGCTGATCGTCGCCCAGGCCGGACGGCTGGAGTTCGAGGCTGTGATCCTCATGGCCAGCCTGCGCGCGCATGCCCCGGATTTCACGGGCACGGTGTTCATCGCCGAACCCACCCCCGACGGCGCCTGGAGCGGGCATGACACGGCCATATCGGACCCGTGCCGCCAACTGCTGACCGATTTCGGCGCCACGATCGTGCCGTTCACCGCGCGCCATTTCGGTGCTTCCTATCCTCAGGGCAACAAGATCGAGGCCCTGTCGGTCCTGCCTGCGGGCAAGCCGTTCCTGTTTCTGGACACCGACACGCTGATCACCGGGCCGCTGGACCGGGTCCGCTTCGACTTCGCCCAGCCATCCGCCTCGATGCGGCGCGAGGGGACCTGGCCCAAGCCGCCGCTTTACGGCCCGGGCTATCACGGCATCTGGCAATCGCTTTACGACCGGTTCGGGCTGTCCTTCGCCCCCACGCTCGACCTGTCGCAGCCTGACGAACACTGGGAACGCTATCTGTACTTCAACGCGGGGTGGTTCTTCGGGTCCGACCCTGCAGAGTTCGGTCAGCGGTTCCTGGCCTGGGCGCTGGCCCTGCGCGATAGTCCGCATGACGCATTGGCCTGCCAGGTGATGGACCCGTGGCTGGACCAGGCGGTGCTGCCGCTGGTCATCCACAGCCTGGGCGGCGGGCGGCCCGGCCCTGCGCTGGACGGTCTGGACGGCGACGTGACCTGCCATTACCGCCGGCTGCCGCTCCTCTATGCCCGCGACCCCGAGGCTGCGATCACCGCGCTGGAGGGCGCCGTCGCCGCCAGGGAGGTCAAGCGCGTGCTGCGGGAATGGGAGCCTGCGCGCAAGCTGATCTATCAGGACAAGGGACGCCAGAAGGTGCGCCCGATCTTTGCCGACAGGCCGACCCCTGCCCCGGAAAAGATGATTCGCAACCAGTTGAAGGCACGGGGGTGGTGGCTGGTCTAGCGCCGCGCCAATCGGATCGGGCCGCGCGGATCGGGCCCCACGGGGAGCCCCTTCTGCAGGACGGCGATTTCCCCCTCCGCCGCCATCTGCAGCGCCAGACGCCGCAGCGGGTCCATCAGCGGGCGCCAGTCCTCGGCCAGATCGCGTGCGATCCGGCTGGGGCAGCAGGTCGTGCCCGGCCGCAGCCGGGCGACCTGCGTAAGGATGGCCCTGCGCAGGTCGTCATCGGTCATCCCAGGGCCGCGTCGCAGCGCGCGCAGACGCCCGGATGGGCATGCGTGCCGACATCGGGCAGGATCTTCCAGCAGCGCTGGCACTTCTCGCCCTCGGCGGTCTCGAAGACGACGCCGATGCCCGGGGTCTCGGCCATGCGGAACGCCTCGGTGGGCGCGGGGTCCGCGGTCAGCGACAGGTCCGACGTGATGCACACATCCGCGAAGGCCACCGACTTCAGCGCGGCCAGCATCTGGGCATCCTCGACATGGACGACGGGCGCGGCCTCCAGGCTGGCGCCGATCGTCTTGTCGGTCCGCTTGACCTCCAGCGCGGCAGTGACCACGCGGCGGGCGCGGCGGACATGCTCCCATTTGGCGGCCAGCGGCTCGTTCAGCCAGTCGGCCGGCGTCTGCGCGAAATCGTGCAGGTGCACGCTGTCGTCTTCCGACGGGAAGCGCGACAGCCAGACGTCCTCCATCGTGAAGGCAGGATCGGCGCCAGCCAGGTCACCAGCCGGTGGAACAGCAGGTCCAGCACCGTCCGCGCTGCCCGCCTGCGGTCGCTGTCCGCCGCGTCGCAATACAGCGCGTCCTTGCGCACGTCGAAATAGAAGGCCGACAGATCGATGGTGCAGAACTGGAACAGCGTCTGGAACACGCCCTGGAAATCGAACGCCGCATAGCCCTGGCGGACCTGGTGGTCCAGCTGCGCCAGCCGGTGCAGCATCCACTGCTCCAGCTCGGGCATCTGGGCGGGCGCGATGCGTTCGGCATCGTCGAACGCGGCCAGCGCCCCCAGCAGGAAGCGCAGCGTGTTGCGCAGGCGGCGATAGCTGTCGGCGGTGCCCTTCAGGATCTCGGGGCCGATCCGCTGGTCGGCGGTATAATCGGCCTGCGCCACCCACAGGCGCAGGATGTCGGCGCCGTACTGTTCGATCACCTTGGCGGGCACGATGGTGTTGCCAAGCGACTTGGACATCTTCATGCCCTTCTCGTCCAGCGTGAAGCCATGCGTGACCACGTTGCGATAGGGCGCGCGGCCCTTGGTCGCGCTGGCCTGCAGCAGCGAGGACTGGAACCAGCCGCGATGCTGGTCGGTGCCTTCCAGATAGACGTCGGCGATGCCGTCCGGCGCGCCATCCTCGCGGTCGCGCAGCACGAAGCTGTGGGTCGAGCCGCTGTCGAACCACACGTCCAGCACGTCCATGACCTGGTCATAGGCCTCGGGGTCCGCGATCCCGTCCAGCATCCGCGCCTTGAAGCCCGCGCTGTACCAGACATCCGCGCCATCCGCCTCGAAGGCCGCGACGATGCGGTCGTTCAGGCGCGCATCGCGCAGCAGGAAGTCGTCGTCGGTGGGCTTGGCGCCCTTCTTGACGAAGCAGGTCAGCGGCACGCCCCAGGCCCGCTGGCGCGACAGCACCCAGTCGGGGCGGTTCTCGACCATGGAATGGATGCGGTTGCGCCCGGTCTTGGGCCACCACTTGACCAGCTGGTCGATCGAGTTCAGCGCCCGCGCCCGGATCGTGTCCCCATGCTGGCCCAGCCCGTCGTCCAAGGGCTTGTCGATGGCCGCGAACCACTGGGGCGTGTTGCGATAGATCAGCGGCGCCTTGGACCGCCAGCTGTGCGGATAGGAGTGCTTGATCTTGCCCTTGGCCAGCAGCGCGCCCGCCCAGGCCAACTGCTTGATGACGCTGACATTGGCCGGGCCGTCCTTGCCGTCGGGCGCCACGATTGCCTCGCCGCCAAAGATCGGCAGGTCCTTGCGATAGCTGCCGTCCGGCTCGACATTGTAGGTCATCGGCAGCTTGAAGCGCAGGCCCAGCTGATAGTCGTCGTCGCCATGGCTGGGCGCGGTGTGGACGAAGCCCGTCCCCGCCTCGTCAGTGACATGATCGCCGGGCAGCATGGGGACGTCGTAATCCCACTCGCCCGCGCCACCTTCGACCCCGCGCAGGGGGTGGGACAGGATCAGCCCGTCCAGATCGGCGGCGGTCACGTCCGCCGCGCGGGTGAAGCCCGTGACCTTGGCCTGCGCCATCACCCCCTCGGCCAGCGCATCGGCCAGCACCAGACGCTCTCTGGCGACGGCGGTCGAGCCTTCGGCCACGGCATCGACCTGATAGAGGCCATAGGCGATCTGCGGGTTGAACGCGACGGCGCGGTTCTGCGGAATGGTCCAGGGGGTGGTGGTCCAGATGACGACCTCGGCGTCCGACAGGGCGCCCTGCCCCTGCACCCCGAACCGCACCCAGATCGTGTGGCTGGTATGGTCGTGATACTCGACCTCGGCCTCGGCCAGGGCGGTCTTCTCCACCGGCGACCACATCACGGGCTTGGACCCCTGATAGAGCGAGCCGTTCATCACCAGCTTCATGAACTCGGCCGCGATGACGGCCTCGGCGTGGTAATCCATCGTCAGATAGGGCCGATCCCAGGCCCCGGTCACGCCCAGGCGCTTGAACTCCTCGCGCTGGATGTCGACCCATTCATCCGCAAAGCGGCGGCATTCCTGGCGGAACTCGACCATGTCGACCGCGTCCTTGTCGCGGCCTTCCTTGCGGTATTTCTCCTCGATCTTCCATTCGATCGGCAGGCCGTGACAGTCCCAGCCCGGCACATAGCGCGCATCGAAACCCATCATCTGGTGCGACCGCACGACGATGTCCTTGATGGTCTTGTTCAGCGCGTGGCCGATATGCAGATGCCCGTTGGCATAGGGCGGGCCGTCATGCAGCACGAACGGCTTGCGGCCCGCCGCGGTCGACCGCAGGCGGTCGTAGACGCCGATGCGCGCCCAACGCTCCAGCCATTCGGGTTCGCGCGCGGGCAGGCCCGCACGCATCGGAAACTCGGTCTGGGGCAGAAAGACGGTATCGCGGTAATCGGGCTGCGTGGCGTCGGCCATCGGGGCGTTCCTTTGAGAGATGTTCGGACAAGACTGACCCGGCGGCGTGAAACCTCACGCCACCGGGCTGCTAATTCGAGATCCGAACGCCGGAAATTTCATCCGCCCTCTATAGAAAGCGCCGCTTGGCGCTGCAAGCGCCGAACCTAGCGCATGGGCCCCCGTCCCGCTAGACTGCGGTCACCGCCCTCGGAGAGCCCGATGCCCCCCGCCCCGCTGCGCAGCCGCCTGACCCGTCGCGATGCGGCGCTGCGCCGGTTCGCACGGCTGCGCTACGGACCGCGTGGCACGCTGGCACTGCACCGCCACGCGATCGGCGCGGACCTGCTGCGCGCGCCGGTGAACGTGATGCTGGCGCCGGTGGCCCTGCTGATGCTGGGCGCGGGCTGGGCCCTGACGCGGATGGGGGCCACGCGGGTGGGCGGCTGGCTGCGCAGCCGGCGGGTGTTCCTGCGGTCCGACGTCTCGACGGTGATCCAGCGCGACCTGGGCGCGCTGATCGCCGATCTGCAGCGGCAGGGCCTGGGTCCGGACACGTCCCCCGACCGCATCGCCCGCGCCATCCGCAGCCATGCCGACACCCGCAATGCCGTGGCCGAGATCACGACCTCGCTGATCGTGCTGACCGTGGGGATCGCGCTGTTTCACCGCGCGACGCCGGGCATGATCTCGCTTGCCGGGCCGATGGCGCAGATGCGCGCGCATGGCGCCGCGGTGCGCGACTTCGCCCTGGGCGACACGTTGGGGCGGGCGTGGTACTGGGACTTTCCGGTGGAGACCGCGCCGCTGACGGTCGTCGCGACCGGGGTGGCGCTGGCCGTGGCGGGGTCGCTGGTGACCACCTTCGCGGGGCTGATCGCGGACCCGGTCCAGCTGTGGACCGGCATCCACCGGCGGCGCCTGTCGCGCCTGATGGCACGGCTGGACGCCGAGACGGACAGCGGCGCGCCCGAACCCGAACACCTGCTGGCCCGACTTGGCGACGTGATCGACACGGCGCTGATCGCGCTGCGATCCTGGCGCGGCTGAACGCCGCCTAGCCGCGCCCGCGATAGGTCGGCACGCCCTGATCGGGCAGCCACAGGCCCGCAGGCGCCGCGCCCGTCTGCCAGAACACGTCGATCGGCATGCCGCCGCGCGGGTACCAGTATCCGCCGATGCGCAGCCAAGCAGGCTCCAGCAGGTCGGCGATGCGGCGGCCGATGCCCACAGTGCAATCCTCGTGGAAGGCGCCGTGGTTGCGGAAGCTGCCCAGGAACAGCTTCAGCGATTTCGATTCGACCAGCCAGTCGCCGGGGACATAGTCGATCACCAGATGCGCGAAATCGGGCTGGCCGGTCAGCGGGCACAGGCTGGTGAATTCGGGCTGGGTGAAGCGCACGGCATAGGTCTGGCCGGGCTGGGGGTTGGGCACACGTTCCAGCACGGCCTGGTCGGGGTGCTGCGGCAGGGGGGTATCGCTGCCCAGCTGGGTCAGCGCGTCGGTATAGTGGCTCATGGCTCGCTCCTGTTTTGTCCGGGTGGGCTGCGACCGGGTGGCCCCCCTTACGGCGGCACGCGGCCCCTTGCAACCGCGCCGCCCCTGCCCCAGATGCGGCGCATGGACCCGCGTTTCGACATCACCGAGGCAGAGATCGCCCGCACCGTCGCCGTCTTCTACGGCGCCGTGCGGCGGCACGAGGTGCTGGCCCCGATCTTTGCCGAACATGTCGGCGACTGGGCCGCGCATGAGGATCGCATCGCCGCCTTCTGGAAGGGCGCGATCCTGCACAAGGCCGGCTACAACGGCAGCCCGATGCGCGCGCACCTGTCCGCGGGCAACGTCCGCCCCGAGCATTTCGAGATCTGGCTGACGCTGTTCGACGAGGCGCTGCGCCGCACCCTGCCGCCCTGGTCGGCCCGCGCCTGGTCGCAGATGGCGCATCGCATCGGCCAGGGGCTGCGCGCCGGGGTGCAGAACATCGACGCGGGCCGCGCGGGGCCGCCCGTCCTGCGCTAGCCGCGGGTGCGCGGCGGGCGGGGGCGATAGACCGGCAGCTTCCAGCCGCGCACCATGCTGCCCGCACGCAGCACGAAGGTGACCATGCCGCAGGCGGCCAGGGCCTCGACCCGGCCCAGGCCCATCCAGACCAACAGCACCGCCGCCAGCGCCCCGCCAAACGCCGCCGTCAGGTACAGCTCGCCCTGCTTGAGGACCAGCGGAACCTCGTTGCCGACCACGTCGCGCATCAGCCCGCCGAAGGTGCCTGTGACGACGCCCATGATGACCACGATGACCGGACTGAACCCGCCCGCCAGGGCCACGGCGACGCCCGCGGGCACCGCCACGGACAGGGCAAAGGCGTCCAGCCACAGCAGCAGGCGATAACGGCTTTCGAACCGATGCGCGGTCCAGAACACGACCATCGCCGCCACCGCGGCCACCACGACCAGCGACGGCCGGGCGACCCAGAACACCATGTCCCGGCCCAGGATCAGATCGCGCAGCGTCCCGCCGCCCACGGCCGTCATCGCGGCCATGAAGACAAAGCCCACCGGATCCAGCTGCGCGCGGCTGGCCACCAGCGCCCCGGTCAGCGCAAAGACCAGCACCGAGGCATAGTCCAGCACCCAGACCAGCGTGGGCAGCCCCGCGATCACCTGTCCCGTCACGGCTTGAACGGCGCCATGCCCGCGCGGGCCAGTTCGTCCGCGCGTTCGTTCTCGGCATGGCCGGCATGGCCCTTGATCCAGCGCCATTCGACGCTGTGGGTGGCCTGCGCCGCATCAAGCCGCTGCCACAATTCGACGTTCTTGACGGGCTTCTTGTCGGCGGTCTTCCAGCCGTTGCGCTTCCAGCCGTGGATCCACTGGGTCACGCCGTTCTTGACGTAGTTGCTGTCGGTCACGATCACGATGGTGCTGGGCCGGGTCAGGGCCTCCAGCGCGCTGATGGCGGCCATCAGCTCCATCCGGTTGTTGGTCGTGGCGGGCTCTCCGCCCTGCAGCTCGCGCTGCTTGACCACGTTCGCGCCGTCCAGCGCGCGCATCAGCACGCCCCAGCCGCCGGGGCCGGGATTGCCGCTGCAGGCGCCGTCGGTCCAGGCGAACAGTTCAGCCATCGATGGTCACGTGCCCCGGAAGGGCCGCCACCCGCGCCAGCCAGCCGCGCACGGCCGGAAAGCGGTTCATGTCGAACCCGCCGCGCGCACCCGCGCTGTGCGTATAGGCATAGAGGCAGATGTCGGCCAAGCTGGCCGCGTCGCCCACCAGCCAGTCTTGGGTCGCCAGGTGATCCTCCATCACGGACAGCAGCGCGTGGCCGCGATCCAGCAGGTCGGCCAGCCGGTCGGGCGTGGCATCCGCCGCGCGATGGGGATAGCTGACCAGCGCCTGGCGCACCGCGATGACCGGTTCGTGGTTGTACTGTTCCCAGAACATCCAGCCCAGCATCTGCGCCCGCAGGGTCCGGCTGGCGGGCCAATAGGCCGTGCCCTCGCCCAGATAGCACAGGATCGCGTTAGATTCCGCCAGCGTGGTCCCGTCGTCCAGACGCAGCGCCGGCAGCTTGCCGAAGGGCAGCGCGCCCTGGTCCTTGGCCTGCTGCAGGGCGGCCGATCCGTATTCGCAATCGACCCGGTCCAGCGACTGGCCGGTCAGCGCCGCCAGCAGCCTGACCTTGTAGCTGTTGCCCGATGAGGGCATCGAATAGAGCCGCATGCTGTCCCTTTCCGCCATGTCCGCGCCGCTATAGCCGCGATCGGCGCGGCAGGCCAGCGGGCCTCAGGCGGGCGCGGGAAGATAGGGGATGCTGCCGGCCGCGTCGCTGTCGTCGATCAGCCGGAAATGGCTGACGGACCCGCCCTTGCGGGCATTGGCATGGGGCGCATAGTCGGGATCGTTGACGAAGCCCATCGCGTCCTCGCGGGTCGGGAACTCGATCAGCGCGATCAGGGTGACGTCGCGGGCCTCGCCCTCCAGCGTCTCGATATGGCCGGACCGGGACAGGTAGCGGCCGTTGTGGCGGGCGGCGATGTCATGGACCGCCGCCGCATAGGGGGCGATCCAGGCGTCGTCGGTGACGGTGACTTCGGCAATCAGATAGACGGTCATGTGGGGTCCTCCAACCTGTGGCCGGAGGATAGGACCGGGGCGGGCGATCCGGCAAGGGGCCGGTTCGGTCAGGCCGTCTCGCGCAGGACGCGGGGGACCTTGAACTCGACCCGTTCCACGGCGGTCTCGACCACCTCGACGGTCACGTCATAAGCGGGCGTGGAAGGCGTCGATGACCTCGTTGATCAGCACCTCGGGGGCGCTGGCGCCGGCGGTCACGCCGATGCTGCGGATACCGTCCAGCGCCCGCCAGTCGATCTCGGCCGCGCGCATCACCAGCTGGGCATAGCCGCAGCCCGCGGCACGCCCGACCTCGACCAGGCGCTTGGAGTTGCTGGAATTCTCGGCCCCGATCACCAGCAGCGCATCGACATGCGGCGCCACCGCCTTGACCGCCGCCTGGCGGTTGGTGGTGGCATAGCAGATGTCTTCCTTGGCGGGCCCGATGATCGCAGGGAACCGCGCCTGCAGGGCCGCGACCACGGCGGCGGTATCGTCGACGGACAGGGTGGTCTGGGTGATGAAGGCCAGGCGCGCAGGGTCGCGGACCTGGACGCGGGCCACGTCGGCCACGTCCTCGACCAGGATCACCTCGCCCTCGGGCAGCTGGCCCATGGTGCCAAGGACCTCGGGGTGACCCCTGTGCCCGATCATGATCATCTGCAGGCCCGCGGCGTGGTGCCGCTCGGCCTCGATATGGACCTTGCTGACCAGCGGGCAGGTCGCGTCGACATAGACCATCTCGCGGCGCTGCGCCTCGGCCGGGACGGCCTTGGGGACGCCATGGGCGGAAAAGATCACGGGCCGGTCGGCCGGGCATTCGTCCAGTTCCTCGACGAAGACCGCGCCCTTGTCGCGCAGCGTGTCGACGACATACTTGTTGTGCACGATCTCGTGGCGGACAAAGACGGGGGCGCCCCATTTTTCCAACGCGAGTTCCACGATCTTGATGGCGCGGTCGACGCCTGCGCAGAAGCCGCGCGGGGCGGCCAGATACAGGGTCAGGGGGGCTTTGATCTGTTCCATGCCCCTCAGGTAGCGTGCCGACCCGGTTTCGTCCAGCGCCACGCGGTCACATCTGCTGCACCCTGCGCGCATGGCGGGGGCGCCCGCATCGGGGATCAGCGCGCGACGGCCAGCAGGGCCGCCACGTCCAGATGCGCCTCCAGGTGATCCGCCAGATCGTCCAGCGCGGCATCCACCCCGGCCTCGAACCCCGGACGCGAGGCGGCACCAAGCCGGGCCAGGAAGGCCGCGCGGAACGCATCGTCGGAAAACAGCCCGTGCAGATAGCTGCCCGTTACGCGGCCATCCGCGCTGATGGCCCCGTCGGGGTCGGGGACATGAGCGAAGGGGCGCGCGCAGTCCGGGCCGTCGGTGCGGCCCATGTGGATCTCGTATCCCGACACAGGCTGGCCCAGGGCGGTGCCGGTTACGCGGGTCAGCCGCTTGTCGGGGGCCATGACGGTGGTCACGTCCAAAAGGCCCAGCCCCGCCACCTGCCCTGCCACCCCGTCCGCGCCCGACGGATCGTCGATCATCCGGCCCAGCATCTGATAGCCACCGCAGATGCCCAGCACATGCCCGCCGCGCCGGTAATGCGCGGCCAGGTCGATGTCCCAGCCCTGTGCCCGCAGGAAGGCCAGATCGCCCAGGGTCGATTTCGTGCCCGGCACGATCACCAGACCGGCGTCGCCCGGGATCGCCTGTCCCGGCGTCAGCATGGTCAGGCGCAGGCCGGGTTCCGCCGCCAGCGGGTCCAGGTCGTCGAAATTGGCGATGCGCGACAGGGTCAGGCAGACGACATGCAGCCCCGCCCCGCCACTGGCGCGCAGATCGACCGCATCCTCCGCCGGCAGGCGGTGCGCGTCCGCGAACCACGGCACGACACCGAAGCCGCGCCAGCCGGTGCGCGCCTCGATCATCCGGTAGCCGTCGTCGAACAGGCGCGGATCGCCGCGGAACTTGTTGACCAGGAAGCCCCGGATCATCGCGGCGTCGCCAGCGTCGATCACGGCCTGGGTGCCGACGATCTGGGCGATGACCCCGCCCCGGTCGATGTCGCCCGCCAGCACGACGGGCACCCCCGCCGCGCGGGCAAAGCCCATGTTGGCGATGTCGCGGGGGCGCAGGTTGACCTCGGCGGGGCTGCCCGCCCCCTCGACGATCACCAGGTCATGGGCGGCCGACAGGCGGGCAAAGCTGTCCAGAACCCCGCCCAGCAGACGGGGCTTCAGCCCCTGGTAATCGCGCGCCTCGGCCCGGCCGATGGCGCTGCCCTGCAGGATCACCTGCGCGCCGCGGTCGGTCTCGGGCTTCAGCAGGACCGGGTTCATGTCGGTATGCGGCTCCAGCCCGCAGGCGCGGGCCTGCAGGGCCTGGGCGCGACCGATCTCTCCGCCGTCGGCGGTGACGGCGGCATTGTTGGACATGTTCTGCGGCTTGAAGGGCGCCACGGACAGGCCGCGGCGGGTCGCGGCGCGGCACAGGCCCGCCACCAGCATCGACTTGCCGACATTCGAGCCGGTGCCCTGGATCATCACCGCAACCATCGGACACTCTTGCTTGCCATCACCCTGACAGGTGACTAGATAGGCGCGTCCGCAAATGAAAGGGCCGAAAGCCGTGGAAAACGTCATCCTGACCGTCCATCTGATCCTGGCAGTGATGCTGGCCGGGTCGTCCTGCTGCAGCGTTCCGAAGGGGGCGGGCTGGGCATGGGCGGCGGTGGCGGTGCCGGTGGCGGCGTCATGTCGGGCCGCCAGGCGGCCAACGTGCTGACCCGGGTGACGTGGATCCTGGGCGTGGCGATCTTCGCGACCTCGATCGCGCTGACGATCCTGGCGGCGCGCCAAGCCAACAACAGCTCGATCATGGACCAGTTTGGCGGCCAGGCCCCGACCGAGGCACCGGCGACCGGACTGCCGGGTCTGCCGGCCTATACCCCGCCGCCCTCGACCGCGGGCAACCCGCTGACCCCGCCCAGCCCCGATGCGGCGACCGACGCCCCGGCGACCGAGACCCCCGCGGCGGACGCCCCGGCGACAGACGCGGCCGTGACCCCGGCCCCCGCGGCCCAGACCCCGGCAGAGGCCCCCGCGACGGCACCCGCCGACGCGCTGACCCCGCCCGCCCCCGACGCCCCGGCACCGGCCGCGACGTCCCCGGCGGCGACGCCCGACGCCGCGGCGGAAACCCGCCACCCCGGACACCGCGCCCGCACCGGCGAACTGACGACAGACACCACTGCGGGGGGCGCCAGGCGCCCCCCTTCCACTTGCGGTCCGTTGCGGCCACGGGGCGAATCGGTTATTTCGTGGGTCCCGTGATCGTCGTCATTCGGACGGCCCGCTAAGACAGAATTGCACATCACGGGGGCCTCATGGCGCGTTACATC
>NZ_VUOJ01000008.1:0-63611 GCF_015390265.1 Paracoccus sp. NBH48 | reverse complement strand
CGCCGTTCCGGACAGAAGGTCCCGCGCGACTGATGCCCCGCTTTGCCCTGCAGGTCGAATATGACGGCGCGCCCTTTGCCGGATGGCAGGCGCAGGCCGACCAGCCCAGCGTCCAGGGCGCGATCGAAACCGCGCTGGCGCGGCTGGACCCCGCTTTCGCCACCCGCCGCATCGCCGCCGCCGGGCGCACCGATGCGGGCGTGCATGCCACCGGACAGGTGGCCCATGCCGACCTGGATCGCGACTGGGACCCCTTCCGCCTGTCCGAGGCGCTGAACTGGCACCTGAAGCCCGCGCCCGTCGCCATCCTGCGGGCGGCGCGGGTGCCGGATGATTTCCACGCCCGGTTTTCGGCCGTGGAGCGGCGCTATCTGTTCCGGCTGGTGGCGCGGCGGGCGCCGCTGACGCATGGGCGCGGACAAGTGTGGCAGGTGCTGAACCCGCTGGACGTGGATGCGATGCGCGCGGGCGCGGCCCATCTGGTCGGGCATCACGACTTTACCACCTTCCGGTCGTCGATCTGTCAGGCGAAAAGCCCGGTGAAGTCGCTGGACGAGATCAGGATCGAGGTCGCGGACATCCCGCAGGGATACGAATACCGCTTTCACCTGCGCGCGCGGTCCTTCCTGCACAACCAGGTCCGGTCCATCGTTGGGACACTGGAACGGGTCGGCGCGGGATCATGGGCGCCGGACCGTGTGGGACAGGCGCTGGCGGCGCGCGACCGGGCGGCCTGCGGGCCGGTCTGTCCGCCCCATGGCCTGTACCTGACCGGGGTGGGCTACCCCTGCGACCCCTTCGACGGGCCGATCGGCAGGTAGGACTGACCGCGACGGCGACGGCGCGGACGTTCGTCGCGGCGCGAGATCACGATCTTGAGCGTGTTCCACAGGATCCACAGGTCCAGCCGCAGGCTGCGATGGCGTTGATAGATCAGGTCGATCTTCAGCTTGGCCGGCAGGCAGCGGCGGTAATAGGCCATCTCGGTCGCCTCGGCCGACTTGCAGCGGGCCAGGATGCGGTCCTCGTGGCGGTGATAGATCAGCGTGGCCAGCCCGGTGACGCCGGGGCGCGAATGCAGCACCTGGGCATAGACGGCAGGAAAGCGTTCGACATATTCGCGCAGCGGCGGGCGGGGTCCGACAAAGCTCATGTCGCCGCGCAGGATGTTGAACAGCTGCGGCAGCTCGTCGATGCGCGACCGGCGCAGGAAGCGGCCCATCGGCGTGATGCGCCACGCCTTGTGCGCGCCGGTGGCCCCGAAATCGTCCTCCTCGCACAGCATGGTGCGGAACTTCCACTGCGTGAAGGGCTGGTTCGGGGCGCGCATGCGGTGCGCGGCATAAAGGATAGGCCGGCCCTGCAGCAGCAGCAGCAATCCCGCGACCGTCAGCATCACGACCGATAGCGGCACCAGCAGGATCAGCACCAGGATCAGGTCGAACGCGCGCTTGGAGACCGGCATGGGATTGACGCCGGGGACCCGCGCCTCGCCGATGAACCATGCCATGCGGGGCGCGCTGAGCGGTCCCAGATGCGCGGCATCGGCCTTTTCCCAATCATGGTGGATCGTCACGACACCGTCCGCATTGCACATTTCACGCCAGTCAACCTCATCGCGACTAGCACGACATGCAAGCATTGGAAACGGGTGCGGCGCTTTCCTGCGCACTGACTTGCGCGGGCATGGCACTTCGGCCACTGTCGGGGCGAAAGAGGCGGAGGTCCGGCGACACGATGCGGAAATTTCTGGTCCTTCTGGACGACAGCAGGGAATGCCTGAACGCGATGCGCTTCGCGGCGATGCGCGCGGCCAAGTCCCACGGGGCGGCGGTTGTGATCCTGTCGGTCATTCCCGCCGAGGAGATCCAGCACGGATTCGGCGTGGCAGACGTGATGCGCGCCGAGGCCCGCGAGCGGATCGAGGCGCATTTCGAGGTCTTTGCCAAATGGATGCGGTCGCGCCCCGGGGTCGAGCCGGAGCTGGTCATCCGCGAGGGCGACACCGCCGAGGAGCTGCTGGCTCAGATCACCGAGGACGGAGAGATCGGCGTGGTCGTGCTGGGCCTGTCCTCGGACAAGAGCAGCACCAACCCGGTCCTGACGCGGCTGATGCGCGATCCGACTGCCCTGCCCTGCGCCATTTCGCTGGTGCCCGGCGATCTGTCCAAGGAGCGGCTGGAGGCCATCACCTGAGATCCCCGGCGGCTTGACCCAAGCGCCCCGGATCGCCATATCGGGATCAAAGGAGCGCCCCCATGTTCATCCAGACCGAGACGACGCCGAACCCCGCAACGCTGAAATTCCTGCCCGGAGAGACGGTGCTGGGCAGCGGCACGGCCGATTTCCCGACCCCCGAGACCGGGGCCGCATCGCCCCTGGCGCGGCGGATCTTTGCGGTGGACGGCGTGACCGGCGTGTTTCTGGGCCGTGATTTCGTGACCGTCACCAAGGCCGACCAGGTGCCGTGGGATCACCTGAAGCCGTCCGTGCTGGGCGCGATCATGGAGCATTTCCAGTCGGGTGCCCCGGCGATCGAGGGCGCGGCGGCGGACACCGGCGGCCATGTCGCCCATGAAGCAGGCCCGGACGCCGAGATCGTGGTGCAGATCAAAGAGCTGCTGGACACGCGCGTCCGCCCGGCGGTTGCGCAGGACGGCGGCGACATCACCTTCCACGGCTTCGATCGCGGCATCGTCTATCTGCACATGCAGGGGGCCTGCGCGGGCTGCCCGTCCTCGACCCTGACGCTGAAGATGGGGATCGAGAACCTGCTGCGTCATTACATCCCCGAGGTCGTCGAGGTCAGGCCCGTTGCCTGACCAGATCACTCCCGATCCAGTGGTTCTGGGTTTCGACACATCGGCCGCGCATTGCGCGGCCGCTTTGCTGCGCGGCGACGCGGTTCTGGCGGCGGTCCATGAGGACATGGCCAAGGGACAGGCGGAGCGCCTGATGCCGATGCTGGAGGAGATGCTGACCGGCGCGGGCCTGGGCTGGGGCGACCTGGATGTGATCGGGGTCGGCACGGGGCCGGGTAACTTCACCGGCATCCGCGTGGCGGTGGCGGCGGCGCGCGGCCTGGCCCTGTCCCTGGGCATCCCCGCCATCGGGGTCGAGGCGCCCGAGGCGCTGGCCTGGGGCCTGCCGCGGCCCTGTCGGGTGGTGATCGCGGGACGGGGCGACATGGTCATCTGGCAGGACTTTGCCGAGGGCGCGGAGGGCTGGCCGCAGCAGGCTGCGGCCGGCGCGCTGCCGCCCGGCCCCGCGCAGGCTGCGCCTGCGACAGGAATTGCCGAGGGTGTGGCGCGCCTGGCCGCGGCCCGCGCGCATCTGCCGCAGCCCCGCCCCGCGCCGGTCTATCTGCGCCCGGCGGACGCGGCGCCCGCCCGCGATGCGCCCCCGGTGATCCTGGCGTGACACCCGAGGATCTGGCCGCACTGCATGCGCGGTGCTTCGACAGCCCGCGCCCCTGGTCGGCCGACGAGTTCGCCAGCCTTCTGGCGGGTTGTGGGACGTTCCTGCTGGAAGCGCCGCACGGTTTCCTGATGGGGCGCGCCATCGCCGGCGAGGCCGAGTTGCTGACCGTGGCCGTGGACCCGCAGGCGCGGCGGGCGGGCACGGGCCGCGCGCTGGTTGCCGCATTCGCGGGCAAAGCGGCGGCGATGGGGGCCGAGGAGGCCTTTCTGGAGGTCGCGCATGACAACCTTGCGGCACGACGGCTGTATCAGGCCACGGGATGGCTGGAAGCGGGCGTCCGGCGGCGATATTACGGGCCTGCGACGGACGCGATCGTGATGCGTCTGACGCTGCGTGCGACCCAAGAAGGCGGTTGACCGGACCCCGTGCGATGCGCCCTAATCGGGCGATCAGCGGGCCCGTTGAATCGCCCGCGAAAAACAGGATGAGGTTCCTTTATGTCCCTGATGAAATCGCTGCTGGCGGGCTCGGCCCTGGCCGTGCTGTCGACCGGTGCGGCGCTGGCCGATCCGGCGCTGATCTATGACCTGGGCGGCAAGTTCGACAAGTCGTTCAACGAGGCGGCGTTCGGCGGCGCGCAGCGTTGGGTCGAGGAGACCGGCGGCACCTATCGCGAGCTGGAGATGCAGTCCGAGGCACAGCGCGAGCAGGCCCTGCGCCGCCTGGCCGAAAGCGGATCGAACCCCATCGTCATGACCGGCTTCGCCTTTGGCGACGTGCTGACCAAGGTCGCGGGCGATTACCCGGACACGAAATTCGCCATCATCGACATGGTGGTCGAGGCGCCGAACGTGCAATCGGTCGTCTTCACCGAGGAGCAGGGCAGCTATCTGGCCGGCGTCATGGCCGGGATGGCGTCCGAATCCGGCACGGTCGGCTTCATCGGCGGCATGGACATCCCGCTGATCCGCAAGTTCGAATGCGGCTTTGCCCAGGGGTTCAAGTCGGTCCAGCCCGAAGGCTCGCTGGTCAGCAACTATACCGGCACGACGCCCGCCGCCTGGAACGACCCCGTCAAGGGTGGTGAGTTGGCGCGCGCCCAGAAATCGCAGGGCGCCGATGTGATCTATGCGGCCGCCGGCGGCACCGGCATCGGCGTGCTGCAGGCCGCCGCCGACGAGGGCATCCTGGCCATCGGCGTGGATAGCAACCAGAACGCGCTGCATCCGGGCCAGATCCTGACCTCGATGGTCAAGCGCGTGGACAATGCGGTCTTCGACGCCTTCACCGCAGGCACCGACCTGGAGCCGGGCGTCAAGGTCATGGACCTGGCCGCGGGCGGCGTGGACGTCGCGGTCGACGACAACAATGCCGAGCTGGTCACCGCCGAGATGCAGGCCGCCGTGGACGAGGCCAAGGCCGCCATCGCCTCGGGCGAGGTCACGGTGCATGACTTCATGACCGACAACGCCTGCCCGGCGTCGTAATGACCACTGCGGGCGACATGCTGGGGGGGCGGTCGGACACGGCCGCCCCCGCTGCCATCGAGCTGCGCGGCATCTCGAAGGCGTTCGGGGCCGTTCAGGCGAACCGCGACATCAGCCTGGCCGTGCCCAAGGGCACGATCCACGGCATCATCGGAGAGAACGGCGCCGGGAAATCGACGCTGATGTCGATCCTGTACGGGTTCTACAAACCCGATGCGGGCCAGATCCTGGTGGGCGGAAAGCCGATCAGCATCAGCGACAGCCAGACCGCGATCCGTGCGGGCATCGGCATGGTGTTCCAGCACTTCAAGCTGGTGCAGAACTTCACCGTGCTGGAGAACATCATCCTGGGCGTCGAGGATGGCGCCCTGCTGCGCCCGTCGCTGTCGAAGGCGCGCGGCGTCCTGAAGCGCCTGGCCGCCGAATACCAGCTGAACGTGGACCCCGACGAGGTGGTGGAAAACCTTTCCGTCGGACACCAGCAGCGGGTCGAGATCCTCAAGGCGCTGTATCGCCAGGCCGACATCCTGATCCTGGACGAACCCACCGGCGTGCTGACGCCCGCCGAGGCAGACCACCTGTTCCGCATCCTCAAGGGGCTGCGCGACGAGGGCAAGACGATCATCCTGATCACGCACAAGCTGCGCGAGATCATGGAGATCACCGACAACGTGTCCGTGATGCGCCGCGGCGAGATGGTCGCCTCGGTCCGCACCGCCCAGACCAGCCCCGAGCAGCTGGCCGAGCTGATGGTCGGCCGCAAGGTGCTGCTGAACGTGGACAAGCAGCCGGCGCGGCCGCAGGCCCCGGTCCTTGAGGTGCGCGGCCTGACCATGGTCGATGCCGAGGGGGTGGAGCGCCTGCGCGGCATCGACCTGGACATTCGCGCCGGAGAGATCCTGGGCATCGCGGGCGTCAGCGGCAACGGCCAGACCCAGCTGCTGGAGATCCTGGGCGGATACCCGGAAAAGGGCGCCAAGGTCACGGGCGAGGTGCGCATGAACGGCGCCGCCCTGCCCCTGACCGGATCGGGCTGCGATGCCGGTCAGCGCCGCCGCGACGGCGTGGGCCACATCCCCGAGGACCGTCAGGTCGAAGGCCTGATCATGGATTTCGCCGCGTGGGAGAACGTGGCCTTCGGCTGGCACGACGCGCCCGAGTTCAACAAGGGCTGGCTGATGGACAACGACGCCATCCGCCGCGACGCCCAGGCAAAGATGGAGCGGTTCGACGTGCGCCCGCGCGACTGCCACCTGGCGGCGCGCAACTTCTCGGGCGGGAACCAGCAGAAGATCGTCGTCGCCCGCGAGATCGAGCGCAACCCCGACCTGCTGCTGATCGGCCAGCCCACGCGTGGCGTGGACATCGGCGCGATCGAGTTCATCCACAAGCAGATCGTGGCGCTGCGCGACGCGGGCAAGGCGATCCTGCTGGTCAGCGTGGAGCTGGACGAGATCCTGGCCCTGTCCGACCGCGTGGCCGTGATGTTCGACGGCCGCATCATGGGCGAACGCCTGCCCGCACAGACCACCACCGGGGAACTGGGCCTGCTGATGGCGGGCATCACCGACACCAGGAACGTCCCCGACGATGCGGGCATCCCGCCGGGAACCGCCCATGACCTGCCGGAGGGACGCGCCTGATGGACAAGATGCCGAAATGGGCGGACGTCATCCTGACGCCGCTGATCTCTCTGGTGCTGGCGATGGGCATTTCCGCGCTGGTGATCCTGGCCATCGGGGAAAGCCCCTGGATGGCGCTGACCACGATGGTCGAAGGGGCGCTCGGCTCCAGCTATGGCTGGGGCTTCACGCTGTATTACGCGACGAACTTCATCTTCACGGGGCTGGCGGTGATGGTCGCCTATCACGCCGCCCTGTTCAACATCGGCGGCGAGGGGCAGGCGGCGATGGGCGGCCTGGGGGTCGCGCTGGTGCTGCTGTTCCTGCCGCTGCCGCATTGGGCGATCGCCCTGCCGGTGGCGATGCTGGGCGCCGCGGCCTTCGGGGCGGCCTGGGCCTTCATCCCCGCGATCCTGCAGGCGAAACGCGGCAGCCACATCGTGATCACCACGATCATGTTCAACTTCATCGCCGCGGCCACGCTGAACTATGTGCTGGTGAACCAGCTGCGCCCGACGGGCAGCATGGACCCGGCCTCCGCCCGCTTTCCCGAGGCCACGAACCTGCCCGCGCTGACCGACATCGCGGCGAGCATGGGGTTTGAATGGGGCCGCAACACCCCGGTCAACGTGACCTTCCTGGTGGCGCTGGCGGCCTGCTTCCTGATCTGGGTGCTGATCTGGCGGACGCGTCTGGGCTATCAGATCCGCGCCTTCGGCAAGTCCGAACCGGGCGCGGTCTATGCGGGCATCAACCCGGTGCGCATCACCGTCATCGCCATGCTGATCTCGGGCGCGCTGGCGGGGATGATGGCCATCAACAACGTGATGGGCGAATCCGAACGCCTGGTCCTGAACGCGGTCGAGGGTGCGGGCTTCATCGGCATCGCGGTCGCGCTGATGGGCCGCAACCACCCACTGGGCATCCTGCTGGCGGCACTGCTGTTCGGCTTCCTCTATCAGGGCGGCGGAGAGCTGGCGCTGTGGACCACCATCCCGCGTGAGCTGATCATCGTGATCCAGGCCCTGGTGATCCTGTTCACGGGCGCGCTGGACAACATGGTCCGTATGCCATTGGAACGGTTGTTCCTGACCATGAAACGGACCAGCCGGGGGGCGGTGAAATGAACATCCGCGACTCGCTGATCGCAATCATCGTCCTCGCCATCTGCCTGGTCTGGGCCTTTGCTGACGGCGCCGCCGCCCAGCAGGGCATCGGCAGCGCGCTGCGCCTGATGACGCCGCTGCTGCTGGCCTGCCTGGCGGGGCTTTATTCCGAACGCGCCGGGGTCTTCGACATCGGGCTGGAGGGCAAGATGCTGATGGCGGCCTTCACCGCCGCATCGGTCGCCTACATCACCGGCAGCGCCTGGCTGGGCCTGGCCGCGGGCATCGCCGGGTCGCTTGCGCTGTCGCTGATCCATGGCCTCGCCTCGATCACCTTCATGGGCAATCAGCTGATCTCGGGCGTGGCGATCAACTTCCTGGCCTCGGGGCTGACTGTGCTGGTCGGACAGAACGCCTTCGGACTGGGCGGGCGCACGCCGGCCCTGACCGGTGCGGGGCGGTTCAACCCGATCACCCTGCCCGGTGCCGAGGCGCTGCGCGACGTCCCGGTACTGGGCCCGATCTATTCCGGGCTGATCTCGGGGCAGACGATCCTGGTCTATGTGGCCTTTGCGCTGGTGCCGATCACGTGGTGGGTGCTGTACCGCACCCGGTTCGGCCTGCGCCTGCGCGCGGTGGGGGAAAACCCCGCCTCGGTCGATACGGCGGGCGTGTCTGTCACCCGGCTGCGCTATACCGCGGTGGCCATCGCCGGGGTGCTGTGCGGCATCGCGGGCGCCTATCTGGCGACCGGCCTGTCGGCGGGCTTCGTCAAGGAGATGACCGCCGGGCGCGGCTTCATCGCGCTGGCCGCGCTGATCTTTGCCAAGTGGCGGCCGTGGCAGGCGCTGTTCGCGACCTTCCTGTTCGGCCTGCTGGAGGCGATCGCCAACCTCTATCCGAACCTGGACCTGGGGATCATCACGGTGCCGTCCATGTTCATGAACGCGCTGCCCTATATCCTGACGGTGGTGATCCTGGCCGGCTTCGTCGGCCGCGCCATCCCGCCCCGCGCCGGAGGAGAGCCCTATGTCAAGGAGCGCTGAGCTTGCCGCCCTGATCCGCGACCGCGCGGGTCAGGAGGCGCCCGAATACGGCCTGATCCTGGGGTCCGGGCTGGGCCACCTGTCGGCATGCGTCGATGGCGTGGCGATCCCCTATGACGACCTGCCGGGCTTTCCCCATGCGGGCGTGTCGGGCCATGTGCCCCAGCTGGTCATCGGCCGGCTGGAGGGGGTGCGGGTTGCGGTCTTCGGGGGGCGGTCGCATTACTATGAATCCGGGCGGGCGGACGCGATGCGTCTGCCGCTGGAGGTGTTGGCCGCCTTGGGATGCGACAAGCTGATCCTGACCAACGCCGCCGGGTCGCTGCGCCCCGACATCCCGACCGGCGGGCTGATGCTGCTGAACGACCACATCGCGTTTGCCGGCACCAACCCACTGATCGGAGAGGCGACCGACGCGCGCTTCGTGCCCATGACCGACGCGCATGACGCTGCGATGCGTGCGGCCCTGCTGGCCGCGGCCGAGGCCGAGGGGGTGGAGATGCCCCAGGGTGTCTACTGCTGGTTCTCGGGGCCAAGCTTCGAGACCCCGGCCGAGATCCGCGCCGCCCGCGTGCTGGGCGCCGATGCGGTGGGCATGTCGACGGTGCCCGAGATCATCCTGGCACGGTTCTTGGGCCTCAGGACGGCGGCAATCTCGGTCGTCACCAACATGGGGGCGGGGCTGTCCGACGAATCGATCAGCCACGACCACACCAAGGCGATGGCCCCCCTGGGCGCCGCCAAGCTTGAAACCGTGCTGCGCCGTTTCCTGAAGGATCAGGCCAGGTAGCGGGCGAACCAGTCCAGCGTCCGCTGCCACGCCAGTTCCGCGGCCTCGGGGTCGTATCGCGGCGTCGAATCGTTGTGAAAGCCGTGGTTGGTGCCCGGATAGACATGCGCCTCATAGGTCTTGCCGGCCTCTTTCAGCGCGGCCTCGTAGGCGGGCCAGGTGGCGTTGATGTTCTCGTCGATCTCGGCGAACTGGAACAGCAGCGGCACCTCGATCTTGGGAACGTCCGCCACGGGGGCCTGCCGGCCATAGAACGGCACCGACGCGCCCAGTTCCGGATAGGCCACCGCCAGCGCGTTGCACACGCCCCCGCCATAGCAGAAGCCCACCGCGCCGACCTTGCCGGTCGACTGCTCATGCGCCATCAGATGTTCGGCCCCCGCAAAAAAATCGTTCATCAGCAGGGTCGGATCGACCTCGGCCTGCAGGGCGCGCCCCTCCTCGTCATTGCCGGGATAGCCGCCCTTGGAGGTCAGCCCGTCCGGCGCCAGCGCCAGATAGCCCGCCTTGGCCAGGCGCCGCGCGACGTCCTCGATATAGGGGTTCAGGCCGCGGTTCTCGTGGATCACCAGCACCGCGGGCCAGGGCCCCTCGCCCGCCGGGGCCACCTGATAGGCACGAACCTCGCCATGCCCCTCGGGCGACGGATAGGTCACGTATTCGGGCAGGATGTCGGGGTCGGTAAAGCTGACCTGCTGGGCCAGCGCATAGTTCGGCCGCAGCATGTTCAACAGCGCCAGCGCGGTGACGCCGCCGACCGCGAACTTGCCAGCCCGATCCAGGAACTGCCGCTTGGTGATGCGGCCGTGGGCATAGAAGTCGTACAGCTCCAGCAGTTCCTGCGGGAAATCCTTGGCACTCATCCGGGTCATCGCGCTCTCCTGACATGGGGTCGCGGTCAGACTAGGCCAGCCCGCCCCCCTGCCCGATCACAAATCGGCGACCGCCCTGCGCGCGGGGCCCGCATCCGCCGTCCGCGACGAACCGCCCGCGGTCATCCGGGCCAGCCCCGCCTCGACCAAGCCGGTGGCGGCGTCCAGGTCGGACAGGTCGTCCAGTGCGACGATCTGTCCGCGCCCGTCGTCATGACGCGACCGGTGCTTGTCATAGCGCGGGTCGTAATGATCGCGCAGCAACCCCTCGGACAGATGCTGCCACCGGCCCTGGGCCAGCGCCTGCCGCCAGCCCTCGACACGCTCGGCGGGGTGCAGGGGGGCCATCAGGTCCAAAATCGCGGCGACGCGCGCGGGATCGTCGACCATGTCGCGATAGGTCGCGGCGGTGAACGCCGCGCGCGCGGCGACCGGCACCTGCATCTGCAGGCGGGGCGCGGCGCAGATCGCCTGCCACATCGCCTTGGGGACAGTGATCTGGCCGATGCGGCTGCTCTCGGCCTCGACCAGCAGGGGGCGGGCGGGGTCCAGACGCTCCAGCGCGACGGCCAGGCGTCCTTCGAACATCTTCTGGCTGGGCTGGCCCTCGGGGTGGCCGCCGAACAGGCTGCCGCGATGGTTGGCCAGCCCCTCCAGGTCGATCACCTGATGGCCGCGCTGCGCCAGCCGCTGCAGGATCGCGGTCTTTGCGCTGCCCGTGTTGCCGTCCAGCACGATCACCGGAGCCGCGATCGGACCGTTCTGCACCCGGTCCACGACCAGCGACCGCCATGCCTTGTAGCCGCCCTGAACCCGCGCCACGCGCCAGCCGATCTGGCTCAGGATCGTGCCGAAGCTGCCCGAGCGCTGCCCACCGCGCCAGCAATAGACCAGCGGCTGCCACGCGCCGCCCCGATCGGCCAGCGGCCCCTGCAGGTGCCGCGCCGCATTGGCCGCGACCAGCGCCGCGCCCAGCTTGCGGGCGTCAAAGGGTGACACCTGCTTGTAGATCGTGCCCACGCGGGCGCGTTCCGCATCCGACAGGACCGGCAGGTTGATCGCTCCGGGCAGGTGATCCTCGGCGTATTCCGCCGGGGCGCGGACATCGATGATGTCGTCGAACCCGGCCAGAACCGGGTCCGCCGCGCTGGCAAGCGTCAGATCCAAGATCAGAAGACGTAGACGGGCGTGCCGATGCGCACCTGGTCGAACAGGCTCATCACGGCCTCGTTGCGCATGCGCAGACAGCCGTTGGAGACCGCCCGCCCGATCGATCCGGGATCGGTCGTGCCATGGATGCGGATGGCGGTGTCGTTGCCCCGGTCGTCATACAGGTACAGCGCCCGCGCCCCCAGGGGGTTCTGCGGACCGCCGGGCATGCCGTCGGCGTATTTCGCATAGGCGCCGGGGTTGCGTTCGATCATGTCGTCGGTCGGGCGCCAGCTGGGCCATTCGACCTTGCGGCCGATCGTGGCCTTGCCCTTCCAGACCAGTTCGGCCGTGCCGACGGCGACGCCGTAGCGGACCGCCTTGCCCGGTGCGACAACGTGATACAGGAAGAAATCGCGGCTGACGACGACGATGCTGCCGGTCTCGAAATCGTCCCGGATCTCGACCTCGATGGGGGCGTAGGGATCGACCGCCGCCTCCTGGGCGCCGGCCAGCGTCGGGGCCAGGGCGGGTGCGGCCAGCAGCAGGGCGGCCAGAGAGATCATCTGACGACGGTTCATGGCGCAGTTCCAATCGGTTTGCTTTTCCCCCGGATACAGTGAAACGCCCCCGGCCCGCAACTCACGAGGGCGTTCGGCCGCCTCGCGGCCTTGACCGCGCGTCCCCCGCGCCACATCTGTCACCCATGACCCAAGCCGCAGCCCCGATCCCCGCCGATGGCCTGCCCGTCACCCGCCTGGCCATCCGGGGCATGAGCTGCGCGGCCTGTTCGGGACGCGTGGGCCGCGTGCTGTCGGCCCGCCCCGACGTGGCGGATGCGCAGGTGAACCTGGCCACGCACCGCGCCCAGGTCAGCCACGATCCCGCCCTGACCCCGCAGGCCTTGGCGCAAATCGTGACGGATCTGGGCTATCCCGCGACCGTCATCGCCGACCGCGCCCCCCCACCCCCGGACGAGGCCCCGGCCCTGCGCCGTGCGGCCCTGACCGCCGCCGCCCTGACCCTGCCCGTCGCGGTGGTCGAGATGGGTGGCCATCTGGTCCCGGCCTTCCACCACTGGCTGCATACGCTGGTTCCCATGCGCGCGTTGTGGGTCGTGCAGATGATCCTGACGCTGGCGGTGCTGGCCGGACCGGGGCGGCGGTTCTTCGGCACGGGGCTTGCCGCCCTGCGCCGCGGCGCCCCCGAGATGAACAGCCTCGTGGCGCTTGGCGCGGGCACGGCCTTTGCCTTTTCCGCCGTCGTGACCCTGGCCCCCGGCCTGGTCCCCGCCGCCTCGCGCCAGGTATGGTTCGAGGCCGCGGCGGTGATCGTCACACTGATCCTGACCGGCCGCTGGCTGGAGGCGCGCGCCAAGGGCCAGGCCGGCGCCGCGATCCGCGCGCTGCTGGCCCTGACGCCCGATCACGCGACCGCGCTGCGCGACGGGCATCCGGTGCGTGTCGCGGTGGCCGACCTGCAGCCGGGCGATCTGGTGCAGCTGGCACCCGGCGAACGCATTGCGCTGGACGGCGTGTTGACCGAAGGCGCGGGCCATGTCGACGAATCCATGCTGACGGGCGAACCCGTCCCGGTGCTGCGCGCGCCCGGCGACACGGTGACCGGCGGCACGGTCAACGGCGCGGCCGCGTTGACCTATCGCGTCACGGCCACGGGGCCGGACACCGTGCTGTCGCGGATCGTGGCCCTGGTCGAAGAGGCGCAAGCCGCCCGCCTGCCGGTGCAGGCGCTGGTCGATCGGGTCACGCGGATCTTCGTTCCGGTGGTGATGGGCCTGGCGGTGCTGGCCTTTGCGCTGTGGCTGATCTTTGGCCCCGACCTTGCGCATGCGGTCGTGGCGGCGGTGTCGGTGCTGATCATCGCCTGCCCATGCGCGATGGGCCTGGCGGTGCCGATGTCGATCATGGTGGGCAGCGGGCGCGGCGCGGGGCTTGGCATCCTGTTCCGCCAGGGCGATGCCCTGCAGAAACTGGCGGGCGCGCGGGTGGTGGCCTTTGACAAGACCGGGACGCTGACGCAAGGCCGCCCCCGCGTGACGCAGATCTGGACCCACGGCATCGACCGCGACGCCGCCCTGCGCCTGACCGCCGCGGCCGAGGCCCGATCCGAACACCCCCTGGGCCGCGCGATCCTGGCCGAGGCAGGCGGCATGACGCTGCCCCCGGCGCAATCGGTGACCGCCCTGCCCGGACGCGGCCTGACCGCCACGGTCGAGGGGCGGTCGCTGCTGATCGGCAACGCCGCCGCGCTGCAGGCGGCGGGCATCGTGCCGGACGCCGCCCTGATCCGCCATGCCGATGCCGCATCGGCCGATGGCGCGACCCCGGTGCATCTGGCCGCCGACGGCCGCCACGTGGCGACATTCGCGCTGGCCGATCCCGAACGCCCCGAATCCGCCGCGGCCATCGCCGCCCTGCGCGAAATGGGCCTGCGGACCCAGATGCTGTCGGGCGACCTGCCCGCCACCGCGCAGGCCATGGGCGCGCGGCTTGGCATCGACCGGGCGCAAGGCGGGCTGACCCCCGACGACAAGCTGACGGCGATCCGCGCGATGGGACCGGGCAGCGTCTTCGTGGGCGACGGCATCAACGATGCGCCGGCGCTGGCCGCCGCCGACACGGGCATCGCCATCGGCACCGGGACCGACATCGCCATCGAGGCCGCCGATGCGGTGCTGATGGCGGGCGATCCGCAGGGCGTCGCCCGCGCGATCCGCCTGTCGCGCGCCGTGATGCGCAACATCCGCCAGAACCTGTTCTGGGCATTCGCCTACAATGCCGCGCTGATCCCGGTTGCCATGGGCGCGCTGGTGCCCTTTGGTGGGCCGCAACTGTCGCCCATGCTGGGGGCGGGCGCGATGGCGCTGTCCTCGGTCTTCGTGGTGACCAATGCCCTGCGCCTGAGGACTGCCGCATGACCTTGACCCGCCGCCACCTGCTGACCACCGCCGCCGCCGCCACAATGGTCCGCCCCGCCCAGGCACAGGCGCTGCCGCGCATCCTGTGCTTTGGCGACAGCCTGACCGCCGGTTTCGGCCTGGGCCCGACCGAGGGGCTGGTCCCGCAGCTGTCGGCCTGGCTGGCCGATGCGGGGCGCCCGGCGGACCTGATCGATGCGGGGCTGTCGGGGGACACCACCTATGGCGGCCGCGTGCGGATCGAGCTGTCGATGCGCCGCCACCGCCCCGATGCCGTCATGGTCGAGCTGGGCGGCAACGACATGCTGCGCCGCTGGCAGCCCGCAGATGCCGAGGCGAACCTGGACGCGATCCTGCAGACCGCGGGCAGCGGCGGGCGGCCTTTGCTGCTGGTCGGCATCCACGCCCCGGCGGGCCAGCCCGACTGGCGCCGTGCCTGGAGCGGGATCTGGCCGCGTTTGGCCGAACGCCACGGCGCCCTGCTGCTGCAGGATCTGTATGCGCCGCTGGCACAGGTGCCCGCGACCGACAGGGCGCCGCTGCTGCTGCGGGACGGGGTTCACCCGTCGGCGCAGGGGGTGGCGCTGATCGTCCGGCACCTGGGTCCGGTGGCCGCCCAGCTGGTCGAACGGGCGGCCTGAGGGGCCTCAGTGGCCCTGATGGTCGCCGTGGTCGTGATCGGCGGGGGCGGCATCCTCGCGCTGGTTGTCGACGACGACCTGCACCTCCTCGGTGCCGCAATCGCCGAAATCCATCGACAGGGTCAGCGTGTCGCCATCGGCCAGCGGTTCGGCCAGGCCCAGCATCATGATGTGGTCGCCGCCGCGGTTCAGGGCGTGGGTCTGACCGGCGGCGACGGCGATCCCGTCCTCGATCCGGGTCATCTTCATGACGCCGCCTTCCTCGACATGGGTGTGCAGCTCGACCCGCTCGGCCGCGTCGGACGACACGCCCTGCAGGGTGCAGGCGACCTGACGGTGGTTTTCCAGCTGCATGAAGACCGCGCCCACCTTGGGGTTGGTGCTGCGCGCATAGGCGTCGTTGGCGTGCATGCCGTCATGGGCAAGGGCGGCCACCGGGGACAGCACCGCGACGGCGGCTAGGATCGACAGTTTCATTCGGCAAGGTCCTTGGATGGGGCCGGGGCGCGAACAGGCCGCACCGCACGGGCCGGGGTTCCGGACATGCAAAAGCCCCGCCGGAACGGCAGGGCCATGCATCATCCGACGATCATCGGATCAGGCGGTCGCGGCAGCCGATTCGGCCTTGACCAGGTCGCGCTTGATCTTCTGGGCGCGGTCCGACAGCTCGGTGTCCTTGGCTTTGGCCAGGAAGGCGTCCAGGCCGCCACGGTGATCGACCGAACGCAGCGCCGCAGCCGAGATGCGCAGCGAGTAGCCGCGGCCCAGCTTTTCGGACAGCAGCGTGACCTCGTTCAGGTTCGGCAGGAACCGGCGACGGGTCTTGTTGTTGGCATGGCTGACATTGTTACCGCTCATCGGGCCTTTGCCGGTCAGTTCGCAGACGCGCGACATGGTGTGTTCCTTCGTCTCAGCTGTGCGGGCGGGGGGTCCGTCCCAATGTGAAAAGGCGCCGCGAGGCAGCGCCCGGAATTCCGTTCGCGGGTGGCTACCGCATGAGGGGCGCGTCGTCAAGCCTTGTCAGGTGATTCCATAGCCGCGCTCCAGCGCGATCAGGCGCTCCTTGCGCCACAGGCCGCCCGCATATCCGGTCATGGTGCCATCTGTGCCGATGACCCGGTGACAGGGCACGACCAGCGCCAGCCGGTTCGCCCCATTGGCCGCCGCGACAGCGCGGACGGCGGCGGGATGGCCGATGGCCGCGGCAAGCTGGGCATAGCTGCGCGTCCGGCCGGCGGGAATCGCCTGCAGTTCCTGCCAGACGCGGGTCTGGAACGGCGTGCCGCGCAGGCGCACCGGCAGATCCAGCCGCCCGTCGCTGCCCGCGAAGAACCGGGCCAGGGCGGCCTCGGCACGGTCGGTCACCGCGGTGCGGCCCAACCCGATCCGCCCCCCCGCCATCACCGACAGCCGCCGCAGCCCCTGGGGCAGCGCCTTGCGGTCGGTGAATTCCAGCAGGTGCAGGGCGTCGTCATCGGCGATGGCGATCATCCCGCCCAGGGGTGTATCGATCCAGTCCGCGCGCAGGTCCGCGGCCCCCCGCATCTGGTGCGGCGCATGCCCGAACAGGCGTGCAAAGGCCTGCCGGAACCCCGATGCCGAATCGAATCCCGCGTCCAGCTGTGCGTCGATCATCCTGCCTCCTTGCGTCAATGTGGTCAGACCCGCGCGCAGTCGTGCCGCGCGCGCCAGCTGCAGAAAGCTGGTGCCCAGATGCTGGCGGAACAGCCGCCGCACGGTCGAGGGGTCATGCCCCAGGGCGGTCAGGTCCGCCTCGGACCAGCGGCGGGCGGGGTCGGCGGCCAGCGCCGCGCCCAACGTGGCGACCAGCGGCGGCACCTGCCCTTCGGGACGGCAGCGCAGGCAGGGGCGGAACCCCGCGGCCCGCGCGGCGGCGGCATCCGCGAACCAGCGGCAGTTGTCGCGCCGCGGCTTGCGCGCCGGGCAGCTCAGCCGGCAAAAGATCCCGGTCGAGGTGACGCCGACCAGCGCACGCCCGTCATATCCCGGATCGCGCGCCAGCAGCGCGGCATACAGATCGTCATGGTCCGGCATCGCCCCCTCCTGTGCGGACCGGTCTAGCCGATTCGCGGACAGGGCGGGGCGCGTTTTCGGGCATTTCATCGCGGCTGCCGCAACCAGTCCAGCATCTGGCGCGCGGCCTCGACCGGGGGCAGCGCGCCTTGGGTGACACGGGCGCCCAGATCACTGATGCGCGCGCGGGCGTCCGGGGCGTCCAGCTGCGCCAGCAGCCCACCCTGCAGTTCGGCCATGAACCAGTCGCGCGCCTGTTCGGCCCGGATGCGGTCGAAATGACCGGCATCGCGGCGCCAGTCGGCCAGATGGCGCATGCAGGACCACGCCTCGGGCAGGCCCGCGCCGGTGGTCGCGCTGACCGGCATGGCCTTGGGAAAGCCGTCGGGATCCTGCGGCCGCTTGCGCAGCAGGCGCAGCGCGCCCGCGTAATCGGCCACCGTCCGGCGCGCGGGCGACAGCAGGTCGCCATCGGCCTTGTTCACCAGGATCAGGTCGGCCATCTCCATGATGCCGCGCTTGACCCCCTGCAATTCGTCGCCGCCCGCAGGCGCCAGCAGCAGGATGAACAGGTCCGACATCTGTGCGACCAGGGTTTCGGATTGGCCGACGCCCACCGTCTCGATCAGGACGACGTCATGGCCCGCGGCCTCGCACAGGCGGATCGCCTCGCGCGTGCGGCGGGCGACGCCGCCCAGATGGGCGCTGGACGGGCTGGGCCGGACATAGGCGCGCGGGTTGCGCGACAGAAGCTCCATCCGCGTCTTGTCCCCCAGGATCGAACCGCCCGACCGGGTCGAGGACGGATCGACCGCCAGCACCGCGACGCGCAGCCCCTGTTCGGTCAGCATCGTGCCGAACGCCTCGATGAAGGTCGACTTGCCCACCCCCGGCGTGCCTGACAGGCCGATCCGCAAGGCCGTGCTGTCGGGCAGCGCCGCGATCAGGCGGCCTGCGCGGTCGCGATGGTCGGGGCGGGTCGATTCCACCAGCGTGATCGCGCGCGACAGCGCCCGCCGATCGCCCCGCAGCAAGGGTGTCAGAAGATCGTCCGTCGTCATCGCCGCCTTGTCCCGCTTTGCGCGAGACACTGGACCAGCCACCGCCGGGGGGCAACCCCGTCGACCTTGTGCCATGGGCCGGCAGGGCGTAATCTGGCGCCATCCCGCGTGGAGGTCCCGTCATGCCCATCCTGTCCCGCCGCACCGTCCTGATGGGCGCCGCGGCCGTGATGCTGCCCCTGGGGGTGCGGGCCGCGCCGCCGTCGGGCTGGCGGCTGATGATGGTCGAATCGCCCGCCTGCCACCATTGCCGCGCCTGGCATGCGCAGATCGGGCCCGGCTATGCGGCCTCGGCCGCGGGGCGCGCCGCGCCGATCCTGCATGTGGACGTGGATGGCCCCTATCCTGACGGGCTGGCACTGGCGCGGCGACCCTGGATCACGCCCACCTTCGTGCTGCTGTCGGATGGATCCGAGGCAGGCCGGATCGAGGGTTATGTCGGCCAGCGCTATTTCTATCCCGTGCTGGAGGAGATGATGCGCGGTGCGGGACTGACACTGGGCGCGTGATATTCCCGCGGTGGCGGCGGGCCGGGCTTTCTGTCGCGGTCGGCATGCGCTAGTCAGGCACCCAGACAATTTGCGAAGGTGCCGCCATGCATGACATCCGTGCGATCCGTGACAATCCCGATGCCTTCGAGGCGGCGCTGAACCGCCGCGGGCTGACCGGCCTGACCGCGCAGATCCTGTCGCTGGACGAGGCCCGCCGCGGTCGCATCGCCGCCGCCGAGACCGCGCAGGCGGACCAGAACAAGGCCAGCAAGGACGTGGGCGCCGCCAAGGCGCGGGGCGACGACGCCGAGTTCGAGCGTCTGCGCGCGCTGGTCGCCACGACCAAGGCCGACATCGCCCGCATGCAGGCAGAGGCCGCCGATCTGGACGCGCAGCTGCGCGACCTGCTGCTGGGCATTCCGAACCTGCCGCTGGACCGTGTCCCCGAGGGCCGGGACGAGGACGACAATGTCGAGCTGCGCCGGTGTGGCACGCCTGCGGCCCTGGACTTTGCCCCGGTCGAGCATTTCCAGATCCCCGGCGTCGTGCCGGGCATGGATTTTCAGACCGGCGCCAAGCTGTCCGGCAGCCGCTTCGTCGTGCTGAAGGGGGCGGTCGCGCGCATCCATCGCGCGCTGGCACAGTTCATGGTCGACCTGCATGTCGACCAGCACGGGCTGGAGGAGACCTGGACCCCCGTCCTGGTGCTGGAACAGATGATGCTGGGCACCGGCCAGCTGCCCAAGTTCGGAGAGGACAGCTATCTGACCCGCGAAGGGTACTGGCTGATCCCCACATCCGAGGTGACGCTGACCAACACGGTCAACGGCGACCTGCTGGACCAGGCCGCCCTGCCCCGCCGCATGGTCGCCCACAGCCAGTGCTTCCGATCCGAGGCAGGCAGCGCGGGCCGCGACACCACCGGCATGCTGCGCCAGCACCAGTTCGAGAAGGTCGAGATGGTGTCGATCACCGATGCCGAAACGGGTCTGGCCGAACATGACCGCATGACCCGCTGCGCCGAGGCCGTGCTGGAGGCGCTGGAACTGCCCTATCGCACGATGATCCTGTGCACCGGCGACATGGGCGCGGGCGCGCGCATCACCCACGACCTGGAGGTCTGGCTGCCGGGCCAGGACCGCTATCGCGAGATCAGCAGCGTCAGCTATTGCGGCGACTATCAGGGACGGCGGATGAACGCGCGCTATCGCCCGGCGGGCGGGGGCAAGCCGGAATTCGTGCACACCCTGAACGGGTCCGGCCTGGCCGTCGGGCGCGCGCTGATCGCGGTGCTGGAAAACGGCCAGCAGGCCGACGGATCGGTCCGCCTGCCTGCGGTCCTGCACCCCTATCTGAAGGGCGCGACCACGCTGACCGCCCAGGGATCGCTGGCCTGACACCCCGATTGCGGACGGCGCGAAACTGCCGCAGGCCGGCGCGCGTTGGCCTGCATGACACGGATCGGTTCAGTCTTGCATCTGGTGGTCGCCGCGATCTTCGTGATCTGCGGCGTGATCTTCGCGATGCAGCCCGATGCGCGCATCATCACGGACGCGGCGCGTCTGGCGGCGCCGCTGCTGCCGCCCGTCGCGCCGACCAGCATCGCCATTCCCCACCTGTACCTGAACCCCGACAACCTGTTGATGTGGATGCTGCTGATCGCCGTCTGGATGATGGTGATGCTGGATGCGGTCGGGCAGTGGATCGACCCGTCTGATGACGAGCCGATCCGTGCGGGCCGACCGCGCGTGTGGCCGATGCTGCTGGGGGCGCTGATCCTGGCATCGGTCTGGCCGCTGCTGATCGACAATCCGGGAGTGCTGACCCTAGCCTCTGTTGCCGGGGCCATCGCCGCGACGGTGGGCGCCCGGCGCGCGGCGGGTCGGCACCGCCCCGCGATCGGCTTTCTGGCCGGATGGGCCACCGCCCTGGCCTCGGCCGCGCTGGCGGAACTGACCGCCGTGCAGTTCGGCCTGTCCGCGCAGATCGTGTCGGCCGTGGCGATCCTGCCCGCCGCGGCCCTCGGCATGGCCGCGCAGATGTGGATCGGCCCAAGCGTGGGCTATTCCGTGGCGCTGATCTGGGCATTCTGCGGGCTGGCCATCTCGACCATGGGCAGTGATCCGATGATCGCGCTGGCCGCGATCATCGGGATCAGCGCGATGGCCACGGTGCTGATCCGCGCGGCCAGCTGAGCCGGGTCAGCTGCCCTTGGGTTTCTGGCGGTGCTTGTGCTTGGACAGCGCGCCAGACTGCACGATCTTGGTGGCCTTGGCCTTGTAGGGGTTCTCGCCGCCCTGATCGCGGAAGAACAGGCGGATCGGCGTGCCGGGCATGTCGAAATCGGTCCGCAGTCCGTTGATCAGATACCGCTGATAGCTGGTGGGGATCTGGTCGGTATGGGTCGATTTCACGATGAACGCAGGCGGACGCGTCTTGACCTGCGTCATGTAGCGCAGGCGGATGCGGCGACCGCCGGGGGCCGGGGGCGGATGGCTTTCGGTCATCGCGCCCAGCCACTGGTTCAGGCGGGCGGTCGGCACGCGGCGGTTCCAGACCTCGTGCGCCTTGATGACGGCGTTGTGCAGGCGGTCCAGCCCCTTGCCGGTCTTGGCCGACACGGTGATCAGCGGCGCGCCACGCAACTGCGGCAGCAGCTTTTCGAAACTGGCGCGCATCTCGTTCAGCTTGTGGGACTTGTCGTCCTCGGTGTCCCACTTGTTGACGGCAATGACGACGGCGCGACCCTCGGTCTCGGCGAAATCGGCGATGCGCAGATCCTGGGTCTCGAAGGGGATCTCGACGTCCAGCAGGACGACGACGACCTCGGCGAAACGCACGGCCCGCAGGCCGTCGGCCACCGACAGCTTCTCCAGCTTCTCGGTCACGCGGGCGCGCTTGCGCATGCCGGCCGTGTCGAAGATGCGCATGGGCGTGCCCATGAAGTTCGTGGTCACGCTGATCGAATCGCGGGTGATCCCGGCCTCGGGGCCGGTCAGCAGGCGGTCCTGTCCCAGGATCTTGTTGATCAGCGTCGACTTGCCCGCATTGGGGCGGCCGATCACGGCAATCTGCAGGGGACGGGCCTCGGACGGGCGCCAGTCCTCGGAACCCTCGCCCGATTCGGCGTCCTCCTCGGACAGGTCCAGGTCGGTCACGGCCTCGATCGGGGCGGGACGCTCGGCCTCGATCCGGTCGGCCAGGGGCATCAGCACGCCGTAAAGGTCGTCCATCCCCTCGCCATGCTCGGCCGAGATGCGCAGGGGCTCGCCCAGGCCCAGGGCATAGGCCTCCATGGCCCCCGCCTCTCCGGCGCGGCCCTCGGACTTGTTGGCGGCGACGATGACGTGCTTGGCGCGGCGGCGCAGGATCTCGGCGAAATACTCGTCGGCCGCGGTGATGCCGATGCGCGCGTCGACGACGAACAGGCAGATGTCGGCCTCGTCAACGGCGCGTTCGGTCAGGCGGCGCATTCGCCCCTGCAGGCTGTCATCCTCGGCCATCTCCAGGCCCGCGCTGTCGATCACGACAAAGCGCAGGTCGCCAAGGCGGCCCGCGCCCTCGCGGATGTCGCGGGTCACGCCGGGCTGGTCATCGACCAGCGCAAGTTTCTTGCCAACCAGACGGTTGAACAGGGTGGACTTGCCCACATTGGGCCGCCCGACGATCGCAAGGGTGAATGTCATCTGAACGCATGCAACTGGCCGTTGCGCGCAACGACGTAAAGGGTTTGACCGGCGACCACCGGGGCCGATGCCGCCCCACCGGGGATCGCCACCTGACCGACCAGCGCGCCGGAGGCGGGATCGAAGCTGCGCAACATGCCATCGCTGGAGGCGATATGCAACCGCCCCCCGGCCAGCACTGGACCGTAATGCGCGTGGACCGCATCCTGACGCCGCACGCGCTGCGTGGTGTAATACGGCAGGGGCTGGCGCCAGACGACGCCGCCCGTCGCCGCATCCAGCCGGACCAGCTGGGCCTGGTCGTTCACGGCAAAGACCGACCCGCCCGCGACGACGACCGGGCTGTTGGCGCCCTCGTCCGCGGTCCAGTCGTTCAGGCCGGTCGACAGTTCGACCGCGCTGATGCGCCCGGAAGAGGTGCCCGAATAGACGCGCCCGCCCGCGATCACCGGATCTCCGGTCACGTCACGGACCACCGCGATGGCGCGTCCGGGACGGGTGCCCGCGATCTGCGACGTCCAGTTGGTCAGGCCCGACTGGCGGTCCACCGCCACGATCTGCCCCGACGAGAACGGGAACACCACCGTGTCGCCCTGTACGGCCGGGACCGACACGCCCATGACGCCCGACCCCGACGGCGTGCCTGCCGCCTGCCACAGCACGCGCCCATCGCTGGCGCGCACGGCCCAGCCCACGGCGTTCCGGGCCGCGACATAGACCACGCCGTCCTGCACGGCCGGGCCGCCGCCGATCGAGGCCTCGACCCGCTGGCGCCACAGCACGGCGCCGCTGGCCGCGTCCAGCGCGACCAGTTCGCCGAAACCGGTGGTGACGAAGACTCGCCCGCCCTCATAGGCCAGACCGCCGCCCGAGGCGCTGTCGACATTCTCCAGCGCGGGCGTCACGTCGGTGGACCAGGCGCGCCCGCCGTTCAGCGCGGTCGCAGTGACGCGGGCGCGGCTGTCCAGGGTAAAGACCCGGCCCGCCGCCACGACGGGGTCGGCGGTGATGCGGTGACGACGGGTTTCACCCTGGCCGATGGATGCGGACCACAGGGCCGTGCCGCCCGCGCCCAGGGCCAGATGGCCCGGCGCATGGGCGGCGTTGCCGCCGCGATGGGTCCATTCGCCGTTGGTGACCGGGGCGGACAGGGACAGCGCGGTGCCGGTGATGCCCGCCGCACCCTCGACCGCGGGACCGTCGGCCGAGATGACGGCCAGGGGGTCCAGGCGCTCTCCGGGCAGGATGATTTCGCGGTCGCCGCAGCCGGCAAGTCCCAGTCCGGCGGCCATCGCCAAGGTCAGTCGCAGCATGGCGGTCATCCCTGTCTCTCAGTCCGTTATTCGGTCGGTTCGGGCGTCTCGCCCAGGGCGATCATCATCTCGGACAGGCGACGACGCAAGGCCTCGGTCAGGCCGTCCTTGTCCTGGATCTGGCGGATCAGGGTGATCGCATCCTCGGGGCGCCCGGCACCGATCAGGGCCACGGCCTTCTGTTCCAGTGCCAGCAGCTCGAACGGCGCACCGGCGCGCGACAGGCGGGTCAGGATGGCGTCGCGTTCGGCCGCATCCATCTGCGCGCCCTGTGCCATCACCAGCTTCAGCTGCGCCAGCTCTCCCAGCACGCTGTCGGGCTGGGCATCGGCCACGCCCTGCAGCGCCTGTGCGCGGGCATCGGGATCGGTCTGCGCGCCCGCGGCCAGCAGCCCGGTCAGCGCCTGCCGCCCGGCCGAACCGCGCGGATCGACGGCCAGAACGGCGGCG
The DNA here is from genome assembly GCF_015390265.1 of Paracoccus sp. NBH48. Lineage (NCBI taxonomy): Bacteria > Pseudomonadati > Pseudomonadota > Alphaproteobacteria > Rhodobacterales > Paracoccaceae > Paracoccus > Paracoccus sp. NBH48. The sequence continues at coordinate 39,505 of NZ_VUOJ01000008.1, read as the reverse complement.
GGGTCGTTCTCGGCCTCGGCCGCCAGGATCGCATCGCCCCAGGCCTGCGCCGCGGCGCGGTCCTGGGCGGCGCTGTATTCGCGCCACGCGGTGAAGCCGACCACCGCCACGATCACCAGTACCACGATCCAGCCGTAACGGCGCATCGCCCCGTACAGGCGGTCGCGCCGCAGCTCTTCGGTGACTTCGTCGATGAAGGTGTCGCTCTGGTTGGCCATGCCCGCCCTGCCGATCTGTCCTGTGTTCCCGTGGTCTTATACCGCGATGGGCGGAAATGCCAATGCCGGCGCGGGCGCCACGCAAAAGGCCCGCCACAAGGGGCGGGCCTTTCGATCGATGCGTCCGACCTCACATGCGCGAGGCGACGTTCTCCCAGTTCACCAGCTTGTCCAGGAAGTTTTCCAGGTACTTGGGGCGCGCGTTGCGGAAGTCGATGTAGTAGCTGTGCTCCCACACGTCGCAACCCAGCAGCGCCGTCTGACCGGTGCACAGCGGGTTCACACCGTTTTCGGTCTTGGTGATCTCCAGCTTGCCGTCGGCATTCTTGACCAGCCAGACCCAGCCCGACCCGAACTGGCCGACGCCGGCCTCGGCGAACTTCTTCTTGAACTCCTCGACCGAACCGAAGCTGTCCTTGATCGCGGCTTCCAGGTTGGCGGGCATCGGGCCGGGGTTCGGGCCCATCATCTCCCAGAACTGGGCGTGGTTCCAATGCTGGCTGGCATTGTTGAAGATGCCGTTCTGCGCCACGGCGCCCTTCTGGTAGGTGCCCTTGACGATATCCTCCAGCGACTTGCCTTCCCACTCGGTCCCCGCCACCAGCTCGTTCAGCTTGGTGACATAGGCGTTGTGGTGCTTGTCGTGGTGATACTCCAGCGTCTCGCGCGACATGCCGCCGGCTTCCAGGGCATCATGCGAATAGGGAAGATCGGGAAGGGTGAAGGCCATTTTGCGGTCCTTTCGAAAGGGTTGGTTCGGCTCGGCGCGAACGGTCGCGCATTCGGGGGACCAACGCAAGGGGTGGACCGGGGTTCCGATCCCCCCTTGCGCCAAGGTGGTCAGCGCGGCGCCAGCTGGCTGCCCGGCATGGCCGCATTGGTCAGGATCAGCGACAGGTAATCCGCCGTCGAGCGAAAGCCGATCACGCGGAACCCGCCGTCCACCCGCCAGAAGGCCGCGGCGGTCTGCGCCATGCGCGTGCGGCGCAAGACGCCCGACGGCAGGGCCGCGGCATCGACCGGGGCCAATTTTGCGATCACGTCCGCGGCATGGGGGCCCGTCACGTCAAAGACCGCACGGGCATCCGACACGTCGGCCACCAGCCCGTGTTCACCCGTCAGCGCCTGCGTCAGGTCCGACAGCGCGCCGGAAAGGTCCGATGCGGGCAGGATCAGCAACAGCTCGTCCGGCGACATCCACGCCAGGGTGCGGCTGCCGTCGGTCACGGTGCCGGTCGCGTCGGGGATCGCCAGGCCCGCGGCCTCGGCCAGGGCGTCGCCCGCGCGGTCCAGATCGGCCCGGATGGTGATCATGCCCAAACCCGCGACGGGGGTGATGGTAGCCAGCGCTTCAGCCATTCTGACGGCTTCCTTCCTTGTCGTAGAAGACCGGATCGACGATCCGCGCCTGCATCACCGCACCGTCCGGCATCGGAAAATCCAGGACCTGCCCCATGCGGGCCGGACCGTGGCGGACCAGGCCCATCGCGATGGGCTTGTCCAGCGTCGGCGAGTGATAGCTGGAGGTGACGCGCCCCTGGGTCTTGCGCTGGCCGTTGCCGTTCGTGCCGTCCGCCACCGCATAGGCGCCGTCGGGTATGACCTTGCCGGACAGGCTCTCCAGCCCCACCAGCTTCCAGCGGGTGCCGTCGGTCATGTGGCTGCGGCGTTGGGCGCGCTTGCCGATATAGTCGGCCTTCTTTTTGGATATCGCCCAGTCCAGCCCCAGATCCTGCGGGATGATGGTGCCGTCGGTCTCGTCCCCGATCATGATGAAGCCCTTTTCGGCGCGCATCACATGCATGGCCTCGGTCCCGTAGGGGGTGATGCCAAGGTCGCGGCCGACCTCGTGCAGCCGCTCCCACAGCTCCAGACCGCGATTGGCAGGCACCGCGATCTCATAGCTGAGCTCACCCGAGAAGCTGATGCGGAAGATGCGGGCGGGGATGCCGGCGATGTCGCCTTCGGCCCATTGCATGAAGGGCAGCGCCTCGGCCGACAGATCGATGCTGCCCGGCAGGCGTTCCAGCAGGGCGCGGGCCTTGGGTCCGGCCACGGCGATCTGGGCAAACTGTTCGGTCAGGTTGGCGGTATAGACCTTCCAGTCCCACCATTCGCATTGCAGCCAGTCCTCCATGTGCCCATGGATGCGGTCCGCGCCGCCGGTGGTCGTATGGCACAGCCAGCTGTCGTCGGACAGGCGCGCAACGACCCCGTCATCCATCAGGAAGCCGTTCTCGTTGCACATCAGGCCATAGCGGCATTTGCCGACCGGCAGGGTGGACATCATGTTGGTGTACAGCATGTCCAGGAACCGCCCCGCATCGGGCCCCTTGACGATGATCTTGCCCAGGGTCGAGGCGTCCAGCGTGCCGACGCCCGCCCGCACCGCCAGGATCTCGCGGTTGACGGCGGCGTGGCGATCCTCGGTCGCGCGGGGATAGGCATAGGGGCGACGCCAGTGGCCCACCGGCTCCCAGCTGGCGCCGTTGCGGTCGTGCCAGGCGTGGATCGGCGTCTTGCGCAGCGGCTGGAAGGCCTCGTCCTTGGCCTCGGCCGCGATGGTGGCCAGGGTCAGCGGCGTGTAGGGCGGGCGGAACGTGGTGGTGCCGGTCGCCTGGATGGGCTGGTTCAGCGCGTTGGACAGCACCGCCAGGCCGTTGATGTTGGACAGCTTGCCTTGGTCGGTCGCCATGCCAAGCGTGGTATAGCGTTTGGTGTGCTCGACGCTGGCATAGCCCTCCTGGGCGGCCAGTTCAACATCGGTGACCTTCACGTCGTTCTGGAAATCCAGCCACATCTTGGCGCGCAGCTTGTAGGGCGCGCGGGCGGGCATGACCCAGACGGGCATGGTCGCACCCGCAGGGCTTTCCAAGTCGCCGGCGCAGTGCAGATCGCCATTGGCGGCCCCCGCGACGGTCACGTTGCCCTGCCCGTCCGCACCCAGGGGCGGGCGGTCGGGGTCGGGGCGGAACATCGATTGCGCCTCGTCCCAGGTCAGCTTGCCGCCGCAATGCGAATAGAGATGCACGACCGGCGACCAGCCGCCCGACATGGCCACCACGTCACAATCGACAGTCTGGCGCGGCGCGCCGTCGCCTTGGTGGTCACACAGCACCACTCCCTCGACATGCTTGCCCCCCTTGACCTTGGCGACGGCCGTGCCGGTCAGGACAGTGATGCCCGCAGCCCGCGCGGCTTGGGGCAGCGCCCCGTCGGCGGTGGGTCGGGCATCGACGATGGCCGGCACCTCCAGCCCCGCGGCATGGGCCGTCAGGGCGGTGCGATAGGCGTCGTCGTTGTTCGTGACCACGACGATGCGCCGCCCCGGTGCCACGGCGTAATCGGTGATGAAATCGCGGACGGCGCTGGCCAGCATCACGCCCGGCACGTCGTTGCAGGCAAAGGACAAGGGACGCTCCAGCGCGCCGGTCGCGGCGATCACCCGGCCCGCCCGGATACGCCACAGGCGCTGGCGGGGGATGCCCTGGTTCGGGTCGTGATCGGCCAGCGATTCCCGCGCGATCAGATAGCCGTGGTCGTAAAGGCCGGTGGCCATGGTGTTGCGGCGCAGCGTGACGGTGTCACGGCCTTGCAGGTCGGCCAGCAGCGCGTCGATGGCGGCCTGTCCGCCGTCGTGGTCGGTGGGCGTGCGCCCGCCCCAATGGGCGCCCTGTTCCAGAACCAGCACCGTGCCGCCCGCCTCGGCCGCATCGCGTGCGGCGGTCAGGCCTGCGATGCCGCCGCCGACCACGACCGTGTCGGCAAAGCCGTAGGCCTGTTCATAGCGGTCGGGATCGGGATCGGTCGGCGCCCGGCCCAGGCCCGCGCTGCGGCGGATGATCGGTTCGAACAGGTGCTTCCAGAAGGGGCGCGGATGGATGAAGGTCTTGTAGTAGAAGCCCGCCGGAAAGACAGGCGACAGCCAGTTGTTCACCGCGCCCACATCGGCATCCAGGCTGGGCCAGCAGTTCTGGCTGCGCGTGACCATGCCGTGCGTCAGGGGCGTGGTGGTGGCGCGCTGGTTCGGTTCGAACCGGCCACCCTGGCCCAGGCCCAGCAGCGCGTTCGGCTCCTCGGCGCCCGAGGCCAGGGGACCGCGTGGGCGGTGATACTTGAAGGACCGGCCCATCAGCATCTGGCCGTTGGCCAGAAGCGCCGAGGCGATGGTGTCGCCGGTCAGCCCGCGCAGGTGGCGGCCGTCAAAGCGGAACGGCACCTGCCAGGCACGGTCGATGCGGCGGCCACCGGCGGGCAGTCGGAAGGGGGGCGTGTGGGTCATTCGGCGATGCCTTCGGCGGGGGTCCAGTCGGGTGTCCAGTCGGGGCGGACCTTGCGGATCGCCTCCACAATCTGGGCAGGGGGATGGGGCGTCTGCGCCCTATAGGTTCCGAACACCTGCAGCGTGGCGGTGCAGCGCGCGGCCAGGAACCACTTGCCGCAGCCATAGGCGTGGCGCCAGCGTTCGAAATGCACGCCCTTGGCGTTCTTGCGCGCGAACAGGTAGCTTTCGAACTCCTCGTCGGTGCCGTTCGGGCCGATGCGGGCCAGGTGCGCCTCTCCGCCGGGATGCAGTTCGGTTTCCTCGGCGTTCACACCGCAATAGGGACAGGTCAGGATCAGCATCGGGCTTCCTTGGGGTGCGAGAGTTGCGGATGCGAAAAGGCACCGCAGCGGCGCAGGCCGGCGGTGCCGTCTGTCCGACATGCCGTCGGACGCAGGCCGGGGGCTGACCGCCCCCGGACCCCCGTGGTCGCGCAGGACGGCCGGGCCGTCCCGCGCGTCAGGGCATCAGTTGGCCGGAGCCGGGGTTGCCGGTTCGGCAGGGGCGTCGACGGCCGCGGGGCTGTCGGTTTCGACAGAGACGGCAGGGGCGTCGGCCGCAGGTTCGGCCGCTGGCGTGTCGACGCTGATGTTGGTCGTGTCGCCTTCGACCGGGTCGGTCGTGGCAACGCCGGTCGGTTCGCCTGACATGAAGAAGAACAGCAGTGCAACGACGACGACGATGCCGCCGACGATGAAGTAGAGGCCATTGTTGTTGCGGTCAGCCATGATGAACCCTTTCGGTCGGACCTGTCATGGCAAGGCAATTCGCGGATGGCGTCCGGGGTTCCGTCGCGGGAAAACATCGGCGCGCCCTCGCCTAATGCGCGACGCCGGCGGCGACCGATTCGTCGATGAACCGGCCCTCGCGGAACCGGTTCAGCCCGAAATCGGCGGCCAGCGGACCCGGCGTTCCCTTGGCGACCAGCTCGGCCATCGCCCAGCCGGAACCGGGGATCGCCTTGAACCCGCCGGTGCCCCACCCGCAGTTCACGAAGATGCCGCCCACCGGGGTCGACGACAGGATCGGGGACCGGTCGCCGGTCATGTCGACGATGCCGCCCCATTGGCGCAGCATCTTCAGGCGGCTGATCATGGGGAAGGTCTCGATCAGGGCGCGGACGGTTTCCTCGACATGCTGCCAAGAGCCGCGCTGGGTAAAGTTGTTGAACCCGTCGGTGCCGCCGCCGATCACCATCTCTCCCTTGTCGGATTGCGACATGTAGCCGTGGACGGTGTTGGCCATCACGACCACGTCCATGCAGGGCTTGATCGGTTCGCTGACCAGCGCCTGCAGCGCGACGCTTTCGATGGGCAGGCGGAACCCGGCCATGGCCGCCAGCTGGCTGGAATGGCCCGCGACCACGATCGCCAGCTTGTCGCAGCCGATGCGCCCCTTGGAGGTGTTGACGGCGCGGACCTGGCCGCCCTCGGTCTCGACCCCGGTCACCTCGCAGTTCTGGATGATGTGCATGCCCATGTCGGAACAGGCCCGCGCATAGCCCCAGGCCACCGCGTCATGGCGCGCAGTTCCGCCGCGGGCCTGATAGAGGCCGCCCAGCACCGGATAGCGCGGCCCGTCCAGGTTGATGATCGGCACCTTGGCCTTCAGCTGCTGGGGGTCCAGCCATTCGGTCTGAACGCCCTGCAGGTTGTTGGCATAGACGGTGCGCTTGTAGCCGCGGATCTCGTGCTCGGTCTGGGCCAGCATGATCAGCCCGCGCGGGCTGAACATGATGTTGTAGTTCAGGTCCTGGGACAGGGTTTCGTACAGGCTGCGCGACTTCTCATAGATCGCCGCCGATGGGTCCTGCAGATAGTTTGATCGGATGATGGTCGTGTTGCGACCCGTGTTGCCGCCGCCCAGCCAGCCCTTCTCGATCACCGCGACGTCGGTGATGCCGAAGTTCTTGCCCAAGTAATAGGCCGTCGCCAGCCCGTGCCCGCCCGCACCGACCACGATCACCTTGTAGCGCGATTTCGGTTCCGGGCTGGCCCAGGCCCGCGTCCAGCCCTTGTGCTGACGCAGCGCCTCGCGGGCGATGGCAAAGACGGAATAGCGTCGGGCGCGGGGGGCTTCGGGCATGGTGCCTCTCAGGAAACGGGTTGCCTGCACCATGGCTGCGGCGGGCCCGACCCTCAAGGCGGCTTGCGGCAGATCGCGGCGAAATGCGACATGCGACATTCGGACAGCCCTGTCGCAGCGCGCTTTCGGTCCGCCGCCATCCGCGCTAGGAACGGGGCCAACCGGAGGTGACGCATGTTCTGGATCCTGGCTGCCGCCCTGACGGCCATCACGGCCCTTGCCATCCTGTCGCCCCTGCGGCGGGGCCGCGGGGGCGCCGCCCCTGCCGCGGCCTACGACCTGCGCGTCTATCGCGACCAACTGGCCGAGGTCGAACGCGACCTGGACCGCGGCGTAATCGGCCCCGACGACGCGCAGCGCCTGCGCGCCGAGATCGGGCGCAAGGTGCTGGACGCCGACCGTCGCGCCGCGCTGTCGGCCCCTGCCACGCGCGGCGGCCGCGCGCTCTGGCCCGCGGTCGCGCTGGTCGCGATGCTGGCCGGTGCCGTGGCGCTGTATCTGCGCGAGGGGGTGCCGGGCGCCCCCGACATGCCGCTGGCCGAACGCTTTGCCGCCGCCGACGCCGCCTATCGCGACCGCCCCACCCAGGCCGAGGCCGAGGCGGCGGCCCCCGCCCGTCCCGCGCCCGACCTGTCGCAGGCCGATCCCGAATACCTGGCGATGATCGACCAGCTGCGCGACGCCGTCGGGCGCAACCCGGACGACCAGCAGGGTCTTGCGCTGCTGGCCAGCAACGAGATGCGCCTCGGCAACCTGGCCGCCGCCCGCGCGGCCCAGCAGCGGCTGGTCGACCTGCGCGGCGATCAGGCCGATGCCGTCCAGCTGATGCAGCTGGCCACGCTGATGGTCGATGCCGCAGGCGGCGTCGTCACCCCCGAGGCCGAGGCCGTCCTGCGGCGCGCCCTGACGCTGGACCCCACGCAGCCGCAGGCCCGCTATCTGCAGGGGGTCCTGCTGATCCAGAACGGCCGCCCCGATCGGGCCTTTCCGCTGTGGCGCGGCCTGCTGGACGAGGGCCCCGAGGGTGCGCCCTGGATCGCCCCGATCCGCGCCGCGATCCAGGATCTGGCCTGGCTGGCTGGCGATGACGAATACCGCGCGCCGGCACCCCCCGCCGCGGACCTGCCCGGCCCCGATGCCGACGCCCTGGCCGCGGCCGAGGACCTGTCCCCCGAGGATCGTGCCCGCATGATCCAGGACATGGTCGACCGCCTGCAGCAGCGCTTGGCGACGGAGGGCGGCTCTCCCGAGGAATGGGCGCGGCTGATCGCGGCGCTGGCGATGCTGGACCAGCGCGACCAGGCGACCGCGATCCTGACCGAGGCCCGCCAGCGTTTCGGCAGCGCCCCCGACGCCCTGGCCCCGATCGAACGGGCCGCGACCGATGCGGGGCTGGACGGATGATCCACGAGGACATGACCGATTTCGCCGCCGCCCTGCCCCGCTTCGGCGCGCTGGCCGGGCTGGACCTGGGCACCAAGACCATCGGCGTCGCCGTCAGCGACGGCATGCGGGGCGTGGCGTCCCCCATCACCACGATCCGCCGGACCAAGTTCACCCAGGATGCGCAGGCGCTGCTGACGCTGATCGCGGACCGGGGGCTGGCCGGGCTGGTCTTGGGCCTGCCGCGCAACATGGACGGCTCCGAAGGGCCGCGCGCCCAGGCCACCCGCGCCTTCGCGCGCAACATGACCCGGCTGACCGACCTGCCCATCGCCTACTGGGACGAACGCCTGTCCACGGTCGCCGCCGAACGCGCCCTCCTTGAGGGCGACACCTCGCGCAAGCGCCGGGCCGAAGTCATCGACCAGGTCGCCGCGGGCTACATCCTGCAGGGTGCCTTGGACCGCCTGCGCCACATCGCGACCCATGGATAAGGGCGCGACCGCCGCGCGGCAGCGCGGCCATGGGCCAAGCGGCAGCGTCCGGGCCGGGCTTCGCACGGCCCGTCCCCCGCGACCCGAACCCTGCTCCGCGCATCAGAAAGACAGCCGCCGATGATCGAAAGCCCCTGCATCAAGCTGTGCCGCATCGACGCGGACCGCAACCTGTGTCTCGGCTGCCACCGAACCCTGGCCGAGATCGCGGCCTGGGGCCGCATGACCCCCGATGCCCGCGCCCGCATAATGGCCGTTCTGCCCGCGCGTCAGGACGCCTCGGACATGCCCCGCCGCGGGTCATAGGCGTTCTCGCGCCGCCATTCCTCGAAGAACGCCGCCAGCTTGGCGTCCACCTTGGCCGGCATGGCGATGCGCAGCTCGACATGCTGGTCGCCGCCGTTCACGCCGCGCCCCCGCAGCCGCAGCCGCTGCCCCGAGGTCGCGCCCCGCGGGATGGTCAGGTTGACGGGCCCGTCGATGGTCGGCGCCGCGACCTTGCCGCCCAGCACCGCCTCGTCCAGGCTGATCGGCAGGATCAGGTGGATGTCGTCTCCGTCGCGCGTGAACTGGGGATGCTCCGCGACCCGAACCTCAAGATAGGCGTCGCCGGGCTCTCCGCGGCCGATGCCGGGTTCGCCCTTGCCGCGCAGGCGGATCACCTGGCCATCGCGCACGCCCTTGGGGATGGTGACCTCTAGCGTGCCGCCCTGCGGCAGGGTGATGCGGTTGCGCCCGCCGCGGACCGCGGTCAGGAAATCCACCTGCAGCGCCAGCCGCAGGTCCTGGCCGCGCATGTCGGACGCGCGCCCGCCGCCGAACCCGCCAAAGCCCCCGAAGCCGCCAAAACCGCCGCCGCCCCGCGGAGAGGCGCGCTGTCCGAACAGGTCCGCGAAGACATCCGACAGGTCCGGATCGCCGCCATGGCCGGGCGCGTCGCCAAACGGGTTGCCGCCCGCCCCCGGACGACCCTGCCAGCGGGGTGCCTGTTCCTGGCCCTGGGCATTGATCTCGCCCGCGTCAAAGCGGCGGCGCTGGTCGGCATCCTTCAGCAGGTCATAAGCCGCCGAGGCCGCCGCGAACCGCTTGGCGGCAGCCGGATCCTGGTTCAGGTCCGGGTGATCGGTCTTCGCGATGCGCCGATAGGCCTTCTTGATCTCATCGGCACTGGCGCTTCGCGACACGCCGAGTGCTGCATAGGGATCGCCTGCCATGCCTGGTCCTTCGTGTTCATCCGTCCTGTCGGTAAGATAGAGACGGTCGGGTTCACATCAATAGGGCAGCGGGTGGGCGCGGTGCAGGCGCTCGATCCCGCGACGCAGCTCGTCAGGCAGATCGCGGTCCAGTCCCGCGATCAGATGGCGCAGCTGATCCATCGTCGTGGCACCGATGATCGGCACCACCTTGAAGGGGCGCGTCAGTTGCCACGCGATGACCATGTGCACCACGTCCCAGCCATGCTCCGCAGCCAGGCGGCCATAGGCCTCGGCCGCGGCCACGCCGCGGTCGGTCTTGCGCCCACCCAGGTTGCCCTGCCCGCCGGTGGCCTTGTCGACCGCCGCGCGGCTGCCCTCGGGCATCGCGCCCGAGGCGTATTTCCCGGTCAGCAGACCCGCCGCCAGCGGCGAATAGGACAGCAGCGTGACGTCCTCGTTCACCGCGACCTCGGCCAGATCGGTGTCGTAGAGACGATAAAGCGGCGAATACTCGTTCTGGATCGCGGCCATCCGCGGCCCGCCGATCTCATCGGCCACGTCGCACCACCGCGTCAGGCCCCAGGCCGATTCGTTCGACAGGCCCACGGCGCGGATCTTGCCCGCATCGACCGCATCCGACAGCGCGCCCAGCACGTCGCGCATATGCGCCAGCGTCTGCGCCTTGTCCTGGCCCGACGGATCAAAGGCCCAGTTCTGCCGGAACCCATAGGATCCGCGCACCGGCCAGTGCAGCTGATAAAGGTCGATCCGGTCCGTCTGCAGCCGGCGCAGCGAGGCGTCGATGCAGGCCGTGACCGTCGCCCCGTCGAACGGCGCCCCGTCGCGGACCATCTGGCTGGGTCCGGTGATCTTGGTCGCGATCTCGACCCGGTCGCGGTTGCCGGTCCGCGCCAGCCAACGCCCGATGATCTCCTCGGACAGGCCGACCGTCTCGCGGCGGACGGGGTTCACGGGATACATCTCGGCGCAGTCAATGAAGGTCATCGCGACCTCCAGGGCGGCATCCATCTGCGCATGGGCCTCCGCCTCGGCGGTCTGGTTGCCGAAGGTCATCGTCCCCAGGCAGATCCGGCTGACCTCGACCGCGCTGCCGCCCAGTTTCACACGTTCCATCGGACCACTTCCCTGTTTGCGATTTCGGGCGCAGGCTAGCGATCCCCCCGCCGGGCGCAAGCCCGCGTCGGACATGAAAAAAAGGACACCCCCGAAGGGGCATCCTGACATGACTGAAATGAGGGCATAGCGCCCGCTAACCGTCCCGACAGGCACGACGTGCGCAAGACATCGCATAAGGGCAAATGACCCCGCGGGACTATAGCCCCGTAAGGCTATGTTGCCCCGCTGCAACGACAGTCAGGAAAGCCCCCCTTGCCGTACCCGCCGGCTGCTCTTAAATGGGCGAACAAATCTGTTCACCCCGTGTCGTTTTCGCTGTTCCAGGTGTCTTCCGGATGTCCGTGCACGCCCTTGCCCAGATCGACGATGCCCTGTCGGTGCTGGCACCCCGCGGCTTCACCCTGGGGTTGCATATCCGCTATTCGCGCCCGGTCAGGCGCGTGTCGACCTATCCCTCGCAGTGGATCCAGACCTATACCCGCTGCAATCTGGGCGTCGGCGACCCGATGGTCATGTGGTGCGTCCTGAACGAGGGCCAGATCCGGTGGAGCGCCCTGACCCGCCTGCTGCCCGATCCGCTGAACGTGATGGGCCAGGCGCGCGATCACGGCCTGACCTATGGCGCGGCGCTGTCCTACGGCCCGGCCGAATCGCGGTCCTATATCGGGGCGTCCCATGGCGAGCGCGAGTTCACGGATGCCGAGATCGCCAGCATGGCCGACCTGCTGAAACGCGCGCATGACATGGTCGATCGCACCGCCTCGCTCCGCCCGATCCTGGTCGACGCGCTGGAGGCGATCGCCTGCGGCATGACCTATGACCAGGCCTGCGAAGCGCTTGGCATCTCGCGCACCGCGCTGCGCTATCGGCTGCGCATGGCGCGCACCGCCCTGGGGGTCGAGGACAACCCCCATGCGATCCGCAAGGCCATCGATGCGGGGCTGCTGAACGGGATCAGCGTGTCCGGGCTCAGCAAGGGGCTGCCCACCGGGCCCGACCAGGACTAGGCCGACTTGCGCCGGCGCCATTTCAGCCGCTTTGGCCAGTGCCAGCGACGGATCAGGCCCTTGCGCTTGCCCAAAGGCTCAAAGATCTTGTCGGGCCCTTCCGGGTCCAGGATCTCGTTCTCGGCCAGCCAGGCCTCGAAGCCGCTCAGTTCGGGGATCTCGTAGGGGATCAGGGTGCGGCCCTGCCCCTGCGTGCCGCGATTGGCATCGATCATCGCGATCAGGCTGCCATGTTCCTTGATGCCCTGCGTGACCTGATCGGGCGTCATCGCCAGATGTTCCGCCAGCAGGTCGTCGCGCAGCGCGGTGATCGTGGCGCGCGTCGCCTCGGCACCCGGACGTTCGGCGGCCAGCATCACGTCGCATTCCGTGTCCAGCCGCATCGAGCGGTTGTTGAAGTTCGACGACCCGACCCGCAGATAGGTGTCGTCGACGATCGTCACCTTGGCATGGACATAGATCTCGGCACCCGCATCCGTCACCGGGTGATAAATGCGCAGCCGGTCGCGATGGTCCAGCTTGCGCAGCGCCTCGACCAGCTGGGCGCGGGCGGTGTCCATAGCCATCGGCTCCAGCCAGCCTTGGGCGCTGACCGGGTTGATGATGACGATCTCGGGGGGATCGTCCTCGGCTAGGCGCTTGGCGATGGCCTGGGCGATGCGGCGGGATGCGAAATACTGGCTTTCGGCATAGATGACCCGTTTCGCCCGCGCGATCAGGTCCAGATACATCTGCTCGACCTCGTAGGCCGGCTGGACGTCGGGAATGTCCGGACGGGTCCGCGCGATGGCCAGCGCCACGTCGCGGAACGTGGGCTTGATCGCGTCGGGCCAGCATCCCGACGCGTCGCTGACCGCCGACAGCTCCTCGCCGCAGGCGATGCGCCAGCGGTCGCGGGCCAGATCGCCCATCGCCCGCGCGGCGGGTCCGTCAAAGGCGCTGGTCGCGTCGTGCCAAGGCTTCATCAGCTTGCCGCTGGCGCTGGTGCGGCGCGGATCGTCGTCCTTGTGTTCGCGCGTGTCCCACCGGCCCTCGGTCATGTCGATGCCGCCGCAGAAGGCCAGGCAGTCGTCGATGACGACGATCTTGTGGTGATGCGAACTGGCCAGCGGGTGCTTGCCGTCCAGGCGCAGCGTGATGCGCGGATGCATCTTCCAGCGCAGGATCGTCAACAGCGTGCTGCCCCGGAACATCGCCTTGAAGGCACCGGTGTCCCACCGCAGCAGGCGCACGTGCAGCGTGGGGCGGCGGCGGGCCAGCCACATCACGAAATCGCCCAAGGCCGGGGGGCCGCCGTCCGCGGCGTCGCCCAGGTGGATGCGGGCGTCGAAGTCCCAACCGATCATCAGGATCGAGTGGCGCGCCTGCAGCATGGCCTGGCGCACGGCACGGAAATATTCGTCGGCGTCGGCGATGAACGCGAACCGCCCCGATTGTTCGACCCGCCAGCAGTTCCATCCCGGACGGGCCAGCCGATCACTCGAAGCATCCATGTTGTCCCGCCGTCCCTTTTGCTGCTGCCCCGCCATGCGGCGCGTCAGCGCAACACGAAGGGCGACCTTCGGTTCCATTAAGGAAGTGTTTGCCGCACGATCAAGGTCGACCGTGCGGCAGCGATCCGACCCTAGCCGAACAGCGCGTTGCAGATCAACAGAATGGCCAGCGACGATCCCCAGGCCAGCGTGGTCGGCACCGACCACAGCAGCATCTGGTGCTTGGCCTGCTTGACGCCCAGCATCCGGTTGATGACCCAGAAGTAGCTGTCGTTGAAATAGCCGAAGACCATCGACCCGATGGCCGCGGCCTGGGCGGCAAAGACCATGTTCACGTCCGGCATGTTCATCAGGATCGGCGCCGAGATCGACGCGCCCGTGATCATCGCGACCGTACCCGAACCCTGGATCAGGCGCACCAGAGAGCTGATCACGAATGGGATCAGCACCGCCGGGATGGCAAGACCGGCCACCGCCTGGCCGATCACGTCGCCCGCGCCCGAATCGCGCAGGACCGAACCCAGGGCCCCGCCCGCACCGGTCACCAGCAGGATGATGCCCGCGCTTTCGACGCCCTGCTCCATGTAGCCCAGCACCTCGTCGCGCGGACGGCCGGGCAGCAGGGTATAGATCGACACCAGAAGGCCGATGGCCACCGCGATCACCGGGTTGCCGAAGAAGGACATCGCCTGCACCAGCAGGTTCGTCTCCAGCGCCGGGTCGCCCGAGGTGCGCACGACCGCCGTGGCGATGGTGTTCAGGAAGATCAGCACGATCGGCAGCAGCAGCGGCAGCACCGACAGGCCCAGGGACGGCAGGACCTTCTGGCGGTCGTCCACGGCCTCCTCGAACTGACGATAGGCGGCCGAGAGGTCCTCGCCGGTGTCGGTCTGGATCATCCGCTCGATCCGGGGGCCCATGGCGCGGGCATAGAAGACGATGACCGCCATGCCGGGGATCGTGAAGACGATGCCCCACAGGATCATCAGCCCCAGATCGACGCCATAGATGCCCGCGACGCCCAGGGGGCCGGGGGTCGGCGGCACGGCATGGTGGGTCAGCATCAGCCCGCCCGCCAGCGCGATGCCAAGCGTCAGCACCGACTTGCCCGAGGACCGCGCCAGCGCCTTGACCAGCGGCGACAGGATCACGAAGGCGCTGTCGCAGAAGATCGGGATCGACACGATATAGCCCGTCAGGACCATCGCCCAGTCCTCGCGCTTCTTCCCGACCCACCGGATCAGCGAATAGGCCATCTGCTCGGCCGCGCCCGACACCTCCAGGATGCGGCCCATCATCACGCCGAAGCCGATGACCAGGCCGATGGTGGACAGCGTGCGGCCGAAACCGGTGGTGATCGAATTGATCACCTCGGCGGGCATCATGCCGCCGATCAGGCCCGACACGGACGCGGCGATGACCAGCGCGATGATCGCGTGGACCTTGGTCTTCACGACCAGGAAGATCAGCAGGAAGATGGCAAAGCCAAGTCCTGCGATCAGCTGGAACTCCATTCCGGGTTCAGCCATGGGTTACTCCTCCACTGCGCCCGGCATGGGGCGCCTCCAGTTGAAAACGCTCAGCGATCGGCCAGGAACTGGCGCAGGATCGCGTCGAAATCGGTATCCGCGCCAAAGCCCAGTCCGCGCGCGCGGGTCACGTCGAAGGCGCCGGGCCAGCTGCAGACGATGGCCTCGACGCGCGGATCGCGGGTCAGGGCCACGCGGGCGCGGGCCTCGACGCCCACCAGCCGCTCAAGGCTGTCCAGCATCTGGGCCGGGGTCGCGGTGATGCCCGGCAGGTCCATGACGCGGTTGATGCCCAGATCGGCGGCGGGAATGCGGCCCGCGCGGACCAGGTTCGTGACCGCCACGCCGGGCGAACTGATCCACAGCCGCGTGTCCAGCGGCACCGGGCATTCCGACGCCTGCCCCGCAACCGGTTCGCGGATGATCCCCGACACAAAGCTGGAGGCCGCCGAATTGGGCGCGCCGGGGCGCACGCAGATCGTGGGCAGGCGCACGGTCAGCCCGTCGACGAAGCCCTTGCGGCTGTATTCGCTGACCAGCAGTTCGCCGATGGCCTTGCCGCAGCCGTATGAGGATTGCGGCATCAGGGCCATGGTCGGCGGCACGATCTGCGGCATCTCTCCGCCAAAGACGGCCAGCGAGCTGGTGAAGACGAAGCGCGGCGCGCGGTCCAGCTTGCGGCAGGCCTCCAGCAGCAGGCGCGTGGCGTCGACATTGATGTGCAGGCCGGTGTCGAAATCCTCCTCGGACTGGCCCGACAGCACGGCGGCCAGGTGATAGACCGTGTTGGCCCCACCTGACAGCGCGCGGGCTACGGCATCCGCGTCGTCGATGGAGCCGACCAGGCTCTCCACCCGCGCGTCATCGACCGGGCAGGCCACGCGGTCCAGCGACACGATGCGGTCCGCGCCGTCCTCCAGTAGGGCCGCGATCAGGCGCGCGCCCAGAAAACCGGCGCCGCCGGTCACGATGATGGTCATAGGCTCTCTCCCTTCAGGTCGGGGGCCAGGATCACCTGCACCCCCATCTCGCGCAGGGCGTCCGCCGCGCCTGCGTCGATGCCCGCATCGGTCACGACCGTGTCGAAAACCGAGACGGGCAGGATGTTCATCGCCGCCACCGCGCCGTATTTTGTCGAATCCGACACCAGCACGGCGCGCCGCGCGCGATCGACCGCGACGCGCTTGACCGGGCCCTTGGCCTCGGAGGGCGAACTCAGCCCCGCCACTGTCCAGGACGAGGTCGAGATGAAGGCGATGTCATAGTTGAACCGCGCCAGCGCCTCGGAGGCCGCCCCGCCCACGCAGGACTGGTTCGCGCGTTCGACCAGCCCGCCGCTGTGATAAAGCGTGCAGTCCGAATGCGTGGACAGCCAGGCGCAGATGACGAAGTCGTTCGTGACCACCGTCAGCCCCCGCCGCCCGGCGATCTGGCGCGCCAGTTCCAACAGCGTCGTGCCCGCGTCCAGATAGATCACCATGCCGTCGCGGACCAGATCGGCCGCCGCCTGCCCCACCGCGCGCTTGGCCCCGGTGTTCATCGCGGCCTTCTGCAGATGCGGCAGCTCCTGCGCCAACCTCCGCGACAGGCGCACGCCGCCGGTGACCGAGGACACGCGCCCCGCCTCCTCCAGCGCCTGGATGTCGCGGCGCACGGTCATGTGCGACACGCCCAGGCGGTCCACCAGGTCGGCGATGCTGACGATGTCGCGTTCGGCCAGGCAGGACAGGATGAACTGCTGGCGTTCGGCCGGGATCATGGCACCGCGCGCAGATAGGGCGCGGCCCAGCCCAGACCGTCCTCGGTCCGGCCGCGCGGGTTGTATTCGCAACCCAAGGGCCCCTCGAACCCGGTCCGGTCGAAGGCCGCGAAGATCTCGGCATAGTTCAGCTCGCCCGTGTCGGGTTCGTGCCGGTCGGGAACGCCCGCGATCTGGACATGGCCATAGGCGCCCTTCAACCGCTCGATCCGGCGGATGATGTCGCCGTCCATGATCTGGGTGTGATAGACGTCGAACTGCAGCAGCACGTTGCGACGGCCCAGGCGTTCGATCAGGGCCAGCGTCGGGTCCTGATGGGCGATGAAGTATCCCGGCACGTCGCGGCTGTTCAACGGCTCGATGCTGATGAACAGGCCGGCCGCCGCGGCCATGTCGGCGGCCTCGCGCAGGTTTTCGGTCCAGACCGCCTCGCAGGCGGCGCGGTCGGGTTCATCGGCGGTGATCCCGGACATCACGTGGATGCGCGGACAACCCAGGCCCGTGGCATAGGTGATCGCCTGCTCCACGCTGGCGCGGAACTCGGTTCGCTTTCCTGGACGCGCGGCAAAGCCCCTCTCTCCCGCCGCCCAATCGCCCGCGGGCGCGTTGATCAGCGACAGACGCAACCCGTTGCGGTCCAGCCGGGTCTTCACCACCTCGATGGGGTGGTCATAGGGAAACAGGAACTCGACCGTGTCGAAGCCCGCGGCGCCTGCCCGGTCGAACCGGTCCAGAAAGGGCGCGTCGGTGAACAGCATCGAAAGGTTCGCGGCAATGCGGGTCATGTCAGTATCCTCCGCCCAGTTCGGCGATCTCGGCCTCAGTCAGGTAATGCAGCTTTTCGCCGCGCAGGATGAACTGCAGCTTGGCGGTCTCCTCCAGCTCCTCGGCGTTGTTCACGGCATCGTCGATGTCGCGGCCCAGCACGACGACCCCATGGGAGGCCAGCAGGAAGGCCTGCGCGCTGCTGCCATGCGCGGCGGCGGCCAGATCCAGCCCGATCTGCGGCGATCCGGGGCGGGAATAGGGGATCACCGGCATGTGGCCGATGCGCATGACGTAATAGGGGGTGAAGGGCCGAATCGCATTGTCGCGGGGCAGCCCCTCCAGGCAGGACAGCGCCGTCAGATAGGTCGAATGCAGATGCACGATCGCCCCCGCCTGCGGCCGCACATCGTACAGCGCGCGGTGGAACGCGAATTCCTTGGAGGGCTTCGGGCCCGGCAGCGGTTCGCCATCCGCGCCGATCACCGACAGCGCATCGGCCGACAGGCGGCCCAGGCTGCTGCCCGTGGGGGTCACGGTAAAGCCGCCATCGGGATTGCGGACCGACACGTTCCCCGCCCCGCCCACGGAATAGCCGCGCTCGAACAGGCTGCGGCACAGCATCACCATGCGGTCGGCGGCGCTCATGCGGGGACCTCCTGCGCGTCGGTGAAGAAGGTCTCGGCCCCGAAATTGCCCGACTTCAGCGCCAGCGACAGCGGCTTGTCCACGGCGCGGACCCAAGGCACGCCGGGCGCGATCTGCGGCCCGATGGCAAAGCCCGTGACCTTCAGCGCCTGCGTGACTGACCCCGAGGTCTCTCCTCCCGCGACGATGAAGCGGGTGATGCCGCCCTGCGCCAGACGCGCGGCGGCGGCGGCGAAGGTGCGTTCGACCGCCTCGGAGGCGGCGGCGCCGTGCTGTCCCTGGATCTCGCGCAGGCGGGCCGGGTCGGCGGTCGCGGTGATCATCGGGGCGCGGCCCTGCGGCTGCACCAGCACCCATTCGGCCAGTTCGGCGCCATAGGCCTCGGCATCCGCCAGGCAGCGGTCCACATCCACGTCCAGCGTCGGGGCCAGCGCGCGATAGGCCGCGACCTGCCGGTTCGTCATCACCGAGCACGACCCCGAGATTACCACCGCAGGCCCCGCCAGCGGCGCGCCCGCGTCCTGCGCCTGCGCATCGGCCCCGCCGGACACCGCCCGCGCGATGCCGTATCCCAGCCCCGACCCGCCGGTGACCAGCGCCATGTCCGCCACGGCCTGCCCAAGGGTCGCCAGATGCGCGTCGCTGATCGTGTCCAGCACGACGTAGCGGACCCCATCGGCCCGCAGCGCGGCGATGCGGTCGCGCACGGCCTGCGGCCCCTGATCGACGGTCGCCGCATCGACCAGCCCGCAGCGGCCCTGCGCCTGCCCCTCCATCAGCCGGATCAGGCTGCTGTCGCGCATGGGCGTGATCGGGTGATCGCGCATGCCTGAATCTTGCAGCAGGTCCTGCCCCACGAACAGATGGCCCAGATAGACCGAGCGCCCGTTCACCGGCAGCGCCGGGCAGATCACCGTGATGTCGGTGCTCAGGGCCGCCATCAGCGCATCGGCCACCGGGCCGATATTGCCCTCGGCCGTCGAATCGAAGGTCGAGCAGTATTTCTGATAGATCTGCGCGCAGCCCCGCGCCCTGAGCCAGTCCAGCGCGGCCAGGCTGTCGGCCACGGCCTCCGCCGCCGGGTTCGACCGGCTTTTGAGCGAGATCACCACCGCATCGGCATCGACCTGCGCATCGGCATCGGGCACGCCGATCATCTGCGTGGTGGTCAGCCCGCCCGCGACCAGGAAACCGGCGATATCGGTCGCGCCGGTGAAATCATCCGCGATGACGCCGATCTTCATGCCTTCCCCTCCGGCAGGGTGATGCCCGAGAAGGTCTTGATCACCGCGCTGTCATCCTCGCGCCCGTGGCCCATGTTGGAGGCCTGCTGGAACATCGCGAAGGCAGTCGAGGCCAGGGGCAGCGGAAAGCCCAGGGCGCGCCCGGTTTTCCGTGACCAGCCCCAGATCCTTGACGAAGATGTCCACGGCCGAGGTCGGGGTGTAGTCGCCATCGACCACATGCTTCATCCGGTTCTCGAACATCCAGGAATTGCCGGCGGCGTTGGTCACAACGTCATACATCGTGTCCAGCGGGATGCCCGCGCGGGCGGCCAGGGCCATCGCCTCGGCGCCAACGGCGATGTGCACGCCTGCCAGCAGCTGATGAATGACCTTGACCGTGGCACCCTGCCCGATATCCGGACCGATGCGATAGGTCTTGGCGGCCACCGCCTCCAGCACCGGGGCCAGCGCGTCGAAAGCCGCATCCGGCCCCGAGGCCATCACGGTCATCGCCCCCTGCGCGGCCTTGGCGGCCCCGCCCGACACCGGCGCGTCCAGCATCAGGATGCCGCGCGCTGCCAGATCGGCGCCCAGGGCGCGTGCATCATCGGCCGATTGGGTGCAGCTGACCATGATCGCGCCGCCGGGTGCGATGCGGTCGGCCACGCCCCCCTGCCCCAAGATCACCTGACGCGCCTGCGCACCGTTCACGACCAGCACGATCACCGCGTCGAAATCGCCGCCGAGGCCCGCGACGCCATCCGCCACGCCCTCGGCCCCCTGGGCCGCAAAGGCGTCACGGCGCCCCGCATCCAGGTCGATGCCGCTGGTGGCCAGTCCGGCACGCAGGCAGGACAGCGCCGCCCCCATGCCCATGGACCCAAGGCCTACGACGCATACTCGATAGCGGGACGGGACGGACATCTGTGCTTCTCCCTGATCAGATTGGGATGCACTCAGTCACAAACATGCGCGCAATGCAACAATTTATCTCAATAAATCACGTTTTTTAACATCCCTGCTCGTCGTTGCGGTGATAGTTTTTTTCCGTTCCCACAGATTTCACGGCCGAACGGCCACCGGACGGATTTACACCGCCGCGCGCCCGGCGTTCTGTCGGCAGCGGATCGCAACACCGGAGGGGACGACATGGCGACATCACTGGTACTGGAACGCAAGGGTCAGCTGGCGCTGCGCGACATCGCGCTGGATCAGGACCTGTCGCCCACCGACGTGCGCATCGCGGTCCATACGGTCGGCATCTGCGGGTCGGACGTGCATTACTATACCCACGGCAAGATCGGCCCCTTCGTGGTCGAGCAGCCGATGGTCCTGGGCCACGAGGCATCGGGCACCGTGGTCGAGGTCGGCGCCCAGGTCACGCACCTGAAGCCCGGCGACAGGGTCTGCATGGAGCCCGGCATTCCCAATGCGACCTCGCGCGCGGCCAAGCTGGGCATCTACAACGTCGATCCGGCGGTGCGGTTCTGGGCCACCCCGCCCGTGCATGGCTGCCTGACGCCGCAGGTCGTGCATCCGGCGGCCTATACCTACCGGCTGCCCGATCAGGTCTCCTTCGCGCAGGGCGCGATGGTCGAGCCCTTTGCCATCGGCATGCAGGCCGCGTTGCGGGCGCGTATCCAGCCGGGCGACATCGGCCTGGTCACCGGCGCCGGGCCCATCGGCATGATGACCGCGCTGGCGGCGCTGGCCGGCGGCTGCGCCAAGGTGCTGGTCGCGGACCTGGCCCAGCCCAAGCTGGACATCATCGGCGCCTATCCGGGCATCGAGACCGTCAACATCCGCACCACCCCCGCAGCCCAGGCGATCGCCGAGGCCACCGATGGATGGGGCGCGGACGTCGTCTTCGAATGTTCCGGGGCGGCCCCCGCGATCCTGGGCCTGCCGGCGCTGGCGCGTCCGGGCGGCACGGTCGTGCTGGTCGGCATGCCGGTCGATCCGGTGCCGATCGACATCGTCGGCCTGCAGGCCAAGGAGCTGCGCATCGAGACGGTGTTCCGCTATGCCAACGTCTATGACCGCGCGATATCGCTGATCGCGGCGGGCAAGGTCGACCTGTCGCCGCTGATCTCGGCCACGATCCCGTTCGCGGACAGCATCGCCGCCTTCGACCGCGCGGTCGAGGCGCGCGACACCGACGTCAAGATCCAGATCCGCATGCCGGACTGAAACGCGCCTGAAAAGTATGACCGCCGCCCCGGCGTTTTGGAATGGCTGCAGCCTTGGGTTGCAGCCATTTCCCATCAGGCAAGGCGGCCCTGGCGCAGCCATGCTGCATGGCAGCATTTTCATACCGCGGTTCCTGTCCCGCTGACATGATGATTTTTCGGCGCCCGGTGTCAAAAAAGTATCTGAAGATTCGCCGTGCCGTCGTGGCCGCGTCCCGACCACCCGTGCTAGCAAAGGTCCAGCGCCTTGGAGGGCCGGCATCGCAGCAGCGGGCCGTGCTGGCGCGGAGAGGGGGAACGCGATGCAGCCAGATCTGGAACTGGTCCATATCCGCAAGGGTGAATCCTTTGCCGCGTGGCAGCACGGCTATCCCTTCCGCACGGTCCGCTGGCACTTCCATCCGGAATACGAGATCCATCTGGTCGTCGCGACCTCGGGCAAGTTCTATATCGGCGACCATGTCGGCGAATTCGGGCCGGGCCAGCTGATCATGACCGGACCGAACCTGCCCCAGAACTGGATCAGCGACATCCGCCCCGGACAGATCGTGCCCTGCCGCACCAAGGTCATCCAGTTCCCCGAAAGCTTCATCGAGGCCGCCCGCGGGGCATTCCCCGAGCTGGAATCCGCCCGGCACCTGCTGGAGCGCAGCCGCCGGGGCCTGCTGTTCGACGACGACACCTCGCGTGCGGTGATGCCGCTGATGGGCAAGCTGATCGACGCGCGCGGCGTGCGCCGGCTGGGGCTGTTCTTCCAGATCCTGGACCTGCTGGCGACGGCGCCCAAGGCGCAGACGCTGGCCAGCCTGAGCTTTGTCATGGACATGCAGCGGGCCGAGGAATCGGACATGAACCGCGCCTTGGGCCATCTGCGGGAAAACCTGCTGGACGCGGTCAGCGAAACGGAACTGGCCGACCTGACCGGACAGAGCCAAAGCGCGTTCTCGCGGTCGTTCAAGCGCCATACCGGGACCACGCTGGTCCGCTATCGCAACCAGATGCGGATCGACCTGGCCTGTCACATGCTGCTGTCGGACCCCGACGCCAAGGTCGCCGATATCTGCTTTGACGTGGGCTTTTCGAACCTGTCGAACTTCAACCGCCATTTCCTCAAGCTGAAGAAGATGTCGCCGTCGGAATTCCGCGCGACCTTCGCCGCCAACCAGACGATCCGCATGGCCAGCTGAACCCGCCACACCACCCCATACCCTGCGCGACGCGGTTCCCCATGCGGGCCGCGACCGGAGGGGGACTGCCGACTGCACATCGAAGGGAGGACTATGATGAACACCTTGCTCAAGACCGTATCCGCCGCCGCGCTGGGCTTTGTCGCCTCGGCCGGCCTTGCCGCCGCCCAGGACGACACGCTGAAGATCGGCATGACGTTCCAGGAGATGAACAACCCCTATTTCGTGTCCATGCAAGAGGCCCTGAACGAGGCCGCCGCCCAGATCGGCGCCGAGGTCATCGTGACCGACGCGGGCCATGACGTGGCCAAGCAGATCTCGGACGTCGAGGACATGCTGCAGCAGGGCATCGACATCCTGCTGCTGAACCCCACCGACAGCGCGGGCGTCGAATCGGCGGTGCGCATGGCCAAGGACCAGGGCGTGATCGTGGTCGCGGTCGACGCCAACGCCAACGGCCCGGTCGACACCTTCGTGGGCTCCAAGAACCGCGACGCGGGCTATCAGTCCTGCGCCTATCTGGCCGAGGCCCTGGGCGGCCAGGGAGAGGTCGCCATCCTAGACGGCATCCCGGTCGTGCCGATCCTGCAGCGCGTCGAGGGCTGCAAGGAGGCCCTGGCCGAGCACGAGGGCATCACCCTGGTCGACACCCAGAACGGCCGCCAGGACCGGTCCGTCGCCCTGGGCGTGGTCGAGAACATGATCCAGTCGCACCAGAATCTAGCCGGCATCTTCTCGGTCAACGACGGCGGTGCGATGGGTGCGCTGGCCGCGATCCAGGGGTCGGGCCGCGACATCAAGCTGACCTCGGTCGACGGCGCCCCCGAGGCGGTCAAGGCCATCGCCGACGGCGGCCCGTTCATCCAGACCACCGCGCAGTTCCCGCGCGACCAGGTCCGCGTGGGCCTGGGCATGGCGCTGGCCCAGTACTGGGGCGCGCGCGTGGTACCGACCGAGGTGCCGATCGACGTGCGCACGGTCGATGCCGAGAACGCGGCCGACTTCAGCTGGTGACGGACCCGGCCGCGCCCCCGACGGGGCGCGGCCGAACGAAAGGGGGCAAGATGCTGGAACTCAGGGGAATACGCAAAAGCTTTGGCCGGATCGAGGTCCTGCATGGCGTGGACCTGCATGTCCGCGCCGGAGAAGTGCACGCCCTTCTGGGCGAGAACGGCGCCGGGAAATCGACGCTGATGAAGATCGTCAGCGGCATCATCCAGCCCTCGGACGGCCAGATCCTGATCGATGGAGAGCCGCGCAGCTTTGCCACCTATGACGCGGCAATCGCGGCGGGCGTCGGCATCGTGTTCCAGGAATTCAGCCTGATCCCCGGCCCTGACCGCGGTCGAGAACATGTTCCTGGCCCGCGAGATGCGCGGCCCCCTGGGCCTTCTGGACCGCAAGGCGATGCGGGTCCGCGCGCAGGCGATCCTGCGGCGGCTTGAGGTCGACCTGCCGCTGGACGTGCCCATCGCGCGCCTGTCGGTCGCCGAACAGCAGTTTGTCGAGATCGCCAAGGCGCTGTCGCTGGACGCCCGCATCCTGGTCCTGGACGAACCCACCGCGACCCTGACCCCGTCCGAGACGGAACACCTGTTCAAGGTCATGCGCGAACTGCGCGCCGCCGGGGTGGCCATCGTCTTCATCTCTCACCACCTGGACGAAATATTCGAGATCTGCGACCGCATCACCGTGCTGCGCGACGGCGAATATGTCGGCAGCACCGATGTCGCCGACGTTACCATCGACCGCCTGGTCGAGATGATGGTCGGCCGCCGCATCGAGAACAGCTTTCCCCCCAAGCCCGCCCGCGACCCCGCGGCCCCCGTCGTGCTGGAGGCGGTCGAGGTGCAGCTGCGTCGCGGCGGCCCGGTGTCGTCCTTTCAGCTGCGCGCCGGAGAGATCCTGGGCTTTGCCGGGCTGGTCGGATCGGGGCGCACCGAGACCGTCCTGTCGATCCTGGGCGAATATCCCGCCGCGCGCTGCAAGATCCGCGTGGACGGCGCCGAGGCGCGCCTGCGCGACCCGGCCGACGGGCTGGCCCGCGGTATCGGCCTTCTGCCCGAAAGCCGCAAGGAACAGGGCTGATCACGGCCTTTTCCATCCTGCAGAACGTGTCGGTGAACAACTACGGCAAATATCGCCAGGCCCATTGGTTCATCGACTTCAAGAAGGAACTGGCCTCGACCCGGGCCGCGATGGAGCAGGTGCGCGTCAAGGCCCAGGGCCCCCGCGCCCGCGTCGACACCCTGTCGGGCGGCAACCAGCAGAAGGTCGTCATCGCCCGCTGGCTGAACCACCAGATGCGGGTGCTGATCTTCGACGAACCCACGCGCGGCATCGATGTCGGCGCAAAGGCCGAAATCTATCAGCTGATGCGCCGGTTCACGGCGCAGGGATACGCCATCATCATGATCTCGTCAGAATTGCCGGAAGTCATCGGCATGGCCGACCGGGTCTGCGTCTTCCGCTCTGGCGGGATCGTCGCGACGGTCGAGGGGGACGCGATCACCTCGGAAGGGATCATGACACATGCAACCACGGGAAAGGTCCACCATGTCGCATGACGCAAACACCGCCAGGCACCGCGCCTTTGACTGGCTGCTGCATTCGCCGCTGGCGCTGCCCCTGGTCGGGCTGATCGTGGTGTCGGTGCTGATGGCCTTCGCCAGCGACAACTTCTTCACCGTGAACAACATCCTGAACGTGCTGCGGCAGGTGTCGGTCGTGGGCATCCTGGCGGTGGGCATGACCTTCGTCATCCTGACCGGCGGGATCGACCTGTCGGTGGGCGCGGTCATGGCGTTGGCCGGCACGGTCGCGGCCGGGATCATGGTCAACATGGGCCTGCCCGGCGGGGGTGGGCATCGCCGCCGCCCTGCTGGTCGGGCTGGGGCTGGGGCTGTTCAACGGCGTGCTGGTGGCCTGGGGCAAGATGCCCGCAATCATCGTGACCCTGGCCACGATGGGCATCGCCCGCGGGCTGGGCCTGATCTATTCGGGCGGCTATCCGATCAGCGGGCTGCCGGGCTGGGTGTCCTGGTTCGGCGTGGGCCGGGTGGGCATCATGCCCGTGCCGGTGATCATCATGATCGTCGTCTATGCACTGGCCTGGCTGCTGCTGCAGCGCACGCCCTTCGGCCGCCACGTCTATGCCATCGGCGGCAACGAGACCGCCGCCCGCCTGTCCGGCGTGCGCACCCGGCTGGTCAAGCTGGCGGTCTATGCCATCTCGGGGCTGACCGCGTCGCTGGCCGCCATCGTGCTGACCGGCCGCCTGATGAGCGGCCAGCCCAACGCCGGGGTGGGATTCGAGCTGGACGCCATCGCCGCGGTCGTCCTGGGCGGCACGGCCATCGCCGGTGGGCGCGGGCTGATCCTGGGCACGCTGATCGGCGCGGTGCTGCTGGGCATCCTGAACAACGGCCTGAACCTGGTGGGCATCAACCCCTACATGCAGGACGTGATCAAGGGCCTGATCATCCTTCTGGCGATCTATATCGGGCGGGAATGGCGCTGATGGACCGGTACCTGATCGGCATCGACGTCGGCACCGGATCGGCGCGGGCGGGCGTGTTCGACGCCACGGGCGCCGCGCTTGGCACCGGGAAATGCGACATCGCCATGCACCGCCCCGACGGGGTGATCGCCGAACAGTCCAGCGCGCAGGTCTGGGACGCGGTCTGCGCCGCGACCCGCGCCGCGGTGGCCCAGGCCGGGATCGACGCGGCCCGCGTGGCAGGCATCGGGTTCGACGCCACCTGTTCGCTGGTGGTGGTGGGCGATATGCCCCTAGGCGTGGGCGACCCCGCCCATCCCGACCGCGACATCATCGTTTGGATGGACCACCGCGCGGTCGACCAGGCGGCGCGCATCAATGCGGGCGGGCACGATGTCCTGCGCTATGTCGGCGGGCGCATCTCTCCCGAGATGGAGACGCCAAAGCTGCTGTGGCTCCGCGAGAACCGGCCCCAGGTCTTTGACGCGGCGCGCCATTTCTTCGACCTGACCGATTTTTTGACCTGGAAGGCCACGGACAGCACCGCGCGGTCGACCTGCACGGTGACCTGCAAATGGACCTATCTGGCGCATGAGGACCGGTGGGACGCCGATTACTTCCGCGCCATCGGCCTGGGCGTGCTGGCCGACGAAGGCTTCGCCCGCATCGGCACGCAGGTCGTGCCGCCCGCCACGCCCCTTGGCGCGGGCCTGACCGCCGATGCGGCGCGCGCCATGGGCCTGCGGCCCGGCATCGCCGTCGGCGCAGGGCTGATCGACGCGCATGCGGGCGGGGTCGGCACCGT
Organism: Paracoccus sp. NBH48; assembly: GCF_015390265.1. NCBI lineage: Bacteria > Pseudomonadati > Pseudomonadota > Alphaproteobacteria > Rhodobacterales > Paracoccaceae > Paracoccus > Paracoccus sp. NBH48. The sequence continues at coordinate 12,561 of NZ_VUOJ01000008.1, read as the reverse complement.
GGCCGCGATGGGCGATCCGGTCGACACGGTGGGCTATGTGTTCGGCACATCGTCCTGCACCATGACCACGACGCAGGACCCGGCCTTCGTGCCGGGTGTCTGGGGGCCCTATTTCTCGGCCATGGTGCCGGGCATGTGGCTGAACGAGGGCGGGCAGTCGGTCGCGGGCGCGGCCATCGACCACCTGCTGCGCCTGCATCCCGCCCACGACCAGGCGACCGATGCTGCCCGCGCGCAGGGCCGGTCCCTGCCCGAATGGTTGGCGGACCAGGCCGCGCCCGACGCCGTGCGGCAGGCGGCCCACCTGCATGTGGTGCCGGAATTCCTGGGCAACCGTGCGCCCTTTGCCGACCCCCATGCCCGCGCCATCGTCAGCGGCCAGGGGATGGACACGGACCTGGCATCCCTGATCTCGCTGTATGTCGCGGGGGTCTGCGGGCTGGGTTACGGCCTGCGCCAGATCATCGCGACCCAGGCCGCCCACGGGGCACCGGTCGCGCGCATCGCCATCAGCGGCGGCGCGGGACGCCATCCGCTGATCCGCCAGCTACTGGCCGATGCGACGGGCCTGCCCGTGGATGCCGCGGCGGCGGACGAGCCCGTGCTGCTGGGCGCGGCCATGCTGGGCGCGGTCGCGGGCGGGGTGTTCCCCGACCTGGCATCGGCCATGCCCGCCATGTCGCGCGTCCTGACCACCCATCATCCCGACCCCGACAGCCAGCGGCTGCACGCCGCGCGCCATCGGGCCTTCCTGACGCTTCAGGCCACCGCCCGCGACCTGCGCGGCGACATCGACGCTGCATTGAGAGGAGACCACGATGCCCTTCACGGATAGATCCGTCATCATCACCGGCGCAGGCAAGGGCATCGGCCGGGCCACTGCCATCCTGCTGGCCGAACGCGGCGCGCGGGTCACGGCCATCAGCCGCACGCAATCCGATCTGGACAGCCTGGACGCCCGGGCCATCGTGGCCGACCTGTCCGACCCCGCGGCGGCGCGCGATGCCATGGCCCAGGCCGGGACCTGCGATTTCCTGGTCAACTGCGCCGGCACCAACGTGCTGGAGGGGCTGCTGGATCTGACCGACGCGGGCTATGACACGGTGATGGACATCAACCTGCGCAGCGCGCTGATCTGCGCGCAGGAGTTCGCCCGCGCCCGGATCGCCGCGGGCGGCGGCGGGGCCATCGTCAACGTCACCAGCATCGCAGGCCATCGCGGCTTTCCCGACCACGTCGCCTATGCCGCGTCCAAGGCCGGGCTGGAGGGCGCGACCCGCGTCATGGCGCGCGAACTGGGTCTCCACGGCATCCGCGCCGTGGCCATCGCGCCCACCGTCACGCTGACCGAACTGGCCGCCGCCGCCTGGAGCGCGCCGGCCAAGCGCGACCCGATGATGGCCCGCCACCCGATGGGCCGATTTGCCGAGGCCGAGGACGTGGCCCGCGCCATCGCGCTGCTGCTGTCGGACGATGCGGGCCTGATCACCGGGGCGGTCCTGCCCCTCGACGGCGGCTTCCTGGCCGTCTGACCGAACACCATCCCAAGGAGAATACCATGTCCCAAGACCTGCACGGCAAGGTTGCCGCGATCACCGGGGCCGCATCGGGCATCGGGCTGGCCGCCACGCGCGCCCTGCTGGAGGCAGGCGCCCGCGTGGTGCTGGTCGACCGCAACGCCGATGCCCTGGACGCGCTGACGCGCGAGCTGGGCGCAGACGCGATCGCCCAGGTCACCGACCTGCTGGACGCGGACAGCTGCAACGCGATGGTGCCGCAGATCCTGGACAAGGTCGGCCAGATCGACATCATGCTGTGCAACGCGGGCAGCTATATCGGTGGCGATCTGGTCGATACCAACCCGGCCGCCATCGACCGCATGCTGAACCTGAACGTCAACGCGGTGATGAAGAACGTCCATGCGGTGGCCCCCCACATGATCGAACGCGGCACGGGCGACATCATCGTCACCAGCTCCATCGCCGGACACGCGCCGATCCACGTCGAGCCGGTCTATACCGCGTCGAAATGGGCCGTGACCTGTTTCGTCCAGACCATGCGCCGCCAGCTGATGGGCCACGGCGTGCGGGTGGGACAGGTCTCTCCGGGGCCGGTCATCTCGGCCCTGCTGGCGGATTGGGAACCCGAACGCCTGCAGCGCATGAAGGATGCCGGCGCCCTGATCGAACCGGTCGAGGTCGCGGACGCGCTGATGTACATGCTGACGCGCCCGCGCAACGTGACGATCCGCGACATGATCGTGCTGCCCAGCAACTTCGACGTCTAGGCGAACGCCCCGCTGGTGGCGCGCGACAGGTGCCCCCCGGTGGGATCGCCCACCGGGACGCCGTCCTGCGCGATGGTCCGGCCGCGCAGCAGGGTGCGGACCGGCCAGCCGGTGATCTCCATCCCCTCATAGGGCGTGTAGTCGCAGCCGTGGTTCAGCTGCGCCTGTCGGATCGGCCGGGTCAGGGTCGGGTCCCACAGCGCCAGGTCGGCATCCGCGCCGATGGCGATGCTGCCCTTCTGCGGATAAAGGCCATAGAGCCGCGCGGGGTTGGTCGCGGTCAGCGCCACGAACCGCTGCAGGCTGATGCGCCCCTTGCCGACACCTTCGGAAAACAGGATCGGCAGGCGGGTTTCAACCCCCGGAATGCCGTTCGGCACGTATTTGAAAGACGATCGCGCGCGGGGCGTGTCCTTGCCCGTGGCGTCGATGCGAAACGGGCAATGGTCGGACGAGAAGATGTCGAAGGTCCCGTCCCGCAGCCCCTGCCAGATCGCCGCCTGGCTGTCCGCATCGCGCGGCGGCGGGGAACAGACGTATTTCGCGCCGTCGAAATCCATGTTCAACCCGCGCAGGTCGTCGGCGGTCAGGGCGACATATTGGGGGCAGGTTTCGGCGTGAACTTTTAGGCCGCGGGCACGGGCCCACTGGATCTGCTCCATCGGGTCTCGGCCCGAGACATGGACGATCACCACCGGCACGTCGATCAGCTGGGCGTGGCTGATGGCGCGGTGCGTGGCCTCGCGTTCGGCGATCTGGGCGTGGGCCTGACCGTGGTAATAGGGCGCGGTGCGGCCCTCGGCCTCCAGGCGGCGGGTCAGGTGCCGGATCGCGTCATGCCCCTCGGCATGGACCATGACCAGGGCGCGTTCGCGGCGCGCCACCTCGAACACGTCCAGGATCTGGGCGTCGTTCAGGACCAGGTCGTCATAGGTCATGAAGACCTTGAAGGACGTGTACCCGTCGCGGACCAGCGCCGGCAATTCTTGCCCCAGCACCTGCGGGGTTGGGTCGCTGACGATCAGGTGGAACGACACGTCGGTGTGGCAATGCCCCTGCGCCTTCTGGTGGTACTCCTCGACGCAGGCGCGCAACGACCGGCCCTTGATCTGCAGCGCAAAGGGCAGCACGGTCGTGTTGCCCCCCGCCGCCGCCGACCGGGTGCCGCTGGCGAAGCCGTCCGCCATGGTGGTGCCGTCCGAGGTCGGCTGGTCCAGATGTACATGCGCGTCGATCCCGCCCGGCAGGACCAGCAGCCCCGTGGCGTCGATCAGCTCGGCCCCGGTCAGCCCCTGCCCGATCTGCGCGATGCGCCCGTCGCGGATGCCGATATCGGCGGCATAACTGTCGGCGGCGGTGACGACCGTGCCGCCCGCGATGATCAGGTCCAGCCCGCTCATGCGACGATCCGGGCCAGCGCGTCGGTCAGGCGGTCGACCTGATCCAGCGTGTTGTAATGCACCATCGACACGCGCAGCACGCCGCCGTCCTGATCCTCGCCCAGATGCTCGACCAGGCGGCGCGAATGGAAATCGCCGAAGCGCATGGCGATGCCGTGATCGTCCATCGCGCGGGCGACGGCGCCGGAATCGACACCGTCGAACTTGAAGGCGATGGTCGGCACGCGGGTGCTGTCGCGGTTGACCGATCCGCCGATGACGCGGCAGTCGTTGCGCGCCGACAGCCAGGCCAGCAGGCGGTCGGTCAGCGCATCCTCCTGCGCGGTGATCAGATCGAAGGCGGCCTCCAGCAGGGCGCGGTCGTCGCCCGTCGCGCCGTGGTGGCGGGCCAGCGTGGTCAGGTATTCAAGGATGCCGTCGGTGGCATAGGCGGCCTCATAGCTGGGATTGCCGGGCTCCAGCTTGGCCGAAACCTTATCCTTGCCATAGAAGTAGTGGTACAGCCCGTCCAGTTCGGCCAGCAGGTCGTATTTTCCGTACATCAGCGCCCCGTGCGGGCCATAGGCCTTGTAGAGGCTGAAGACATAGTAATCGACATCCCAGGCCTGCACGTCGATCAGCCGGTGCGGCGCATAGGCTACCGCATCGACGCAGATCCGTGCGCCGCGGTCATGGACGAAGCGCGCGAAATCCGCGACGGGATGCACCTGCCCCAGGATGTTGGACACATGCGTCACGCAAACCAGACGGGTGCGGTCGGTCATCAGCGGGGCCAGATCGGCCAGCTGCAGGTCCATCGTGTCCGCGTTCAGCGGCCAGACCTTGATGACGACGCCGAATTCCTCCAGCCGGGTCCAGGGGCCGATGTTGCTTTCGTGATCGGCCATGGTGACGATGACCTCGTCGCCCGGCACGAACTGACGGCGCATGGCCTGCATCAGATTGCCCATCAGCACCGTGGTCGAGGGGCCGAAGACGATCTCCTCGGGGCGGGCGGCATTGACCAGCGTCGCGGCGGCGCGACGGCCCGCCATCAGCGCCTCGGCCGCAGCCTGCGACACCGCATAGCTGCCCCCGATCTGGACGTTGCGATGGGTCAGGAACTCGACCATGCGGTCCAGCGCGGGCTGGGCGATCTGCGCGCCGCCGGCATTGTCGAAGAACACCCAGTCCTGCGTTAGGCCGGGAAATTGGGACTGCACATAGGCCATGTCCAGCTGTGTCATCGGGGTCGTCCTTCAGTGGTTCAGCACGGCGCCAAGAAAATTGCGCGTGCGTGGTTCTTGGGGGTCGGACAGCACCTGCGCGGGCGGTCCCTGTTCGACGATCTGGCCCGCATCCATGAAGATGACGCGGTCGGCCACCTGGGAGGCAAAGCCCATCTCGTGCGTGACGACGATCATGGTGGTGCCCGTTCGGGCCAGATCGCGCATGACGTCCAGCACCTCGCCCACCATTTCCGGGTCCAGCGCGCTGGTCGGTTCGTCGAACAGCATCACCTGCGGCTCCATCGCCAGTGCCCGTGCGATGGCGACGCGCTGCTGCTGGCCGCCGGACAGATTCTCGGGGTACTTGTCAGCCTGGCTGGAAATGCCCACGCGGGCCAGCAGGCGGTCGGCCTGGGCCGCGGCATCCGCCCGCGTGGTGCGGCGCACGCGGCGGGGCGCCAGCATGACGTTTTCACGCACCGTCAGATGCGGGAACAGGTTGAAGGACTGGAACACCATGCCCACCTCGGCCCGCACCTTGGCCAGCGCGCGGCCGGTGGTGACGGAGGTGCCGTCCACGCGGATCTCGCTTGCGGGGTCGAACCCCTCCAGGCGGTTGATGCAGCGGATCAGGGTTGATTTGCCGGACCCCGACGGGCCGATGATGCACACCACCTCGCCCTTGGCGACGTCCAGGTCGATGCCGCGCAGCGCCTCGAAGCTGCCATAGGATTTCCGCAGGTTGCGGATGCTGACGAAACCGGTCATCTCAGCGCCTCCGGGCCGCAAAGCGGCGTTCCATGCGCGACACCAGCGCCACCAGCGGCCACAGGAACGCGATATAGATCACCGCGGCCACGATCAGCGGCGTGGGATTGGCCGCCAGCGCCTGCGCCTGCGTCGCCTGCTTCAGCAGGTCGGGCATGGCCACGACGGATGCCAGGGCGGTGTCCTTGACCACGTTGATCGAATTGTTGGTCAGCGGCGGAATGACGATCCGCACCGCCTGCGGCAGGATCACGTCGGCCATGGTCTGGCGGCCGTTCAGGCCCAGGGCGGCGGAGGCTTCGAACTGGCCCTTGGGGATCGCCTCGATGCCCGCGCGAAAGATCTCGGCCGTATAGGCGCCCGACACCAGCGTCAGCGCGCTCATGGCGGATGCGAATGGCGACAGGCGCAGACCCACGAAGGGCAGCGCGTAATAGACGATGATCAGCAGCACCAGCAGCGGGATCGACCGGAAGATGTCGATATAGAGCCGTGTCACGAACCGGACCGGGCCGGGCCCGTACAGCCGCGCCATCGCCAGCCCCAGGCCCAGCACCAGCCCCGCGACGATGCTGGCCGCCCCCAGCTGCAGCGTGATCCACAGACCCTGCAGCAGCATGGGAAAGGTCCGCCGCATCACCTCGGCGTTCAGGAAGGTGTCGAAGATATCCATGTGCATCCCTTCGGGTCCGGGACGGGCCCGGACCCGGCTGTAGGATCAGTTGAGCGTCGGCATCGGCAGGACGGTGACGGTGGACGAATCCGCGTCGGGGGCGACGCCGAACCATTTCTCGTGCAGCTCGGCCACCACGCCCTCGGTCTTCAGCGCGTCCAGGATGGTGTTGACCTCGGTCGCCAGTTCGGCGTCCTTGGCGAACATCATCGAATACTTCTCTCCGGTCGGGATGCGTTCGACGACGGCCAGCTGCGGCTTGTCCTTGACGTAGTACTGCAGCGCCGGGATGTCCGACACGTACCCGTCGATCCGCCCCGCCTGCAGGTCCAGCATCGCGGGCGCCAGCCCCTCATAGCGGCGGATGTCGGCGAACCCGTATTCGGCCTGGTTCTCGGTCGCCCACATGTCGCCGGTCGATCCGGTGTCGACGCCGACGACCTTGTCCTTCATCTCGGCCAGCGATTTCGGCCCCTCGGCCAGGGCGGTCAGCGACTGGTCGCTGTCGTAATAGGGCTGGGCGAAGGTCACCGATTCCAGGCGTTCGTCGGTGATGGTGATGGAGCTGGTCGCGATGTCGATCCGGCCCGACTGCACGGCAGAGAACAGCCCGTTGAAGGGAATGTTCACCGTCTCGACCTCGGCGCCCATGCGGTCGGCCACGGCGGCGACCAGGTCGATCTCGAAGCCCACGAACTGGCCGGCATCGTCCTGGAACTCCCACGGGACGTTGCCGATGTTGGCGCCCACCGTCAGGGTCTCCTGTGCCGAGGCGGCAAGGGCCGAACCGGCAAGCAGCACCAGTGCCATGGCCGTGCGGCGCATCCTTTTTTCCGTGCATGATCATCTCCCCGTCTTTATGATTCTGGATTGACCGGCCAAACCGGTCTGACCAGTATCAAGCCACGGGCCGATCCGGTTTGCAATGGCCGTGGTTCCTGTGCAGATGGATGGCGGACACGATGCCGACGGAAAGGGCAATGCGCGGGTGATGTGGGACAAGGGACCGGTGACGCAGACCATCGCGCGTCGCCTGCAGGAGATGATCCGGTCGGGCGAACTCAAGGCCGGAGAGCGGCTGCCGTCGCAGCGGGTGCTGTCGGAACAGCTGAACGTGTCGCGCCCGTCGCTGCGCGAGGCGCTGCTGACGCTGGAGACCTTGGGCCTGGTCCAGACCCTGCCCGCGCGGGGGACCTTCGTGATGGACCCGGCAACGCGGCCCGCGCAGACGACATGGCGCTATGACGATGCCCACGATCTGCGCGAAGTGTTCCAGACCCGCCTGCTGATCGAGGGAGAGCTGGCGCGGCTGGCCGCATCCGCCATCACCCCCGATGCGCTGGCCGGCCTGCAATCGGCCGCCGCCCAGTTCGAGCAGGCTTGGGCGCAGGGCGACCTGGTCGCCCATGTGGACGCCGACCTGGCCCTGCATCAGGGCATCGCGCAGGCCTGCCCGAACCGGATGCTGGCCACGTTGTACAGTACCGTCAGCCAGTTGCTGACCGAGACGCAGCGCCAGCCGATCCCGAACACCGACCCCGATCGCATGGCGCAGTCCATCGCCGAACACCGCGCCATCCTAGCCGCGATGGAACGGCGCGATCCCGACGCGGCGCAGGCGCATATGCGCGACCACATCCGCAACACCGCGCGCTGCGCGGGCCTGCAGATCTAGCGCCCCGAACGCTCTGCGCGCGCTTTTTGGCAAAACCCGCTTGACGGCCCTGCGCCAGTCTTTTAGATCGCCGCTACTCGTGGCGGAGTAGCTCAGTTGGTTAGAGCAGCGGAATCATAATCCGCGTGTCGGGGGTTCGAGTCCCTCCTCCGCTACCAGTCATCCCCCCAAATGCAATCTTGTGAACCCTGCCCCAGGTGACCTGCGGGCATCTTGTCTTTTTGGGCTCACAAGGCCCCCTCGCTGCCGGAATACATCACGCCCAGGACGCGATGGGCGGCGTCGGTCCGACAGGTCCATGGCGCCTCGGCCCCGGTGACGGCGGCCTGGATGTCGGCGCCTGCCTGCGTTTCGGTCATGGTGACGACGGTGACGGCGGACAGGCCCCTGCCCACCTGGGCCGCGATGGCCGCGCGGCAGGCGGTGGCGGCGGGGCCGGTCAGGTCGTCACCGGCGCAGGCGGCCAGCGGCAGCGCCGCCAGCAGGGCAAGGATGGTCTTGGCGGTCATGCGGCGGCCTTCCGATCCAGCGGTGATTCGCGCAGACCAGTCAACCATGCCGGCCGCGACCCGGCTATCGGATCGGCGACATGCGAAAGGGCCCGCGGCGATGCCACGGGCCCCTGTCGTCACGCCGGATCGGCGATCATTCGGCGGGCATCGCCTCGACCGAGATGCGGACCTCGACCTCGTCCGACACGGCGGGGGCGAACATGCCGGCGTTGAAGTCGCTGCGCAGCAGGGTGGTGGTCGCGTCAAAGCCCAGCCAAGGCTTGTTCTCCATCGGGTGGGTGCCCTGCTGGTTCAGCGTGGTGTCCAGCACGACCTCCTTGGTGACGCCGTTCAGGGTCAGATCGCCGGTGATCAGCGCGGTGGTGTCGCCGGTGACCTCGATGCCGGTGGACTTGAAGGTCACCTCGGGGGCGGCACCCTCGGCGCCGAAGAAGTCGGGCGACAGGAAGTGCTCGTCACGGCCTGCAAAGCCGGTCATCAGCGAAGCGACGGGGAACGTCGCCTCGACCGAGGATGCGGCCGGATCCTCGGCGTCGAACATGATCGTGCCGGTGATGTCGCCGAACATGCCCGTCGTGGTCGAGAAGCCCAGGTGGCTGTAGTCGAACACGATCTGGCTGTGCGAGGTGTCCAGGCTGTAGGCCTGCGGCTCGGCCAGGGCGGCACCGGCGACAAGGGCGAAAGCGGCGGTCAGGGCGGTCGTTTTCAGCATCGGAATCTCCGTTTGTTGTGGGGGCACCATCCTTGGAAGCGGCCCGTGGGGCAACTAGCGATGCGCGAACAGGGGCTGTCAGCCAGCGCACATCACCGTGTGGCGGTCAGCGCGACGGTCAGGTCCACCTGGAACCCCACCGTGCGTTCGTCGGCATATCCCGCCCCCACCTGCCAGTCGCGGCGGTCCATCACGGCCTGCCCCTGCATCACGGCGACGCCGTCCGTGATGGTCAGATCGAAGGGCAGCGTGACGGGCATCTGCTGGTCGCGCAGGCGCAGCGGTCCTTCGGCGACATAGCCCGCGCCCTCGGGTCGGATCGTGCCCTCGAAGACCGCGGTAGGATGGGCGGCGACGTCGAAGAACTCGGCCCCCTTGGCCTGGTCGGTGACGGTGCCGATGGTGACGCTGTCCATGTTGATGGTCACCGTCACGGCGCCCGTGCCGCTGTCCGGGTCGAACGTGATCGCCGCCGTCCAGTCGGCAAAGCTGCCGGTCACGGTCGATCCCATCTGGCGCACGGCAAAGCCGAGTTCACCGTCGGTGACCTGCCATTCGGACGCCGCCTGTTCCAGCGTCGCCACCGGGGCCGCGTCGCGCGGCGCGGTGGCCAGCGCATAGGCCGCCCCCGCCCCGAAGACCGCCACCGCGACCAGCGCCGGCAGCGCGTGGCGGGCGGCGATGCCCCGGCCCGCGGGCACGCCCCGCGTCATGCGGCCCAGCACCCCGTCGCGGTCGATCACCGCATGCTTGATGGCGCCCGCCACATGCAGGACCACCGACCCGATCAGCAGGAAGGCAAAGACGTGATGCACCTGGGCCATGACCATCGCCAGGGCGGGCGATTTCGGCACCAGCGGCAGCCCCTGCCCCAGGGGCCACAGGATCGGCGCGAACCCGTCGGTCGCGGCATGTTCGATCCAGCCCGTCACCGGCACCAGCACCATCGACCCGTAAAGCGTCCAATGCACCGCCTCGGCCAGCAGGGTCTCCAGCCGGCGTTCGGGGTGGACGGGGGCGGGGTGCGTCTGGGTCAGCGCCCAGCCGATGCGCACCAGCGCCACGACCAGCGCCGCAAGACCCAGCGTCTTGTGGAACGAGAACACCTGCACCTTGAGCGCCATCTGCTCCAGCGGGATGCGTTCGGCCCACAGGCCCAGGGCAATGTTGGACAGGATGATCAGGGCGGTCAGCCAGTGCAGGCTGCGGGCGACGCTGCCATAGCTGGCTTTGGTGTTCTGGCGCATGGGGGGCCTTCGATGCGGATTTTTCCCCTGATAGCGCGTTTCGCGGATGCGCGGCACTGCCCTGACCGCACATCCGCTGTGCGGGGCGTCACAATTCGACGACGCGCCGCTCGATCATCGCGGTCTGCGCCGCCAGCCCCATGCGCACGGCCCAAATGCCGTCCTGGACGCTGACGTCGGGGCGGTCGCGCTGGCCGCGGACAAGTTCCAAGAACCCCCGGTGCTGATAGAAGGTCGAGCCGTTGTGATCCCCCGCATCCAGCAGCGTCGGGTCCACGGGGATCACGTGGACCTGCGGCCCGCGGGGTTCGCGGGGCGACACGACGACCTGCGCCACGGGCGGATCGCCCAGATGCGCGGGCCAGAAGCGCGTGGGACCGGGCACGAAGGCCTCGATCTTGCCGCGGGGGCCCACGGCGCTGATCTCCTCCTGCCAGCGCGATCCTTCGGCGAACATGCACAGCTCCAGCATGGCGCGGGTGCCGTCGGCAAAGTCCACCGCGACATAGCCGTGGTCGAAGATGTCGGGCGTCCGGCCGTCATGCACCTCGTCCAGGTGGTTCAGCGCCTGCCCGCCGGTCGCCATGACGCGGACCGGGTCCGACCCCAGTGCCAGCCGCATCAGGTCGAAGAAGTGACAGCACTTCTCGACGAACGTCCCGCCGCTGTAGCGGTTTGAAGCGGTTCCACTGCCCGACCTTGGACAGGAACGGATAGCGGTGTTCGCGGATGCTCAGCATGCGGATGCCGCCGGTGGCCTCCTGGGCCATCTCCAGCAGCCGGGCGACGGGGGGCATGTAGCGGTACTCCATCGCGACCCAGACCGGCGCCGCGTGCCGTGCGGCCAGTTCCGCCACCGCCGCCGCGTCCGACGCCTGGGTGAACAGCGGCTTTTCCACCAGCACCGGCAGCGGCCTGTGCGCGGCCACGGCCTGCAGCTGTTCGACATGGCGGTGGTTCGGGCTGGCGATCAGCAGGCAGTCCAGCCCCGGATGCGCCAGCAGGTCGGCCACGCTGTCGACCATGCGCGCACCGGGGGCCAGCGCCGCGGCGCGGGCGCGCATGGCGGCGTCGGGTTCGAAGATGGCACCGATGGCGGTACCGGGCAGCAGGGCAATGTTGCGCAGGTGTTCCTGGCCCATCATCCCGCAGCCGATCACGCCATAGGTGATCACGCGGCTGTCATGCATGGTCATGGGATCTCCTTAGACGAGGCGCTGGACGTAGAGCGCGCGGGTCGGTGTCGTACCAGGTGCGCGAGAATTCGACCGCGTCCTGGGTCTGCGCCCAGGACAGGCGCTGGATGAAGGCGGTCGTGCTGCCGGGGCGGGGCGCGAAATCGGGCGGCGCCCAGTCGGGCACGGTGCCCAAGCCGACGCGATCCTCGGCCCGGGTGATCCACAGCTTCAGCGCCCGCTTGTAGGTCAGGTACAGCGAATCCTGGACCATCTCGGGGGGAATGGCCCCGGCCCCGCCGTCCAGCCAGATCTCCTCGACCGCGATGGGGGTGTCGTCCAGAAACCGCAGGCGCCGGAACCGGGTGCCGTGATTGGCGCTGCCATAGGCGGGCTGGTCGGCATCCTTGGGATGCGATCCGACCGACAGCAGCCGCGCGCGCGGCAGGCCGCCCCCGCCCTGCGCATGTTCCAGCCGGAACATCGAATAGACCGCCCGCGTCGGTTCGCCCGCCCGGATGTAGTTCCCCGATCCCTGCCGACGGTCCCAGCAGGCCCTGCGCCTCCAGTTCGGCCAGCGCCTTGCGCAGGGTCCGCACGGTGGTGTCATGCGCCTGGGCCATCTGGCGTTCGGGCGGCAGCTTCTGGCCATTGACCAGACGACCCGCGGCGATGTCGCGAATCATCATCTCGGTGATCTGCAGGTGGATCGGCAACGCGTCCGACCGATGTTCGCCTGCCCCTGCCACGACCGTCCCCCGGTAAATTGATACACCATTGATTTACACGATGGGGGGCGCTATGCAAAGGGAAATCCGACGCCGTCCCGGGAGGAAACCATGACCGTCGTCCCCGTCACCTCAGCCGATCTGGATGCCGTCGAGGTCGCCTGGTTCGCGGCGCT
>NZ_VUOJ01000007.1:0-59787 GCF_015390265.1 Paracoccus sp. NBH48 | reverse complement strand
CGTTCGTCAGGGGGGGCGGGTCAATCTGGCGCTGACGGTCTCGCGCAGCGGTGCCATCCAGGGTGTTGGCATCGCCGGATCGTCAGGAAGCCCGAACGTGGACCAGGCGGCGCTGACCGCCGCGCAGCGCGCAGGTCGCTGTCCCGCAGCTCCTGCAGCGCTGACCGATCCGATCTATTCGTTCACGCTGCCGATCCGCTTGGACGTCCCCTGATAGCAGGGCCGCGCAAGCCGCCCCCATCGAAGGGGCGTCTTGCGCCGGGGGCTGCGCCCCCGCGGTACGGTGCCGTGAGGATCGTCCCGTGCGATCCGTGGCCGGCGCGGGGGGTCCGGGGGGTGCAGCCCCCCGGGGCTCCGCCGGGCTGCAGGCCCGGCAGCGGCGCGTCAGACGTGGTGTAGGACCAGCGGGCGGCCCTGATGCGCGCCGACGCGGATGGGCGCGTCGTAGAGGTCCGACAGCACCGCCTCGGTCAGCACCTCGGCTGGGGTGCCTTCGGCGGCCACGCGGCCGTCCTTCATGGCGATCACGTGATCGGCCCACGCTGCGGCATAGTTGATCTCGTGCACCACCATCGCCACGCTGCGCCCGCCCTGGTCGACCAGCCCGCGCAGCCGGCCCATCAGGGCGCGGGCATGGGCCATGTCCAGGTTGTTCAGCGGCTCGTCCAGAAGCAGCCAGTCGGTATCCTGCGCCCAGGCCATCGCGATATGCGCGCGCTGCGCCTGACCGCCCGACACCTCGTCCAAGAACCGTTCGGCCAGATCGGTCAGGGCAAAGGTCTTCAGCGCCAGCCAGACCAGCGCGTGATCCTGCGGACCCGGGCGGCCCTTGTGATGCGGCCAGCGGCCGAAGGCCACCAGCTCTGACAGGCGCAGGCGGCTGGCGATGGCGGTCTGCTGGCCCAGGATCGCCATGACCTGCGCCAGCCGGTCGGTCGGTGTCGTGGTCACGTCGTGGCCGGCCACGCTGACCCGGCCCCGCTGCAGCGGCTCCAGCCGCCCAATCAAGCGCAGAAGCGTCGACTTGCCCGCCCCGTTCGGGCCGATCAGCGCCGTCAGCCGGCCCTTGGGCAGGGTCGTCGCGATGTCGTGCAGGATCGGCGTGCCGCCGATCGCGTGGCAGACCCCTTCGATCTGGATCATCGGATGCGCCCCTTCAGCAGCAGATACAGGAAAAACAGGCCGCCCGCGAATTCCACGACGACCGACAGGGTGGCGGCCTGGCCCAGCTGGCGTTCGAAGAGCCACTGTCCCCCCACCAGCAGGATCGCCGCCGACAGCGCCGCCGCGGGCAGCAGCGCCGCGTGGCGCGCGGTCCGCATCAGCCCATGCGCCAGCCCCGCCACGATCAGCCCGAAGAAGGCCACCGGCCCGACCAGCGCGGTCGAGACCGAAACCAGCACCGCCACCAGCCCCAGCACGCCCAGCACCATGCCGCGATGGGCCAGTCCCAGGGACACCGCCGGATCGCGTCCAAGCGCCAGCACGTCCAGCCGCGCCGACAGCCGCCAGGCGACCAGCACTGCCGCCGCGGTGATCGCCGCCGCCCAAGGCAGCAGCGTGGCATCGACCCGGTTGAAGCTGGCAAAGCTGACCGACTGCACCACGGCGAATTCGTTGGGGTCCAGGATGCGGCCCAGAAATCCTGACAGCGACCGGAACAGCACGCCCAGGATCACCCCGGTCAGGATCATCCGCGGCAGGTCGCGCGCGCCGCGCAGCAGCAGCGTGCCGAACAGCAGGGCGGCCAGGGCGGTCATCGCCGCAATCTCGGCCAAGAATTTCGGGCCTGCGGGCAGGCCGGTCAGCCCCGCGCCACCCAAGGCCACGACCAACGCCGTCTGCAGCAGCACGTACAACGCGTCGAAGCCCATGATCGAGGGTGTCAGCACCCGGTTCGCGGCGACCGTCTGGAACAGGATCGTGGCGACCCCGATGGCGGTCGCCACGGTGACCAGCGCCGCCAGCTTGGTTGCGCGCAGGCCCAGGATGAAGCCGCGATTGCCGCCGCCCAGCCCCTGCAGCATCCAGACCGCCGACAGTGCCGCCAGCAGCAGCGCCATCCCTCCCAGCATGATCCGCGCGCGCCTATCCATGGGCGGGCTTCGACCGAGGGGGCCGCCGATGCAGCAGCCACAGGAACAGGAGCGCACCCAGCACGCCCAGGATGGTGCCGGCGGGCACCTCGTAGGGGTGGATGACCAGACGCCCCGCCAGATCGCAGCCCAGGACCAGCACCGCCCCGGCCAGCGCCACCACGGGCAGGGATGCGCGCAGGTTGTCGCCCATGATCCGCGCCACCAGGTTCGGCACGACCAGGCCCACGAAGGGGATCATCCCCACCGTCGTCACCACCATCGCCGTCACGACCGACACCACCGCCAGCCCAAGGCGCATCACCGCCGCCGTCGACAGGCCCAACCCCGTCGCCACCTGATCGCCCAGGCCAAGAATCGCGAAGCGGTCGGCCGAGAACCAGGCCAGCCCCGCCGCCGCGCCCGCGATCCACAGCAGTTCATAGCGCCCCGAGATCACGCCCGAGAATTCGCCGCTCATCAGCCAGGTGCCGACATATTGCATCAGGTCGGTCTGCCAGCCGATGAAGGTCACGACCGAGCCCAGCACACCCGACAGGACCAGCCCCGCGATGGGGACCAGCATCACCTCGCGCACGGGCAGGCGGCGGATCACGGCCAGAAACAGCGCGGTCGTGACCATGGCCGACAGGCTGGCCGCGATCATGCGCAGCCACAGGGGACTGGCGGGCCACAGGATGGTGATGGCCAGAAGGCCAAGCGCCGCGCCCTCGGCCGTGCCCGACGTGTCGGGGCCGACAAAACGGTTCCTGACCAGCGCCTGGATCAGCACCCCCGCCACCGACAGGGCGGCCCCGGTCAGCACCACCGACAGCGTGCGCGGCAGGCGCGATTCCAGCAGGACCAGCATGGCCTGCGGATCGCGAAAGGCGTCCGTCACGCGGATGTCGGCGGCGCCGACCGTCAGGCTGGCCAGCATCAGCGCGACCAGCGCCGATGCCAGGGCGGGCAGGGGGCGCATCAGTCCGCGAAGGCCTGCGTCAGCTGGTCCAGCACCGCCATGGTCGAGCCGTAGCCCCCGGCCGAGATATAGGTCGCCGCCGGGTCCAGCTGGATCACGTGATCCTGCTGCCAGGCGGTCGTGCCCGCCACCAGGTCCGAGCGCAGCGTCTCCATCGCGCCTTGGCCGTCCTCGCCGATGGCGGCGCCGCGGTCGACGACCAGCAGCCAGTCGGGATCGGCCTGGGCGATGAATTCATGGCTGATCGCCTGCCCGTGGGTGGCGTCGTCCAGCCCCGGCACGGCCTCCTCCAGCCCGGTCGCGTCGAAGATCCAGCCAAAGCGCGACCCTGCGCCATAGGCGGACATCTTGGGGCCGTTGGTCATCACGATCAGCGCGGTGCCCTGGCCATCAGCGGCGGCACGCAGGTCGGCCAGCCTGGCGTCCAGGGTGGCGGTCATTTCCTCGGCCTGGGCGGTCTTGGCGAACAGCGCGCCATAGGCGTCGATCCGGGCGCGGGCATCGGCCAGAAGATCCGGGCCGAAGGTCATGTCGATGGCCGGCGCCACCTGCGACGCCGCCGCCAGCTGGGTCGAGGAGCGGCCGCCGACGATCACCAGGTCGGGCGCCAGCCCCGCCAGCGCCTCCAGATCGGGTTCGAACAGGGTGCCGACGGGGGTGGCGCCCGCCGCCGCATCGCGCAGGGCGGGGACCAGGATGTTGTCGATGCTGCCCGTGGGCGTCACGCCCAGGGCGGTGATCGTGTCCAGCGCGGCCATGTCATAGACCGCGACGCTGTCGGGATTGTCCTGCAGGGTCACGGGTCCCTGGGCGGTATCGACGGTGACCTGGGCCAGGGCCGCGACCGGCGCGGTCATCAGGGCGGTGGCCAACAGGGCGGGCGATGCGATGCGGCGCATGGCGATCCTTTCGATCAAGGTTGCGCGTGGTGGCTGGATCCTGGCTGCACGCCGGGCGGGCTTAGCGCCGTCGCGCGCGCCGCGCAAGAATGTCAGGGTCTTTTTGTCGGAATATCGCGGCGAATTGTTGACTCAATCAATTTGGCATCCTAGCTGCGGCGCATTCGCGAAAGGACATCCCATGCGCATGACTGCCGATTTCCCCACCGCCCGCGCCGCCGCGCTGACGGGCACGATGGCCAAGCATTTCGGTCACAAGATCCCGGTGACCCATGACGACCGCCTGGCGGTGCTGACCTTCGAGATGGGCGTGGCCCGGATCGAGGCGCAGGACGCGTCCCTGCACCTGACGCTGGAAGCCGCGGATACTGAATCGCTGGAGCGGCTGCGCGCGGTGATCGAAAGCCACCTGATGCGGTTTGCGCATCGCGAGGAGCCCGCGCCCCCGGCCTGGACGCCCCCTGCCTGACCGGTCACGCGATTTTCGCTGGATTGGCGGGCCGGTTTCTGGTCGAAGGGGCGCCAAGCCGCGGGTCCGGGGACGGGCCGGGCGGCGCGCAATTCAGGCAGGACCGGCGATGAGCATCCATCTGTACCCGAACGACCTTCCCGACGATCTGGTGCTGGGCCCGGTCGTGGCCATCGACACCGAGACGATGGGCCTTGACCCGCGCCGCGACCGGCTGTGCCTGGTGCAGCTGTCGTCGGGCGACGGCGAGGCGCATCTGGTCCAGATCGACCGGGGCCAGACCGAGGCTCCGAACCTGACCAAGCTGCTGACCGACCCCAAGGTGGTCAAGCTGTTCCATTTCGGCCGTTTCGACATCGCCGCGCTGGAGAATGCGTTCGGGGTGGTCACCTCGCCCGTCTGGTGCACCAAGATCGCCTCGCGGCTGGTGCGGACCTTTACCGACCGGCACGGGCTGAAATACCTGCTGCAGGAGCTGGTGGGCGTCGATGTCAGCAAGCAGCAGCAGACCAGCGACTGGGGCGCGGCCGACCTGTCGGACGCGCAGCTGGAATATGCCGCGTCGGACGTATTGCACCTGCACAAGCTGAAGGATGCCCTGGAGGAGCGACTGAAGCGCGAGAACAGGCTGGGCCTGGCGCAGGCCTGCTTTGACTTTCTGCCCGCGCGTGCCCATCTGGACCTGCTGGGCTGGGGCGAAGAGGGCGACATCTTTCGCCACTGAGCGGGCAACGGGTATTTGGACAAAGAAGAAGGGCAGGGCGTGGCGGATTACATCGAGACGGCGCGACGGGTGATCGGGGTCGAGATCGCAGGGCTGGAGGCCCTGTCGGCGGGTCTGGGCCACGAGTTCTCGCGCGCGGTCGAGATGATCTTGGCGGTGCAAGGCCGGGTGGTCGTGTCGGGCATGGGCAAGTCGGGCCATGTGGGCCGCAAGATCGCGGCGACCTTCGCCTCCACCGGGACGCCCGCACAGTTCGTGCACCCGGCCGAGGCCAGCCACGGCGATCTGGGCATGGTCACCGAATCCGACCTGGCGCTGGTCCTGTCCAACAGCGGCGAGACGCCGGAACTGGCCGACCTGATCGCGCATACGCGGCGGTTCTCGATCCCGCTGATCGGGGTTGCGGCGCGGCCGCAATCGACGCTGATGCGGCAGGCGGACCTGGGGCTGGTGCTGCCCGCCGCGCAGGAGGCCTGCGGCAACGGGATCGTGCCCACGACGTCGACCACGATGACGCTGGCCTTGGGGCGATGCGCTGGCCATCGCGTTGATGGAGCATCGCAGGTTCACGCCCGAGCATTTCCGCACCTTTCATCCCGGCGGCAAGCTGGGCGCGCTGCTGGCGAAGGTGGGCGATCTGATGCACACCGACCTGCCGCTGGTCGGGCTTGATGCCCCCATGTCCGAGGCGCTGCTGGTGATCAGCCAGAAGGGCTATGGCGTGACCGGGGTCGTGGACGGGGACGGTCTGCTGGCGGGGATCATCACCGACGGCGACCTGCGCCGCCACATGCAGGGCCTGCTGGACCTGGACGCGCGCGCCGTGATGACGCCCGCCCCGCGCACCATCGCTCCCGGCGCCCTGGCCGAGGCCGCCCTGGCGCAGATGCAGGAGCGCAAGATCACCTGCCTGTTCGCGGTCGAGGACGGGCGCCCCCGCGGCATCCTGCACATCCACGACTGCCTGCGTGCGGGGCTGGTCTGACCATGTCGCGGACCCGCATCGTCCGCTGGCTGCGCGTGCTGCTGCCGCTGGTGGCGCTGGCGATGCTGTCGACGATGTTCCTGTTCAGCCGCGGCTCTGACGTGGAATCGCGCATTCCCTATGCCGAGGTCGATGCCCAGGCCGCAGCGCGTGACAACCGCATTGTCGCGCCCGAATACAGCGGCGTGACCGGCGACGGGGCGCAGTTGACCCTGCGCGCGGCGCAGGTCACGCCGGGCGGGTCCGGCGGGGCGGCGGGGGACGTGGCGCTGGACTGGCTGCGCCCCGACGGGCTGCGTGCCGATCTGACCGCGCCGCAGGGCGGGTTGCTGGACGGGCTGGTGCGGCTGGAGGGCGGCGTGCGCATGACCACCAGCAGCGGCTGGCAGCTGGACACGCCGCAGATCGATGCGCGGACCGATACGTCGGTCCTTCAGGCCGACCGCGGGGTCGAGGCGCAGGCGCCCTTTGGCCGCATCACCGCGGGCCGCATGCGGCTGGCCCCTGCTGCGACCGATGCCGATGCCGGGGCCACTGCGGGCGATTCGGCGGGCGGCGGGGCCGCAGTCTTGAATTTCTCGGACGGCGTGCGTCTGATATACCAACCCTGACACCGGGCCGCTTTCCGCCCGAAGCCCTATCGAGGACCCGATGACCCTTCGCCCCCTGCTGATCGCGCTGGCGCTGGCCGCGCCGATGCCCGCCCTGGCGCAGACCACCTTCGGGGGGATGCAGGCCGACACCTCGGCCCCGGTCGAGGTGTCGGCCGACAATCTGGACGTCAACCAGGCCGACGGCACCGCGCTGTTCACCGGCAACGTGGTCATCGGCCAGGGAGAGATGCGCCTGTCGGCAGACCGCGTCGCCGTGCAGTACGCATCCGGCGACCAGCAGCGCATCGACAGCCTGACCGCGACCGGCAACGTGACCCTGGTGTCTGGGGAAGACGCGGCCGAGGCCGCCGAGGCGGTCTATGACGTCGCCGCGGGGTCGGTCCTGCTGAGCGGGGACGTGCTGCTGACCCAGGGGGGCAACGTGCTGGCCGGAGAGCGCATGACGGTAGACCTGGCGACGGGCGCGGCGCAGGTCCAGGGGCGCGTGCGGTCCGTCCTGCAGCCGGGGTCCAACTGATGACTGACCATTCCGGGCTGGACGTGCGCGGCCTGCGCAAGTCCTATCGCAACCGCCCCGTGATCCGCGACGTGTCCGTCAGCCTGCAGCGCGGAGAGGTCGTGGCCCTGCTGGGCCCGAACGGGTCGGGCAAGACGACGTGCTTCTACTGCATCGCGGGGCTGGTCACGGCCGATGCCGGGCAGGTGCTGATCGACGGGCGCGACGTCACGCGCTTGCCGATGTTCCGCCGCGCGCGCATGGGCATCGGCTATCTGCCGCAGGAGATGTCGATCTTTCGCGGCCTGACGGTCGAGCAGAACATCATGGCGGTGCTGGAGGTGGCGGTCGACGACCCCCGCCACAGGCGCGACCGGCTGGAGGAGCTGCTGGCCGATTTCTCGATCACGCATCTGCGCGGGGCGCCGGCGCTGGCCCTGTCGGGCGGCGAACGCAGGCGGGCCGAGATCGCCCGCTGCCTGGCGTCCGATCCGGGCTTCCTGCTGCTGGACGAACCCTTTGCGGGCGTCGATCCCATCGCCGTGGGCGAGATCCGAACCCTGGTTCATGCGCTGAAGTCGCGCGGGATCGGCGTCCTGATCACCGATCACAACGTGCGCGAGACCCTGGGCATCGTCGACCGGGCCTATATCCTGCATGACGGGCATGTGCTGATGTCGGGCACGACCGACCAGATCGTGGCCGATCCGCGCGTGCGCGAGGTCTATCTGGGCGACAGCTTCTCGTTGTCCTGAGCGCGCGGAAATCCGATTCAGGGTCACGCCCCCGTGTGGGCCGTTGACAGTCGGCGCGCGCTGTCACCAAATTGAGATATGCGGGTGCGGAGATGCCGCCCCGTTCAACCCGTTCGCGCCCTTGCCGGCACCAGTGGCGGGCAGGCGCCGCGACGACGGGCAACCGGAGAGGAGTGACGATGCGCTATACCATCAGCGGAAAACACATCGATGTGGGTGATGCCCTCAGCACGCATGTAAAGACCGAACTGGGCGCCACGATCGAGAAGTACTCTCAGCGTCCGACCGATGCGGCGGTGACCTTTTCCAAGGACGCGCATCAGTTCATGTGCGATTCGGTCGTGCACCTGTCCACCGGCCTGAACGTGGCCGCGCGCGGGACGGATACCGACATCTATGCCGCCTTCGAGGCCTGCCGCGAGAAGATGGACAAGCAGCTGCGCCGCTACAAGCGCCGCCTGAAGGACCACCACAAGGAACGGCCCGAACCGGTTGTCTTCGGCGAGGCAGGCAGCTATGTGCTGGCCGCCGACGAGGATGCATGGGAATCGCAGGATGACAGCCTGCAGCCGATCATCATCGCCGAAATGCAAAGCCGCGTGCCCACCCTGTCGGTCGGCGATGCGGTGATGCAGATGGAACTGTCGGGCACCCCTCTGCTGGTGTTCCGCAACGAGAAACACGGCGGCGTCAATGTCGTCCACCGCCGCGACGACGGCAACGTCGGTTGGATCGATCCGCGCGGAAACGGCTGACCGCACGTCCGCGTCCAGACGACGCGGGACGACGGCCGCACTGGATGCCGCCCCCCTGACAGCCATGTCCGGGGGGCGGACAGCTTGGGAAAGACAAAGGCGCCATGCAACTTGCTGAAATCCTCCGGCCCGGGGCGGTCCGTTCCTTGGGACAGGTCACCTCGAAGAAGCGGCTGTTTCAGGAGCTGGCCGATCTGGCCCATGCGGAATACGGGCTGAACGCCTCCGAGGTGCTGGATGCGCTGCAGGAACGCGAAAGCCTGGGGCCGACCGGGGTGGGGCAGGGCGTGGCGCTGCCGCATGCGCGGCTGCACGGGCTGGACAAGGTCGCGGGGCTGTTCCTGCGGCTGGACAAGCCGTTGGATTTCGACGCGGTGGACCGCCAGCCGGTCGACCTGATCTTTGCGCTGCTGGCCCCCGAAAGCAGCGGCGTGGACCACCTCAAGGCGCTGGCGCTGGTGTCGCGCACGCTGCGCGATCAGGACCTGCGTGCCAAGCTGCGCGCCAATGACGACCCCGTCGCGCTGCACGCGGTCCTGTCGGCGGCACAGGGGATCAAGGCTGCCTGAGCCTGCCTTTCGAACAACACTGTTCAAATCGGACCGGATCGGCCCTATAGTCCAGGGGGTGACACCCCACGGGAGGGCTGACCATGACCAGACATCATGCCGACAAGCCGCGGATGCAGGGGGCGGCGCGCCTGCGCGAATTCCTGCGCCTGGACCGCGAGGGCGGGATGCACAGCGCCATCCGCGCCCTGCACGCGCGCCCCCATGCCCGGGCCGAGGACAGCCGCAAGGCCGCCGAATACGCCCGCATCGCGCGGGGTCACCTGAAGTGACCCCGACGGGGACCGCCCGCAGGGGCGGTCCCGCATTCAGGCCTCAGGCGCGGACCAGCGCCTCATAGCTTTCGGCCACGTCGCGGGTGATCTGGCCCACCTGGAAATGCCAGTCGCCGATCTGGCCCACGGGCGTCACCTCGGCCGCGGTGCCGGTCAGCCAGCATTCCTGGAACCCCTCCAGCTCGTCGGGCGTGATGCGGCGTTCGTGAACCGTATAGCCTTTGTCCTTCAGCATCTGCACGATGGTCTGACGGGTGATGCCATTCAGGAAGCGATCGGCCAGAGGCGTGTGGACCTCTCCGTCCTTGACGAAGAAGATGTTGGCGCCGGTCGCCTCGGCCACGTAACCCTCCCAGTCCATGAACAGCGCGTCCGAACAGCCCTTGGCCTCGGCCGCGTGCTTGGACATGGTGCAGATCATGTAGAGGCCCGCGGCCTTGGCGGCGGTGGGGATGGTCTCGGGGCTGGGGCGTTTCCACTTGGCCACGTCCAGTTTCGCCCCCTGCCATTTCGCGTCGCCGTAATAGCTGCCCCATTCCCAGGCCGCGACGGCCATGCGGACCGGGTTGCGCGCCGCGGACACGCCCATGTCCAGGCCCGACCCGCGCCATGCGACGACGCGGACATAGGCGTTTTCGAAGCCGTTGGCCTTCAGCACGGCCTCCTTGGCGGCGTCGATCTCCTCGGCGGAATAGGGGATCGGCATGTCCAGCAGGCGGCCCGATTCGATCAGGCGCAGCGAATGTTCGTGGCCCTTGAAGATCTTGCCGTCATAGCACCGCTCACCCTCGAAGACCGAGCTGGCATAGTGCATCGCATGGGTCAGGATGTGTACCTTGGCGTCGCGCCAGTCCACCAGGTCCCCGTCCATCCAGATCTTGCCGTCGCGATCGTCGTAAGCCAGCATCATATGTCTCCATCCGCCGCCCGGTTTTTCGATTCTTGCGCCTGTCAGGGCGGATTTGGCATGTTTGTTACGCAAGATGCTTGACGGCTAGCAATCACGGATTAGAAAGTCAACAACGCTGCCATATCCGGGGCAGGTGACGAACAGAGGGTGCAGATGCAGGAAAAAGCGCGGATCCAGGCGATGATGGGCGAGGACCTGCTGTTCCTGACCGACGACCAGCTGCGCCGCGGGATCGAGGCGATGTTCTTTGCCTATCGCGCCTTCACCGCCGATCCGGACCTGATCCTGGCCGAGCTGGATTACGGCCGCGCCCATCACCGCGCGCTGCATTTCGTCAACCGCGATCCGGGGCTGACGGTCACCTCGCTGCTGGCGGTGCTGGGCGTGACCAAGCAGTCGCTGAACCGCGTGCTGCGCACCCTGATCGAGGACGGGCTGGTCGACAGCCGCATCGGCCGCCGCGACCGGCGCGAACGCCAGCTGCACCTGACGGCCAAGGGCACCGCCCTGGAACGCCGCCTGTCCGAGGCGCAGCGGGCACGGATGCGCGCCGCCTATCGCAATGCCGGACCCCAGGCCGTGTCGGGGTTCCGCCAGGTTCTGGAAGCGATGATGGACCCCGAGACCCGGGCGCAGTATCAGGCGCTGAAGGATCTTCCCGAAGACCGCTGAGGCCGCCATGACGCATACCGACTGCCACCTGCTGATCGTCGACGACGACGAACGCATCCGCGCGCTGCTGGGGCGGTTCCTGCGCAAGAACGGATACATGGTCACCATGGCCCGTGACGCGGTCCAGGCGCGCCGCCTGCTGGCGGGGCTGGAATTCGACCTGATCGTCATGGACGTGATGATGCCCGGAGAGGACGGCCTGGCCCTGACGCGGGCGCTGCGCGAGCGGATCGACACGCCGATCCTGCTGCTGACCGCCAAGGGCGAGACCGAGGACCGGATCAGCGGGCTGGAAAGCGGCGCCGACGATTACCTGCCCAAGCCGTTCGAGCCGCGCGAACTGCTGCTGCGCATCGGTGCGATCCTGCGCCGGGTGCCGGTGGTCGAGGTGGCGCAGCCGAAATACCTGACGCTTGGCGCGCTGCGCTATGACACGGACAAGGGCGAGTTGTGGAACGGCGACGCGCCCCTGCGCCTGACGGGCACGGAAACCGCGCTGCTGCGCCGTCTTGCGGCCAGCCGGGGCCAGCCGGTCAGCCGCGCCGACCTGATCGACGACCTGGGCCGGGGCGGCGGCGAGGATGAGAACGGAGAGCGCGCCATCGACGTCCAGATCACCCGCCTGCGCCGCAAGATCGAGCCCGACCCCCGAGAGCCGCGCTTCCTGCAGACGGTGCGGGGCACCGGTTACATGCTGGTGGTGGACTAGGGCGGTCCGCGGCCCTAGCGTGCGGCGATGAACGATCAGGCCACATATCGGGGAATCACGCTGGACGGGGACAGCGCGCTGGCGCTGCTGGACTGGCAGCTGGAGATGGGCTGCGACGTGCCCATGCTGGATGCGCCGGTCGACCGGTTCGACCTGCCGACCCGCGTGGCGCCCGCGGCCCCCGTGCCCCAGGCCCCGCCGCCGCCCGCCGACGACGATCTGGCCGGCCGCGTGGCCCTGGCGCAGGCACTGGCCGACGGGGCCGGCACCCTGGCCGCCCTGGCCGAGGCCCAGCAGGGGTTCGACGGGATCGAGCTGAAGAAGGGCGCCCGCAATTTCTGCTTTGCCGATGGCAATCCCAAGGCCCGCGTCCTGATCCTTGGAGAGGCGCCGGGCGACGAGGAGGACCGGCAGGGCCGCCCCTTCGTGGGGCGCGCGGGACAGATGCTGGACCGCATGTTCGCGGCCATCGGGCTGTCGCGTGACGGGGTCGATGCGGAACGCGCCTTTTATGTCACGAACGTCCTGACGTGGCGCCCGCCCGGCAACCGCGACCCCGAGCCCGATGAAATTGCCGTGAGCCTGCCGTTCCTGCGCCGCCATGTCGATCTGGCGGCGCCCGACCTGATCGTGCTGATGGGCAACATCGCCTGCCAGGCGGCGATCGAGAAACGCGGCATCCTGCGCCTGCGCGGCCAGTGGGTGCAGGCGTTCGGGCGGCCCGCGCTGCCCATGACGCACCCGTCCTATCTGCTGCGCAACCCCCGCCGCCAAGCGCGAGGCCTGGGCGGACCTTCTGTCGCTGCAGGCGCGGCTGGAATCGCTTTCCGTTTAGGTTTCGTTTGCCCATCATGCGCTATCCCGGCCATCCCATAGATGGACCATCCGCATGCGTTTCCTGTCCCGCAGCCTTCTGGGGCTTTTCCTGACCTTCCTGACGCTGGCCCTGCTGATGCTGGCCGCGGGGATCCTGTGGCGTGCGGTGACGCCGGACGGGGACGGACCCGCGGTGCGCGCCCCTGCCGAACAGGTCTATGCCGCGCGGCTGGTCACGGTCGCGCCGGGGGTGGTCCAGCCGCAGATGCAGGTGTTCGGCCAGGTCCTGTCGCGACGCGAACTGCAGCTGCGCGCGGGTGCCGGGGGCCGCATCGTCCAGCTGGACCCCGCCTTGCAGGAGGGCGGCACGGTCGTCGCGGGCCAGCTGCTGGCGCGCATCGACCCGTCCGCCGCACAGGCGGCGCTGGACAGCAGCCAGGCCGAACGCGCCGACGCCCAGGGCGTGCTGGAGGATGCGCGCCGCCGCGTCGACATCGCGGCCCAGGACGTGGCCGCGGCGGACCGCCAGGCCGAACTGCGCGCCGCCGCGGTGACGCGGCAGGAGCAGCTGGCCGACCGCGGCCTGGGCACCAGCCTGGACCGCGAGACCGCCGAACTGGCCGCATCCACCGCCAGCCAGACCGTGATCGCCGCCCGCGCCGCCCAGGCCGACGCGCAAAGCGCCGTGACCGCGGCCGAGAACGCCCTGCGCCGGGCCGAGATCGCCGTGACCGAGGCCCGCCGCGCGCTGGCCGACACGGAACTGCGCGCGGGCTTCGACGGGCGCGTCACCGCCGTCACCGCGGTCGAGGGCGCGCTGGTCGGCGTGAACGAACAGCTGGCCACGATCATCGACCCCGCGGCGCTGGAGTTGCAGATCCCGCTGTCGCTGGACCAGTTCGGGCGCCTGCTGGGCCCGGACGGTGCCCTGCTGGACCGCGAGGTGACGGTGACGCTGGACGGCAGCGCCGGCGCATTGGTCGCGCAGGCGCGGCTGGACCGGGCGGCGGCCTCGGTCGCGGAAGGGACGGCGGGGCGGGTGGTCTATGCCCGGCTGGTCCAGGGTGCGCAGGCGCTGCGCCCGGGCGATTTCGTGACCGCGCGCATCGCCGAACCGGTGCTGTCCGACGCGGCGATCATTCCCGCGGCGGCCCTGGGGTCGGATGGCGGCGTGCTTGTCGCGGGGGCGGACGGCCGCCTGCAGGCGACGCCCGTGACCGTGCTGCGCCGGCAGGGCGACGATCTGATCATCGCGGTGCCGGCCGACCTGGCAGGGGCGCGCATCGTGGCCGAACGCGCGCCGCAGCTGGGCACCGGCATCCGCGTCCGCGACGCCGCAGCCCCCGTGCCCGCGCAGGGGCCCGATCAGCGGGCGCAGGGCCGGGGGCCCACCCGTGGATAGGCGCCCGGGCCTGATCGGCACCTTCGTGCGCCATGCCACGCTGGCCAACCTGCTGCTGGCGGTGATGGTGGTGGCGGGTCTTTATTCCGCGCCGCGCCTCAGGGCGCAGTTCTTTCCCGACACGGTCGTCCAGCAGATCCAGGTGGCCGTCCGCTGGGACGGGGCCGGGGCGGATGATGTGGACCGGTCGGTGGTCGGCGTGCTGGAACCCGCGCTGATCGCGGTCGAGGGCGTGTCCCTGACCGAAAGCCAGTCCAGCCAAGGCAGCGCCCGCATCACCCTGGAGTTCGAGCCGGGCTGGGACATGTCCCGCGCCACCGGCGAGGTCGAAGCCGCCATCGCCGCCGCGGGCGACCTGCCCGAGGGCGCCGAGGACCCCGAGGTCACGCGCCGCGCCTGGCGCGACGCGGTCACCGACGTGGTGATCTCGGGGCCCGTGGGCCTGGACCAGCTGGGCCGCATCGCGGACGACCTGACCAACCGCCTGTATGCCCGTGGGGTGACGCGGCTGTCCGTCACCGGCCTGTCCGCCCCCGAAACCTTGGTCCAGCTGCGCATGGCCGACCTGGTGCAGCATGACATCACGTTGGACCAGATCGCGGCGACCATCGCCGCCGCCGCCGCGCCGACGCCTGCCGGCGACGTGGCATCGGGCATATCGCGCGTGCGCACGGGGGCCGAGACACGCACCCCCGAACAGGTCTCGGCTCTGGTCCTGACCGCGCTGCCCGACGGGACGCAGCTGACCATCGGTGACGTGGCGCAGGTGCGCGACACGGGCATCGACCGGGGCGTGGCCTATTTCGTCGACGGCAACCCGGCGGTCACGGTGTCCGTCCAGCGCAGCGCATCGGGCGACGCGATCGGCATGCAGCAGGACGTGCAGGCGGCCGTCGACGCGCTGGCGCCGACCCTGCCGCAGGGGGTCACGGCGGAACTGGTTCGGGCGCGGGCGGAACAGATCTCGGCCCGGCTGTCGCTGCTTTTGGACAATGCGCTGATGGGGCTGGGGCTGGTCCTGGGCCTGCTGTTCCTGTTTCTGAACGCCCGCACCGCGATCTGGGTCGCGGCGGGCATCCCGGCGGCGCTGCTGGCGGCGGTGGCGATGATGTACGCGGTCGGCATGACGATCAACATGATCTCTCTGTTCGCGCTGATCCTGACGCTGGGCATCATCGTGGATGACGCCATCGTGGTGGGCGAACATGCCGACTATCGCGCCCGCAAGCTGGGCGAGCCGCCGCTGGTCGCCGCCGAACGGGCGGCGGGCGCCATGGGCGCGCCGGTGATCGCATCGACCCTGACCACGATCATCGCCTTTGCCGGGCTGGTGCTGATCGGCGGACAGTTCGGGTCGCTGGTGTCGGACATTCCTCTGACCGTCATTCTGGTGCTGGCGGCTTCGCTGATCGAATGTTTCCTGATCCTGCCCAACCACATGGCGCACGCGCTGGCCCATCACGGCAAGGACCGCTGGTACGACCGGCCGTCGGTCGTCGTGAACCGCTGGCTGGACCGGTTCGTGGCGGGCGTTCTGCGCCCGCTGGCGCGTCTGGTGCTTGTCGCCCGCTATCCGGTGCTGGCGCTGGTCATGGTGGGCTTTTCCTGGTCCACGGCGGCGCTGATCAGCGGGACGGTGCCGTGGCGGTTCTTCGATTCGCCCGAACAGGGCAGCGTGTCGGGCAATTTCGCCATGCTGGAGGGGGCGACCCGCGACGACACCCTGCGCGTCATGGGACTGGTGCAGGAGGCCGTGGACCGGGTCGCGGCCGAATATGAGGCAGAATACGGCATCAGCCCGCTGACCCACGTGATGACCCAGGTTGGCGGCAATGCGGGCCGTCCCCTGCCGGGGGCCGAGACCAAGGACGCCGACCTGCTGGGCGCCGTCCAGATGGAGCTGATCGACCCCGATTTCCGCCCCTATTCCAGCTTCGAGCTGGTCGCCGCCTTGCAGGAGGCCATGCCCACCAACCCCCAGCTGGAGACGATCAGCTTTCGCGGCGGGCGGTCGGGGCCGGGCGGCGATGCCATCTCGGTGCTGATGACCGGCGCGGATGCCGCGACGCTGAAGGCCGCCGCCGAGGCGCTGAAGGCGCGGCTGGCCGAGGCGCCCGAGGTCTCGGCGCTGGAGGACAGCCTGGACTATGACAAGGACGAGCTGGCGCTGCGCCTGACGCCCCAGGGCGAGGGCCTGGGCTTCACCACCGACGGGCTTGCGCGCGAGCTGCGCCAGCGCCTTGGCGGGATCGAGGCCGCAACCTGGCCCGAGGGCACCCGCACCGGCGCCATCACCGTGGAACTGGCCGAGGATGACCGCCGCGCCGATTTCCTGGACCGCATGCAGATGCGCACCGCGTCCGGGGCCTGGGTGCCCTTGGGCGACATCGTGTCGGTCAGCACCGAGGCGGGCTTCTCGGTCGTCCGCCGCGAGAACGGCGAGCGGATGATCGAGGTCACCGGCGACATCTCGGGCGACGATCCGGCGCGGGCGGCGGCGATCACCGCCGACCTGCAGACCCGCCTGCTGCCCGACATCGCCGCGCAGTTCGGTGTGACCTATGACGTCACCGGCCTGGCCCAGCAGGAGCGCGCGTTCCTGTCCGAGGCGCTGATCGGCTTCGCGTTGGCGCTGACCGGCATCTACATGGTGCTGGCGTGGATCTTTGCCAGCTGGACGCGGCCCCTGGTGGTGATGTCGGTCATCCCCTTCGGACTGATCGGCGCGGTCTGGGGGCACGCGGCCTGGGGCCTGCCGCTGAGCCTGTTTTCCGTGGTGGGCCTGATCGGCATGTCGGGGATCATCATCAACGATTCCATCGTGCTGATCTCGACCATCGACGAATACCGGGCCACCCGGGCGCTTCGGCCCGCGATCGTCGATGCGGTCGCCGACCGGTTCCGCCCCGTGCTGCTGACCACGGCCACCACGGTTCTGGGCCTGGCCCCGCTGTTGTACGAACGTTCGTCGCAGGCGCTGTTCCTCAAGCCCACGGTGGTCACGCTGGCCTATGGGCTGGGGTTCGGGATGGTGCTGGTGCTGCTGGTGGTGCCGGCCGTGCTGGTCGCGGGCGACGATCTGGCCCGCGCCCGCCGGGCCTTTCGCCGCAGCCTGCGGGCCGGGCCGGTGCGCGTCGTGATGCGCGGCGCGGTGATCGCGGCCGTCGCGGGGCTGCTGCTGATCCTGGGGCCGGTGACGGTGCTGCCCGCGATGGGCCTGGCCGCGCCCGGCTGGTGGCCGGGGGCGGGGGGCGCGCTGCTGGCCTATCTGGCGACGCTGGCGGCGATCATGGCGGGGGGCGACCCTGGCGCAGGTCCGGCGGGGGCGCCGTGCGGGGACCTAGTCCGCGGCGCAGCCGGTGGTTTCGGTCGCCCGTCCCCCATCGGCGGGGATCACCGTCAGGCGCAGTGCGTCATGGTCCAGATCGAAGGGCTTGCCCGAGGGGGCGACCATTTCGACCACCGCCTGGGGGCCCGTGGGTCCGGGCAGGATGTCCGCCGCCGAGACCCAGACCTGCGGATTGTCGGTCAGTTCGACCGCGGCCAGCGTGGCCGGGCCCTGCGGCAGGTCCATCGCGACGCGCAGCCCGTCTGCCAAGGGCGTCACCTCGCAGGCGGGGTTGCCGTCCAGGCGCTGCGGCTCCGCCGCAAGGGCGCTGGCGATCACCGGGTCCGACTGCGTGCCCACGGGCGGCGCCTGCAGCTCAAGGTGCACGGGAACGCAGATGTTCTCGCACAGGCCCAGATCGATCTGGGCGGCGATGTCGACGGGCTTGCCGGGGTCCTGCGGATGGGCGGTCAGGGGCAGCACGAGGCGGTCGTGATAGCCCATCTCCAGCGTCTCTCCGGATCGGATGGCCTGGGGCGCGGGCCAGTGCAGGGTGACATGGGACAGGTTCCGTGACCCCGCCCAGTCCAGCTGGGGCGGCAGGCCGGTGTCGCCGGGGCTGCGCCAGTAGGTCTTCCAGCCCGGCTCCAGCAGCAGTTCCAGCGCCAGGATGCGTGCGCCGCCGGGTTCGGTC
Organism: Paracoccus sp. NBH48; assembly: GCF_015390265.1. NCBI lineage: Bacteria > Pseudomonadati > Pseudomonadota > Alphaproteobacteria > Rhodobacterales > Paracoccaceae > Paracoccus > Paracoccus sp. NBH48. The sequence continues at coordinate 41,658 of NZ_VUOJ01000007.1, read as the reverse complement.
CAGCCGGGCAGCAGCTGTGCGCCGCGCAGGCCGGGCGGCAGGTCGTCCTGGGCGATGGCGGGACCGGTCAGGGCAAGCGCCAGGGCGGTGGCAAGAAGCGGGCGGGGGAAATGTATCATGCCCTTGTCCTAGCGCCCGCGCGGCGGGGGCGGAAAGTCACAATTCCGCGCAAGCCTTGCAACATCCCGCCCCAGTGCCGATCTGTCATGAAAAGGAGACATGATGACCAGCATCACCGGTGATTCCGCCCAAGACCGCAACCTGACCGGCAAGATCCTGATCGCCATGCCCGGCATGAGCGATCCGCGTTTCGAGCGGTCCGTGGTGCTGGTCTGCGCGCATTCCGACGAGGGGGCGATGGGGCTGGTGCTGAATCGCCCGCTGCCCGAGATCGGCTTTGGCGATCTGCTGGACCAGCTGGGCATCGAGGCCGAGGAGGATGCGCGGCCGATCGAGGTTCGCTTTGGCGGCCCGGTCGAGCCGGGCAGGGGATTCGTGCTGCACAAGGTGGCCGAACACGGGCAGGACCCCGAGGGCCGCTTGCGGATCGGCCAAGCGCTGGCAATGACCACGACGCGCGACATCCTGGTCGAACTGGCGCAGGGCTATGGCCCGGACCCTGCAGTTCTGGCGCTTGGCTATGCAGGCTGGGGGCCGGGGCAGCTGGAGACCGAGATGCTGGCCAATGGCTGGTTGACCGGAGATGGCGCCGAGGACCTGATTTTTTGATCTGTCGCACGAGGACAAGTGGCAGCGCGCGCTGCGGGCGCAAGGGATCGATCCGTCGCTTTTGTCGGCGGCGTCCGGCCGCGCCTGAATTTTGCGTCCCGCGCGGTGCCGGGGGGTTCCACCCCCGGACCCCCTGGGGCGGAGGACGCCTTGCGGTGTTTTCATAACCAATGAATGATTGCGACCTCCGGGGGGTCCGGGGGGCGGAGCGCCCCCGGCCACCGCGGGACGCAATCGATCATGCCAGTTCGGGGAAGAACCGGTCCGAAGGGGTAAAGATCTCGCAACCGTCGGCCGTCACGCCTATCGAATGTTCGAACTGCGCCGAGAGCGACTTGTCGCGCGTCACCGCCGTCCAGTCATCGGCCAGGACCTTGGTTTCCGGGCGGCCCAGGTTGATCATCGGCTCGATCGTGAAGAACATGCCCTCCTCCAGCACCGGCCCTTTGCCGGCGCGTCCGAAATGCAGCACGTTGGGCGGCGAATGGAACACCCGCCCGATCCCGTGCCCGCAGAAGTCGCGCACGACCGACATGCGCCGTTCTTCCGCATAGGTCTGGATGGCCGCGCCGATGTCGCCGAAGGTCGCGCCGGGGCGCACGGCCTCGATCCCCTTCATCAGCGCGTCATGGGTCACCTGCAGCAGCCGCTGCGCCTTGAGCGACGGCTTGCCCGCCACGTACATCCTGCTGGTGTCGCCGAACCAGCCGTCCAGGATGACCGTCACGTCGATGTTCAGGATGTCGCCGTCCTTGAGGCTCTTGTCGCCGGGGATGCCGTGACACACCACGTGGTTCACGCTGATGCAGCTGGCATGCTGGTACCCGCGATAACCGATCGTGGCCGAGGTCGCGCCCAGCTCGGTCACCCGGCCCCGGATGAAATCGTCCAGCGCGCCGGTGGTGACGCCCGGTGCGACCATCGGCCCCACCTCGTCCAGGATCCGTGCGGCCAGGGCGCCCGCCGCCCGCATGCCTGCGAAATCCCCGGGCATGTGCAGGCGGATGCCTTCCCTCGTGATACGGCCTTCGTCCATCGCTGATCCTTTCTGTCTGCCGCCCTAGATAGAGACGCGCGCCCACTTGTTCCAGCCCCGGCTGCGGGCATAGATGGGGCGCGACACCCAAGGGAGAGCCTGATGCAGTCCGACAACCCCACAGCCGCCATCCTGGTCATCGGCGACGAGATCCTGTCCGGCCGCACCCGCGAAGGGAACGCCCATCACCTGGCCCAGGTGCTGACCGCCACCGGCATCGACCTCCAGGAGATCCGCGTCGTGGCCGACGACACCGACCGCATCGTGGATGCGATCCGCGCGCTGGACCGGACCCTGGGCGGGGCATACGACCTGCTGTTCACCTCGGGCGGCATCGGGGCCTACGCATGACGACATAACCGCCGATGCCGTGGCCGCCGCCCATGGCACCACGGTCGAGGTCAATCCCACCGCACGCGCCCTGCTGCAGGAGCGCTGCGACCGCATGGGGGTCGAGCTGAACGAGAACCGCCTGCGCATGGCCCGCATCCCCGTGGGTGCGACGCTGATCGACAATGCCGTGTCGGCCGCGCCCGGCTTCTCGATCGGTGCGACCCATGTGATGGCGGGCGTCCCCGAGGTGTTCCGCGCCATGGTCGCCTGGCTGATCCCGCAGCTGCCCGTGGGCCGCCCCGTGCAATCCCTAACCGTCGAGGTCCGCCGCGGCGAAAGCGAGGTGGCCGAGGACCTCAAGGCCGTCGCCGCCGAATATGCCGACCTGTCTTTGGGGTCGTATCCGTTCCGTGACGATACGGGTTGGGGCACCAACCTGGTCGTGCGGGGCCTGGATGCCGCCCGCGTCGATCAGGCCATGGCCGCTCTGCGCGGACGCATCGGGTTGTGAGGCCCGCCCCCGATCTGGCCGCCGCCTTCGAGGCGACCTGGCCCGCGTTCGAGACCGTCCGCTGCGGCGGCTTCCTGGTCGGGCGAGGCGCAGGGGCGGGCGGGCGCGTCAGCTCGGCCATCGCGGTCGGTCCGTGGGGCGATGCCGACATCGACGCCGCCTGCGCCCGGCATGCCGCATGGGGCCAGCCGCCGCTGTTCCGTGCCTGGGACGATGAGACTGACCTGATCGCCGCCCTGACCGCGCGCGGCCTCGGCGCGCATATCCCGACCCTGGTCATGGCCGCGCCCATCGCCGCGCTGACCGACCGGCAGATCCCGCCCGTCACCGCCTTCGCGATCTGGCCCCCCCTGGCGATCCAGCGCCAGATCTGGGGCGCGGGCAACATCACTCCCGCAAGACAGGCCGTGATCGACCGCGTCCCCCCGCCCAAGGCCGCGCTTTTGGGTCGCATCCGTGATCGGGCCGCCGGCGCAGGCTTCGTCGCGCTGCATGACCGCACCGCCATGGTCCACGCCGTCGAAGTCCTGCCCACCTTCCGCCGCCAGGGCCTCGCCGGATGGATGATGCGCCAAGCCGCCCTCTGGGCCCAGGATCTCGGCGCCACACGCATCGGCCTGGCCGTCAGCCGCGCGAATACCGCAGCCCAGGCCACCTATGCCAGCCTCGGCTTCACCGCCGCCGGCAGCTACGCCTATTACGGCCCCGCCGCCTGACCCACCGGACCGACCGCGCCCGGACCGCAGGTCCGGGCGCCACCGACGGCCGCGACCCCGGCCCGTCAGGGCCGGTCAGGCGCGGCCGTCCGCCCCGCTTACAGCTCGGTCCGCAGCTCCCACAGGTCGGGGAACAGCACCACGTCCAGCATCCGCCGCAGATAGTTCACCCCCGACGTGCCGCCCGATCCGCGCTTGAAGCCGATGATCCGCTCCACCGTCGTCACATGGTTGAACCGCCAGCGGCGGAAGTAATCCTCGAAATCGACCAGCTTCTCGGCCAGTTCATACAGCTCCCAATACCGCACAGGGTCGCGATACACCGCCGCCCAGGCAGCCCGCGCCGCCGCGTCCGGCGCATGAGGTGCGTCCAGCACGGTGCGCGGGGCCACGTCGAACCCCGCCGCCCTCAGCCGCCCCAGAACCTCGTCGTACAGCGACGGCCGCGTGGCTTCCTCCCGCAGCGCCTCGGCCAGGTCGGGCCGATGCGCATGGGGCGCGATCATCGCCATGTTGCGGTTGCCCGCGACGAACTCGATCATCCGGTACTGATGCGACTGAAACCCGCTGCTCTCGGCCAGCGCGGGGCGAAAGGTCGAATATTCCGACGGCGTCATGGTGCGCAGCACGTCCCAGGCCGAATTCAGCTGCTCCATGATCCGCGCCACGCGGGTCAGCATCTTGAAGGCGGGCCGCAGATCGCCCACAGCGATCCGGTCGCGCGCCGCCCCCATCTCCAGCAGGGCCAGCTTCATCCACAGCTCGGACGTCTGGTGCTGGATGATGAACAGCATCTCGTCATGCGCGTCCGACAGCGGCGCTTGCGATGTCAGCAGCCGGTCCAGCCCCAGATAATCGCCATAGGACATGCGCCCGTCGAACGACATGCGCGCGCCTTCCTGTGCAGGGTCGATACTCATTGCTTCAGTCTGAACCTCTGGATCTTGCCGGTCTGGGTCTTGGGCAGGGCCGCGCAGAAGACCACCCGGCGGGGATATTTGAAGGGCGCGATCACGTCCTTCACATGCCGCTGCAACCGCTCCGCCGTCGCGGTATCGGGGGCGACGCCCGGTGCCAGCACCACATGCGCCTCGACGATCTGGCCGCGCTCCGTGTCCGGCACCCCGATCACCGCGCATTCCACCACGTCCGCGTGCGCCAGCAACGCCGCCTCCACATCCGGCCCCGCGATGTTATAGCCCGACGACACGATGATGTCGTCGCAGCGCGCCGCGAAATGGAACCGCCCGTCATCGTCCTGCCAGAAGGTGTCGCCGGTCAGGTTCCAGCCGCCTTGCACATACTCTGCTTGCCGCGCATCGTTCAGATAGCGGCAGCCGGTCGGCCCGATCACCGCTAGCCGCCCCATCTCTCCGCGCGGCACCTCCTGGCCCGCATCGTCCACGATCCGCGCGCGGTATCCCTGCACGGGCCGCCCGGTGCAGCCGGGATGGCTGTCGTCCAGCCGGTTGGTCAGGAAGATGTGCAGCATCTCGGTCGCGCCGATCCCGTCCAGCATCGGCTTGCCGGTGCGGTCGTGCCAATCCTGCCAGATGGGCGCGGGCAGGGTCTCTCCGGCGCTGATCGCCACGCGCAGGCTGGACAGGTCCGCCCCCTGATCCATCGCGCGCAGCATCACCCGGTACGCCGTGGGCGCGGTCACGCAGATCGTGGCGCGGTGGCGTTCGATGATCTCGATCATGTTCGGGGGCGAGGCGTTCTCCAGCAGCACCGCGCTGGCCCCGAAGCGCAGCGGAAACACCGCCAGCCCGCCCAGCCCAAACGTGAACGCCAAGGGCGGCGACCCCACGAAGACATCGTCGGGCGTCACCCCCAGCACCTCGCGCGCATAGCCGTCGGCGATGATCAGCAGGTCGCGGTGGAAATGCATCGTGGCCTTGGGCTCGCCCGTCGAACCCGACGTCATCCCCAACAGCGCCACGTCATCCCGCCCGGTCCGCACCGCCTCGAACCGCACGGGTTTCGTCAGCGCCGCGCGGTCCAGCTCCGCATCATGGTTCGCAGTGCCGTCGAACCCCACCACGGTGGTCAGCGTCGCCGAACCCTTGGCCGCCGCCACCAGCTCATCCATCAGCCGCGTGTCGCACAGCGCATGGGTCACCTGCGCCTTGTCGATGATCTGGGACAGCTCCTTGGCGCGCAGCATGGGCATGGTGTTCACGACCACCGCCCCCGCCTTGGTCGCGGCCAGCCAGCAGGCGACCATCGCGGGGTTGTTGGCCGACCGGATCAGCACCCGGTTGCCCGGCCGCAGCCCGTAATCCGCGACCAGCGCATGGGCCAGCCGGTTGGTCCAGTCCGACAGCTCCTTGTAGGTCCGCGCCCGCCCGTTGCCGACCAGCGCGACCCGGTCGCCAAAGCCGCGATCGACCATGCGGTCGGTCAGCTCGGCCCCGGCGTTCAGCCAGTCAGGATAGTCGTATCCGGACAGGTCGATCCGCGGCCAGCTGTCCTGCGGGGGCAGGTTGTCGCGCGTGAAGCTGTCCTCGTGCCCGCTTGGTCCCAGCATGATCGTCCCCCTATTCCGGCACCACGGCGGTGGCCTCGATCTCGACCTTGGCGCGGTCCTCGACCAGCGCCACGACCTGCACCAGTGCCATGGCCGGGTAATGCCGCCCGATCACGTCGCGATAGGCCGCCCCCACCTCGCGCAGCGCGCCAAGGTATTCGTGCTTGTCGGTGACATACCAGGTCAGCCGCACCAGATGCTCTGGCCCCGCGCCGCCCTCGGCCAGGACCGCCACGATGTTCTCCAGCACCTGCCGGACCTGCCCTGCGAAATCGTCGGTCTGAAAGACCTGATCCGCGTCCCAGCCCACCAGCCCGCCGGTAAAGATCATCCGCCCCCGCGCCATGATCCCGTTGGAATAGCCCGAGGCGCGCTTCCACGTCGCCGGATGCAGGGGTTCATGCATGATGCGCCTCCAAGGTCTGTCGAATGTCGTCGGGCCAGGGGGACGGGGTGAAGTCGCGGTCCATCCAGACCACGGTGGTCCGCGCCTCCACCCGGTCCCCGCCGCGCACCAGGAAGCGCGCGCTGGACCGGCCCAGATGCTCGACCACCAGCGTCCAGTCGAGCCGGTCGCCAAGCCGCGACGGTTTACGGAACGCCATTTCCAGCGCGACGGTGGGCATGCCCTGACCGGCCGCCATCATCGGGCCAAAGCCATGCCCCACGACCTCAAGGAAGAAGTTCTCCACCATGTGGTTCACCATCTCCGCATAGCGCGGATAGAAGACGATCCCGGCCGGGTCGCAATGGCAGAATTCGATAGGAATGGTGCGGTTATAGGTCATGCGCCCTCCAGGATGCTGCGGGCGATGACGACGCGCTGCACGTCGCTGGCCCCCTCATAGATGCGCAGGGCGCGGATCTCACGGTACAGGCTCTCGACCGTGCTGCCGGTGCGCACGCCGTCGCCGCCATGCAGCTGCACGGCCTGGTCGATGACCTCCTGCGCGATCTCGGTGGCGTACAGCTTGGCCATCGCCGCCTCGCGCGTGATGCGGGGCGCGCCCTGGTCCTTGGCCCAGGCCGCGCGATAGATCAGCAGGGCGGCGGCGTCGATCTTCAGCGCCATGTCGGCCAGATGCCCCTGGACCATCTGCAGCTCGGCCATCGGCGCGCCCTGAATCTGGCGCGACCGCACGCGGGCCAAAGCCTCGTCCAGCGCCCGACGCGCAAAGCCCAAGGCCGCGGCCCCCACCGTGGGCCGGAAATGATCCAGCACCGTCATGGCGATGCGGAACCCCTGTCCCGGCTGCCCGATCAGCGCGTCCCCCGGCAACCGCACCCCCGTCAGACGCAGATGCGCCAGCGGATGGGGGGCCATCACGTCGATGCGCCCGACCACCTCCAGCCCCGGTGTCTCTGCAGGCAGCAGGAAGGCCGACAGCCCCCGCGCGCCCGGGGCCTCCCCGGTCCGCGCGACGATCACATAGACATCCGCGATCCCGCCATTCGAGATATAGGTCTTTTCCCCGTCCAGAACCCACCCGTCGCCATCCCGGCGCGCCGTGGTCGCCAGCCGCGCCACGTCCGACCCGGACGCAGGCTCGGTCAGCGCAAAACCCGAAATCGCCCGGCCCGCCCGCGTCCGCTCCAGCCATTCCCGCTGCGCCGGACTGCCGAACAGCGTCACGGCCCCCATGCCCAGGCCCTGCATGGCAAAGGCGAAATCCGCCAACCCGTCATGGCGCGCCAGCGTTTCGCGGATCAGGCACAGCGCGCGCACGTCCAGCGCCTCGCCCCCCGAATGCGCCAGCCACCCGCCGTCCCCCAACGCCCGCACCAGGCCCCGGCAGGCCCCGTCCACATCGCCGTGATCCACCGGCAGCGCGCCCAGGGCCCAATCCTCCAGCCCCTGGGCCAGCACGCGATGCCTGTCTTCGAAGAACGGCCAGTCCAGAAAGCTGCGATCCATCTTCTTCACCCAAATATCCCGGGGTCCGGGGCCAGAGCCCCGGCGCCCTCAATTGCCTTCGAAGACTGGCGTCTGCTTGGCGACGAAGGCCCGATAGGCCCGCTCGAAATCGCGCGTGGTCATGCAGATGGCCTGGGCTTGCGCCTCGGCCTCGATCGCCTGGTCCAGACCCATGGTCCATTCCTGCAACAGCTGCGTCTTGGTGATCCCATGCGCCCAGACAGGCCCCGCCGCGATCGCCCGCGCCAGATCCATCGCGGCGGCGAAGACGTCGTCATGCAGGCTGTTCCAGAACCCCCACCGCTCGCCCTCCTCGGCGCGCAGCACGCGGCCGGTGTACAGCAGTTCCGCCGCCCGCCCCTGTCCCACGATGCGCGGCAGCATCGCGCAGGCGCCCATGTCGCAGCCCGCCAGCCCCACCTTGGTGAATAGGAACGCCGCCTTGGCCGAGGGCGCCGCCAGCCGCAGGTCGCTGGCCATGGCCATGATCGCGCCCGCGCCGACGCAGACCCCCTCGACCGCGGCGATCACCGGCTTGCCGCAATGGATCATCGCGCGGACCAGCTCTCCGGTCATGCGGGTGAAGGCCAGAAGCTGCGGCATCTCCATGCCGACCAGCGGGCCGATGATCTCGTGCACGTCACCGCCCGAACAGAAATTCCCGCCGTTGGAGGCGAGCACCACCACATCCACGTCCGACGCATGGGCCAGTTGTCGAAAGCAGGCGCCCAGTTCGGCATAGCTGTCGAAGGTCAGGGGGTTCTTGCGTTCGGGGCGATTCAGGCGGATCACCGCGACGCGGTCCGTGACCTCCCACAGGAAATGCTCGGGCGCCAGATCGGCCATGGGGACGGGTTTCATTCGGGCCTCCCGGCGCGGGACAGGATGTCGCGCAGCGCCTCCAGATCGGTTTCGGACAATCGGCCCAGGATCGCGTCGACCTCGGCCTCATGGCCCAGGGCCATGATCTCGAACGCCTCCAGGCCTTCGGGCGTCAGGCGCACGCGGATGCGGCGGCGGTCGCCGTTCTCGGCCTCGCGGCGGACCATGCCGTCGGCCTCCAGCCGGTCGACGACCGCCGTGGCATTGCCGTTCGACACCAGCAGCAGGCGCGACAGCTCGGACATGGTCACGCCTTCGCGCCTGCGCCACAGCGCCGCCATCACGTCGAAGCGGGGCAGGGTGGTGCCGTGCGCGCGGCGCAGATAGTCGCGCAGGTGGTTCTCGGCCCCCCGCGTGACGCCCAGAAGGCGGATCCAGGTCTTCAGCCGCCGCTTGGACAGGTCGGTCATGCGCTCTCGCCCCCGTCCAGGACGATGGCCTGGCCGTTCACGCTGGCAGCCCCCGGTGACGCCAGCCACACAGCGGTCGCCGTGACCTCGGAGGGCGCGATCAGCCGCGCCTGCGGGTTCTTGCCCGCCAGCGCGGCCACCGCCGCGTCCTGATCGCGTCCGGTCTTTTCCATGATGTTGGCGATGCTGCGCCGCGTCATCTCGGTATCCAGATAGCCGGGGCAGATCGCGTTGACGGTGATCTCCTTCTTCGCGACCTCCAGCGCCAGGGACCGCACCAGGCCCATCACCCCATGCTTGCTGGCCGCATAGGGCGCCGCATAGGCCGCCCCGCGCACCCCCGTGATCGAGCAGATGGCGATCATCCGCCCCCCCGGTCCCATCTGGGCCAGCGCCTGGCGGAAGGTTAGGAACACCCCGGTCAGGTTCACCGCGATGATGCGGTTCCAATGCTCCATCGTGACCTTGCCGAAGGGCGCGGCCTCGGCGATGCCGGCATTGGCGATGACCACGGGGCAGGGCCCGGCCGCGTCAAAGATCGCGCACACCTGATCCTCGTCGCTGACATCGCCCGGCACGGCGCGGATCAGGCCCCCCGCCACCGCCTCCAGTTTCGCCGCATCGCGCCCGGTGATGACGACCTCATGGCCCTCAGCCGCAAAGGCGCGGGCCATGTCGGCCCCCGTGCCGCTGCCGCCGCCGGTGATCAGGACGCGGGTCATGCGCGGATCTCCTCGGCCTGCTTGGCGGCCAGTCGCCGCGCCTGATCGCGGCCTGCGTGATAGGGCAGGGGCCAGTCCGCCGGATCACCAAGGGCCGTCGCCGCATGCAGCGTCCAATACGGGTCGGCCAGATGCGGCCGCCCGATGGCCACCAGATCGGCGCGCCCGGCCATCAGGATGCCGTTGGCCTGATCGGCGTCGGTGATGTTGCCCACCGCCATCGTGGCCAGCCCCGCCTGGTTGCGGATGCGGTCCGAGAAGGGCGTCTGAAACATCCGCCCATAGACGGGCCGCGCCTCGGGCGTCGTCTGACCGGCCGAGACGTCGATGATATCCGCCCCCGCCGCATGGAAGGCCCGCGCGATGGCGACCGATTCGTCGGGCGTCACCCCATCCTCGGTCCAGTCCGTGGCCGAGATGCGCACCGACATGGGCCTGTCCTCGGGCCAGACGGCGCGCATGGCGGCGAAGACCTCCAGCGGCCAGCGCAGGCGGTTCTCCAGGCTGCCGCCATAGTCATCCGTGCGCCGGTTCGACACCGGCGACAGGAACCCCGACAGCAGATAGCCATGCGCCGCATGCAGTTCGATCATGTCGAAGCCTGCCGCATCCGCCATGCGGGTCGCGGCCACGAACTGCTGGGTCACCGCCTCCATGTCGGCGCGGGTCATCTCCTGCGGGACGGCATTGCCCTCGGACCAGGGCAGGGCGGAGGCCGCCATGATCGGCCAGTTCCCCTCCGCCAGCGGCCGGTCCATCCCCTCCCACCCGATGCGGGTGGAGCCCTTGCGGCCCGAATGGCCGATCTGGCAGCAGATCCTGGCATCAGTCTCGGCATGGACGAAATCGGTGATCCGCCGCCAGGCCGCCTGATGCTCGGGCGCGTAGAGGCCCGGACAGCCGGGCGTGATGCGGCCCTCGGGGCTGACACAGGTCATCTCGGTGAAGACCAGGCCCGCGCCGCCCTTGGCGCGTTCGCCGTAATGGACCAGGTGCCAGTCGGTCGGGCAGCCCCCCTGCGCCTTGTACTGCGCCATGGGCGAGACGACGATGCGGTTCTTCAGCGCCATGTCGCGCAGGCGGAAGGGCGCGAAGATCGGCGCGCGGCCCGGCTGGCCGCCGGCCTGCCGTTGGAACCAGTCCTCGGCCTCGCGCACCCAATCCGGGTCGCGCAGGCGCAGGTTCTCATGCCCGATGCGTTGGCTGCGGGTCAGCAGGGAATAGGTGAACTGGATCGGGTCTAGGTCCAGGTAACGCTCGACCTCCTCGAACCATTCCAGGCTGTTTCGGGCGGCCGATTGCAGGCGCAGCACCTCGATGCGCCGTTCCTCCTGATAGCGTTCGAAGGCGCGGGGCAGGTCAGGTTCGGAATGCAGGTAATCGGCCAGCGCGATGGCGCTGTCCAAGGCCAGCCGCGTGCCGGACCCGATCGAGAAATGCCCCGTCGCCGCCGCATCGCCCATCAGCACCACGTTCTCATGATACCACCGCTCGCAGATGACGCGGGGAAAGTTCATCCAGACGGCGGAGCCGCGCAGATGCGCCGCGTTCGACATCAGCTCGTGCCCGCCCAGATGATCCGCGAAGACCGCGCGGCAGGTCTCGACGATCTGCTCTTTCGTCATGCCCTCGAAGCCCATCGCATCCCAGGTCTCTTGCGCGCATTCCACGATGAAGGTCGCGGTGTCGGCATCGAATGAATAGACATGCGCCCAGAGCCAGCCTTGGGGCGTCTTTTCGAAGATGAAGGTGAAGGCGTCGTCGAATTTCTGTTTCGTGCCCAGCCAGACGAACTTGCAGCGGCGCATGTCGATGTCGGGGCGGAACACGTCCGCATACTCAGTGCGGACCTTGCTGTTCAGCCCGTCGCAGGCGACGACCAGGTCATAGTCGCGGCGGTAATGTTCGGCGGTCTGGAACTCGGTCCGGAATTGCAGAGTGACGCCCAGGTCGCGCGCCCGCTCCTGCAGCAGGATCAGCAGCTGCCGCCGCCCGATCCCTGCGAAGCCATGCCCGCCGGAGACCTGCCGGTGCCCATCGCGGACCACCGCGATGTCGTCCCAGTAGATGAAGTGGTCGCGGATCGCCTGCGCCGAAGGCGGGTCGTTTTTCTGCAGCCGCGACAGGGCGTCATCGGACAGCACCACGCCCCATCCGAAGGTGTCGCCCGCGCCGTTGCGCTCCAGCACAGTCACGTCATGCGACGGGTCGCGCAGCTTCATAGAGATCGCGAAGTAAAGGCCCGCAGGCCCGCCGCCCAGACAGAGAATCTTCATCCCGTGCCACCTCCTGCGCTGCAGGCTGGCACGGGTCCGAAATCATTTCAAGCTTGAAACTTCTCTGGCGATGGAGGCTGCGATCATCGCGGGCACTTCGGGGGCCAGACCCACCGGATCAAGGCGCGGGCCGGAGAAGCCTGCCTGATCCAGCGCCTGCGGCAGGTCATCGGTCACATGCTCGGCGCGTAGCGCAAACAGCGGCAGGCTGATGGCGCGTTCCAAATCGCGGGCGGCATCGGCGATGAAGGGCTCCTGTTCGACGAAGCCCGCGACGACGCGGGCGAAACGCGGCGCGATGCGGGCGGCCAGCGCCATGGTGATGTCATGGCTGGCCTGACCGCGCTGCGAGCCATGCGCAGACAGGAGCAGCGTCGTGTCGGAGAGCGCCCAGCCCTGGGCCTCCGCGGCCTGCCGCGCCTTTTCGACGACCAGCGCGTCGAGGCCCGGATCGGTGCCGAAGGGGCGCATGATATGCGCGCCCGGCGCGCCGGCCTGGGTCAGGCGGCGGGGCAGTTCGATGCCAGTGAACCAGCCCTCGGCCATGAACATCGGGTAGATGATGCAGTCGCTGCGGCAGGTGCGGGGCAGGGCGTCGGGGTCGGCGAGCGTCGCGCCAAGGACCTCGACGCCGGGGGCGTGGGCCGCGACCTGGGCGGCCAGCGCCTCGATGGCGGCCTGCTGGGGGGCGGGGTCGCCGGGCTGGCCATGCGAGACGATGACGGCGCGCGACAGGGTCTGCGGCTGATCGGCGTCGTGGAAGTATTGGGCCAACGCCTCGGGCATGGGGAATTCGGCCAGGGCGCGGGCGCGGGCCTCGGCCGACATCTTGCGGGCGGTCTTTTCGATGATGCGGGGGATCTTGTGGTCGGGTTGTTCGGCCATGAAGTCGCCCAGATACCAGCGGATGAAGGTGAAGCAGATCACATCCTCCAGCGCCTGCACCTGGGGGTCGCGCTTGATGCCCTGTTTCGTCAGCATCTTGCGGGCGCGGTCGATGTCATCGGCGTCATAGCCCGCATCGGCCATGATGCCCGCGATGCGATCCGCGTGACGGCGGCCCTGTTCCTGGCGCCAGGCCAGATAGCCGGGGCGGTTCATCGGATAGTCGGCCCGCGGCAGCAGCCAGCGTTCGACATGCTGGCCGCGGCAGGCGATGCGCAGAACGTCGTCGGCGTCGGGGAACAGGCGCTGCTGTTCCGCCGTCATGCGCTGGCCATAGAGGAGGTTCGCAGGCTTGCCGCCGTCCAGGTTCGGGTCCTGGGCATTGGCGGCATCGATGGCGGTGAAAGCATGGTCGAGGCGGGTCATCGCGGGCTCCGGCTGGTTCGGGGGGAGTGTGCGCGGGGCGCGCGCGGGTGGCAAGCGGGCAGGGGGGCGCCGCCCCCCGTCCTGCGGACTCCCCCCCGGGGTATTTGGGCAAAGGAGAAATCTCAGGGCAGGGCGAAGAGGTCGGGGATGTCCCGGCGGTCGTCCAGAAGGATCTGTGCGGTCAGGTCGGCGATCAGCGGGGCCATGCCGAAGCCGATCTTGAAGCCGCCATTGACGATCAGGTGGCCGGGGCGGCCGGGCCACGGGGCCAGCACCGGCGCGCGCGAGCGGGCGCGGGGGCGCAGGCCGGCCCAGATGTCGAGGACGGGTGCATCGGCCAGCGCCGGGCAGATCGCGACGGCGCGGGCCAGCAGGTCCTGGGCCTGATGATCGGGGTGTACGGTGTCGTAGGTGTTTTCCGAGGTCGAGCCGATGGCCGTGGTGCCGTCCGCATGGGGCACGATATGCAGCCCGTCGGCAAAGACCTGAGGGCTGTCAGGGGCGGCGTGCGAGAGGAGCAGCGACTGACCCTTGACCCCCTGACCGATCTTGCGGTCCAGCGCGCTGTTCAGCGCCACAAGTCCCGGCGTGCCCGTGGCCCAGATCGTGGGGATGTGGCCATCGGGGGCCGGCGTATGTTCATGGATCTGGCCGCCCCCGGCGCGGATCGCCGCGACCAGGGCCTGCAGGGAGGCGCGGGGGTTCAGGCGGGCCGTCAGCCCGTCGGTCAGCCACAGGCCGGTGGGGCTGGGCGGGATCAGCGGGCCGTGCGGATCGCGGGTCAGTGCCATGCCCATGGCGGCGGGCCACTGGCGCGCGGCGGCCGCGATGCGGTCGGGCAGGCGGGCGGCGGTATCTATGTCGGGCACGGGTTGCAGGCGGCCGGTGCGGGCGTAACCCGTGGGCAGGCGGGACTCCAGTTCGACGCTGGCCCAGAAGGCTGGGGCGGCCAGAAGGCTGTCCAGCTGCAGCTGTTTCTTGATGTTCCAGGGGTCGGGCGCATGGGGGGCCAGGGCGCCCACATGGCCGCCCGAGGATCCTGCGCCGATGGTCGTGGCCTCGAACACGGTGACCTGCGCGCCGCGCCGGATCAGCGCCCAGGCACAGGCCAGCCCGAAGACGCCGGCCCCCGCCACATGGATCACCCTTGCCAAAGCCGCGTCCTTTCCCGACAGATGCGTCATGAGCGACCTAACCCATCCCCGCCCCGATGACGAGCCTGCGCTGGACTGGCGCGATGGGGGCGTTCCCGTGTCACAGCAGTTCGACGACCCATATTTCAGCCTGGGCGGCGGGCTGGAGGAGACGCGGCACGTCTTCCTTGCAGGCAACGACCTGCCGGCACGGCTGAGGCCGGGGTTCCACGTGGCCGAGACGGGGTTCGGCACCGGTCTGAACGCATTGGCGCTGGCGCAGGTGGCGACGGTGCCCGTGCGGATGACCAGCTTCGAGGCCTTTCCGATGAGCCGCGTCCAGCTGGAGCAGGCGCATGCCGCCTTTCCCGACCTGGCGGAGCTGGCAGCGCAGCTGCGCGACGGATGGGGGCAGGGGGTGATCCGCGTGGGACAGGTCGCGCTGACCGTGGTCCTGGGCGATGTGCGCCGGACGTTGCCCGCGTGGCGGGATGCGGCGGATGCGTGGTTCCTGGACGGGTTCTCTCCGGCCAAGAACCCGCAGATGTGGGGCGCGGACGTGATGGCCGAGGTGGGCGCGCATACCGCGCCGGGGGGCACGTTCGCCACCTATACCGCCGCGGGCCATGTCCGCCAGGCGCTGTCGGATGCCGGGTTCGACGTCCTTCGCAGCCCCGGTTTCGGGCGCAAGCGCCACATGTGCCGGGGGCGGCTGAGGACGTCGGACGGCTGAATCCGCGGTCCCGCACTGGCAATCGGGGCGGGCAGGGCCTATCTGCGGGACCGGACAGCTGTGCGCGAGGCGCGCCACGGTCCCCGAACTCACCTACAGGAGAGGCCCATGGGCGCGATCATCGACATCGACCACCTGTCCAAGGAATATGGCAGCGGCACCAAAGCGCTGGACGACGTGACCCTGTCCATCGACGAGGGAGAGATCATCGCGCTGCTGGGCCCCAACGGGGCGGGCAAGACCACGCTGATCTCGATCATCTGCGGGTTGGTGGTGCCGACCGGCGGCACGGTCCGCGTGGGCGGGCACGACATCCGCACCGACTGGCGCGCCGCGCGCAAGCTGATTGGCCTGGTCCCCCAGGAAATCGCGCTGGAACCGTTCGAGAAGGTCATCAACTGTGTCCGCTTCACCCGCGGGCTGTACGGCATGCCCCCGGACGAGGCCTATATCGAGCGCATCCTGCGGTCGCTGTCGCTGTGGGACAAGCGCGACGCCGCCACGCGGGAACTGTCGGGCGGCATGAAGCGCCGCGTGCTGATCGCCAAGGCGCTGTCGCACCAACCCAAGGTGCTGTTCCTGGACGAACCCACGGCGGGTGTCGACGTCGCCCTGCGCCGCGAGATGTGGCAGGTCGTGGGCGATCTGCGCCGCGAGGGCGTGACGATCATCCTGACCACCCATTACCTGGAGGAGGCCGAGGAGATGGCCGACCGCATCGGCGTCATCGCCAAGGGCAGCCTGCTGCTGGTCAAGCCGACCAGCGAGCTGATGGGAGAATTCGGCAAGAAGACCCTGTCGATCGAGCTGGACCAGCCTTTGGCCGCGATCCCCGGCGATCTGTCCGGGCGCGGGCTGTCGCTGTCGGATGACGGGCGGCGGCTGTCCTTCGAATACGACACGCGGGCCGAAACGCACCGGCATCGCGCGCCTTCTGGGCGATCTGGCCGCGCGCGGCATCACCGTGCGCGATGTGTCCACGCGGCAATCCAGCCTCGAGGACGTCTTCCTTTCCCTGGTCTCCGAGGACGCGGCATGAGCATCAACTGGTTTGGCGTCTGGTCCATCTTTCACCACGAGATGATGCGGTTCTTCCGCACCATCTGGCAGTCGCTGGCATCGCCCGTGCTGTCCACGGTGCTGTATTTCGTCGTCTTCGGCGCGGCCATCGGCGGGCGCATCCAGTCGGTCGAGGGGGTCGAATACGCGGCCTTCATCGTGCCCGGCCTGATGATGCTGACCGTGCTGCAGCAGGCCGTCAGCAACGCCAGCTTCGGCATCTATTTCCCCAAGTTCAGCGGCACGATCTATGAATACCTGGTGTCGCCCGTCGGCTGGATCGAGGTGACGATGGGCTTCGTCGGCGCGGCAGCGGTCAAGTCGATCCTGATCGCGCTGGTGATCCTGCTGACCAGCTTCGTCTTCGTCGGCGTCCACATCCTGCACCCGTTCTGGATGGTGGCCTTCCTGGTCCTGTCGTCGATCGGCTTCAGCCTGCTGGGCTTCATCATCGGGCTGTGGGCCAAGTCGTTCGAACAACTGCAGATCGTGCCGATGATGGTCATCATGCCGCTGGTCTTCCTGGGCGGCGCCTTCTACTCGGCCAGCATGCTGCCGCCCTTCTGGGAGGGCGTGGCCAAGCTGAACCCGGTCCTCTACCTGATCTCGGGGTTCCGCTGGTCGTTCTTCGGACTGGCCGACGTGCCGGTGGGGGTGTCGCTGGTGGCGGTGGGGATCATGGTCGTGATCTGCCTGGCCATCATCCGCTGGATCTTTGCCACCGGCTGGCGCCTGCGCGACTAGGGGCGCAGGCTGCCGCAGATCCGCGCCTGCGGGTCCAGGCGCACGTATTCGCGGGCCGAGATAATCTTCATCTCCATCGAGCGGTTCCAGCCCCCGAACCACCGCTCGCGGATGCCGCCACGATAGAAGTTGCCCATGATCTGATCGACATAGGGTGGGATGATCTGGGTGCCCTGGATGCGCGGCGCGTGAAACCCGATCCGCGCCTGCGGCCCCAGGCAGGCATTGGGCATCGTCGTCAGGATCGTGCAGGCCGACCGGCAATAGCCGCGGATGCGCACCGTGCGGCCCGACGATGCCAGCTCCTGCCGGGTCTGCACCATCTCCAGCACGTTGCCGCCGCGGTTGTTCCACACGTCGATGAACTCTCCCGCGCGCTGGATGCCTTGCGGCTGCTGAGCCAGGGCAGGGGTCGCGACCGTCAGGGCGGCGGCAAGGATCAGGGCAAGGCGGCGGGGCTTCATCATGGCGACATCTGGTCCTTTTTTCGGGCGGTGGTGAAATCACGTTCCGGCGACGACGGGCATCGGGAACGCGCACTGCCGTGAACCGGTTGCCCGCGGGGGACGTTGGGCCCGCGAACCCATATCGGAGAAGCCCATGTTCCGCCTGCTCAAGCTGTTTGCCATCTTCAAGATGATCCGTCGTTTCATGGGCCGCCGCTGACCGCGGAACGGACTTCCCCCGCGATCCAGAATCGCTTATGTGCGGCGGATGCAGCAGAACCCGCCCGAACTTCGCCCCGACCTTGCGCGTGCGCGCATCCCGGATGACCGCCGCGACGGTCAGCCGACCATCGGCATGGTCAGCCTTGGCTGCCCCAAGGCCTTGGTGGACAGCGAACGCATCCTGACGCGCCTGCGGGCCGAAGGCTATGCGATCAGCGCCGATTACCATGGTGCGGATGCCGTGGTGGTCAACACCTGCGGGTTCCTGGACAGCGCCAAGGCCGAGAGCTTGGATGCCATCGGCGAGGCGCTGCGCGAGAACGGCCGTGTCATCGTCACCGGCTGCCTGGGGGCGGAACCGGATTACATCACCGGTGCGCATCCCAAGGTGCTGGCCGTGACCGGTCCGCATCAGTACGAACAGGTGCTGGACGCGGTCCATGCCGCCGTGCCGCCGCAGCCCGATCCGTTCATCGACCTGCTGCCCGCCAGCGGGGTCAGCCTGACGCCGCGCCATTACAGCTATCTGAAGATATCGGAAGGCTGCAATCACAAGTGCAAGTTCTGCATCATCCCCGACATGCGCGGCCGTCTGGTCAGCCGCCCGGCCCATGCGGTGGTGCGCGAGGCCGAGCGCCTGGTGCAGGCCGGGGTGCGGGAACTGCTGGTCATCAGCCAGGACACCAGCGCCTATGGGCTGGACCTGAAGCACGCGACCGACCGGGGGCACCGCGCCCACATCACCGATCTGGCGCGTGATCTGGGCAGCCTCGGGGCCTGGGTGCGGCTGCATTACGTCTATCCCTATCCGCATGTGCGCGACCTGATCCCGCTGATGGCGGATGGCCTGGTGCTGCCCTATCTGGACATCCCGTTCCAGCACGCCCACCCCGACGTCCTGCGCCGCATGGCGCGCCCGGCGGCGGCGGCCAAGACCCTGGACGAGATCGCCGCCTGGCGCGACATCTGCCCCGACATCACCCTGCGCTCGACCTTCATCGTGGGCTATCCCGGAGAGACCGAGGCAGAGTTCCAGACCCTGCTGGACTGGCTGGACGAGGCGCAGCTGGACCGCGTCGGCGCCTTCCAGTACGAAAACGTCAAGGGCGCGCGGGCCAACGACCTGCCCGACCACGTGCCTGCCGAGGTCAAGCAGGACCGCTTTGCGCGGTTTATGGAAAAGGCCCAGGCCATCAGCGCCGCCAAGCTGGAGGCCAAGGTCGGCCAGCGCATCCAGGTGATCGTCGACGAGGTCGACGAGCGCGGCGCCACCTGCCGCACCAAGGCCGACGCCCCCGAGATCGACGGAAACCTGTTCATCGACGAGGGGTTTGACGCCCTGTCGCCGGGCGATATTGTGACCGTGACGGTGGACGAGGCGGGCGATTATGACCTTTGGGGAACACTTGAGCGCTGACGCCCTGTCGCGCCTGGTCACCACGCTGACGATCAGCCCGGCCTTCGATCCCCAGGGCCTGCCCCGCAAGCCCGGCGCGCTGTGCATCGGCGCGCAGAAGGCCGGGACCAGCTGGCTGGCCCAGATGCTGGGCCAGCATCCGCAGGTCTGGATCCCGCCCTTCAAGGAGGTGCAGTATTTCAACCATCTGCACATCCCCGAACACCGCCGCTGGATCGCCTGGCATTACCGCAACAAGCCGCAGGAGATCCGCGACCGCCACAAGGCGCGCAAGGTCGAGCTGCAGCCCGAGCTGGACGCCTATCTGACGGCCATCACCAGCGGCAAGATGTTCCACAACCAGTGGTACAAGCGCGTCTTCGCCCCCGCGCCCGAACACGCGATGCCGATGGATTTCACCCCGGAATATTCCGGCCTGCCGGACGAGGGGGTGCAGGCGGTCCGCGACCTGCTGCCCAAGGCGCGCGTGATCTATCTGATCCGCCACCCCGTCGATCGCGCCATATCGCAGCTGCGCATGAACCTGCGCCGGGAAAAGCGCGTGCCTGTGACCGAGGCCGACTGGCTGGCCGAGGTCGCGAACCCGGTCCTGGATGAACGGGGCGACTATGCCGCCTATCTGCCGCGCTGGCTTAGGCGCTATCCCGACATGCTGGTCCTGCCCTTCGGTCGGATCGCGCGCGCGCCGCACCGGGTGATGGACGCGGTCGAGGCGCATCTGGGGCTGGGCCCCTGCTTCTACGCCAACCTGACGCAGAAGGTGTTCGCCAATCCCGACGGCCCGATGCCGCCCCCCGCGGCCATCGTCGCGCTGGAGGCGCGCCTGGCCCCCCAGATGGACGCGCTGCGCGACATCATGGGCGGCGATTTCATGGACGAGGTGCGCTGATCTTCCATCGGACGCCCGTTTCCCTTACAAAGCGGCAAATTCACAGGAGTTTCCGATGGCGTCCTATCAGTTCGTCTACCACATGGACGGCGTGTCCAAGACCTATCCCGGCGGCAAGAAGGTGTTTGAGAACATCAAGCTGAACTTCCTGCCGGGCGTCAAGATCGGCGTCGTCGGCGTCAACGGATCGGGCAAATCCAGCCTGATGCGCGTGATGGCCGGCATCGACAAGGATTTCACCGGAGAGGCCTGGGCCGCCAAGGGCGCGACCGTCGGCTATCTGCCGCAGGAGCCGCACCTGGACGAAAGCCTGGACGTGCGCGGCAACGTCATGCTGGGGGTCGCGGCCAAGCAGGCCAAGCTGGACCGCTATAACGAGCTGGCGATGAACTACTCGGACGAGACCGCCGAGGAGATGTCCGCCCTGCAGGACCAGATCGACGCCGAGAACCTGTGGGACCTGGACAGTCAGGTCGATGTCGCGATGGAGGCCCTGCGCTGCCCGCCCGACGACGCCGATGTCAGCACCCTGTCGGGCGGCGAACGCCGCCGGGTCGCGCTGTGCAAGCTGCTGCTTGAGGCGCCCGACATGCTGCTGCTGGACGAACCGACCAACCACCTGGACGCCGAGACCATCGCCTGGCTGCAAAAGCACCTGATCGAATACAAGGGCACGATCCTGATCGTCACCCACGACCGCTATTTCCTGGACGACATCACGACCTGGATCCTGGAGCTGGAGCGCGGCCGCGGCATCCCGCACGAGGGGAACTATTCCTCGTGGCTGGACGCCAAGGCCAAGCGCGTGGCGCAGGAGGCCCGTGAGGACAAGTCCAAGCAGAAGGTCCTGGAGAAGGAACTGGAATGGATCCGCGCCGGGGCCAAGGCCCGTCAGGCCAAGCAGAAGGCCCGCGTCAACGCCTATAACGAGATGGCCAACAAGACCGAGAAGGAGCGCATCACCAGTGCCCAGATCATCATCCCGAATGGCGAGCGCCTGGGCGGCAAGGTGATCGAGGTCATCGGCCTGAAGAAGGCGATGGGCGACAAGCTGCTGATCGAGAACCTGGACTTCACCATCCCGCCCGGCGGCATCGTCGGCGTGATCGGTCCGAACGGCGCGGGCAAGTCGACGCTGTTCCGCATGCTGACCGGCCAGGAGCAGCCCGACGAGGGCACGATCACCCTGGGCGAGACGGTGCAGCTGTCCTATGTCGACCAGTCGCGCGACGCGCTGGGCGACAACCACAACGTCTGGGAGGAGATCAGCGGCGGCGCCGAGCTGATCGCCCTGGGCGACGCGACGATGAACAGCCGCGCCTATTGCAGCGCCTTCAACTTCAAGGGCAGCGACCAGCAGAAGAAGGTCGGAACCCTGTCGGGCGGCGAACGCAACCGCGTGCACATGGCCAAGCTGCTGAAGTCGGGCGGCAACGTGCTGCTGCTGGACGAACCGACCAACGACCTGGACGTCGAGACGCTGCAGGCGCTGGAGGCGGCGCTGGACGACTTCGCGGGCTGCGCGGTGATCATCAGCCACGACCGCTTCTTCCTGGACCGTCTGTGCACGCACATCCTGGCGTTCGAGGGCGACGCCCATGTCGAATGGTTCGAAGGCAATTTCGAGGCCTATGAGGAGGACAAGATCCGCCGCCTGGGCCCCGATTCGGTGAACCCCAAGCGCGTGAAGTACAAGAAGTTCACGCGCTGATCGCACCTGTTGCGGCAATGAAAAAGGCGGCCCCCGCGGGGGCCGCCTTTCGCGTTCGGACCGTTTCGATCAGAACCGGAACGAGGCGCGCACCTGCACCATGTCGGAATCGATGTCGAAACCCGACACGTCGTTGACGTCGTCGAAGTCCTGGCGGGTGTATTCCGCGCCCAGGGTCATGCGCTCGGTGACCTTGAAGTCGGCGCCGATGCCATAGGTGAAGGCGGTTTCGGACAGGTCGTCCGTTTCGACATGGGCAGCGCCCAGAGAGACGTAGGGCATGAAGCGGCCCAGGTCATAGCCCGCGCGGCCGCGCAGCCGGACCAGGTCGCCTTCGCCGGCCTCGTCCAGGTCGATGCGGTTGTAGTCCAGCTCGCCGCCCAGGACGAACTGGCCGAAATCGCGGTTGTAGCCGCCGTGGACGCCGTAGGCATCGAAGTCCAGCGAGTCGGCGTCGCTCAGGTCGGCATCGCCCTGGCCGTACTGCAGACCGGCATAGAAGCCGGTCCAGTCGGACACGGGTGCCGCGACGGGGGCGACGACGGGTGCGGGGGCGGGCTCGACCACGGGGGCGACATAGCCACCGGCATGGGCGGTGACGGCGAACAGGCTTGCGCCCAGGGTTGCGAATGCAAGTTTCATGATGGGGGTCCTTCTCAGTCTGATGACGGGGCAGACCTAACCGTCTGACCCTGCTGCCGAAAGGTTGACGCCCGGAATGCCCGTGCGCGGCGTTGCATGGTCGCAACCACAGGCTTGTGAACCCGCGTGAGCGACGCCGGCCGAACCCGTGCATGGGGCCGCACAGGGGGCCTGTGCCGATCACAACCTGCCGCCAAAGCCAGGGCGCTCAGGCCGAGACGCGCGGTTCACCGCCTGCGCGGACCTTGTCGAGGCCGTGCGCCTGTCAGGATGTGACCTGCCGGGCCCCGCCGCAGGACCGCTTGCCGGTCATGGCCGGATTGGTCGGCAGGGGGGCGTCGGGTGTGCGGGCGTCCTGGGGGGCGGGGATCACGATGGGCGCGGGCGCCGGGGCCTGGGGCGGCCCGGTCTGGGCCCAGGCCGCAGGGGCGGTCAGGGCACCCAAGGCCAGCGCGGTCAGGAACGATCGGGGCATGGGACAGTCCTTTCGCAGGGGACGACTGCCTCAGGGTGCGCCCGAATCACGCTTCCGCAAAGCGGAAAAACCGATGGTGTCAGCGCGTCTTTCCGGAAAAGCCCGGCGGGCGGCGGGCGATCCAGGCCCAGAACGGGGCCAGGTCGGGATGGGTGCGCAGCGCCTCGACCGTGTTCACGTTTCGCGCCAGCTCCGTCTCGCGCAGGGTCTTGTGGATCGTCTTGTGGCAGATGTGGTGCAGCAGCACGGTGGGGCCCCCCTTGCCGCCGCGCAGCTTGGGGATCAGGTGATGGCGGCTTTGCGGCACGTCGGGCGGGATCGGGCGCAGGCACAGAGGGCAGACCGGGTCGGGGTCTGACGCCATCGTGACCTCTGGTTCGGTATATCTGGATTTACGCATCTGTCCGCCGTCGGTTAGGCCGAAGGACATCTGACCCCGGACCCGCCGAAAGGACAAGCCATGCCGACCCGCCGCTTTCTTCTGGCCTCTGCCGGCGCCTTCGCGGCGATGCCCGCCTTTGCGCAGGACCGCCCCAACCCGATGCCCGAGGAGCTGCGCCAGGCGCTGGAACGCGACCCGACCGCACCGGTGCTGGGCAATCCCGACGGCAACATCACCCTGACCGAGTTCTTCGATTACAACTGTCCGCACTGCAAGACGATGCTGCCGCTGATGTCGGAACTGGTCCGGTCGGACCCACAGCTGCGGGTAGTGCTGCGCGAATGGCCGGTCTTCGGTCCCGGATCGGAATTCGCGGCGCGCGCGTCGCTGGCGACGCTGCCCACGGGCAACTACTGGCGGCTGCACGCCGCCCTGCTGGGCATGCGCGCCCGCGCCGAGGAGGCGACCGTGATGCGCGTTGTCCGCGACCTGGGCCTGGACGAGGCCACGATCCGCACAGGCATGCAGGCCGATACCGTCGAACGCCACATCACCTACAGCCACCTGCTGGGCGACCACATGGGGCTGATGGGCACGCCAAGCTTCATCTGCGGGGACGAGGCCGCGTTCGGCGCGATGACGCTGGAGGAGCTGCGCGCCCTGGTCCAGCGCGGACGGCGGACGATGGGGGTCTAGTCCCCCGCCGGGTCGCGCCGCCCCCACGCGGCGTCCTGCATCTCGCGCAGGCGGGATGCGGTGCGTTCGAACTCGAAGCTGCCTTCGCCCTCGTTGTACAGCTGTTCGGGCTGGTCCGCGCCGCTGGCGATCAGCCGGACCCGCGCCTCGTAAAGGGCGTCGATCAGCGTCACGAAGCGCTTGGCCTCATTATAGTTCGACGCCGACAGCCGCGGCACGCCGTCGATCAGCAGCACGTCGACCGCCCGCGCCACCGCCAGGTAATCCGCGGGCCCAAGCGGCTTGCCGCACAGGTCCCAGAAGCTGGACCGTGCCGCGCGCCCGACATGGGCGGGCAGGGTGACCTGGCGCCCCTGCACGGTCAGGACCAACGGTTCGGGCGTGGCGTCGCCGGTCAGCTCGGCCCAGACGGCGTCCAGTTCGGCCCGTGCCGCCGCGTCGGCGGGGGCAAACCAGACCTGACCGCCCTGGCGGTTCTGGCGATAGTCGGTGCGGCTGTCCAGGCACACCACCTCCATCCGCTGGCGGATCAGTGCGATGAAGGGCAGGAACAGCTGGCGGTTCAGCCCATGCTTGTACAGGTCGTCCGGTTCGCGGTTCGACGTTGTGACCACCGTCACCCCCTGGTCGAACAGAACCTGGAACAGCCGCCCCACGATCATCGCGTCGGCGATGTCGGTGATCTGCATCTCGTCAAAGCACAGCAGGCGGACCTGCGCCGCCACGGCCTCGGCCACGGGGCGGACGGTGTCCTGCTCGCCGCGCTTGCGCGCCTCGTTCAGGCCGGCCTGGATCTCCTGCATAAATTCGTGGAAATGCACCCGCCGGGTGGGAATGTCGCCGGCCGCGTCGGCCATCAGGTCCATCAGCATGGACTTGCCGCGCCCCACGCCGCCCCACAGATACAACCCCTGCACCGCGGGCACCGGATCGGGGCTGCCCACGCCCAAAAAGGCCCGCCACGCCGATCGCGGCTTCTGCGGCGGTGTCGCCTGCAGCTGATCCAGAACGCGGTCCATGTGCGGCAGCACCGCTGCCTGCGCGTCGTCGTGGCGCAGCGCGCCCGATGCGATGCGCTGGCGGTAAAGATCGCTGACCTTGCCCATGGCGTGCCCCTGTCCTGTGACCGATGCACCCCTGCCACGGCGCGGCCCGTGCCCGCAAGGGTCTGCGGCCTTGACCGCCGCGGCGTGCCCGTGCGACGCCCGACGCGATCCCCGCTGACGAAGGTGCGCCGATGACCGACCTGCCGATCCTGTTCGTGATGGCCGCCCAGCCCGAATACGGCCCGGCCCTGCGCGCGCGCATCCAGCCGCTGATGACCGGCATCGGCCCGATCGAGGCCGCGGTCCAGCTGACCGCCGCGCTGGCCCGCATGGACCGGCTGCCCCGGCTGATCGTATCGCTGGGGTCGGCCGGGTCCGCGCGTCTGGCCCAGACCGAGGTCTATCAGGTGGGCGCCGTCGCCTGGCGCGACATGGATGCCAGCGCGCTGGGGTTCGCGCGGGGCTGCACGCCGCTTCTGGACCTGCCGCGGGTGATCGACCTGCCGCACCGCATCCCCGGCCTGCCGGTGGCCAGCCTGTCCACCGGCGCCGACATCGTCAGCGGCCCGGCCTATGCAGCGATCGAGGAGGACATGGTCGACATGGAGACCTTTGCCCACCTGCGCGCCGCCCAGAATTTCGGCGTGCCGCTGATCGGGCTGCGCGGCATCTCCGACGGGGCGGCCGATCTGGGCGGGATGGACGACTGGACCCGCTATCTTCAGGTGATCGACGGCAAGCTGGCCGCGGCGGTGGACCTGCTGCACAAGGCGCTGGCGCAGGGACGGCTGGTCCTGTGACAGGGCGCACGCTTGTCCTTGGGGCGGCGGCCCCCTAAACCGGGGCGGCAACGGACAAAGACGGGCAAGCATGGCACGCGGCGCAAGCAATCTGGAAGACCGGCCCACCAGCCGGCGGGTGGGGGCGCTTGGCGCGCTGTGGCCGTTCGTCCGGCCCTATCGCGGGCAGATGGTGCTGGCGCTGGTGGCGCTGGTGCTGACATCGGCGATCAGCCTGATCCTGCCACTGGCCGCACGCCGGGTGGTCGACAATTTCGACGACGGCGCGGGCCTTCTGGACAAGTATTTCGGCGCGGCCCTGATGATCGTAGCGCTGCTGGCCCTGGGCACGGCGGCGCGGTACTTCTTCGTGACACGGCTGGGCGAACGGGTCGTGGCCGACATCCGCAAGGCCGTCTATGCCCGCGTGATCACCCTGTCGCCCGCCTTCTTCGAACGCGTGATGACGGGGGAAATCCTGTCGCGCATCACCACCGACACCACGCTGATCCAGTCGGTCGTGGGGTCGTCGCTGTCCATCGCCCTGCGCAACATGCTGATCTTGGCGGGGGGCATGGCGATGCTGGCCTGGACCTCGGTCAAGCTGATGGGGCTGGTGCTGCTGATCGTGCCCGCCATCCTGATCCCGATCATCGTGCTGGGACGCCGCCTGCGCGCCCTGTCGCGCGCCAACCAGGACTGGATCGCCGCATCCTCGGGCACAGCGTCCGAAACCCTGCTGGCCGCCCAGACCATCCAGGCCTACACCGCCGAGGCGCGCAGCATGGTGCGCTTTGACGACGTGACCGAACAGTCCTATGTCGTGGCCCGCACCCGCATCGGCACCCCGCGCGGTGATGACCGCCATCGTGATCTTCCTGATCTTTGCGGGCGTGATCGGCGTGCTGTGGGTCGGTGCCCGCGACGTCCAGGACGGGGTGATGACCGCGGGCCAGCTGGTGCAGTTCGTGATCTATGCGATCCTGGTCGCGGGCGCGGCCGGCGCCCTGTCCGAGATCTGGGGCGAACTGCAACGCGCCGCCGGGGCGACCGAACGCCTGGCCGAACTGCTGTCCGCGACGGACACGCTGACCGATCCGGCGCGCCCGGTGCCCCTGCTGCTGCCCGTGCGCGGAGAGATCGTGCTGGAGGGGGTGGCCTTCAGCTTTCCCTCGCGTCCCGACGCGCCGGCCCTGCACGGGATCGACCTGACCATCCGGCCGGGGGAGACCGTGGCGCTGGTCGGCCCGTCTGGGGCGGGCAAGACGACCGTGATCCAGCTGATCCAGCGGTTCTGGGACCCGCAATCGGGTCGCGTGACGATGGACGGCACCGACCTGCGCCAACTGGCCCGCGTCGATCTGCGCAGCCATATCGCGCTGGTTCCCCAGGACCCGGTGATCTTTGCCGCATCCGCCGCCGACAACATCCGCCTTGGCCGCCCCGACGCGACCGACGCGCAGGTGCAGGCCGCGGCGCGGGCGGCGCATGCGCATGACTTCATCGCGGCCCTGCCGCAGGGATATGACACCGCGTTGGGCGAACGCGGCGTGATGCTGTCCGGCGGTCAGCGCCAGCGCGTGGCCATCGCCCGCGCGATCCTGCGCGACGCGCCGGTCCTGCTGCTGGACGAGGCGACCAGCGCGCTGGACGCGGAATCCGAATCGCTGGTCCAGGCCGCCGTCAGCCGCCTGGCCGAGGGGCGCACGACCGTCGTCGTGGCCCACCGCCTGGCGACGGTCAAGAAGGCCGACCGGATCGTGGTCCTGGATCAGGGCCGGATCGTGGCCACCGGCAGCCATGACGAACTGGTCGCGCAGGGCGGGCTCTATGCACGCCTGGCGCGGATGCAGTTCACCGACGGGCCGGGTGACAGGCCGGTCGACCCCGCCTAGCGCGGGGCGGCCAGCACCATCGCCCAGAACACCGTCCGCCCGTCCGCCGCCAGCGCCTGGCCGATGCCCACGTGGCGCACCCGCGCATGCAGCATGTTCGACCGGTGCCCGCCGACCGCGCCCAGCTGCGCATCGCGGCGCCTGCGTCGCGCTGGCCCGCGGCGATGTTCTCGGCCACGACGGAGGCGGCATAGCCCGCCGACCGGGCGCGTGCCTTGACGCCCCCGCCGCCCCGATGGCTGAGCCTGCCGCGGGCGGCCATCTCGCAGGCCTGGCGGGTCGCCGCCGCCGTCAACGCGGGATCGACCGTCACCGCGCCCAGCCCGGCCTGGGCCCGCATCTGGCTGACGGAGGACGCGATCGCCTGACTGGCCCGGGGCGGGGGGCGTGGCGCAGGATGTCGACGCATGGGCCGGCCATGCGCCGGCCACGATCAGCGCCAGCGCGGCGATGCGGTTGAAATGTCGGGTCATCCGATCCTCGTCTTTGTGGTCATCCGAACGAGTCGGGCCGCAGGTCATGCCCGCGGCCTAACGGGGGGCCGCATAGACGGCGGCCCAATAGGTCGTGCGCCCGTCCTGGGACGTCGCCTGTCCCACGCCGAAATCGCGCACCTGCGGCAGCATGATGTTGGCGTGATGCCCCGGCGAGGCCGTCCATTCCGACAGCACCCGCGGCAGCAAGAATGGCCCCGCGGCGATATTCTCGGCCGAGACGGTGGGCTGATAGCCCGCCTGCTTCAGGCGCATGGCGGGACCGGTGGTGGTGCTGCCCAGATGGGTCATGCGCCCGCGCTGCGCCATGTCGCAGGCATGGCGCGCCGCGACCCGGGCCAGCCGGGGATCGGCGCGCAGTGGCGTCAGGCCGGCGCGGGCCCGCGCGCGGTTGCTCACCTGCGCCGCCATCGCGTTCCGGTCCGGCGCCGTCGCGCCGCATTGTGCGGGTCCGGGCGGGCCGACCTGGACCGCGTGGGGGTCGTGTCCCACCGGCGCCTGCGGGGTGGCCGCGCATCCCGCCAGCAGCGCCGCGCCCAGGATCATCAGCGATCCCCGTCCGTATCCTGTCCAGTTCGTCATGCCCTGCGGTGACCCCGTTTCCAAGCGCGCCTTGGTTCTTATAGCCGCCCCGGGTTAACAAGCGCTTTCGCCCCGATGCGGCCTTGGCGCCCTGGTTTGGCGGAACCGTGCCGACATGGCGGTCGTTCGGTGGCGGAACATCACAAGGACCTTTGCACATGGCCATCTGGGATTTCGTGAAAGACGCGGGCAAGTCGGTCTTCGGCAAGGCCGAGGCCGCCACGCCCAAGCCCGCCGCCGCGGCCCCTGCCGCAGCCCCCGCCGCCGCGCAGCCCGCGGCCCAGGACGACACGCAGCGCAAGGTCGCGGCGCTGAAGGCGGAGCTGCGCGCGCTGAACCTGGACGGCGACGACGTGCACCTGCGCCTGCGCGGCGACACGGTGGTCGTCGAATCCAAGGGCGCCGACCGCGAGACACTGGAAAAGCTGATCCTGGCCGTCGGCAACATCGAGGGCATCGCCAAGGTCGAGGCCGACCTGCCCGCCGACGCGCCCCAACCTGTCTTCCACACCGTGAAGAAGGGAGAGACCCTGTCCGCCATCGCCAAGGAGCACCTGGGCAACGCGAACAAGTACGCCGCGATCTTCGAGGCGAACCGCCCGATGCTGAGCGATCCCGACAAGATCTATCCGGGCCAGGTCCTGCGCATTCCCGCCGCGGACTGACCACTCCGGTCGGACCGTCATGACGCCGCGTCGGCCATCGGTTGACGCGGCGTTTTCACATGCGGCGGACCGGTCGGGACTTGCCCGCCCGGCCTTGTCGGACCATCCTGACCCGCAGGGAGGGGCCGCAGCCGATGCGGCCCGACAGCAGGGGGACCAGATGGGCAAGTTCGGCAGCTATGCGGACCGCGACAGGATCGAACAGGAAGGCAGCTTTGACGCGCGCGGCCTGCCGGTCACGATCTATGAATTCCTGTCGCGCACGGCCGAGCGGTTTCCGCAGCGGCCCGCGATCTCGTTCCAGCTGCTGTCCGGGCCCAAGGATCACGCCGTCACCCTGTCCTGGCAGGACCTTCTGGAACGCGTGACCGAAACCGCCAACCTGTTCCGCAGTCTGGGCGTGGGGCCGACCGACACCGTCGCCTACCTTCTGCCCAACAGCATCGAGACGCCGGTGGTCCTGCTGGCCGGGGCCACGGCGGGGATCGTGAACCCGATCAACCCGCTGCTGGACGCCACCCAGATCGCCGGCATCCTGCGCGAGACGAATGCCAAGGTGCTGGTCACGCTGAAGGCCTTTCCCAAGACCGACGTGGCGCAGAAGGCCGCCGAGGCGGTGGCACAGGCCCCGAACGTCACCCATGTGGTCGAGGTCGACCTGAACCGCCATCTGCGCGGCCTGAAACGCTTTATCGTGCCGCTGATCCGCCCCAAGGTGAAGGTCCGGCACAAGGCCAAGGTCCTTGATTTCGAGGCCGCCACCAGCGCGCGCAAGCATACCGCCCTGGAATTCGACGACCCCAAGGCCGACCGCGTCGCGGCCTATTTCCACACTGGCGGCACCACCGGCACGCCCAAGGTGGCCCAGCACAAGTACAGCGGCATGATCTATAACGGCTGGTTGGGCGGCACATTGCTGTTCGACGAGACCGACGTGCTGATGTGCCCGCTGCCGATGTTCCACGTCTTTGCGGCCTATCCGGTGCTGATGTCCTGCATCGCGTCCGGCGCGCATGTGGTGATGCCCACGCCCGCCGGATACCGGGGCGACGGGGTCTTCGACAATTTCTGGAAGCTGATCGAGCGGTGGCAGGCGACGTTCCTGATCACCGTGCCCACGGCCATCGCCGCCCTGATGCAGCGCCCGGTCAACGCCGATGTGGGCAGCCTGAAGACCGCCATTTCGGGTTCGGCGCCGCTGCCGATCGAGCTGTATAACCGCTTCAAGGCGGCCACCGGGGTGGAGATCGCCGAAGGCTACGGCCTGACCGAGGCCACCTGCCTGGTCAGCTGCAACCCGGTGGACGGGCTGAAGAAGGTGGGCTCGGTGGGCATCCCGCTGCCGCACACGCATGTCCGCATCCTGAACCACGACGATGCGGGCCGGGTGCATGAATGCCCCACCGATGTCGTCGGAGAGATCTGCGTCGCCAATCCCGGTGTCTTCCCCGGCTCGACCTATACCGAGGCCGACAAGAACCATAAGCTGTTCGCCGACGATCGGTACCTGCGCACGGGCGATCTGGGCCGGATCGACGCGGACGGCTATCTGTGGATCACCGGGCGGGCCAAAGACCTGATCATCCGCGGCGGCCACAACATCGACCCC
Organism: Paracoccus sp. NBH48; assembly: GCF_015390265.1. Lineage (NCBI taxonomy): Bacteria > Pseudomonadati > Pseudomonadota > Alphaproteobacteria > Rhodobacterales > Paracoccaceae > Paracoccus > Paracoccus sp. NBH48. Next base: position 10,668 of record NZ_VUOJ01000007.1, on the reverse strand, counting down.
GCCGAGATCGAGGAGGGGATGCTGTCGCACCCCGCCGTCGCGTTCGCCGGGGCCATCGGCCAGCCCGACGCCTTCGCGGGCGAACTGCCCTGCGTCTATGTGGAACTGGTCGGTGGAGCCACCGTGACCGTGGACGAACTGGCGGCCCATGCCCGCGACCATATCCATGAACGCGCCGCCGTCCCCAAGCATATCGAGATCCTGTCGGAGCTGCCCAAGACCGCGGTCGGCAAGATCTTCAAGCCGGACCTGCGCCGCCTGGCCATCAGCCGCGTCTATGACGCCGCCCTGCAGGGCACCGGCGCCCGCGTGGTCGAGGTGCGCGAGGACAAGAAGCGCGGGTTGGTCGCCCGATTGTCGCGCGAGGGCAACGTCGCCGAGGATCAGGTCCACGAGAGGCTGGGTCAGTTCACGACGCCCTGGGACTGGGCGTGAGGGCGGGGACCGGGGGCCGTCAGGCGCCCCGGTCCTGTTCGTCCTTGGCCCACAGATAGCCAATGAAGGCGCCCTTGATCAGGCGAAGCAGCACCAGCGTCATCACCGTGGTGATCAGCCCGGTGACCGCCAGCAGCGTCGCGGGTTCGGGGCGCCAGACGTTCCAGATGATGCCGAACAGCGGGATCAGCACCAGGAGCATCACCGTCATGGTAAAGAACGCCGGCCCGTCCGCCGCCGGATAGCGGGACAGGGGCGCCTGGCAATGCGCGCAGACCGGGTTCACCTTCAGATAGCCCTGCATCAGCTGCCCCTCTCCGCAGGAAGGGCAGCGGTTCATGACACCCCGCAGGATGGCGGCGCGGCTGTCTCGGATCTGGGTCATGGGCTGTCCTTGGGTTCGGGCGTGGCCTAGCCGTTGTCGCGCAGGATGCGCCCGGCCAGATACAGGGATCCGCAGATCAGGATACGCGCGCCGGGGTGGCGGGTCACCAGCTGTTCCACCGCCTGCGCGGCATCCTGGGCCACATGCGTGGTCATGCCGACCTGGCGCGCGGCGTCGGCGGTCTGGGTGGCGGGCAGGGTGTTCGGCTCTCCGGGGATGTCGATGGCGGTCAGGCTGGCGGCGTGGTCGGCCAGCGGACGCAGATAGCCCGCGACATCCTTGGTGTTCAGCATGCCGCAGACCAGATGCGTGGGGCGCGCGGGCATCGCGGCCAGGGTCGCGGCCAGCGCCTGCCCGCCCGCGGGGTTGTGCCCGCCGTCCAGCCACAGCTCTGCCCCCTGGGCCAGATCGACCAGCGGACCATGGCGCAGGCGCTGCATCCGGGCGGGCCATTCGGCCTGCGTGACGGCGGCGCGAGCCTGCGCGTCGGTGGCGCCAAGCGCGCGCAGGGCGGCCAGCGCGGTGCCCGCGTTCTGGACCTGGTGCGGGCCGATCAGGTTCGGGCGGGGCAGGTCCCACAGCCCGTGATCGTCCTGGAACACCATGCCGTCGCGCTCCGGCTGGATCATCCAGTGCTGGCCATGTGCGACGATGGGCGCGGACAGGCCCATGGCGCGCGCCTCGATCACGCGCAGGGCTTCGTCGTCCTGGGGGCCGACGATGACGGGGACGCGGGGCTTGATGATGCCGGCCTTTTCGGCGGCGATTAGGGGCAGCGTCTCTCCCAGGTACTGGGTGTGGTCGATCGAGACCGGCGTGATGACCGTCAGGCGCGGCGCGTCGATGACGTTGGTCGCATCCAGGCGCCCGCCCAGTCCGACCTCCAGCAGGGTGAAGTCCGCGGGGGTGCGGGCGAAGGCCAGGAAGGCCGCGGCGGTGGTGATCTCGAAGAAGGTGATGGGCTGGCCGTCATTCGCGCCCTCGACCTGGGCCAGCAGGTTAGCCAGGGCGTCGTCCTCGATCAGGGTGCCGCCAGGCGGATGCGTTCGCGGAACTGGGCCAGGTGCGGCGAGGTATAGGCATGAATCCGCGCGCCGCCGGCCTCAAGGCCCGCGCGGATCATCGCATGCGTGCTGCCCTTGCCGTTGGTGCCCGCGATGTGGATCACCGGGGGGATGACGCGTTCGGGGTTGCCCAAGGCCGCCAGAAGGCGGTGCATCCGGTCAAGCGACAGGTCGATCACCTTGGGGTGCAGCGCCATGAGGCGCGACAAGATCGCATCGGATGTGGTCATGTCATGCACCGGGGGCCAGCCCCCGGACCCCCGGGGTATTTCGACAAAGAAGAATTACTCGGCCGGGGCCGGCGCGGGCGTGGGGGCCGGCGCCGGGATCGGGTCGTTGACCGGTTCGGGCGCTGGCAGGTCGGCGCGGGTGGGGGCGGGCAGGCCGCCCAGCATCCGCAGGATCGAGACCAGTTCGTCGCGCAGCTTGCCGCGATGGGTCACGCGGTCCAGCATGCCGTGTTCCAGCAGATATTCGGCGCGCTGGAACCCTTCGGGCAGCTTTTCGCGGATCGTCTGTTCGATCACGCGCGGGCCGGCAAAGCAGATCAGCGCGTTTGGTTCGGCGATGTGGATGTCGCCCAGCATGGCATAGCTGGCGGTGACGCCGCCCGTGGTCGGGTGGGTCAGCACGACGATGTAGGGAATGCCGGCCTCGCGCAGCATCCCGACCGCGACGGTGGTGCGGGGCATCTGCATCAGGGACAGGATCCCCTCCTGCATGCGGGCGCCGCCCGCGGCGGAGAAGAGGATCATCGGCTTTCGGACCTTGATCGCCCGTTCGGCAGCCGCCACGATCGCGTTGCCCACATACATGCCCATGGACCCGCCCATGAAGCTGAAGTCCTGGCCCACGGCGATGACCGGGGTGCGGCCGATCTCTCCCTCGGCGACCAGCATGGCCTCCTTTTCGCCGGAGGATTTCTGCGCGGCCTTCATGCGGTCGGGGTATTTCTTCTGATCGCGGAACTGCAGCGGGTCTGCGATGGGCTCGGGGACCTTGACCTCGACGAAGGCGCCGCCGTCGAACAGCGCACCGAAGCGGTCTCGCGGCGTGATCGCCATGTGGTGATCGCAGTTCGTGCAGACGTTCAGGTTGTCCGACAATTCGCGGTGGAACAGCATCGTCCCGCATTCGGGGCATTTCGTCCACAGGTTCTCGGGGACTTCGCGCCGCGAGAACAGCGAGTTGATGCGCGGGCGGACGTAGTTCGTGATCCAGTTCATCGCGAATGGCCTTGGCTGTTTCAGGCCCCCAGATAGGGCCCCACGCGGGGAATTGCAATTGCCGGGGGGGCGGCTGATGATGCCGGGCATGTGGACGACCCTGTTCTTTTTCACGCACACGACCCTGTCGCTGGTGATCATCGCCCGCGTGCTGCTGCGTCCCAGGGTCGAGCCCTCGGTGCGGCTGGCCTGGATCATGGTCGTCGAGGCGGTGCCGCTTTTGGGGATCGCGGCCTATCTGCTGTTCGGAGAGGTCCGCATGAAGCAGGCCGAGGTCCAGCGCATGTCCGACGTGCGCGACCGCCTGACCGGCCTGCGCACCGCCGTGCCCGCCGTCCGCGCCGACCGGTCCGACCCGGCGGGCCCGATCATCGCCGCGAACGAGGCGGTGGGCGGCATGCAAGCCGTCCAGGGCAACAGCCTGCAGCTGCTGGAGGAGAGCGACGGGGCGATCGACGAGTTGGTCGCGGCCATCGATGCGGCGACCGATCACGTGCATCTGCTGTTCTACATCTGGCTGCCCGATGCCAGCGGCACCAAGGTCGCCCAGGCCCTGTGCCGCGCCGAGGATCGCGGCGTGCAATGCCGCGTCATCGTCGACGCCCTTGGGTCGCGGTCGCTGGTCCGGTCGGAACTGTGGGACCGGATGAGCCAGGCGGGCGTGGAATGCGTCACCGCCTTTCCCTGGGGCCTGCCCTTCATCAGCATCCTGTTCCAGCGTCTGGATCTGCGCAACCACCGCAAGATCCTGGTGATCGACAATGCCGTGGCCTTTACCGGCAGCCGCAACTGCGCGGACATGGCGTTCGCGATCAAGGCGCGCTTTGCCCCTTGGGTCGACATCCTCGTTCGGGTCGAGGGACCGGCGGTGCGCCAGCTGCAGGGCGTCTTCCTGTCGGACTGGATGAGCTATACCGGCCGCGATCTGGGCCCCATGCTGCAGCCGGTGGCACCGGTGGCCGATCCCGGCGTCGCGGCGCAGGTGGTGGCCACCGGCCCCGACCTGCGCGCGGGCAGCGTGTCGGACTGCCTGTCCGCGATGCTGCACGCGGCGCGCGACCGGGTGGTGATCACCACGCCGTACTATGTCCCCGATGATGCGCTGGACGCGGCGATCCGGGCGGCGGCGCGGCGCGGGGTGCAGGTCACCATGATCCTGCCCGCCCGCAACGACAGCCTGATCGTGGGGGCGACCAGCCAGGGCTTCTATTACGGGCTGCTGGCCGCCGGGGTCCGGCTGATGCTGTTCCGCGACGGCCTACTGCATTCCAAGATCCTGACCGTGGACGGGCGCATGGCGATGATCGGCAGCGCGAACCTGGACCGTCGCAGCTTCGAGCTGAACTATGAGGTCAACATGGCGGTCTATGACCCGGAATTCGTGGGGCTGCTGGATGCGCGGCAGGCCAGCTATGTCGCGCGGGCCGACGCGATCACGCTGGACCAGGTGCGCGCCTGGTCGCCGTGGCGGCGCATCCGCAACAACGCCCTGGCGCTGGCATCGCCGCTGCTGTGATCACAGGGGCAGGGCGGTCGTGTATTTCGTCTGACGCAGCACGAAATGCGTCACCGTGCTGCGGATGATGCCCAAGGACAGCATCCGGCGCATCAGGAAATGTTCCAGCCCCTCGGGGTCGGTCGCCACGATCTTCAGCTGATAGTCGAAGGTGCCGGTGATGGTCGCGCATTCCAGGATCTGCGCCTCGGTCTGCACGAAGCGGTCGAACCGCGCCAGCGTCGCCTCGGTATGGTCCAGCAGCGACACCTGGACATAGGCAAGGGCATGCAGCCCGGCCTTGGCCGGCGGAACCAGCGCCACCTGCCGGTCGATCACCCCGGTCTCGATCAGTCGCCGCAGCCGCCGCCACGCGGGCGATGTCGACAGGCCCGCCGCATCGGCCAGCCCCTGGGTCGACAAAGTCGCGTCCTGCTGCATCAGGCGCAGGATGCGGCGGTCGGCGTCGTCCAGATCGGGCATCGGTTTCCCCTGTTTCGGCGATATGCGAGATGATGTGCCGCCAAAGCCGGCTGGACAACCCATTCCGGCAAAGTTTTTCCCCCACATCCGGTAATCTGGACCGCAGAGGAGGACGTGCCATGCCGAAATCGACCGAATATGCCGCCAAGGTCGCCGATGACCGGGGTTTCATCGCCTATGACGCCGAGGAGGATGCCGTCTGGCGCGACCTGATGGCCCAGCAGCTGCCCGCCGTGCGGGACCGGATGGCCTCGCCCTATTTGCGGGGTCTGGACCTGCTGGACCTGCCGCAGGACCGTGTGCCGCAATGCCCCGAGGTGTCGGCCAAGCTGGGCGCGCTGACCGGGTGGCGGGTGGAACCCGTGCCGGCGCTGATCGGGTTCGGGCGGTTCTTCGGCATGCTGGCCGACCGGACGTTCCCGGCCGCCAGCTTCATCCGCAAGCGCAAGCATTTCAACTATATCGAAGAGCCGGACATCTTCCACGAGATCTTCGGCCACACCCCGCTGCTGACCGATCCGGCCTTTGCCGCCTTCAGCCAGGCCATCGGCGCGGCGGGAACGCGCTGCGACAAGGCCGATTTTGCCTGGCTGATCCGCCTGTATTGGTTCTCGATCGAATTCGGGCTGATGCGCGAGGATGGCCAGCTGAAGGCCCTGGGGTCGGGGCTGGCCAGTTCGGTCACCGAACTGCCCTGGGCCATTTCCGGGCAGGCGGAACAGCGGCCTTTCGACGTGATCGACATCCTGCGCACGCCCTATCGGATCGATATCCACCAGCCGGTCTATTTCGTGATAGACGATCTGGACGACCTGTTCGCCGCCGCCCGGCGCGACCTGCTGGCCGACATCGCCCAGGCCCGCGCCCTGGGGCTGCACGCACCGAAATACCCGCCCAAGACCGCCGCCTGAAAGGACCGATGCCATGACCACCTGCGATCTTGCCGCCCGCGACTGCGAACCCTGCAAGGGGGGCGTGGCACCGCACGACCCGGCGACCGCCGCCACCATGCTGACCCGGCTGACGGGCTGGACCCTGTCGGACGATGGCACCGCCATCAGCCGGCGCTTCACCTTCAAGGGGTTCGCCAAGGCGGTGGAGATGGCGAACCTGGCCGCATGGCTGGGCAACAAGCAGGGCCACCATCCCGACATCGCCTTCGGCTGGGGCTATTGCACGGTGACCTTCACCACGCACGAGGCCGGCGGGCTGACCGACAACGACTTCATCTGCGCCGCCCGGCTGGACGCGCTGGTGGCCTGAACGGCACGCGTCAGGGTTGTCCGGCGGCCCGTCACGGTCTATCCCCAAGTCCAGGGGTTTCCAGCATACGGGCCGTGCCGCATGACGAATCGTCGCCTTGTCCGGGATGACCGGCGCCAGACCGGGGGTCGCGTCCATGTCGCGCCATGAGACCAGCTGGCTGTCGCGCCGCCGGCGCGGCCATGCGGCCCGGCAATGGTCGCGGATGCTGAAATCGGTCACGCGCCGCGACCGGCCCCTGGATCCCGACCTGCGCGACGAGGCCCGCGACCTGCATCAGGTGCTGTCGCGTCTGCTGCACGCCGCCGACGCGCGCAGCGTGGGCGCCCGCGATTCCCTGTCGCGCATCGATCTGCCGGCGGGAACCGACTGGCGCTGGCGGCCCCAGATCCTGCAGGCGCGCCATGCCGCCCCCGCGCTGATCGCCCCGGAAGCGGGCCTGTGGCTGTCCCCCGAGGTGGCGCTGTTCCACGACTGCGCCGAACGTGCGCTGATCCTGCGGCAGGTGCGCAACCGCCGCGCCACCGACCTGTCCGATTACGGGCTGGCGCTGGAGGTGATGGGGTTTTCCGGCAGCTTCCTGTCGTTCTCGCTATCGCTGCCGGTCGAGGCGCTGCGTGATCTGGGCGGGCATCACATCATCCGGCTGGACGCGACGCTGCAGGCGGAACGCCCCATCGCGGTCTATGCCCGGCTGAACATCCAGCAGGGTCCGAACACCGAAACCATGCTGCGCAAGATGGGCGAGCCGATCGAGGGCCGCCATTGCGACCGCATCGTCGAGTTCGACCTGGGCTATGCCGAACTGTCCGCCCGGTCGGTCGAGAAGGCATGGCTGGACCTGATCTTCGAGGCGCCCTTCATGAACGCGGTCGGCCTGCGCGATGTCATCCTGTCGCGCCATCCCCGCGCCCAGATCTGAGGATATGGCCATGCCGCATTTCGACAATCACGGCCTGAAGGGCGGCGTCTGGCGCGGCGCGCTGACGGGCATCGACGCACCCGGCATCCGGGTCGTGCTGATCCAGCACGCCGAGGTCCTGGCCGAGGCGCGCGTGACCGCCGACGGCCCCGGCCGCTGGCTGGTCGAGGCGGACCTGCCGGCCCAGGTCCTGTCGGACGGGGTGCAGACGCTGCTGCTGAAGACGGCGGCGGGGCCGGGACAGGACAGCGGGCCGGACGGGTATGTCCTGGCGCGGCTGTCGCTGATGGCGGGCCAGCCCCTGGACGAGGATCTGACCGCCGAGATCGCCGCTCTGCGGGCCGAGCTGGAACTGGTCAAGCGAGAGCTGCGCCGCTTTGCCGCTGACCTGACCGGGCGCTAGGTCCCGTCACCCGGCCGTCATGGTTCCTTGCGAAAAGCGGGGGGCGTGGCTATATCGCGGCTTCGCGACCCGCCCCCCGTGTTTCTTGACGTAAGGTTGACCATGACCCTGCCGCAGACGCCGCATTACCTGATCGACATGGCCCGTCTGCGCGCCAACATGGAAAAGGTCGCCCATCTGCGCGAGGCGTCGGGCGCCAAGGCGCTTCTGGCGCTGAAATGCTTTGCCACCTGGTCGGTCTTCGACCTGATGCGCGACTACATGGACGGGACCACGTCCTCGTCGCTTTATGAACTGCGCCTGGGGCATGAGACCTTCGGCAAGGAAACCCACGCCTATTCCGTGGCCTGGGCCGATCACGAGATCGACGAGGCGGTGGGTTACGCCGACAAGATCATCTTCAACAGCCTGTCGCAGCTGGACCGCTTCGGCGCCAAGGCCGCGGGCATCGCGACCGGCCTGCGGCTGAACCCGCGCTTTTCGACCAGCGGCTTCGATCTGGCCGACCCGGCGCGGCCGTTTTCCCGCCTGGGCGAAGGCGACGTGGAGCGGCTGGAATCCGCGCTGGACCGCATCAGCGGCGTGATGATCCACTACAACTGCGAAAACGGCGACTTCGACCTGTTCGACCGCCAGCTGACCCGGATTGAGGACGAGTTCGGCGCCATCCTGAAGCGCCTGGACTGGGTGTCCCTGGGCGGCGGCATCCACTTCACCGGCCAGGGCTATCCGCTGGACCGGCTGGCCGACCGCCTGAAGGCCTTCCAGGACCGCTTTGGCGTGCAGGCCTATCTGGAGCCCGGAGAGGCCAGCATCACCAACACCACCACGCTGGAGGTCAGCGTCCTGGACATCATCGACACCGGCAAGCCCGTGGCGATCGTGGACAGCTCGACCGAGGCGCATATGCTGGACCTGCTGATCTATCGCCAGGACGCCCCGCCTGCCGCAGGAGGGCGATCACCGCTACCAGATCGCGGGCAAGACCTGCCTGGCGGGCGACATCTTCGGAGAGGCGGGCTTTGACCGGCCCCTGCGGATCGGCGACCGGGTCAGCATCCAGGATGCGGCCGGATACACGATGGTCAAGAAGAACTGGTTCAACGGCGTCGCCATGCCCGCCATCGCGCGCCGCGAGGAGGACGGAACGATCCGCACCGTCCGCAGCTTCGGTTACGACGAATACAAAGGCAGCCTGTCCTAAGGCCACCCATCCTCTGCCACCTGAAGGAGACAGAATTGGCGAAAAAGAACGTGCTCATCATCGGTGCGGGCGGCGTGGCGCAGGTCACGGCCCACAAGGTCGCGCAATGGGCGGCCGAATTCGGCGACCTGCACATCGCGAACCGCACGCAGGCCAAGGCCGACGCGATCATCCAGTCCTTGCGCGAGAAGGGTCATGACATGGCCTGGACCAGCCATGCGCTGGACGCGATGGACGCGGACGCGGTCGAGGCGCTGATCCGGCAGGTGGATGCGGGCATCGTCATCAACGTGGGCACGGCCTTCATCAACATGACCGTCCTTGAGGGCTGCATCCGCGCGGGCGCCGCCTACATCGACACGGCCATCCACGAGGATCCCGCCAAGATCTGCGAGACGCCGCCCTGGTACGGCAATTACGAATGGAAGCGCCGCGAGGACGTGGCCAAGGCGGGCATCACCGCCATCCTGGGCGCGGGCTTCGATCCGGGCGTGGTCAACGCCTATGCGCGCCTGGCCGAGGACGAGTATTTCGACAAGGTCGACAGCATCGACATCGTGGACATCAACGCCGGATCGCACGGCCGTTGGTTCGCCACGAATTTCGACCCCGAGATCAATTTCCGTGAGTTCACCGGCACGGTCTATTCCTGGCAGAAGGGCGCCTGGCAGGAGAACCGCATGTTCGAGGTCGGCCGCGAATGGGACCTGCCCGTGGTGGGCAAGCGCACCGCCTATCTGTCCGGCCATGACGAGGTCCACAGCCTGTCGGCCCGCTACCCGCAGGCCGACGTGCGGTTCTGGATGGGGTTCGGAGAGCATTACATCAACGTCTTCACCGTCCTGCAGAAGCTGGGCCTGCTGTCGGAACAGCCGGTCACGCTGGCCGACGGCACGGACGTGGTGCCGCTGAAGGTGGTCAAGGCCGTGCTGCCCGACCCGGCCAGCCTTGCCCCCGACTATGAGGGCAAGACCTGCATCGGCGACCTGGTCCGCGGCACCCGCGACGGCAAGGAGGCCGAGGTCTTCATCTACAACGTCGCCGACCACAAGGAGGCCTTCGAGGAGGTCGGCAGCCAAGGCATCAGCTATACCGCGGGCGTGCCCCCGGTCGCGGCGGCGATCCTGATCGCGCGCGGCCCGTGGGACGCGGGCAAGATGGCTAATGTCGAGGATCTGCCCGCGCGACCCTTCCTGGAGCTGCTGGGAGAGATGGGCCTTCCCACCCGCGTCATCGACGCATCGGGCGATCATCCGGTCTGATCCAGGCCGATCCGAAATAACGTGAACGCGGCGGTTCGGAACATCCGGGCCGCCGCCTGCGTTTGCGCAGCACACGGGTGCCACCGGCGTTGGGGAACGCGGCGCCCGTATCGGGGGTTCGACATGCCAGGTCCTGAAGGACATCTTTTTCCACGGTTTTCACAGCGCGCCGACAGCAAGGTCCCGGTTCTGGCGAACTGGGCCGTGATCGGCATCTTTCTGGTCATGGCCTTTGCCGCCATCGCCGCGGGGCGCGATTTCCTGATGCCCGTCACCATGGCGATGCTGCTGTTCTTCGTCTTCACGCCCCTGCGCCGCTTTGCCGAACGCCGCGGCATCCCGGATGCGGCGACCGCGGCGGGCATCACCCTGTCGATCCTGCTGGCCGTGGGGGTCATCGCCTATGCCGCCAGCGGCCCGCTGAGCCGGGCGATGAGCAACATGCCCATCATCAGCGCGAAGCTGGAGCAGAAGTTCGACAGCGTCCGCGACAGCCTGTCGGACCTGCGCGAGGCCGCCGCACGCA
>NZ_VUOJ01000006.1:0-92311 GCF_015390265.1 Paracoccus sp. NBH48 | reverse complement strand
AGGGTGACGCCGGCTGGGTGTCGGGGGTTGCCGGCCTTGCCCGATGCCCGCGATCACGCCGTCGCGGATGCCCACGTCGGCCTTGACGATGCCCTGATGGTCAAAGACCACGACGCCGGTGATGACCGTGTCCATCGCGCCGCCCGCGCGGGTGATCTGGCTTTGGCCCATGCCGTCGCGGACGACCTTGCCGCCGCCGAACTTGACCTCCTCTCCGGGGATGGTCAGGTCGCGTTCGACCTCGATGATGATCTCCGTGTCCGCCAACCGGATGCGGTCGCCTTTCGTGGGGCCGTAAAGCGCCGCGTAATCGGCGCGGGACAGGGTGGTCACAGCGTACCCCCGATCTGGCCGCGAAAGCCGTGCACGATGCGGTCGCCCGCATAGCCCACCAACGTGACCTGACGCGATTGGCCCGGCTCGAAACCGCACGGCGGGTGCCTGCGGGGATGGCCAGGCGCATGCCGCGCGCGGCGCTGCGGTCGAAGTCCAGCGCGGCGTTGGTTTCCGCGAAATGGTAATGGCTGCCGACCTGGATGGGCCGGTCGCCGGTATTGGCGATCATCAGCGTGATCGTCGCGCGTCCGTCGTTCAGCGCGATGGTGCCCTCGGCGGGAAAGACCTCTCCGGGAATCATGTCACGCCACCGTCAGCGCCAGGGCCCGCCAGCGCGGTGCCGCCGCCCAGAACGCGCAGCTCCAGCCCCCGCGACAGCAGGCGGCCAAAGGCGATGCCGCCCAGATGCAGCGCCATGGTCGCCAGAGCAAAGCCCCGCCGCATAGAGGGGCAGGCCGGTCGCCGGACCCTCGGCCCCATGCGCCCAGCCATGGGCCGCGCCGAAGACCGCGACCATCGGGACCAGCGCCGCCATCGGCAGGCGCGCGGCCATCGCGACCAGCACGCCCAGGATCACGACAGAGGCCAGGATCATCGGCTCGACCACTGGCAAGCCCATGCCGCCCGCGCCCATCGCGCCCCCGGCTAGCATCGCGCCCACGAAGGTCACAGGCAAGCGCCCAGACCGCCCGCCCGCCCAGCTGCGCCGCCAGAAGGCCAAGCGCCACCATCGCCAGCAGATGATCGGCCCCGCCGACCGGGTGGGCCAGGCCATGGATGAACTGTGCCCCCGAATCATGGGCATCGTGGACATGGCCGGGATGGGCCAGCGCGGCCGAGGGCAGCAGGGTGGCGGCAAGCGTCAGGCGTTTTCATCAGGGCGTTCATTCTGCGGCCTCGCGGATGGGGTGGTGGACGGTGACCAGCTTGGTCCCGTCGGGAAAGGTCGCCTCGACCTGGACGGATTCGATCATGGCGGGGATGCCGGGCATGCACTGATCGGCGGTGATCACATGGGGCGCCCGCCTGCATCAGGTCGGCGACGGATCGTCCGTCGCGCGCGCCTTCGACCACGTAATCGGTGATCAGCGCGATCGCCTCGGGGTGGTTCAGCTTGACGCCGCGCGACAGGCGGCCACGCGCCACCATGGCGGCCACCGAGACCAGCAGTTTCTCGCGTTCGCGGGGGGAAAGGTTCATCGTCAGACCTGCCAGATGCGGGGAAGGGGATCGGGGCGCAAGACGCGCAGCAGTCGGTTGATCTGCCGTCGCAGGGGCCAGCCATCGGTGGCCAGCAGGCGGATGACCAGGCGGCCGGGGGGGGCGCTGGCGGCGGCCGTCACGCCGGGCTCGTCCAGAACGGCGCGGGCGGCGGCCCAGCCGGTCGGGCGCGTCATCCGCGATCATCGCCAGCGTGGCCAGCGCCGGGGCACCCGCGGTCATGGCCGGGTTCGCCAGCCGCGCAAGCGCGTCACCGTCCAGCGACAGCGCATCGTGGTGGATCACGCGGCCCGCGCGGCGCACCACGCGGCGGTCGCGCAGATGCAGCCGCGTCGGGCGTTCGCCCCATGGCCAGGCGGCCCAGGACCAGCATCTCCAGCAGCAGGCAGCCCGCACCGGGGGCCAGATCGACGGTCGTGTCCCGCTCCAGCCGAGCGTCGTCATAGAGGATCGTCTCCTGCGGCAGCCAGTCCAGCCAGCCGCCCGCCCCGACCGTCACCGCGACCGAGGCCCGCGCAGGCGCGCCCGTCGCGCGATAGGCGCGTTCGGCGGTCTGGGTCGTGGCCAGGGCGCGCGTACCCGCCCGCAGGTCCACGCCAAAGGATAGCCCGTCGCCCGATGCCAACCCGCCCGCGGTGTTCAGGAACACGATCTCGGGCAGGCCGGCGGTCATGCGGGGCAGCATCGCCTTGGCCGACCCGCGCTGGGCCAGGTCGATCAGGCCGCGCGGCCCCATGGCCACATGCGCCGCCCCGTGGCTGCGCTGCATGCGGATGGATGGGGCACCGGTGTCGAACATGGGGGCAAGGGGCGCCGGACATCGGGCAAGGTCAATCACCGCCCCCGGCCATCCTGCACCCGCCAAGGGCAGATCACCCGTATGTGCCCACGGTTTGGGCAGCGTGCCCGTTTTCGGGGCGGATGTCAGGCGGGCTGCTGGGCCAGCGCGTGCAGCAGGCGGCGGCGGGCGGGAGGGATGGCACGGATCTCGACCCCGGTAAACACATGCATGGTCATCAGCGCCGGATCGACGACGGCATGGTCGCTGACCCAGCCCCCCATCGCCAGATAGCTGCGCAGCAAGGGCGGCATCGTCTCTGCCGCGCGGCGGGGGTCGGGCTGGCGCAGGCGCAGGGCGCGGGCAAAGCGGAACACGGTCGGCGCCTTGACGCGCGGCCACCAGCGGCGTGGCGCCAGGTGGCGGTCCTTGAGCATGGCAAAGGCCTCGGCATGGGTCTCGGGGTCGAGGCCGCTGAAGCTGGAACAGCCGAACAGCATCTCGACTCCGGTCTCCTCGATGAAACGGGTCAGCGCGCCCCAGGCCAGGCGGATCACGTCCGGGTCGTGGCAGTCGGGATGCAGGCAGAACCGCCCCATCTCGACCATCGGACCGTCGAACCGGCCAAGCGCAGCAAGGTCGTAGAACTGCGCCGAATAGCTGCGCGCGATCTGGGAGCCGTCGGCCAGTGGCAGAAATCGGAAGCTGCAGACCAGCCGGTCGTCCCGCAGGTCGTGGATCAGCATGTGGCGGCAGTCGTCGTCCAAGTGGTCCGCGTCCAGCGACTGTCCGTCGTCGGACCGGCCCGTGCGCGCGACGAAGGCCAGCCAGCGCAGCCGCTGTGATTCGCGCAGATCGCCCGGCGTTTCGGCCAGGCGGGCACGATAGCGGCCCTTGCAGAACGGTTGCATCGCGCGACCCCCGGTCAATGTCACGCGCAGCATAGTCCGATCATGTGTCGAAATCACGACCGGGCGTGCATCCGCGCACGCAAAGTTGCATGCCCTGCCGCGCGATGCGGCAGGGGGGTCAGTCCATGCGGTCGCCCAGCACGTCCTCGACATAGATGCGGCGGACAAGATGCATGACCACGATCAGCAGCGGCGTGGCCAGGATCACCGCGACCAGCCCGAACAGCGCACCGACCGCGACGATGGCCAGCACGGTCAGGGCCGGGGGCAGCTGGACCGCGTATTTCTGGATCATCGGCATCAGCACCTCGCCCTCGAAGACCTGGATGACGGTGAACAGCAGCGCGACGTAGATGGCCGTATCCAGCCCCTGCGGCGCCGCCACGACCACCGCGATCGCGCCCGAGAAGAACGGCCCGATGATCGGCACGATGTTGGTCAGGCCCGCGATCACCGCTAGGATGAAGGCCAGCGGCACGTCCAGCAGGTAAAGGCCGATCCCGGCCAGCACGGCGACGATGCCCATGTCCAGCGCCTGGCCCGCCATCCAGCGGCCCAGCTGTTCGCCCAGCTCGTCCATGATCTGCGCCGCCCGCGCGCGGCGGGGCAGGGGCACCAGGCGCAGGGCGCCGCCGCGATACAGGTCCGCCTCCATCGCGATGTAGAGCGACAGGATCAGCAGCAGGAAGGCCGAGGACAGGCTGCCCAAGACCGAATTCAGGCCGCCCAGGACCATGCCGAACACGTCGGGCAGGCGCTGTGCCAGCTGCATGGCATTGTCCTCTCCGGCGGCGGCCTCTCCGCGCTGGATCACCGTGTCGGCGACGGGCCATGATGACGCCCAGTCCTGGATGGCCTGCCACGAGCCGGGCAGGGCGTCGGCCAGCTGACTGAACTGGTCCCCGACGGACGGTCCGGCCAGCCGCACCAGCAGGGCCAGCACCGCCACCACCCCCAGCAGCACGACCAGCACGCCCAGCTTGACGTTCAGGCCCAGAAGCCGGTTCAGCCCCCCGTGCGCCGGCGCGCAGCGCGATGGCGATCAGGATCGCCGCAAAGGACATCAGCAGCAGGTTCGACCAGAACCAGGCCGCCGCCAGCAGCACGGCCAGCGCCAGCGTGGCCACGATGGTGCCGGTGGTCAGGGATCGCCGGGCCGTCGGCGGGGCGGGCGCGGGGGCCGGGGAAAGCTGCGTCATGGGGTCTCCTGCAGGGTGCACCGGGACAAGGCGCCGATGCGGCCGGGGGTTCCGCCCTGCGCGCGCGCCTTGCCGGGGGCGGACAAGCCTGCTAACCGGGCGCGGATTTCCTTTCATGCGGGCCCGGCCCGCGCATCAGACAAGGTGAAGACCATGGCCATCGAACGCACCCTCTCGATCATCAAGCCCGACGCGACCCGCCGCAACCTGACCGGCAAGATCGCCGCCAAGTTCGAGGAGGCCGGCCTGCGCATCGTCGCGTCCAAGCGCATCCACCTGTCGCCCGCCCAGGCCGGCAAGTTCTACGAGGTCCAC
This sequence comes from Paracoccus sp. NBH48, assembly GCF_015390265.1. Lineage (NCBI taxonomy): Bacteria > Pseudomonadati > Pseudomonadota > Alphaproteobacteria > Rhodobacterales > Paracoccaceae > Paracoccus > Paracoccus sp. NBH48. The sequence continues at coordinate 87,551 of NZ_VUOJ01000006.1, read as the reverse complement.
AAGGACCGTCCCTTCTATGGCGAGCTGGTCGAGTTCATGGGCATCCGAGCCGGTCGTCGTGCAGGTCCTGGAAGGCGAGAACGCCATTGCCAAGAACCGCGAAGTGATGGGCGCCACCAACCCGGCCAACGCCGACGAGGGCACCATCCGCAAGGAATTCGCGCTGTCCATGGGCGAGAACTCGGTCCACGGTTCGGACGCCGCCGACACCGCCAAGGAAGAGATCGCGTTCTTCTTCTCGGGCCTGGAACTGGTCGGCTGATTGGGTCCACCGACCCTGACGTTTGAAAAGGGGCCCCCGGTGGCCCCTTTTTCTTTGCGCCGCCAACGGCTATGCCCATCTGCAACGCAATGATCACAGGGGGGACCGCCATGCGGGCATTCGTGTTTCCGGGGCAAGGCGCCCAGACCATCGGCATGGGCCGCGAACTGGCCGAGGCCTATCCGGCGGCGCGCGCCGTCTTCGACGAGGTGGACGAGGCCCTGGGCGAGAGCCTGTCCGCACTGATCTGGGAGGGGGACGCCGACACGCTGACCCTGACGCAGAACGCGCAGCCCGCCCTGATGGCCACGTCGATCGCGGCCTTTCGCGCGATGGAGGCCGAGGGCCTGAGCATCGCGAATGCCGATTTCGTCGCGGGCCATTCACTGGGCGAATATTCGGCGCTGTGCGCGGCCGGGTCGCTGACGCTGGCCGACACCGCGCATCTGCTGCGCCTGCGCGGTCAGGCCATGCAGGAGGCCGTGCCGGTGGGCGTCGGCGCGATGGCCCGCGATCCTGGGCCTGGACTTCGAGACCGTCGACCGCATCTGCCGCGAGATCGGGGGCGACGAGGTCGTGCAGGCCGCCAATGACAACGACCCTGCGCAGGTCGTGATCTCGGGGCACAAGGGGGCGGTCGAGGCCGCGGCCGAAGCGATGAAGGCCGCGGGCGCCAAGCGGGCGCTGATGCTGCCGGTGTCGGCGCCGTTCCATTCGGTGCTGATGCAGCCCGCCGCGGCGGTCATGGCCGATGCGCTGGCGGGCGTGGACATCCAGCCCCCCGCCGTGCCGTTGATCGCCAACGTGCGCGCCGAGGCCGTGACCGAGCCCGGCGCCATCCGTCGCCTGCTGGTCGAGCAGGTGACCGGGACCGTGCGCTGGCGCGAGTCGATCGCGACGATGGCCGAGGGCGGCGTCACCGAGTTCTGGGAGATCGGCGCGGGCAAGGCCCTGTCGGGAATGATCAAGCGGATCGCCAAGGAACGTGACGGTGCGCAACGTGGGCACTCCTGCCGATGTGGCGGCGCTGAAGGGCTGACCGGCGGACCGGGGCGCCGCCCCGGACCCCGGGGGTATTTGGACAAAGAAGAAGAGGCTTGGGATGTTCGATCTGACGGGAAAGACCGCGCTGGTGACGGGCGCGTCGGGCGGGATCGGCGGCGCGATCGCCGAGGCGCTGCATGGGGCGGGGGCCACGGTGGCGCTGTCCGGGACGCGCGAGGCGCCGCTGCGCGCGCTGGCCGACAGGCTGGGCGAGCGGGCGCATGTCGTGACCGCGAACCTGGGCGATGCGGAATCGGTCCTGGCGCTGCCGAAGGCGGCGGCCGAGGCGATGGGGTCGATCGACATCCTGGTCAACAATGCCGGCATCACCCGCGACAACCTGTTCATGCGCATGTCGGATGACGAATGGGCGCAGGTGCTGGACGTGAACCTGACCAGCACCTTCAAGCTGTCGCGCGCGGTGCTGCGCGGCATGATGAAGGCGCGGTGGGGGCGGATCGTCAACATCACCTCGGTCGTGGGGGCCACGGGCAATCCGGGCAGGGCAACTATGCCGCCGCCAAGGCGGGCGTGGTCGGCATGTCGAAATCGCTGGCCTACGAGGTCGCCAGCCGCGGGATCACGGTGAACTGCGTGGCGCCCGGCTTTATCGAGACGCCGATGACCGACAAGCTGACCGACGACCAGAAGGGCAAGATCCTGACGCAGATCCCCGCCGGCCGCATGGGCAGCGCCGAGGAGATCGCCGCCGCGGTCCTGTACCTGTCCAGCCCCGAGGCCAGCTATGTCACCGGGGCCACGCTGCACGTCAACGGCGGCATGGCGATGGTCTGACCCGGCGTCCGCGGCCGGGATTGCGCGCACGAAACCGTGCGAAATCGGTTGCATGAGGGTTCATGGGTGCTATATCCCCGCCTTTAGCAGCAGGGGAACCGCCCTGTGCTGAACCGGACCGCGTGTCCGTGCAAAACTTGGGCGGATGCCCGCGAGAATGAGGATATGACATGAGCGATATCGCTGATCGCGTGAAGAAGATCGTGGTCGAGCATCTGGGTGTCGACGAGGACAAGGTGGTCGAATCCGCTTCGTTCATCGACGACCTGGGTGCCGACAGCCTCGACACCGTCGAGCTGGTCATGGCGTTCGAGGAAGAGTTCGGGATCGAGATCCCCGACGATGCCGCTGAAACCATCCAGACCGTCGGCGACGCGGTGACCTTCATCAAGGGCGCGGTCTGATCCACGCTTTTGGCCGCGCCCTGGTGCGGCAGGATTTGCGGCGCCCCCGAAAGGGAGGCGCCGTTTTTCATGGCCGGGTGGCGGATCAGCGGCCCAGCTTGGCGTGCACCTCGTCCAGGTCGACCTCGCCCAGGGGCATCTTGTTGTCCGGATCGTCGAAGTCGTAGCGGAACAGCCGGAAGTCGTCCTTGTAGATCTCCCAGATCAGGTGCCGCGACAGGTCGTCGAAGTAGTCGCTGACCTTATGCGCGCGCTTGGGGCCATGGCCTTCGGATTCGTTGAACCGGGGCACCTGGTCCAGGTCGATCGCGACCTTGGTGTCGGCGGCGGCCAGCACCTTTGCCATGCCCTCGTTGAACGCCTCGGTGAAGAAGATCTGGTCGTAGCGCCCGCCGTTCACGATGAAGGTCGAGATGTGGCCCGACATGGCAGACCAGTGGATGTCGGGCTCCATCGGCTTGCGGAACCGGACGGTGTCGCGCGCGAACAGCAGAAAGCGGCGGAAACTGGCGATCTGGTCGAATTCGAAGCCGTTGTCGGGGCTGCCCACGTCGATGCCGTAACGTTGCACCAGCTGCGGGACCAGGTTGCCGCGATAGCGGCGGCCGTTGCGCTGGATGCCCGCGATCTTGTCGAAGAACGACGACAGCAGCCGGGCATAGGGGTTGCGCACGCAGGTGAAGGTCACGCCCGAACGCGCCCGGACCGCGCGTTCGATCGGATCGTGGCTGTGGTCCTGGGCCCATTTGTGCAGCCCGTCGGTCGAATCGTGGATGTCCCCGTCGAAGAAGCAGCCATGGTCGGAGTGGAACATGATCTGGCCGATCGTCGAGCAGGCGCATTTCGGCACCACCCGATAGATCAGGCTTTCGCTTTCCGTCATCCAGACACCGGGGAAACCCATCGTGACATCCACTTCGCTTGCGATCAACGGGTCAGAGGCCCTGGCGTCGGGCCGTCCTGCTTGTCCCACCGACAAAAAGGTTACACATTCAAACCAAAACCCGCAGACATATTCAACGCCTTACGTCAAACTGCACCTATTTGGCCCCGGGGGACCGTCCAGCGCATGGCACGCATCGCCTTCATCCTGCTGATGCACAAGGACCCGCAGGGTGTGATCGATCAGGCGCGGCGCCTGACGGCGACGGGGGATTACGTGTCGATCCATTTCGACAAGCGTGCCCCGCGGGCGATGTTCCAGCAGATCCGCGATGCGCTGGACGACCATCCCCGCGTGACCTTTGCGGCACGTCGGCGCAGATGCGGATGGGGGGAATGGTCGCTGGTCGCCGCCACCCTGGAGGCTCTGCGCGCGGCCGAGACGGCGTTTCCCCAGGGCCACGCATTTCTACATGCTGTCGGGCGACTGCATGCCGATCAAGTCGGCGGAATTCGCGTACAATTATCTGGACGCCGAAGATTGCGACTACATCGAAAGCTTTGACTTCTTCAACAGCGACTGGATCAAGACCGGCCTGCGCAAGGAGCGGCTGATCTATCGCCACTGGTTCAACGAACGCAGCCACAAGGCGCTGTTCTATGCCAGCCTGCAGCTGCAGCAGCGGCTTGGGCTGACGCGGCGGGTGCCCGACGACCTGCAGGTGATGATCGGGTCGCAATGGTGGTGCCTGCGCCGCCAGACGGTCGAGGCGATCCTGGACCTGATCCGCGCGCGCCCGGAAATCGTGCGCTTCTTCAGCACCACCTGGATCCCGGACGAGACGTTCTTTCAGACCCTGGTGGCCCATGTCGTGCCGCGCCAGCAGATCCGCACCCGCACGCTGACCTTCCTGATCTTCAGCGATTACGGGATGCCGATCAATTTCCACAACGACCATTACGACTTGCTGCTGCGCCAGGATTACCTGTTCGCCCGCAAGATCAGCCCCGAGGCGCAGGAGCTGCGCGCCCGGCTTGGCGCGCTGTGGCAGGCCACGTGGCAGGACTTCACCATCTCGGCCGAGGGGCGGCGGCTGTTCAGCTTTCTGACCGGCCGTGGGCGCATCGGGCGCCGCTTTGCCCCGCGGTTCTGGGAGACGGACGGCAGTCTGGGGCGCCGAACGCGTGGTCCAGATCGTGGTGGCCAAGAAATGGCATGTCGCCAAGCGGCTGACTGCGGCCATCCGCACCGCCACGGACATTCCTGCGGTCGATTACGTGTTCAACGAACAGGACGCGCACCTGCCGGACATGGGCGGCGTGGCGTCGACCGTGGACAAGCGCGAACGTCACCGCCGCGCGCTGGTCAAGCTGATGTTCGAGCAGTTCGGCAGCGACCGGCTGGTGTTCTGCGTCGATCCGTCGGCGGTCAGCCTGATCGCCGATTTCGACGCCGACCGGGCGCAGACGCGGGTGCTGTTCGTGGACAGCCGGTTCGACGACGATTACGTCCGCGGCCATATGGGCAGGGTCGGCCTGGTCAGCCCGGACGCCCCGTCCGACATCGTCCACCGCCTGCTGCCCATCGTGCGCAACGACCTGCAGCACGAGGCGGACCGTCTCAGGGAGGCGGGGTTCCGCCATCTGGCGACCATTTCGGAATCCGCGGGGCCCGATCGCAACGCCGCGGCGCTGGCCGCGTTCCTTGGGGTGGCCGAGCCGCAGGCCCGCGCCCTGGCGGAGACGCCGCATCTTTTTGCCGACTGAAGGAAGACATTCATGGCCTATGACGACAGCAACATCTTTGCCCGCATCCTGCGCGGAGAGATCCCCAACGACACCGTGGCCGAGAATGATCACGCCCTGGCGTTCCGCGACATCGCGCCCAAGGCACCCAGCCATGTCCTGGTGATCCCCAAGGGGCGCTATGTCGCCTTCGACGATTTCGCGGCCAACGCGTCCGAGGCCGAGATCGCGGGCTTCATGCGGCTGTGCGCCCAGGTCTGCGCGCTGGAGGGGGTGGGCCTGGATCAGGGCAACGGGTTCCGCGCCATCACCAATGCAGGCCATGACGGCGTCCAGGAGGTGCCCCATTTCCACCTGCACATCATGGGCGGGTCGATCATGGGGCCGATGATCGGGGCGCGCGGCTGAGCTAGTCGCGGGTCAGTTCGACGAAGACGTCCTCCAGGTCGGGCTGTTCGGCGGCGACGTCCAGGATGGGTACGCCCGCGGCGCGCACCGCGTCCAGGATCTGGTCGGCGCGCAGCCGCGACGGGGGATAGGTGATCGCCAGCCGCCCGTCGGGCCGCGTCTCGGGGCGCGCGCCCGCGGGCAGGGGCGGGTGCGGGACCGCGCCGCCCGTGTCCAGCACCAGCGTCTTGCCGTCAGTGCGCGACAGCAGGTCCTGGGTCGATTGGCGGACCACCACCTGGCCGTGGTTGATGATGGCGATCTCGTCGCACATCTGTTCGGCCTCCTCCAGGTAATGGGTGGTCAGGATGATGGTCATGCCCTGTTCGTTCAGGCGGCGGACATTCTTCCACAGCATCTCGCGCAGGGTGATGTCGACGCCCGCGGTGGGTTCGTCCAGGACCAGGATGTGCGGGCGATGGACCAGCGCCTTGGCAAGCAGCAGCCGCCGCTTCATGCCGCCCGACAGGTTCCTGGCATAGGCGTTGGCCTGGTCGGTCAGGCCCACCAGGGCCAGCAGTTCATCGGTCCAGCGTTCGGATTTCGGCACGCCGTAAAGGCCCGCCTGGACCTCCAGGCTGGCGCGGGGGGAAAAGAACGGGTCCATGTTCAGTTCTTGGGGCATGACCCGATGGCGGCGCGCGACTGGCGCGGGTTCACGTCCTGGTCAAAACCCCCAGATGGAAACCTTTCCGGCGGTCTTGTTCACCAGCCCCGCCAGGATGTTGATCATCGTCGACTTGCCCGCGCCGTTGGGGCCCAGAAGGCCGAAGATGCTGCCGGCGCGGATGGTCAGGTCGACGCCCTTGAGCGCGTCCTTGGCCGGGGCGTTGCCTTGGGCGGCATAGGTCTTGCGAAGACCGGTGATCTGGATGGCGTCGGGCATGGGGTGATCCTTGCAGAGCTTGCGAAGGCAGGCGGCGCTGCGCTAATGGGGTTAGACCAGATGATGCACGCCGCCACAAGAAGGCCAGCCATGACGCAGCACGTGACGCCCGAGACCCCCCTGTCGACCGAAACCGGGCCAGAGGCCACGACCCGCCCCGCCCCCGTGACCGAGGTGGTGACCCGCTGGCGCGTCAGCTGCGACGGCGATGATGCGGCGGGCCTGGGCCATCCGCGCGTCTGGCTGGCGATCAGCCCGGACATGGGGTTTGTCGATTGCGGTTATTGCGACAAGCGCTTCGTGATCGACCGCGATCACGCCCACGGCGACCACTGACCCGCTGAGGATCGTCCCGACCCGCGTCGGTTTGCCGCCCCCATCGAGGGGGTCGTCAAACCGAGGCGGCCTTGCCGCCCGGCGCCTCTCCGCGGGCGTTGCCCTTGCCCCGGCAGCGGTCCGAGCAGTAGCGGACATTGTCCCAATCGCGTTCCCATTTCTTGCGCCACGCGAAGGGCAGGCCGCAGGCCGCGCAGATCTTGGTCGGCAGGTCGGATTTGCGGCGCATCTTGGGCATGACGGTTTCCTGGGGGCATCGCGCTGGAAGATCGGTCCCGGTCGTGGCACAAGGCGGCCCTGACCAGCAAGGATAGGTGATCATGGGCGAGCGTTTCGGCAAGGGCTGTCATCTGCATCTGATCGACGGATCGGCCTTCATCTTCCGCGCCTATCACGCGCTGCCGCCGCTGACGCGCAAGTCGGACGGGCTGCCGGTGGGCGCGGTCGCGGGGTTCTGCAACATGCTGTGGCGCTATGTGCAGACCGATGACGGGCATACCGCGCCGACCCACGCGGCGGTGATCTTCGATCATTCCTCCAAGACCTTCCGCAACGAGATCTATCCCGCCTACAAGGCGCAGCGCCCCGAACCGCCCGAGGATCTGCACCCGCAATTCCCGCTGACCCGCGACGCGACCCGCGCCTTCAACATCGCCTGCATCGAGACCGAGGGCTATGAGGCCGACGACATCATTGCGGCCATGGCCTGCGCGGCGCGCAATGCCGGCGGCACGGCCACGATCATCAGCAGCGACAAGGACCTGATGCAGCTGATCGGCGATGGCGTCGACATGCTGGACCCGATCAAGAACAAGCTGATCGGCCCCGACGAGGTCTTCGAGAAGTTCGGCGTCGGTCCCGACCGCGTCGTGGACGTGCAGGCGCTGGCGGGCGACGCGGTCGACAACGTGCCGGGCGCGCCGGGCATCGGTATCAAGACCGCGGGCCCTGCTGATCCAGGAATACGGCGATCTGGAGACGCTGCTGTCGCGCGCCGAGGAGATCAAGCAGCCCAAGCGCCGCCAGACCCTGATCGAGCATGCAGACCAGATCCGCATCAGCAAGCGCCTGGTGCAGCTGGATTGCGATACGCCGCTGGACGTGACGCTGGAGTCCCTTGAGGTGAAGGCCCCCGATGCCGACCGCCTGCTGGCCTTCCTGTCCGAGATGGAGTTCCGCACGCTGACGAACCGCGTGGCGGAATCCCTGGGCGCCGAGGCCCCGGCCATGCAGGCCGCCCCCGCCAGCGAGGCGCCCGCGGCCCCCGACCAGCCCGCCATCGACATGGGCCTCTATGAGACGGTGACCGCGCCTGAGGCGCTGGAGACCTGGATCGCCGCGATCCGCGAGGCGGGGCAGGTCGCCATCGACACGGAAACCACGAGCCTGGACGAGATGCAGGCCGATCTGGCCGGCATCAGCCTGGCGGTCGCGCCGGGGCGGGCGTGTTACATCCCCCTGGGCCATGTCGCGGGGGGCGACGATCTGTTTCGGCCAGTCCGCGCGGGTGGCGGGGCAGCTGGACCCGGCCGCCGTCCTGGCCGCGCTGAAGCCGGTGCTGGAGGATGCCGCGATCCTGAAGATCGGGCAGAACCTAAAATACGACTGGAAGATGCTGGCCCGCCACGGGGTCCAGATGGCCCCGATCGCCGACACGATGCTGATGTCCTATGCGCTGAACGCGGGCACGCACAATCACGGCATGGACGAGCTGGCCGAACGCTATCTTGGCCACAAGTGCATTCCAATCAAGGAGCTGATCGGTTCAGGCAAGAGCCAGATCCATTTCGGCCAGGTCGCCATCGACAAGGCCGCGCCCTATGCGGCCGAGGATGCCGACGTGACGCTGCGCCTGTTCCAGCATTTCGCGCCGATGCTGCCGGTGGAGAAGGTCTCGACCGTCTATCACACGCTGGAACGCCCGATGATTCCGGTCCTGGCCCAGATGGAGATGGCGGGCGTCCGCATCGACACCGATGTGCTGAAGCGCATGTCGAACGCATTCGCGCAGAAGATGGCCGGGCTGGAGGATGAGATCCACGGGCTGGCGGGGCAGAGCTTCAACATCGGCAGCCCCAAGCAGCTGGGCGAGATCCTGTTCGACAAGATGGGACTGAGCGGCGGCAAACAGGGCAAGACCGGGGCGTTTTCCACCAGCGCCGACGTGCTGGAGGATCTGGCCGCCGAAGGCCACGACCTGCCCGCGCGGGTGCTGGACTGGCGTCAGATCAGCAAGCTGAAATCGACCTATACCGACGCGCTGCCCACCTATGTGAATGCCGAGACGGGGCGGGTCCATACCAGCTATTCGATCACCGGCGCGCAGACGGGGCGGCTGTCCTCGACAGAGCCGAACCTGCAGAACATCCCGATCCGCACCGAGGAGGGCCGCCGCATCCGTCAGGCCTTCATCGCGCCCGAGGGGTTCAGGCTGGTGGCCCTGGACTATAGCCAGATCGAGCTGCGGATCCTGGCGCATGTGGCCGACATCCCGGCGCTGAAGCAGGCCTTCCGCGAGGGGATCGACATTCACGCCATGACCGCCAGCCAGATGTTCAGCGTTCCCGTCGAGGGGATGGACCCGATGATCCGCAGGCGGGCCAAGGCGATCAATTTCGGCGTGATCTATGGCATCTCGGGGTTCGGGCTGTCCCGGAACCTGCGCATCCCGCGGGCCGAGGCGCAGAGCTTCATCGACACCTATTTCGAACGCTTCCCCGAGATCCGCGCCTATATGGACAAGACGGTCGCGGACGCGAAGCAGGACGGTTACGTCACCACGCTGTTCGGGCGGCGCATCAACACGCCGGGCATCAATACCTCGGGGCCTGCCGCCGGGGGCGCGCGTCGCGCGGCGATCAACGCGCCCATCCAAGGGGCTGCGGCCGACATCATCCGCCGCGCGATGATCCGCATGCCGGACGCCATCGCCGACCTGCCCGCGCGGATGCTGCTGCAGGTGCATGACGAACTGGTCTTCGAGGTGCGCGAGGATGCGGTGGACGACCTGATCGCCCGCGCCCGGACCATCATGGAGGCCGCGCCCGAACCGTCGGTGCGCCTGTCGGTGCCCCTGGTCGTGGATGCGGGGCAGGGAATGAACTGGGCCGAGGCGCACTGACCCCAAGCGTCGCTTCGGCCGGCGCTTGGTGGCAGACGAACGATTCGGTTCGCCTGTCGTTGCGCCGCGCATCCCATGGGCCTATCCTGGGATCACCATGCGCCCCCCCGTTCCGAGCCAGGTTCAACCCTCAAGCCCCCTGCAAGGCGGTGCGCGCTGCGGCGACTGCCCCATCCGCTATCGCGCCGTCTGTGCGCAATGCGAGGGCGACGAGCTGGCCCTGCTGGAACGGATGAAGTTTTATCGCAGCTTCGAGGCCGGCCAGCCGATCGTCTGGGAGGGCGACCGGATGGATTTCGTGGCCTCGGTCGTCAGCGGGGTGGCGACGCTGACCCGGACGCTGGAGGACGGGCGTGCCCAGATGGTGGGCCTGCTGCTGCCCAGCGATTTCCTGGGCCGGCCGGGGCGCGACACGGCCGCCTACAACGCCACCGCCGCGACGGGGGTGGTGCTGTGCTGTTTCCGGCGCGGGCCGTTCGACCAGTTGATGCAGCGCATCCCGCATCTGGCACACCGCCTGCTTGAGATGACCCTGGACGAGCTGGACGCGGCGCGCGAATGGATGCTGCTTCTGGGCCGCAAGACGGCACGTGAGAAGATCGCCTCGTTCATCGCCATCATCGCGCGGCGGCAGGCGGCCTCGCAGAAGCGCCGCCCGGCGGGCCGCATCGTGCTGGAGCTGCCTTTGACGCGCGAGGCGATGGCCGCCTATCTGGGCCTGACAATCGAGACGGTCAGCCGCCAGATGACCGCCCTGCGCCGCGACGGCATCATCGAGATCGTGGGCAAGCGTGGCGTCACCCTGACCGATTACGCCCGGCTGATCGCCGAATCGGGCGGGACGGGCGACGACGGGGCGACCGCCTGAGGGCAATGCTTTTCATCGTGTGCTCGCTCTGCTAAGCGGCAGCTTCCCGGTCGCAGCCTACCCGGGTCACAAAAACAAGGGTTCAAACATGCATACTGCACTTGTCTGCTCGGGCGGGCTGGATTCCGTCTCGCTTGCCCATGTCCTTGCGTCCCAAGGGCGCCTGTCGCGCATCGTCAGCTTTGATTACGGCCAGCGCCATCGCAAGGAGCTGGATTTTGCCCGCGCCTGCGCCCTGCGGCTGGGCGTGCCGTTCCACTTGGTCGACCTGTCGGGCCTGGGCGCGGCGCTGTCGGGATCGGCGCTGACCGACGATCTGGCCGTGCCCGACGGCCATTACGCCGAAGAGACGATGCGCGTGACGGTGGTTCCCAATCGCAACGCGATCATGCTGACCGTGGCCTTCGGCATCGCTGCGGCCAATGGCGATTCGGCGGTGGCGGCCGCGGTCCACGGGGGCGATCACTTCATCTATCCCGATTGCCGGCCCGGTTTCACGGACGCCTTCGCTGCCATGCAGCGTGCGGCGCTGGAGGGGTATGCCGATGTCGCGCTGGACGTGCCCTTCGTTCACCGCACCAAGGCCGACATCGTGACCGCGGGCGCGGCCGCGGGCACGCCCTTTGCGCAGACCTGGTCCTGCTACAAGGGCGGGGCGCGCCATTGCGGACGCTGCGGCACCTGCGTGGAGCGGCGCGAGGCGTTCCACTTGGCGCGCGTGGCCGATCCGACCGAATACGACGATGCCGATTTCTGGCAGGCGGCGGTGGCCGCCCATGCCGTGGGGGGTGCGTGATGTTCCGCATCAGCAAGGAGTTCCATTTCAGCGCGTCGCACCGCCTGGACCATCTGGCGCCCGATCATCAATGCGCGCGGCTGCACGGGCACAACTATATCGTCGTGGTCGAATTGGCGGCGCCGGATCTGAATGCCGACGGCTTCGTGCGCGATTATCACGAACTGGCGGCGCTGAAGGCCTATGTCGACGGGACGTTCGACCACCGGCACCTGAACGACGTGCTGGACGTGCCCTCGACCGCCGAGAACCTGGCGCGGCATTTCTTTGACTGGTGCCGGGCACTCTGGCCCGAGACTAGCGCCGTCAAGGTCAGCGAGACGCCCAAGACCTGGGCCGAGTACCGGCCATGAAACCCCTGCGCATCGCGGAAATCTTTGGCCCCACCATCCAGGGAGAGGGCGCCCTGATCGGACAGCCCACGGTCTTCGTCCGGGCAGGGGGGTGCGATTACCGCTGTTCGTGGTGTGATTCGATGCATGCGGTGGACAGCGCCTTTCGCGACAGCTGGGCGGCGATGCAGACCGCCGAGGTCTGGGCGCAGGTGCGCGCGCTGTCGGGCGGGCGGCCGCTGACGGTATCCATTTCCGGCGGCAATCCGGCGATCCAGGATTTTGGGCCGCTGATCGCGACGGGCCGGGCCGAGGGCTACGGCTTCGCGCTGGAGACGCAGGGATCGGTGGCGCGCGACTGGTTCGCGGACCTGACGCTGCTGGTGCTGAGCCCCAAGCCGCCCTCCAGCGGCGAGACGCCCGACCCGGCGGCCTTCGAGGCCTGTCTGGCGGCGGCGCAGGGCACGCGGACGGTGCTGAAGATCGTCGTCTTCGACGATGCCGATTATGTCTGGGCGCGCGATTGGGCGGGGCGGTATCCGGACTTGGATTTGGTCCTGCAGCCGGGGAACCCGGAGGTGGACCCGGACGTGCCCGTCGCGGCGCAGGATGTCGCGGACCGGCTGCTGTGGCTGGTCGACAAGGTGATGGCGGACGGCTGGTTCCGGCCCCGTCTGCTGCCGCAGCTGCATGTCCTGTTGTGGGGCAACCGGCGCGGCGTCTGAGTTGCGTCCCGCGACGACGGGGGGACTGGCCGTCCCCCCGCACCCCCCTGCGCGCATCCCCGCAAGGCGGCGTACGTCTTCAACGCGCCAGGAAGACCGGCACACGCGCCTGTTCCAGCATGTTGCGCGTCGCACCGCCCAGGATCGCCTCGCGCAGGCGGGAATGGCCATAGGCGCCCATCACCACCATGTCGGCATCGACCTCTATCGCGCGGCGGTTGATCTCGTCGCTGATGCGGGGGGGCGGTGCGGGCCAGCACCGCGATCTGGGCGTGGACGCCGTGCCGCGTCAGCATCTGCGTCAGCGCCCCCCCCGGATCGGAGCGTTCCGGCCCGCTGCTGCGCGGATCGATGCAGGTCACCTCGACCATCTCGGCGGCGCGCAGCAGGGGCAGGGCGCGGCGGATGGCGGCTAGAGCCTCGGCCGACTGGTTCCAGGCGACCAGGATGCGGCGCGGCGCGGCAACCGGCTCGCAGCCCTGCGGCAGGACCAGGACGGGGCAGGCCCCCTCGAACAGCGCGGCCTCGGTGATCAGTTCGGCGTCGCCGGGCTGGCCCTTGGCATAGGGGCTGGCCAGGATCGCCAAGTCCGAGAACCGCGCCCGCAGGCCGACCAGCGATGCGATGCCCAGCGACTGGGTCACCGCGGCCTCGCAGGACCAGCGCAGGTCATGGGAGGCGGCCATGCGGTCGCGCACCTTGCGGTCCAGCGCATTGGCATCGGTCAGCGCGCTGTCGATCGCCTCCTGCCATCCATAGGACGTGCCGCCGGGAAAGAAGTACCCGGCCTGGCTGTGGTCGATGCCCAGGCAGAGGATGTCCAGATGCGCGTCATGCGCCGCGGCAAGCGCCGCGGCATCGTCCAGCTGCGGCACCTGGGACGGGTGGCTGAGGACTGTCAGGATCGTCTTGTAGGCCATGATCGCCTCCTGTTGCGAATAAGCCATCGTAGCGGTGCGGAGCGGGCGGCGCCTTGATCCTGATCAAACCCCGCGCGATGCGGAGCAGCAGAGGGACGCCGTCAATCGTGCCGCGGGGATCCATCAGGGCGCTTGTCACGGCCGCGCGTTGGCCCTAGCAGCGCGCCGGCCCTGGTCACGGGCGGTGCGGGGCGCAGCGCTGGCAGCGATGGAGGAGCGATGCAGGAGTGCCGCGTCATCACGGATCCTGCCGTTCCGACAACTGTGGCGGCATGGGCACAGCCCTGCCGCCTGGTTCATGACCTTGGTCCGGGGCCGTTCCGCATGGCGCATGTGGCGGGAGGCTGGTCCGGACCCGGCGGATGACCCGGTCACAGACCCGAACGGGCCGCCCCGCCGCCGGGCTATGCGACCAGTTCGCCGTGCAGTGAGTTGCGCTGGCTGCCGATGATGCGCACGGGGCGCAGGTCACCGACCTGGGCGCGGTCGGTGTCGACGAAGACGGAATGCAGATAGTCGGACTTGCCGATCATCTGGCCCGCCTCGCGGCCCGCCTTCTCGAACAGCACGTTGACGGTGCGACCGATCATGCCGTCCTGGACCGCATGCTGCTGACGGGTCAGCAGGGCCTGCAACTCCTGCAGGCGGGCGTCGGCCACGGTGGCGTCGACCTCGGGGCGGTCATAGGCGGGGGTGCCCGGACGCGGCGAATACTTGAAGCTGTAGGCCATGCCGAAGCCCACCTGTTCGATCAGGCGCAGGGTGTCGGCGTGATCCTGGTCCGTCTCTCCGGGAAAGCCGACGATGAAGTCGCTGGTCAGCAGGATGTCGGGACGCGCCGCGCGGATGCGGTCGATCAGGCGCAGGTACTGGTCCGCGGTGTGCTTGCGGTTCATCGCCTTGAGGATGCGGTCGCTGCCCGACTGCACGGGCAGGTGCAGATAGGGCATCAGCTGGGGCACGTCGCGATGCGCCTCGATCAGGTCATCGGCCATGTCGTTGGGATGGCTGGTGGTATAGCGGATCCGCAGCAGCCCGTCGATCTCGCCCAGGGCGCGGATCAGGGCGCCGAAACCGCCCGGGCCCCCATGCCAGCCGTTGACGTTCTGGCCCAGCAGGGTGATCTCGCGCACCCCGCGTCCGACCAGGTCGCGGGCCTCGGCCAGGATGCGTTCGGCGGGGCGGCTGACCTCGGCGCCGCGGGTATAGGGCACCACGCAGAAGGCGCAGAACTTGTCGCAGCCCTCCTGCACGGTCAGGAAGGCCGCGGGCGCGCGCCGCGTCGCGCGGGGGGCGGGCAGGTGGTCGAACTTGTCTTCCTCGGGGAAATCGGTGTCGATGGCGGGCGCCTCGCCGCGCACCATGGCGGGCAGGCGGTGATAGGTCTGCGGCCCGACGACCAGATCGACCAGCGGCATCCGGCGGATGATCTCGGCCCCCTCGGCCTGGGCCACGCAGCCCGCGACACCGACCTTCAGGTCGGGGCGCGCGGCCTTCAGCGGCTTCAGCCGGCCCAGGTCGCTGTACAGCTTTTCGGCCGCCTTCTCGCGGATGTGGCAGGTGTTCAGCAGGACCATGTCGGCGTCCGACTGATCCTCGGTCAGGACATAGCCCTCGGCGCCCATGGCCTCGGCCATGCGCTGGCTGTCATAGACGTTCATCTGGCACCCGTAGGTCTTGATGAACAGTTTCTTCGCGGCCGGGTTATGGGCGGTCATGTCATGCCTGTTCCTGAAGGTCGCGCAGCGATACAGGAAATGCAGGCTTTTGGAAAGGCACGGGATGGAGAGCGACCTGACCACCATCCGCAACATCGGCCCCGCCACCGCGCAGGCGCTGATCGCGGCCGGCGTGCCGGACGCGGCGGCGCTGCGGGCGATGGGGGCGGACGCGGCCTATCGCGCCCTGATGGACGCTGGAGAGCGTCCGCATTTCATCGGATATTACGTGCTGCACATGGCGCTGCAGGGGCGGCCCTGGAACGACTGCAAGGGCGCCGAAAAGGCCGCCCTGCGCGCGCGCTTCGACGCGCTGGTGGCCGAGCGTCGCCCGATGACGGCGCTGGAGGCGGCGCTGGACCAGATCGGCCTGCGCCGCCCCTGACGGCCTACTGACCGGCGTTCTTGGTTTCGAACATCAGCCCCTTGGCGCTGCGCTCGGGAAAGCCCGGCCAATAGCTGTGGGTCGCATCGGGTGTGCCCGCGTCATCGACCGTCCAGACCCCGTCCTCGGCATCGGGCACCAGGTCCAGGAAGGCGCCGCGATCCTCTCCCTTCAGGTGCTGGTCCAGGAAGGCCGTGGTGAAATGCTGCAGGACGTTGTTCATCCGCACGCTGTCCCAGACCGGATCGGCATAATGGTCGAAGGGCGCGCGGCCCAGGGATTCCGAGAAGGCCCAGGCCTCGACCGGGGCGGGGATCGGGGCGGCGGCGTTGTGGTTGGCATGATCGAAGGTCAGAAGGTGCCGTGTCGCCGCGGTCGTCTGGTCGAAGATCTGCCGGATCGCGTCATAGATCGACACGTCGTCATCGCTGCCCGCGACCAGCAGCAGCGGCTTGGTCATGCCGGCCAGCCCGTCCGCGTCCCAGAACTCGTGCTGGCGGCCCCAGGGGGCAATGGCCACGATGGCCTTAACGCGCGGATCGACCAGGGCGGCGTGATCCTCGCTGCCCGCGGCCAGCCGGGACAGCAGCTTCTGCGGCGGGATGAAGCGTTCGGGCTCGGTCCGGTCGATGGCGGTCTGCGACAGGCCCGCGCCGCCAAAGATCATCGCGCCATATCCGCCCATGGAATAACCCACGACGGCCGCCGTGTCGGCATCGGTGATCGCGCCGATCTCGTCCTCAAGCCCGGCCATGCTGTCCAGCAGGAACCGCTGGTCCACCGCCCGGTTCACCAGGGTCGAGGCAAACGCCCCCATGTCGTCGTACGTGCTGTCGGGATGGTCTGCGGCGACCACGACGTATCCTTTGGAGGCCAGGTTCTCGGCCAGGTGGCTCATCAGATAGCGGTTGCCGGGATAGCCGTGCGACAGGATGACCAGCGGGAACGACCCCTCGGCCGGTGCCGCGTCGCGGGCGGCGCTGCCGGTCAGGGAGGTGGGCGTGACCCCGTCGCGCAGGATCGTGTCATAGGTGATGCCGGGTTCGGTGCCGTCGGCGGCGGGATACCAGATCTCTGCCTGCAGGGTGCGTTCCGCGGTGGGGGGCGTGCCCGTGGCGGTGGTCGCGATCACGTCGATGCGGTCCGGGTCGGTGAAGCTGGCGGCGCGCACGCCGACCGGATGCGGGCCGCGCGCGGCCAGTTCCGGCGCGTCGGGGCGGATCAGGTCGATGCGGTTTTCGGACAGGGCGGGGGCGGCGCAGGCCAGGGTGGCGGCAGCGGCCAGCATCAGGTGTCTCATGGGGGCTCCTCCGGCGGTTCGGGCGAACTGTGCCCCGGTTGCACGATCTGCACAAGCGTCCCCCATTGAACGCCGCCCGGCGCCCGGCTAGCCTGCCCCCAAGATCCGGCAAGGAGACCGACCATGACCACCCCGCAAAGCTGGGAAGCACGCGCCGACGAATACTCGCTGTACGGCTTCACCGACCTGCCAAGCGTCCACAAGCGCGGCGCCGTCGTCCTGACCCATGGCGAGGGCCCCTATGTCGTCGACGTGAACGGCAACCGCTATCTGGACGCCAATTCGGGCCTGTGGAACATGGTCGCAGGCTTTGACCACAAGGGCCTGGCCCAGGCCGCCAAGGATCAGTACGACCGCTTTCCGGGCTATCACGCCTTCTTCGGGCGGATGTCCGACCAGACCGTGATGCTGTCGGAGAAGCTGGTCGAGGTTTCGCCGTTTTCGCGTGGCAAGGTGTTCTACACGAACTCCGGCTCCGAGGCGAACGACACCATGGTCAAGATGCTGTGGTTCATGCATGCCAGCGAGGGCAATCCGCAAAAGCGCAAGATCCTGACGCGCTGGAACGCCTATCACGGCGTGACTGCCGTATCGGCCAGCATGACGGGCAAGCCCTATAACGAGGTGTTCGGCCTGCCTCTGCCGGGCTTCATCCATCTGACCTGCCCGCATTACTGGCGGTTCGGAGAGGAGGGAGAGACCGAGGCGGCGTTCACGCAGCGCCTGGCGCGCGAGCTGGACGAGACGATCCAGCGCGAGGGCGCGGACACCATCGCGGGCTTTTTCGCGGAACCCGTGCAGGGTGCGGGTGGGGTTATTCCGCCGTCCGAGGGGTATTTCCAGGCAATCCTGCCGGTGCTGAAAAAGCACGGCATCCCGATGATCGCGGACGAGGTGATCACCGGGTTCGGACGGACGGGCAACACCTGGGGGTCTGTGACCTATGATTTCGTCCCCGACGCGATCATCAGCTCCAAGAACCTGACGGCGGGGCTGTTCCCGATGGGCGCGGTGATCCTGGGGCCGGAACTGACCGACCGCCTGCAGGCCGCCATCGACAAGATCGAGGAGTTCCCGCACGGCTTCACCGCGTCGGGCCACCCGGTCGGCTGCGCGATCGCGTTGAAGGCCATCGACGTGGTGATGAACGAGGGGCTGGCGCAGAACGTCATCGACTTGGCCCCGCGCTTCGAGGACGGGCTGCGGCAGCTGGCGCAGAACCCGAACATCGGCGAATATCGCGGCGTGGGCTTCATGTGGGCGCTGGAGGCGGTGCGCGACAAGGCGACCAAGACGCCCTTCGAGGGGCATCTGTCGGTCAGCGAGCGGATTGCCAACACCTGCACCGACATGGGCCTGATCTGTCGCCCCCTGGGGCAGTCGATCGTGCTGTGCCCGCCCTTCATCCTGACGCCAGCGCAGATGGACGAGATGTTCGAGAAGCTGGACAAGGCCTTGGGCAAGGTCTTTGCCGAGCTGGCCTGAGCGAGGGGCGGGGATGCGTTTCGGAACGATTGCCGGATGATACCCGCGCGGTATGCTCCGATCCTGTTCGGCTTCTTCCTGTCGGGGCTGATGTCGTCGCTGGTGTCGGGGATCGCCACGGTCCGGGCGGTGGGTCTGTCCGACGGGGTCGCGGGGCTGTGGCTGGGGAACTGGCTGTCCAGCTGGGCGGTGGCCTTTCCGGCGGTGCTGGTGGTGGCCCCGGTGACGCGGCATCTGGTCGCGCGACTGACGCGGGCCTGACGACGACCCTGTCGGCGGTTGCGCATGGCGCGGGGGTCGCCTGCGGGTCGTAAGAACCTGTCCGGACGACCGTGCGCGGCGATCGCGCCCCGGGCCGCGGGCCCGTGCTATCGCAACAGCCGCATCGGTTGACCCGTGGTAACCTGCGGTCCATCCGCGGTCATGCGGATCGCGACGGCTCCGCTGCGGCGGAGGCGTGTCGGGTCCAGCAGCAGGCAGCGCGGCTTGCCGTCGATGTCGACGGGTTCGGTCGCGACCACGATGCGGTCGGGACGACAGGCGGCGGCGGCGCGGGTCCCCGACCCCTTTCCGGTCAGGTGCCAGACCTGCCAGCCGCCGAACAGCGCCGCCTGCCGGTCGCGGCGGTCGCCGGTCCAGGCCGGGCGGGCGGCGGCGGCTTCCTGGTCGGCCATGTCGCCGTCCTCCTGCAGCCAGGTCGAGACGACGAAGGCGCCGCCCGAGGGTTTCGAGATGGCGCGGCCCTCGGGGGTCATCAGGCCCACGGCCTCGCCCTCCGGCGCGATCAGCAGCAAAGGGCGGCGGGCAGTCATCCACAGCGCGGCGGCGGCGATCAGCAGCGTCATCGCCAGCACGAAGCCTGCCTGCGTCAGCACCCCACGCCGCGCCGCGGGGCGCCAGCAGAGGATGCCCAGCACCGCGCCAAAGCCCATCAGCGGCACCACGGCGGCGGGCGGCTTGGCCACACCGGTCACCGCCCCGCCCAGATCGGCCACGAATCGCGCAACCCACAGCATCCATTCCGTGCCGATGCCCATGACCCACAGGGCCGGCGCCTCCAGCCCGACCAGGGCCAGGAGGGCGCCGATGACGCCCGCGGGCATCACCAGCGTGCCCATGACCGGCACCGCCAGCAGGTTCGCCAGCAGACCGTATTGCGCCATCCGGTTGAAATGCGCCGCGGCAATGGGCGATGTCGCCACGGCGGCGATCAGCGACGACACGATCAGCATCGCCACCGGGCGCAGCCACCATGGCAGGCGCGGGGACACCCGCGCCCAGGGGCCATAGACCAGGATCAGGGCCACGGTGGCGGCAAAGCTCATCTGGAAGCCGGCGCTGACGACGGCCTCGGGCGAATAGATCAGCACGATGGTCGCGGCCAAGGCGACCGTGCGCAGGGAAATCGCCCGCCTATCGGCGATGATCGCGCCCAGCATGACGGCGACCATGATGAACGACCGTTCGGTCGCGACCCCGCCGCCGGACAGCCACAGATAGGCCGCCGCCGCCGCCAGCGCGATGCCGGCCGCCCATTTGTGCATCGGTCGCGCCAAGCCGATCCCCGCGCCCTGCACCCCCACCAGGACCATGCGCACCGCGCCATAGACGAAGGCCGCCAGCATTCCCATGTGCAGCCCCGAGATCGAGATGATGTGGTAGAGGTTCGAGGCACGCATCACCTCGTTCGTCCCCTCGGCGATGCCGGAGCGGTCGCCGGTCATCAGGGCCGAGGCCACCGCGCCGGCCTGTCCGCCGATGCGGTCCTGGATCGCGGCGCTGATCGACATGCGCGCCCGGTGTGCCCACCATACGCCCCCCTGCGGCGGCGCCACGGCCATGATCGGCGTGCGTGAATAGCCGACGGCGCCCAAGCCGTCGAACCATGCGAACATCCGGAAATCGAAGCTGCCCGGAGACGACGGCGCCGGGGGCGGGCCCAGATGCCCGGTCAGCATTACCCGTTGGCCCAGCGGCGGCAATGCGTCGTCGCCCATCAGCGACAGGCGCACCCGCGCGGGCGTGCGGTCGGGCGACAGGTCATGCAGCACGACTCCGTCCAGCGTCAGGCGCATCCGGTCGCGCCCAGACCGGTCGATCTGGATCACCCGCCCCTCGACCGGGCCGTAATAGCGCCATTCCAAGACCGGGGCAGCGACATGGGCGGCGCGGAACGCGACCAGGCCGGTGCCGGCGATCACGAAGGACAGCGCCAGCGCGGCCAGATGGACGGCATCGGCCTGCGGCCAGCCGATCCGGCCTTGGTCGGCCCAGAGGGGTGCGTGGCGGGCGATGGTCAGCGACAACGCCAGCAGGCAGGCCATCACCGTCCAATGGGCCGCGCCGAACAGCGTCGGATGCAGGAACCACAGCCCGATCCCGGCCGACAGGCAGACCGGCACCCAAGGAAATAGTCCCGCGCGCAGCGCCGCGGCGGGGCGCGGGGCTGCCACGGGGTGGGATGCGGTCTGGGGCAGGGGGGGCGCGACCGCACCCGATTGGGGCAACATCCTTGTCCTTTCGCGACCCGGTGACTATCACTTGGCCGCAAGATGGCACGGGGATGCTTACCAAAGCGTTAACGCCGTGCCGCGCCAGACCCTGCCCGAAGGCCGCCATGACCCAGATCGTTACCCGTTTCGCCCCCTCTCCCACCGGATATCTGCATGTGGGCGGCGCCCGGACGGCGCTGTTCAACTGGCTGTTCGCGCGGGGGCGGGGCGGCAAGTTCCTGTTGCGGATCGAGGATACCGACCGCGCCCGGTCAACCCCCGAGGCGACTGCGGCGATCCTGAAGGGCCTGACATGGCTGGGCCTGGACTGGGACGGCGAACCCGTCAGCCAGTTCGAACGCAAGGACCGCCATGCCGAGGTCGCCCGCCAGATGCTGGACCAGGGCACGGCCTACAAGTGCTTCTCCACCACCGATGAGATCGCGGCCTGGCGCGAGGCGAACCCGCGCCAGCCCTTTCTCAGCCCGTGGCGCGATGCGACCGACCTGCCCGACGCCCCCTATGCGATCCGCCTGAAGGCGCCGCGCGACGGCGAGACGGTGGTCGACGATCAGGTGCAGGGCGCGGTGCGCGTCGCCAACGACCAGCTGGACGACATGGTGCTGCTGCGCAGCGACGGGACGCCCACCTATATGCTGGCCGTGGTGGTGGACGATCACGACATGGGCGTGACCCACGTGATCCGGGGCGACGACCACCTGACCAACACCGCGCGCCAGATCCAGATCATCGACGCGATGGGCTGGCCGCGCCCGACCTATGCCCACATCCCGCTGATCCACGGAGAGGACGGCAAGAAGCTGTCCAAGCGTCACGGCGCGGTGGGGCTGCACGAATTCGCGGCGCTTGGCTATCCGCCGGTGGCCATGCGCAACTATCTGGCGCGGCTTGGCTGGAGCCATGGCGACGACGAGCTGTTCGACGATGCCCAGGCCCGCGACTGGTTCGGGCTGGAGGGGATCGGACGCGCGCCCGCGCGCCTGGACTTCAAGAAGCTGGAGCATGTCAGCGGCCACCATATCGGGCGGATGCCCGACGATCAGGTGCTGGCCGCGCTGCAGGATTACCTGTCGGAAACCGGCGCGCCTGCACTGACCGAAACACAGCGCAGCCGCATCCTGGCGGCGATAGGCGCATTGAAGGAAAAGGCGAAAACGCTGCCCGGACTGCTGGACCAGGCGCGGTTCGCGATGATCGAACGCCCCGTCACGGTCGAGGAGAAGGCGGCGCGCAACCTGGATACGGTATCCCGTGGTATGCTGAAATCATTGACTGCTGCGGTGCAGAATGCTAGCTGGACCCGAGACGATCTGGAGGAGGCGGCCCAGCAGGTTGCCACGGAAAACGGTGTCGGACTGGGCAAGATCGCGGCACCGCTGCGCGCCGCCTTGGCCGGAACGAGCGCCACCCCCAGTGTGTTCGACATGATGACTGCGCTTGGCCGCGACGAAACGCTGGCCCGGCTGCAGGACCAGACCGATTTGGCAGGCTGAAGCCTGCCCTCACATGCCAGGGCTGTCTGACGGGTTTACGCGACGGACCGCCCGGCCTTAGCCGGAAGGACGCCTTTGCATGGCCGACAAGACCGCTAAACTGCACCTGAACGGGCAGGACTATGACCTGCCCATCCTGTCGCCCACCAAGGGCCCGGACGTTCTGGACATCCGCAAGCTGTATGGCCAGGCGGACGTGTTCACTTATGACCCCGGTTTCACCTCGACCGCCAGCTGCGATTCGACCATCACCTTCATCGACGGCGACAAGGGCGAGCTGTGGTATCGCGGCTATCCGATCGAGCAGCTGGCCGCCAAGTCCTGCTATCTGGAGGTCTGCTATCTGCTGCTGTACGGCGAGCTGCCGACCGAGGCGCAGATGGACGATTTCCGCGCCCGCGTCACGCGCCACACGATGGTGCACGAGCAGATGCACAACTTCTTCCGCGGCTTCCGTCGCGACGCGCATCCGATGGCGACCATGGTCGGCGTCGTGGGGGCCATGTCGGCCTTCTATCACGACTCGACCGACGTGAACGACGAGTGGCAGCGCGAGGTCGCGGCGATCCGCCTGATCGCCAAGCTGCCCACGATCGCGGCGATGGCCTACAAGTATTCGATCGGCCAGCCCTTCGTCTATCCGCAGAACGACCTCGATTACGCGTCGAACTTCCTGAACATGTGCTTCTCGGTCCCGGCCGAGAAATACGAGGTGAACCCGGCCCTGGCCCGCGCCATGGATCGCATCTTCACCCTGCATGCCGATCACGAGCAGAACGCGTCGACCTCGACCGTGCGCCTGGCGGGATCGTCGGGGGCGAACCCGTTTGCCTGCATCGCGGCGGGCATCGCCTGCCTGTGGGGTCCCGCCCATGGCGGCGCCAACCAGGCCTGCCTGGAGATGCTGCGCGAGATCGGCACCGTCGACCGCATCCCGGAATACATCGCCAAGGCGAAGGACAAGTCCGACCCGTTCAAGCTGATGGGGTTCGGCCATCGGGTCTACAAGAACTTCGACCCGCGCGCGACGGTCATGAAGGAATCGGCCGACGAGGTGCTGGACCTGCTGGGCGTGGGCGACAACCCGACGCTGCAGGTCGCCAAGGAGTTGGAGAAGATCGCGCTGGAGGACGAGTACTTCATCGAGAAGAAGCTGTACCCCAACGTCGATTTCTATTCGGGCATCATCCTGGAGGCGATGGGCTTCCCCACGTCGATGTTCACGCCGATCTTCGCGCTGTCGCGCACGGTGGGCTGGATCGCGCAGTGGAAAGAGATGATCGGCGATCCGCAGAACAAGATCGGCCGTCCGCGCCAGCTGTATGTCGGCAGCGACCGCCGCGACTATGTGGACCTGAAGGCGCGCTGAGCGTCCTGGCAGGTCAGGCATGGGGGTCCCTTCGGGGGCCCCTTTTTCGTGGTTGCGCGGGGGGACGCGCGGTGGCAAGGGACCGGACATGAGCGAGATCGAACAGACAGGCGCCACCCGGCTGGCGCTGGTGACGGGGGCCTCTCGGGGGCTTGGGGCGGCGCTGGCCGAGGGGCTGGCGGCGCAGGGCTATCACGTGCTGGCGGTCGCGCGGACCGTGGGCGCGCTGGAGGAACTGGACGACCGCATCCGTGCGGCCGGTGGCCAGGCGACACTGGCGCCTATGGACGTGACCGAACCCGAGGCGATGAAGCAGATGACCCAGGCCATCGCCGGCCGGTGGGGCGGGCTGGACCTGTGGGTGCATTGCGCGGTTCATGCGGCGCCGATGTCGCCTGCACCCCATATCGAGGGGCGCGACTGGTCCAAGTCGATGCTGGTCAATGTCGAGGTCACCCGCGGCCTGATCGCCATGCTGGAGCCGCTGCTGCGCCAGCGCCGGGGAACGGCGCTGTTCTTTGACGATGCGCGGGGCGGGCAGAAGTTCTTTGGCGCCTACGGCGCGTCTAAGGCCGCGCAGATCGCGTTGGCGCGCAGCTGGCAGGCCGAGACGGTGCAGACCGGCCCGCGGGTCTTGATCGATTCGCCGGCGCCCATGCCGACCGCCGTCCGCGCGCGGTTCCATCCGGGCGAGGATCGCGGCGCGCTGGCACCGTGCAGGGACGAGGCGGCGCGCATCCTGTCGCTGTTGTGAGGTTTGCGTCCCGCGGCGGCGCGGGGGGCTGCCTGCCCCCCGCACCCCCCGGATGTCACACCTGGCCGAGCGGTTCGGTCGCCGCCGTCAGCCAGTCCAGATCCTGCCCCTGAAGATCGGGCGACAGGCTGATCCGAACCTGGGCGTGATAGGCGTCCAGCCAGGCGACATCGTCGGCCGACAGCGCGGCGCGGTCGATCAGGCGGCGGTCGATGGGGCACAGCGTCAGCGTGTCGAAGCCCAGCATCTGGCGGCCCGGTTCGGCATCGGCCTGGGTCACGACGATCAGATTCTCGATCCGGATGCCGAAGCTGCCTTCGCGGTAGTAGCCGGGCTCGTTCGACAGGATCATACCCGGTTCCAGCGGCACGTCGCTGACGCGGCTGATCCGCGCCGGGCCTTCATGCACGCAAAGTGCCGCGCCGACGCCGTGGCCGGTGCCATGATCGTAGTCGAGACCCTGCGACCACAGGAACTGACGCGCCAAGGCGTCCAGATGCCCCCCGGTCACGCCGGTCGGAAAGCGCGCCCGCGACAGGGCGATCATGCCGCGCAGCACCGCGGTGAAGGGCCCCACCGCGTCCGGGCGCGGATCGTCCAGGGGCACGGTGCGGGTGATGTCGGTGGTGCCGTCGGCGTACTGGCCACCGGAATCGATCAGCAGCAGGTCGCCCGCAGCCAGCCGACGGTTGGTCGCCTCGGTCACGCGGTAATGGACGATGGCGCCGTTCGGACCGGCGCCCATGATCGTGTCGAAGCTGATGTCGAGGATGCCCTGATCACGGCGCAGCCCCTCCAGTTGGCGGACCACGTCGATCTCGGACAGGGCGGGCGGGGTCCTGACGGTCTAGCCATGCCAGCAGGCGCACCATGGCCACCCCGTCGCGGTGATGGGCGCTGCGCATGCCCGAAAGCTCTGCTGCGTTCTTGCGAGCCTTGGGCAGGACGGCGGGGTCGGGGCCTGCGACGACGGTGGTGCCCGCGGCCTCCAGGATGCGGAACGCGGCCTCGGGCGCGGAGCCGGGGTCGAGGCGCACGGGGCCTTCGAGGTCGGTCAGCGCCGCAGCCAACGCGTCATGCGGCAGGATGTGGACGTGATTGCCCAGATGCGCGCGCAGGTCGGCCTCGAACTTGGCCGGGTCCGCGAACAGCGCCAGATCGCCGCTGTCCGACAGCACCGCAAAGGATTGCACCACCGGGTTCTTGGGCAGGTCGCTGCCGCGGATGTTCAGCAGCCAGGATATCGAATCGGGCAGCGTCAGCAGCGCCGCTGCCTGGCCTTGCGCCTTGAGATCGGTGGCCAGGCGGGCGCGTTTCTGCGCCGCGCTCTCTCCGGCGATGGTATCGGGGTGGATGCGGGCCGGGCCCACGGGCGGGGCGGGGCGGTCGGGCCAGATCGCGTCGACCGGATTGTGGTCCAGCGCGATCAGGGCGATGCCGGTGTCGGTCAGCGCGCCCTCCATCCCGGCGATCTCCTTGCGGGTGTGCAGCCAAGGGTCGAAACCCACGCGCCCGCCCTGGGGCAGGGCCTCGGCCAGCCAGGCGGAGGGGCGCGTCTCGGGCCAGGGCACGGGGGTGAAATGACCAAGGTCGATCTGGCTGCGCACCTGCACGCGATAGCGGCCGTCGATGAAAACGCCCGCCTGGTCAGCCGTCACGATCGCGAATCCCGCGCTGCCGGTGAACCCGGTCAGCCAAGCCAGCCGGGCGTCGGCATCGGCCACGTATTCGCCCTGATGCACGTCAGCTCGCGGCACGATGACCGCGTCCAGCTGTTCCCGGGCCATCAACTGACGGAGGGCGGTCAGGCGGGCGGCATGATCGCCCCCGCCCGCCGGGTCGTCGAAGGACTGAAAGCTCACAGCGCGATGGCCTCCATCACCTTGGGTTCGATCACGTCCACGTCGGGCAGGGCGTCGATCAGCACCTGCGCCGACTGTTCCAGCAGGGGGAAGGTCTTGTAATGGCAGGGGATCACGGTCTTGAAGTCGAAATAGCGCTTGGCCGCATAGGCCGCGCGCGACATGTCCATGGTGAAATGCCCGCCCGCGCACAGGATGCCGATGTCTGGCTTGTGCAGGTCGCCCATCCATTCCATGTCGGCCATGATGTCGGTGTCGCCCGAGACATAGATAACATGCCCGTCGCCCGCGATCATGTTAGCCCGATTCGTGACCCGCATAGACCGGTCCGTCCGGCCCGCTGATCGAGCTGGAATGCGTCGCGTTGACCATCGTCACCTGCGCGCCGCCCAGATCGACCGTGCCGCCCTTGTTGAAGCCGATGCCCTCGATCTCGTCGGTCTTTTCCCAATGGCCGATCAGGTCGAAGATGCCCACGACGGGGATCTTCAGCTCCTTGGCCAGGGCCAGCGTGTCGCCGGTATGATCGCCATGGCCGTGGGTGATCAGGATATGCGTGGCGCCGTCGATGGCCTCGGCGCGCCGGTCGTCGGGAAAGACGGGGTTTCCGCTGAACCAGGGGTCGATCAGGATCACGGCCTGTTCGATCTGCAGACGAAAGCCGGAATGGCCAAGCCAAGTCAGTTTCATGGGGTCTCCTTCGCGCTGTCGCGGCAGGTTAGCGGCCGCGTCCGGTCGTGACCAGAACCCCCGGCGGGGTCAAAGGTTGCCGGTCGCGGGTGCCGCATCGTCCAGGCGCAGGCGCAGGCGTTCCCGCCCGCCCCAGGTCGACAGCTCCAGCTTGCCGGCCAGGTGGAACCGCCGCCCCTTGGCGCCGATCAGGCCGGGACCAAGCGGGCCGTCCATCGCGCCCCAGGCCACGGCCTCCATCGGGCGGCTGCCGGGGCTGCGGAACTGCAGGCGCAGGTGGCGGTCGCCCATGGTGGCGGCGCTGTCGATCAACTGGTCGGAAAAGGCAAAGCGCGGCGCGGGGGCGGCCTGCCCGAAGGGACCGGCATCCTCCAGCATGCGATACATGGGCGCGGTGGCGCCCGACGGCTCCAGGAGGCCCGAAATGCGCAGGTCGCCCGACCCGGTTCGGCCCGCCAGGTCGCGGGCGATCAGTTCGGCCAGACGGTCCATCGCGGCGGGGATCTTTGCCTCCTCGACGGTCAGGCCTGCGGCCATGGTATGCCCGCCGCCCTTTTTGCAGCAGACCCTCATGCGCCAGACGCTGGATCGCGCGGCCCAGATCGACGCCGGGAACCGACCGGGCGCTGCCCTTGCCGATGCCGTGATCGACCCCGATCACCACGGATGGCAGATCGGTCGCCTCCTTGACGCGGGCGGCGACGATGCCCACCACGCCCGGATGCCAGCCCGCGCCCGCGGCCCAGGACAGGCGCGCATCGCCCCGCGCCTCGACCTGGGACAGGGCCTCCAGGCGGACGGCGGCCTCGATCGCGCGGCGGTCGCTGTTCAGCGCGTCCAGCTGACGGGCCAGCTGTTCGGCCTGCGACGCGTCGCGGCAGGACAGGCACAGCGCGCCCAGATCGGCGCGACCCACGCGCCCGCCCGCATTGATGCGCGGCCCCAGCAGGAAGCCCAGGTGGAACGCGCTTGGCGCGCCGTCCAGCCGGGCGATGTCGGACAGCGCGACCAGGCCCGCCCGCTGCCTGCGCGCCATCACGGCCAGCCCCTGGCGGACAAAGGCACGGTTGACGCCGACCAGCGGCGCGACATCGGCGACCGTGGCCAGCGCGACCAGATCCAGCATCGCCATCAGGTCCGGTTGCGGCAGGCCCCGCTGGCGCAGCACGCGACCGGCCTGAACCAGCGTCAGGAACACCACGCCCGCGGCGCACAGATGGCCCAGGGCGCCGTCCTCGTCCATGCGGTTGGGGTTCACGACGGCCAGCGCGGGGGGCAGGGTCTCTCCGCCCAGGTGGTGGTCCAGGACGATCACGTCGCAGCCCGCGGCGGCGGCCAGCGCGTCATGCGACAGCGTCCCGCAGTCGACGCAGACGATCAGGTCATGCGCCGCCGCCAGCGCGGTCATGGCGGGGACGTTGGGGCCATAGCCCTCGTCGATCCGGTCGGGGATATAAAGCGTCGCCTGGCGCCCGTGCTGGTGCAGCCAGTCGATCAGCAGGGCGGCCGACGATCCGCCGTCCACGTCGTAATCGGCAAAGATCGCGATGCGCTGGCCGTTGACGGCGGCATCGACCAGCCGTTCGGCGGCGACGTCCATGTCGCGCAGGGTCAGCGGGTCCGGCAGCAGGTCGCGCAGCTTGGGTGCCAGGAACCCGGCCGCCTCGGCGGGCGGCACGCCGCGTTCGGCCAGCACGCGGGCCACCGGCAGGGGCAGGGCCGCCTGCTGGGCCAGCCCTTCGGCCAGCCGTTCCAGATCGGCGGGCGGTCCGATCCACCGCCGCCCGGTCAACGAGCTGTCGATGCCCAGAAATGCCGTCATGTGTCTTCTTTGTCCAAAGGCCCCGGGGTCGTCCCGGGACGGGACAGGGGGGCGCGGGGCCCCCCCTTACCTCACTTCACCGGGTTGCGATAGGTCATGCGCCGCACCGATCCGGTCTTGGACCGCATCAGGATGGTCTCGGTCGTCAGGTATCCCGGCTCGCGCTTGACGCCGGCGACGATCGAGCCGTCGGTGACGCCGGTCGCGGCAAAGATCACGTCGTCGGTGACCAGGTCGTCGCGGGCATAGATGCGGTCCAGGTCGGTGATCCCGGCCTTCTTCGCGCGTCCGCGTTCGTCGTCGTTGCGGAACATCAGCCGGCCCCACATCTGCCCGCCCATGCATTTCAGCGCGGCCGCGGCCAGGACGCCCTCGGGCGCGCCGCCCGAACCCATGTACATGTCGATGCCGGTCAGCTCGGCCTCGGCGCAGTGGATCACGCCGGCCACGTCGCCGTCGGTGATCAGGCGGATCGCGGCGCCGGTCTGGCGAACCTCGGCGATCATCTCCTCATGGCGCGGACGCTCCAGGATACAGACGGTGATGTCGCCGTCCTCGCAGCCGCGGGCGCGGGCCAGGGCGCGCACGCGTTCGGCCGGGCTCATGTCCAGGCTGACGACATCCTTGGGATAGCCCGGCCCCACGGCCAGCTTGTCCATATAGACGTCGGGCGCGTGCAGCAGCGGTGCCGCGCGGCGCCATCGCGATGACGGTCAGCGCGTTCGGCATGTCCTTGGCGGTCAGGGTGGTGCCCTCCAGCGGGTCCAGCGCGATGTCCACCTCGGGGCCCTCGCCGGTGCCGACCTCCTCGCCGATGAACAGCATCGGCGCCTCGTCGCGCTCGCCCTCGCCGATGACGACGACGCCCTTGATGTCCAGCATGTTCAGCTGGTCGCGCATCGCGTTCACCGCGGCCTGATCGGCGGCCTTCTCGTCGCCGCGGCCGATCAGCCGGGCCGAGGCATGGGCTGCCGCCTCGCTGACGCGGGCCAGCCCCAGGGACAGCATCCTGTCGTTGAAATCCTTCGGCGCGGTCATGTCCCTCATCCCTTCGTGCTGCAGGTTGGGGGCTTTCTAGGGGGCGGGACAGGGGGCAGCAAGCCTGACGGCGCTAACGGTCCGGGCTTTCCGACAGTTCCAGCGCCAGCGCGTGGATCCGCGGCACGATGTCGCCCAGGGTCGCATGGACCAGGCGGTGCTGCTGGATCCGCGTCAGCCCGGCAAAGGCAGGGCTGGCCATGCGGATGCGGAAATGGCTTTCGCCCCCGTCGCGAAAGCCTGCATGGCCGCGATGATCCTCGCTTTCGTCCAGCACCTGCAGGGTCGTGGGCTGCAGGGCTGCCAGCCGTTCGGTCATCTGGTCCGCGATCATCCGCATATCCTTTCCGTCAAGGGGTTTCATGTCCCGTCAGATAGCCTAAAATGCCCGCCTTGAGTCGCAAAGGTGCCCCAGGATGAGCAAGAACGACCCGTTCGGTTTCGACATTTCCGCCGCCAAGGACAAGAAAGCGCAAGACCAAAGGGCGGCGCGGCATGTCGGGGGCGTTCGAGACCTCGACCCGCACCTGCGAGCGCGAGGGATGCGACGAGCCGGGCCAGTATCGCGCGCCCAAGAACCCGCGCAACCTGGACGACTATTTCTGGTTCTGCAAAGAGCACGTCCGCGATTACAACGCGAACTGGAACTACTTCCAGGGCCAGTCCGAGGAGGAGTTCCAGCAGTTCATCGACAATGCGACGGTCTGGGAACGCCCCACCAAGCCCTTCGGTCGCGCCGCGGCCGAGGACAAGTGGGCGCGCCACGGCGTCAGCGACCCGTTGGAGATCCTGGGCGCGAACGGCACCGCGCCGGAGTCGCGCGCGCAGTCCAGCGCGCGCAAGCTGCCGCCCACCGAACGCCGCGCCCTGGACATCCTGGAGGCTAAGGATCACTGGACCCGCGCCGAGATCCGCAAGCAGTACAAGTCGCTGGTCAAGGACCTGCACCCCGACATGAACGGCGGCGACCGTTCCGACGAGGATCGCCTGTCAGAAGTGGTCTGGGCCTGGGATCAGATCAAGGAAAGCCGGTTCATCCGCGACTAGGGTCGCCAAGCGGACAGCGTCAGGCCGCGCGCCCCCGGCGGCGCGGCCACAGGGCCAGGCCCAGAACCACCAGCAGCAGCGTCACGACCGGCACGTTCCCGACCGCCAGCCACGGCGTCGCGGGCAGTGCGCCGGGCAGCGCCGCGTCGATCTTGCCGGGCTGGTTCAGCGGCAGGCTGGCCAGGATGCGCCCGCGGGCGTCGATCACCGCGCTGACCCCAGTATTCGCAGCGCGCACCAGCGGCAGCCCCGTCTCGATCGCGCGCAGACGGGCTTGGTCCAGATGCTGGTACGGGCCCGACAGGGTGCCGAACCATGCGTCGTTTGTGGCCTGCAGCAGCCAGCCGGGGCGCTGGTCCAGATGGCGCAGGTGCTGGGGAAAGATCGCCTCATAGCAGATCAGCGGCTGAAAGTCGGGGACGCCTGGCGCGGACATGATCTGCGGTCCGGGACCGGCGGAATAGCCGTTGCCCTGCCGCGCGGCAAAGGCGCCGATGCCCAGATGGGCCAGTGCGTCGCCCCAGGGGACGTATTCGCCGAACGGCACCAGATGGAACTTGTCATAGACCTGGGTGACCTGTCCGCCCGGCACGACGGTCGCCAGGCTGTTGAAGAAGCGGCTGCCCTCGCGGCGCTGGATGCCCATGACCAGGGGCGCGCCCGCGGCCTGGGACATCATCGGCAGGACCGCGTCGGCATCCTCCAGCAGGAAGTTCACGGCAGTCTCGGGCCAGATGACCAGATCGCGGGGGCCGGGTTCGGCGGACAGGTCCAGCAGGCGCTGGAAGAAGACCGTGGACCATTCGGGGTCCCACTTCAGGTGCTGCGCCGCATCGGGCTGCACGATCCGCAGGGTCACGGGCCGGTCGGCGGGCATCGGTGCGGCCAGCCGCATCGTCCCCGCGATCCACGGACCTGCCAGCAGGGCCGCGGCCAGGGCTATCGCCATCACCGCGCGCCCGCGCAACAGGACCGGCAGTGCGGCCAGCGCCATCGTCAGCGTGCCAAGGCCCAGGGCCCCGGTCCACGCGGCCATCTGGGCGACGGGCGTGTCGATCCATGCATGGCCGATCTGGGCCCAGGGAAAGCCGGTGAAGATCCAGCCGCGCAGCCAGTCCGACAGGACCAGTGCCGCAGCGATCGCCGTGGCCTGCGCAGCGGGACCGCGGGCCAGACGGGCGGCCGCGCCGGCCGGGACCGCCCAGAACAGGGCACCCCCAAGCGCCATCAGGATCAGCGCAAAGGGCGCCATCCAGCCGTGGCGGGCAATGTCGACCAGGAAGGGTTCGGTGATCCAGGACAGCGACAGGGCGAACCAGCCAAAGCCCGCGGCCAGAACGTGCCAGAACACGGCGGCGGCGGGCAGGGGCGACAGCCGCCAGATCAGCGCGGCCATCGCCAGCGGCGTCGCGGCCCAGATGCCCAGGGGCGCAAGGCCCAGGGCGGCGATCAGGCCCAGGGCCAGATCGGGCAGAAGACTGCGCAGGGGCGGACGGCCCCCGCGCAGTCGGGATAGCGGGCGACGCGTGCGGCGCATCAGGCCTGCGCGTCAGCGTCCTTGGGCTGCGCGTCGGCGTCGGCCTTCTTGCGGCGGGTACGCTTGGGCTTTTCCGGCGCGTCCGTCGCGGCATCGGCGGTCGCGGCCTTGCGACGACGGGTGGGCTTGGGCGCATCGACCGAAGCTTCGGCGGGGGCCTCTGCCGCATCGGTGGCGGGCTTGCGGCTGCGCGTCCGCTTGGGCTTGGGCGCTGTCTCCTCGACCGGCTCGGCGGCGGGGGCGTCGGTTTCGGCCGTCTCGACCTTCTTGCGGCCTCGGGTGCGCTTGGGCTTGGGTTCCGCGGCGGGTTCGACCGCCGGTGCCTCTGCCTGAACGGGCGCTTCGGCCACGGGCTGCGCGTCCTGAACGGCGTCGGCCGGCACGCTCTCGGGCTGCGTGGCCTCGGGTTGGGCTTCGATGGGGGCTTCGGTCGCCGTCTCGGCCTGCGCCTTGCCGCGACCGCGGCCGCGCGACCGGCGTGCGGGCTTGGGGGCGGGATCGGCGGCGGGGGCCTCTGCCCCGGTCTCGGTCGGGGCGTCGTCCGACAGGCCGACGCTGCGCAGTTCGACCAGCATGAACTGGGGGATGTGATCGCCCATGCCCATCACCTGCGACCCGCGGTTGTCCTGATCGCGACCACGGCGTCCGTCGCGACGGTCATCCCGGCGGTCGCCGCGGCGGTCGTCACGACGATCCTCGCGGCGTTCGTCCTTGCGGGTCTCCTCGCGGCGCGGCTGCTCGGCGCGTGCTTCGGGCTCGGGGCGGGGTTCAGGCTGCGCTTTGGGCTCCATGCGGGCCTCCGGTTCGGCTGCGGTCGCGACGGGTGCGGGGGGCGCTGCGGCTTCCGCCTCGGGGCGGGGTTCGTCGCGACGGCGGCGACGGCCGCGTTCGCGCGATCCGCCCTTGCGATCCTCCGTGGCGTTGCCTTTTGGCCTTGCGGTCGTCGCGCGCGGGCGCGTCGCCACCGGCAAATCCTGCCGGTGCCTCGACCCGCGGCAGCGAGGATTTCAGCAACTGCTCGATCGCGGCCAGATACTTGTCGTCGGACGGCACGGCGATGCTGATCGAGGTGCCAAGACGGCCCGCGCGGCCGGTGCGCCCGATGCGGTGGACATAGTCCTCGGCATGGCTGGGCAGGTCATAGTTGAAGACGTGGCTGACCGCCGGGATATCCAGGCCGCGCGCCGCGACGTCGGATGCGATCAGCAGGCGCAGCTTGCCGTCGCGGAACGATTCCAGCGTGCGGGTCCGCTGGCTCTGGTCCAGGTCGCCGTGGATCGGGGCCGCGTCGTATCCGTATTTCGCCAGCGACTTGGCGACGATGTCGACGTCCGTCTTGCGGTTGCAGAAGACGATGGCGTTGGTCAGGCCCTCGCCCTCGGCGTCGATCAGGGCGCGCAGCAGGTCGCGCTTCTGCTTGGCGGCCATGTCGCGGCGGGTGGGGGTCAGCTGGATCAGGCGCTGCGTGATCGTCTCGCTGGCCGAGGCCTGGCGCGCGACCTCGACCCGTTCGGGCGAGTGCAGGAAGGTGTTGGTGATCCGCTCGATCTCGGGGGCCATGGTGGCGCTGAAGAACAGCGTCTGGCGGGTGAAGGGCGTCAGCTGGAAGATGCGCTCGATATCGGGGATGAAGCCCATGTCCAGCATGCGGTCGGCCTCGTCCACGACCATGATCTGAACGCCGGTCAGCAGCAGCTTGCCACGCTCGACATGGTCCAGCAGGCGGCCCGGGGTGGCGATCAGCACGTCCACGCCGCGGTCGATCAGCTTGTCCTGTTCGCCGAAGCTGACGCCGCCGATCAGCAGCGCCTTGGTCAGGCGGGTGTGCTTGGCATAGGTGTCGAAATTCTCGGCCACCTGGGCGGCCAGCTCACGGGTGGGGCACAGCACCAGGCTGCGCGGCATGCGCGCGCGGGCGCGGCCACGGCCAAGCAGCGTGATCATCGGCAGGGTGAAGCTGGCGGTCTTGCCGGTTCCGGTCTGCGCGATCCCCAGCACGTCGCGGCCTTCCAGGGCGGGCGGGATCGCCCCCTGCTGGATGGGCGTCGGCGTCTCGTAGCCGGCTTCCAGCACGGCCTGCAGCACTTTGGGGTCCAGCTTCAGATCAGAGAACTTGGTCATTCGGGGCTTTCCATTAAGCCGCGCCCGTTCTGGCGCGATGCGTTCCAAGCCGCGCGCCCGTCTGGCGCAGTGGCGGCTAAGTTGGGACGCAAACACGGACGCCCCGCCTTGATGCCTGCCGGATGCAGGCCCGCATCGCGTAGACCAAAGGCGCTGCCACGTCAATCTTTTGCGTCGTCCGTCCCGCCGGCGGGGCGGTGGCGCGGGGCTTTCGGTTGACCTCTCCCCGTCCGAAAGGGTAACCCCCGGGGGTCAATCAGGAAGCCCATGATGAACCTTTTCACCGATTTGCGCGGCGTCGTCGTCGAGGCGCTGGACCAGATGGCCGCCGCAGGAGAGCTGCCCGCAGGCCTGGATACCGCCAATGTCACGGTCGAACCGCCCCGCGACCCGGCGCATGGCGACATGGCCACCAATGCCGCGATGGTGCTGGCCAAGCCCGCCGGCATGAAGCCGCGCGAGATCGCCGACCGCCTGGCCGCGCGCCTGACCGACCCCCGCATCAGCGCGGCCGAGGTTGCGGGCCCCGGTTTCCTGAACCTGCGCCTGTCTCCGGTGGTCTGGCAGGGCGTGATCCGGTCGGCCCTGCAGGCCGGCACCGAGTTCGGGCGGTCCGACCTTGGGGCGAATGCCAAGGTCAACGTCGAGTTCGTCAGCGCCAACCCTACCGGTCCGATGCATGTGGGCCATGTCCGCGGCGCGGTCTTCGGCGATGCGCTGGCGCGGCTGCTGGCGTTCTCCGGCCATGACGTCACGCGCGAATACTATATCAATGACGGCGGCGCGCAGGTCGACGTGCTGGCCCGCTCGGCATACGAGCGCTATCGCGAGGCGAACGGGCTGGAGCCCGAGATCCGCGAGGGGCTGTATCCCGGCGACTATCTGATCCCCGTCGGAGAGGCGCTGAAGGCCAAGTACGGCGACAGCCTGCTGGACCGCCCCGAGGCCGAATGGCTGGAGGAGATCCGCGAATTCGCGACGCAGGCGATGATGGAGCAGATCCGCGGCGACCTGGCGATCCTGGGCGTCGAGATGGACGTCTATTCCAGCGAGAAGGCGCTGTACGGCACCGGCCGGATCGAGGATGCGATCGCGCGCCTGGACACGCAGGGCCTGATCTATCGCGGCGTGCTGGAGCCGCCGAAAGGCAAGCTGCCCGAGGACTGGGAGGCGCGCGAGCAGCTGCTGTTCCGGTCCAGCGCGCATGGCGACGATGTGGACCGGCCGATCCAGAAGTCGGACGGGGCCTGGACCTATTTCGCGCCCGACATCGCCTATCACTGGGACAAGATCGACCGCGGCTTCGATCAGCTGATCGACGTCTTCGGCGCCGATCACGGCGGCTACGTCAAGCGGATGAACGCGGCGGTCAAGGCGCTGTCGAACGGCCGCGTGCCTTTGGACGTCAAGCTGATCCAGCTGGTCAAGCTGTACAAGAACGGCGAGCCGTTCAAGATGTCCAAGCGCGCCGGCACCTTCGTGACCCTGCGCGACGTGGTCGAGGAGGCGGGGGCCGACGTCACGCGCTTCATCATGCTGACACGCAAGAACGACGCGGCGCTGGATTTCGACTTTGCCCGCGTGCTGGAACAGTCCAAGGACAACCCGGTCTGGTACGTCCAGTATGCCAGCGCCCGCGTCCATTCAGTGCTGCGCCGCGCGACCGAGGCCGGGATCGCGGTCGACGATTCGACCCTGGCGGATGCCGATCTGTCCGTCCTGTCCCACTCGGCCGAGCTGGAACTGGCCCGCAAGGTCGCCGAATGGCCGCGCCTGGTCGAGAACGCGGCCCGCGCGCACGAGCCCCATCGCGTGGCGTTCTTCCTGTATGAACTGGCATCCGACCTGCATTCGCTGTGGAATCGCGGCAATGACGACATGTCGCTGCGATTCATCCAGGATGGCGACGCGGTCACAAGCCAAGGAAAAATTGCGCTGGTCCGGGCGGTTGGCGTTGTTATTTCATCTGGTCTCGCTATTCTTGGCGTCACTCCGGCGGAAGAAATGCGCTGACCGAATGCGTCGCCGCCGGGGAAGGCTGAGAGCAGGCAAAAGTTAATCCGGGACAACCGGCGGGCAGGCGAACATGGCAGTGATGGACTTCCGCGAAGGCGGCTACGTTTTCTCGCGTCACAAGGTGAAGCGCGAATTCTCTTACGATCAGAACGGACAGCCGGCAGCGGCTGCCGGTCAGGCACAGCACCCCGGGCAGGCCGACGGCCTGCCGGCGCGGCTGGCGCGGGTGACCCATTACATGGGCGCGGTCGCATCGGTGGCGCTGATGGTCGGGTTGATGGCCTGGGGCTGGCAGCTGGTGTCGCGCGACGTGTCGGGCGTGCCCGTCATCCGCGCCGTCCAGGGCGAAGCCCGCACCACCGCCGAGGATCCGGGCGGTCAGCTGACCAACCATACAGGACTGGCCGTGAATTCGGTCGCCGGTGGGCAGGTCCTGTCGCCGACCGAGCAGGTCGCGATCGCGCCGGCACCGGTGGACCTGTCCGCCGATGACGTCGCCATGGGAGAGTTGGGCGCCACCGCCCGCGAA
Organism: Paracoccus sp. NBH48; assembly: GCF_015390265.1. Taxonomy (NCBI): domain Bacteria; kingdom Pseudomonadati; phylum Pseudomonadota; class Alphaproteobacteria; order Rhodobacterales; family Paracoccaceae; genus Paracoccus; species Paracoccus sp. NBH48. The sequence goes on along the minus strand of NZ_VUOJ01000006.1, from coordinate 50,308 downwards.
CCCTCGAACCCGTCGGAGACGCCGTTGACTTTCGCGGGCGAGCCCATCGTGCCGCTGTCCGACAGCGAGGCCCGCGCCCTGGCTGAGGCCGAGGCGGCCGCCGCCGCCGAACGCGCCCTGGCCGATCACGCCGTCAATCAAGCCGCGATCATCGACGCCCCCGCCAGCGAGGGTGCGGTGACCGAGGTCGTCACCGACGAGAACGGTCTTCCGGCACAGTCCGCAGCCATCGCCGAGGCGCTGGCCCAGGCCCAGGCCGAGGCGAACCCCGCCGTGGTCGTCGCATCGGCCCGCCCCCACGCCGCGCCCCCGTGTGACGCAGGTTGCCGCGGCACCCGCGCCCGTCGCCGCGCAGACCGCCCTGGCCCAGGCCCCGGCGCCGGCCCCCGACCGTCCCGCGGCAGCACCCACGCCGGCCCCGGCACCCGCCGCAGCGCGCAGCGCCAGCGGTCCCGTCGTGCAGGTCGGCGCGTTCGACAGCGACTCCATCGCCAATGGCGAATGGCAGCGGCTGGCGGGGCGCAATGGCGGCCTGTTCTCGGGCAAGTCGCCGGTCATCCAGGAGCATCAGTCGAACGGCCGCACCTTCTGGCGGCTGCGGGTCGCGGGCTTTGATTCGCTGTCCGAGGCGCGGCAGTTCTGTTCCGCGCTGCAATCCTCGGGGACCGACTGCCTGGCGCTTGGCGGCTGAGGCCGTGCAGAACGCAACCATTCTGGGCGGCGTCGGCGGTCTGTCCCTGACGCCGGACGAGGCCGCGTTCTTTCGCAAGGCCGACCCCTGGGGCTTCATCCTGTTCGGACGCAATGTCGACTCGCCCGATCAGCTGCGCCGCCTGACCGCGCAGCTGCGCGAGGCCGTGGGCCGCGACTGCGTGATCACCATCGACCAGGAGGGCGGCCGCGTGCAGCGCATGCGCGCGCCCCATTGGACCGACTGGCCGGCGCCGCTGGACCAAGCGCGGGCGGGACCGCAGGCGATGTGGCTGTACTATCACCTGATCGGTCAGGAATTGCGGGCCGTGGGCATCGATTCGAACTGCGCCCCCACGTTGGACGTGGCGCAGGACGGCACACATCCCTTCCTGCGCAACCGCTGCTTGGGCACCGACCCTGACCGCGTGGCTGAGCTGGGCCGTGCGGCGGCGGACGGGTTGCTGGCCGCGGGCGTTCTGCCGGTGGTCAAGCACATGCCCGGCCATGGCCGCGCACAGGTCGACAGCCATCACGGCCTGCCCGTGGTCGACGCGACCGAGGCCGAACTGGACGCGGTCGATTTCGCGCCGTTCCGGGCGCTGAACGATCTGCCGATGGGCATGACCGCGCATATCCGCTTTCCGGCGCTGGATGACGGGCCCGCCACGGCTTCGCGCCGGATGATCGGGCTGATCCGCGACCGGATCGGATTCGACGGCCTGCTGATGACGGACGACATCACGATGAACGCGTTGTCGGGGACGCAGGCCGAACGCGCGGCCGCATCCATCGCGGCGGGCTGCGATCTGGTGCTGCATTGCAACGGCACGATCGACCAGATGGCGCCTGTGGTCGAGGCCGCCGGTCCGATGACGCGGGATGCCATGCGCCGCGCCGACGCCGCCCTGACCCGCAGACAGACTCCGGCACAGGCCGACATCGCCGCCCTGACCGATCAGTGGCGGGTGCTGAGCGCTTGACAGGCAGGCGCGGGGGTATGACCCTTTGCGCCCGTGCCAAGGAGGCTTCGTGGCCAGACAGGTTCCCTATCTTCAGCCCGTCGCCGATGCCGATGTCGCGCAGCGGCGCGCGGACGAGGCGCTGATCGTCGATGTCGACGGCTATGAGGGGCCGCTGGACCTGCTGCTGACGCTGGCGCGCACGCAAAAGGTGGATCTGCTCAAGATCCGGGTGCTGGACCTGGCCGAACAGTACCTGGCCTTCGTTGAGAAGGCCCGCGCCCTGCGGATCGAGCTTGCGGCCGACTATCTGGTCATGGCCGCTTGGCTGGCCTTCCTGAAATCCCGCCTGCTGCTGCCCCCCGACCCCGAGGCCGAAGGTCCCTCGGCCCAGGACATGGCCGCCCATCTGGCCTTCCAGCTAGAGCGTCTGGCCGCGATGCGGCAGGCGGCGGCGCAGCTGATGGGCCGCGACCGGCTTGGCCTGTCGCGCTTCGCCCGCGGCGCCCCCGAAACCGTCGCGCGCACCCGCCGCACCCAATGGCAGGCAGGGCTGATCGACCTGATGCGTGCCTATGCCCGGCTCAAGACGCGCGACGAGTTCCGCCCCTATGCGTTCGACCGGCATGACATCTTCACCATGGAACAGGCGCTGGACCGGTTGCGGCGGATGATCGGGTTCACCGGCCAGTGGACCGACCTGTCGGTGTTCCTGCCCGATGGCTGGTCGGACGACCCAAAGCGGCGGCGCAGCGCCACCGCCGCGACCTTTGCCGCCTCGCTGGAGCTTGCGCGCCAGGGCCGGCTGGAGATACGGCAGGCGCAGACCTTCGCGCCCATCCATTACCGGCAAAAGTCCCATGACGACCACAGCTGACCCCACCTCTCCGGCGCTGGACGAACAGGCCCGCATGGTCGAGGCGATCCTGTTCGCAGCCGTGCAGCCGATGAGCCTGCGCGATCTGGCCGCGCGGATGCCGCAGGGCTGCGACCCGGCCGCGGCGGTGGCCCGGCTGCGCGCGACCTATCAGGGGCGCGGCGTGGTCCTGGAACGCATCGGTGACGGCTATGCCTTTCGGACCGCGCCCGACCTGTCGTTCCTGATGCAGACCGAGACGGTGGACACCCGCCGCCTGTCGCGCGCCGCCATCGAGACCTTGGCGATCATCGCCTATCATCAGCCGGTCACCCGGACCGAGATCGAGGAGGTGCGCGGTGTCGCCCTCAGCCGTGGCACGCTGGACCAGCTGATTGAGATGGAATGGGTGCGTGTCGGCCGCCGCCGCATGACGCCCGGCCGTCCCGCGACCTATATCGTGACCGAGGCGTTCCTGGACCATTTCGGCCTTGAATCGGCGCGTGATCTGCCCGGGCTTGCGGAACTGCGCGCGGCGGGGTTGCTGGAATCGCGCCCGCCCGCCGATGGTCTGGGCCTGCCCCTTGTCGGCGGGGATGCGGACCCCGATATCGACCCCGAAGAGTTGTTCGAGGATGAGTAAGCGATGAACGCCAACCAGCTGATCAGCATGTTCACCCGCCTTGTCGCGCGCCGTGCAATGACCTGGGGCATCAACAAGGGGCTGGGCACCCTGTCGCGTGGAAAGACCGGGTCCGGCAAGACGGGTTTCGGCAAGGCAGGGTTCGGCAAGTCGGGGTTGGGCAAGCGCCGCAGCGATGCGCAGATGCAGGACCTGGCGCGCAAGATGCGGACCCTGTCGCGGCTGACGCGTCGCTGAGGCTGGGCTTTCCCCGCGACGCGCGCTAGGGCTGCGCGATGGACAACACCCCTTTCGAGATCTTTCTGGTGGCCACCCCCGGCCTCGAGGCGCCGCTGGCGGCCGAGGCCAAGGCCCTTGGCTGGACCGGCGTGATCCAGCCCGGCGGCGTCGCCATCACGGGCGGCTGGACCGATGTCTGGCGCGCGAACCTGATGCTGCGCGGTGCTACGCGCGTGCTGGCCCGCATCGGCGGGTTCCGCGCCATGCACCTGGCCCAGCTGGACAAGCGCGCCCGAAAGTTCCCTTGGGCGGACCTGCTGCCCCGCGACCTGCCCGTGCGGGTCGAGAGCATCTGTCGCGCCTCCCGGATCTATCATGCCGGCGCTGCGACGCAGCGCATCGAACGCGCCATTACCGAGGAGCTGGGCGCCCCCTTGGCCACGCCGGAGGATCGCGGCCCGTCGATCACCGTCAAGGCGCGGATCGAGGACGACCTGGTGACCTTCAGCCTGGATACGACAGGCGAATCGCTGCACAAGCGAGGCCACAAAGAGGCCGTCGCCAAGGCCCCCATGCGCGAGACCATGGCCGCGATGTTCCTAGCCGAGATGGGCTTTGACGGCAGCCAGCCGGTGCTGGACCCGATGTGCGGATCAGGCACCTTCGTGCTGGAGGCTGCCGAGATCGCCCTGGGCCTGCTGCCCGGCCGCAGCCGCGGCTTCGCGTTCCAGCGATTTGCGAATTATAACACAGCTGCATTCGCCAAGATGAATGCTGCACCCGCGCCGCGTGACCCGTCCGTCCGGTTCCTGGGTTTCGACCGTGATCCCGGCGCGATCCGGATGAGCGAGGCGAATGCCGCCCGTGCGGGCGTGACCGCGGTGACGCGGTTCCAGGCCGGGCAGGTGACCGACCTGCAGCGCCCCGACGGCCCACCGGGCATCGTGATCGTGAACCCGCCCTATGGCACCCGGATCGGCAACAAGGGTCCGCTGTTCGGCCTGCACGGCCAGATGGGCACGGTGTTTCGTGACCGGTTCCAGGGGTGGCGCATCGGCATGGTCACGTCCGAGGCCGGACTGGCCAAGGCCACGGCCCTGCCGTGGAAGGCACCGGGTCCGATCGTGGCCCATGGCGGGCTGAAGGTCCGCCTGTGGCAGACCGGGCCGCTTTAACGGAACTGCTTGGCCAGCTTCAGGCCCTGACCCTGATAGTTCGACCGGATCCCCTCGCCGTAAAGGCGCTGCGGGCGGGCGCCCATGCGCTCATAGACCAGGCGGCCGACGGTCTGGCCGTGCTCCAGCACGAAGGGCGCCTCGTGGCAGCGCACCTCGAGGACGCCGCGTGCCCCGTGCCCCTCATCCCCGATGCCGAAGCCGGGATCGAAGAAGCCCGCGTAATGGACCCGGAATTCCCCCACCATCGCCAGATAGGGCGCCATCTCGGCCGCGTAATCGGCAGGGATCGCCACCGATTCGCGGCTGACCAGGATATAGAAGGCGCCGGGATCCAGGATCAGGCGGCCTTCGGTCGTGCGCAGCTCGTCCCAGAACTCTGCCACGGGATAAGCGCCGATGCGGTCCAGATCGATCACCCCGCTATGCGGCCGGGCGCGATAGCCGACCAGATCGCCCTGCGCAGGACGCAGATCGACCGAGAAGCCCAGACCGTGATCGATCAGCACCGGCGCACCGCCCACCAGTGGCTGATCCGCATGCAGCGCGGTCAGATCGGCGTCCGACAGGACGGCCTGTCCCCGGCGCAGGCGCAGCTGGTTCAGGCGCATGCCGGGCCGCACCAGCACCGAAAAGCTGCGCGGGCAGATCTCGGCGTAAAGCGGTCCGTCGTAACCCTCGGGCAGGCGTCGAATTCGGTGCCGTCATCGGTCACCAACCGTGTCAGCAGGTCCAGCCGCCCGGTCGATGACTTGGCGTTGGCGACCGCTGACATGCCCGCAGGCAGGGCGATCCGCTCCTGCAGCGGGATCAGGTAGACGCAGCCGCGTTCCAGCACGGCACCGTCGGACAGGTCCATCTGGTGCATCTGGAAATCGGCCAGCCGGTCCGCGATGCGCCGCCCGCGCCCCGCCAGAAAGCTGGCACGCAGGCGATAGGCGGTGCGGCCAAGCCGCAGGTCAAGGCTGGCGGGCTGGATCTGTTCGGACGTAACGGGGGCATCGGCGCGGATGACGCCCTGGTCGATCAGATCGCGGATATCGCTGTCGGGCAGAACGCCATTCATGTCGCAAGCCCCTGATGCGGGTGGGGGATAAGGGAAACGCCCACCCTTGGAAAAGGATGGGCGTTTTCGGAATGGTCGGGCCGGAGAGATTCGAACTCTCGGCCTTCCGCCCCCCAGACGGACGCGCTAACCAGGCTGCGCCACGGCCCGACGCGCATGCTATAAAGCGATCCGGCAGGCCAGCACAAGGGCCTGGGCGCGGAAAACTTTGACAAATCGCATGCGGGGATCAGGACAGGCTCAACATGGCCTGCGCCAGCCGCATGACGGCAGGCTTGGCCCGCGGCCAGCGTCGATCGGCGGGTGAAATCTGCTGCAGATGACGCGCCATATCGCTGAGGCGTGCCAGCCAGACGGGCGGTTGCGACGGAGGGCTGACAGGGGCGATGCGCGCGGGTGCGGGGGCAGGGGGTGCCGTGTCCGATTGCGGAGAGAGCTGCTGTGCGCCCCGCCTGCGGACGGATTGTCCGCGGTCGGTGGCGATCTGGCGAATCGCTCCGCGAATCGTCAGCCCGTCGTCGCGCAGCAGGGCACAGATGCCCGCTGCCATCTCGACATCGGCGGGGCGATAGTAGCGTCTGCCGTCGGGGCGCTTCATCGGCTTCAGCGCCGAGAATTGCGTCTCCCAATAGCGCAGGACATGCGGCGCGACGCCGATCAGGGCCGCCACCTCTCCGATCGACCGGAATGCCTCTGCGCCTTTCGCCATGGGGTCGGGCCGGGGCTATCGCTTGTTTCCGGCTGCCACGCGATCCTTCATCAGGTGCGAGGGCCGGAAGGACAGCACGCGGCGGGGCGTGATGGGCACCTCCTCGCCGGTCTTGGGATTGCGGCCGATCCGCTCGTTCTTGTCGCGCACCGAAAAGGTGCCGAAGGACGAGATCTTGACCTGCTCTCCCTGCACCAGCGCGTCCGAGATGTGGTCCAGCACGCTTTCGACCAGCTGTGCCGATTCGTGACGGGACAGGCCGACGTCACGGAATACCGCTTCGGCCAAGTCCATCCGGGTCAAGGTCTTGTCGCCCATGATTGATCCTCTTGAATGCGGGAAGGATGGTTCGAATTCCCATGGCTGTCAACGAGGCCCGCGGGGAAATCGTTCCCCGCCCGATACTTGTCATGCGCCGGCACGCCTTCGGACAGGGCAGGGCGATTGATTCCGGCGCGATGCTTCCCATCTGTTGATGACGCAGGATAGCGATGGAGGACAGGATGGCAGGCGGATGGGCCCGCGACGACGCGGTGAACGACCAGATCGATGTCAACACGGCCGAGGCGATCGCCCGCGCCCGGCTGGCCGCGTCGCGCCGTCAGGTGGGCGACAGCGCACGGGTCTGCGCGGAATGCGACGAACCGATCCCCGAGGCACGCCGCGCCGCGCAGCCCGGGGTGCAGCTGTGCGTGGCCTGTCAGTCGGGCCATGATCGCGCAAAACGGCCCGCGGGCGGGATGAACCGCCGCGCCAGCAAGGATGCCTTGCTGAAATAGCCTACCAGCGCAGGACGACGGCGCCCCAGCTGAGACCGCCGCCGATCGCCTCGGTCACCAGAACCTGGCCCGGCGCGAACCGACCCTGGCCATCGGCGACGGACAGGGCCAGCGGGATCGACGCGGCCGAGGTGTTGCCGTGATCGGCCACGGTCAGTACGACCTTGTCCAGCGGCAGCTGCATCTTCTGCGCGGTGGCGGTGATGATGCGCATGTTCGCCTGGTGCGGGACCAGCCAGTCCACGTCGGCAGGCGTCAGCCCGGCACGGTCCAGCGCGGTATGCGCCGTCTTGGCCAGCTTTTCGACCGCGTGGCGGAAAACGAGGTTGCCCTGCATCCGCAGCTGGCCTGCCGTTCCGGTGGAGGATACGCCACCATCGACATACAGAAGCTCGCGATAGGTGCCGTCGCTGTTCAGGTCGCTGGCCAGGATGCCCCGGTCATCGCTGGTGCCCGCACCGTCCTCAGCCTGCAGGACGACCGCGCCGGCGCCGTCGCCGAACAGTACGCAGGTGCCGCGGTCGGTCCAGTCCATGATCCGGGAAAATGTCTCGGCCCCGATCACCAGAATGCGGTCGGCCTGGCCCGCGCGAATCATCGCGTCCGCATTGGCCAGCGCAAAGACGAAGCCCGCGCAGACGGCCTGCACGTCATAGGCAAAGCCGCGCTTCATCCCCAGACCGGCCTGGACCATGGTCGCGACGGCCGGAAAGGTGAAGTCGGGGGTGGAGGTCGCCAGCACGACACCGTCGATGTCGTCTGCGGTCATGCCTGCGCGGTCCAGCGCGGCCTTGGCGGCGCGTATGGCCAGGTCGCTGGTGGTCTGGCCCTCGGCCGCGAAGTGGCGACGCTCGATCCCGGTGCGAGAGCGGATCCATTCGTCGGTGGTGTCCAGCTTGTCCTCGAACCAGCTGTTCTCGACGATGCGTTCAGGCAGGTAATGCCCGGTGCCGCAGATGACCGAACGACGCGTCACGACGATGCTCCTGTATCGGTGGCGCTGGCGGATGCCGCGGCACCTTGGGCCACACGGGCGGCCAGGCGGTCCTGGAAACCCGACTTGGCCAGGGTGAAGGCCAGCTTGATGGCCGCGGACACGCCGGTCGCATCGGCGGAGCCGTGCGATTTCACGACCGTGCCGTTCAGGCCCAGGAAGATGCCGCCGTTCACGCGGCGCGGGTCGATCCGCTTCTGCAGGCGCTTGAGCGAGCTCATGGCCAGGACGGCCGCAAATTTTGACATGATCGAATTCGAGAAGGCGTCCTTGAGGAAGTCGCCGACCAGCTTGGCCGTGCCTTCCCCGGTCTTCAAGGCGACATTGCCGGTGAATCCGTCGGTGACGATCACATCCACGCGGTCGGACGGCAGATCGCCACCCTCGACGAAGCCGACATAGGTATAGCTGCCGGCGGCGGCCTGCTCGATCATCTCGTGGGCCTGCTTCAGTTCGGCGCGGCCCTTGTGTTCCTCGGTGCCCACGTTCAGCAGGCCGACGCGCGGCATGGGCAGGCCCAGGCCGTTGCGCGCATAGGATGCCCCCATCAGGGCATATTGCAGCAGGTCATGCGCATCGGCGCGGATGTCCGCGCCCACGTCCAGCATGATGTTGAACCCTTGGGGGTTGCGCGACGGCCACAGGCAGGCGATGGCCGGCCGGTTCACGCCCGGCAGCTTGCGCAGACGCAGCATCGACAAGCGCCATCAGCGCGCCGGTGTTCCCGCAGGACACGGCGACCTGCGCCTCTCCGGCCTTGACCGATTCCAGCGTGGACCACATCGACGTGCCCTCGCCCTGCGCAGGACTTGGCTGGGCTTGTCATGCATCGTCACCACGCCCGCGGCATGGCGGATGTCGCAGCGACCCGCCAGCACCTTGCGGCGCGCGATCAGGCCCGCAAGCTCTGCCTCGTCGCCATGGACGATGAAGCGGATCTCGGGGTTCTTCTCGGCGCTTTCCGCCATGCCTGCGACGACGACGGCGGGGCCGCGGTCGCCACCCATGGCGTCAACCGATATCACCACGCTGCCCCCGGATTCGGGGACGCGCGGTGTCGGCGTGCTCGCGGAGGGGACGGACATCAGGACGGGCGCGCCGGAATCAGGCCGCGTCGTCGTCCAGGTCGATCTCGTTCGCCTTCGCGATCACTTCGCGGTCGGCGTAGTGGCCGCAGGACGGGCAGACGTGATGCGGGCGCTTCAGCTCGCCGCAGTTGGAGCATTCGTTCGGGTTGCCCGCGACCAACGCATCATGCGCACGGCGCATGTTGCGCTTGGACCGGGTTACGCGATTCTGAGGGACAGCCATGTCACCACCTCGGTTGTCAGGGTGCGGCGCCAGAACGCGATCACACCAGATTTGAATTCGTAAATGAACCGCGCAGATACGCCATGACGACCGCGCCCGCAAGCCCCGAAGGCCAGGGGACGGTCGCAAACGCACCGCACATGGCCCCCTTTGCCGCGAACGGGCCGTGATTGCGCCCCCCGGCGGCGGGTTCGGGCGCATTTCGCCGCCCGCCTGTGGGCCGATGGCCACGCAGCCCGGGTCAGGATTCGCCGTCCTTGCCGCCCAGCAGCTTGTCGAGCCCGGCAAAGGGACGCCGTGTGTCGCCGGCGGCATCGTCGTCGGCCGCCGCGGCCTGCGGCAGGCTTGCTCCCTCGGCCCGCGGATAGGCGGGCAGGGCCAGCGACAGGGCCTCGACCATGATCGCGGTCAGGTCGATGAAGTTGCCAAGGGGTTCCAGCGTCTCGTCCGGCATCTCGATCTCGTCGCCCTCGGGGGCGGCCACATGCGGAGAGAACTGGATGCGGACCGGTTCCGAGATGTCGGTGCGCACGGGCTTCAGCGTGATGACGCAGGGTTGCGTCACCCGCGCGGCCAGCGTCGCCGTCAGCAGCCAGCCGTCGGTGCCATGCGCGCGCAGCGTGCCGCGAAAGTCCAGGCGCGTCAGTGCGTCCAGTCCCAGCTCGGCCGCCAGGGCTTCCCGCACGCCTTCGTCGGGGCGCAGGTGAAAGGTCGTCGGCGCGTTCGGGTTCAGATGCGCGACACGCAGCCGCTGCGGATGCGATTCGGGGGTGATCATGTCGGACCTTTGTCGATGCGGCGCGGGGCGCGTGACCCCGAGGGATTGATATTCTTGAGCAGGGTGGCCGAGTTTGCTAGGCAGGGCGGGCCGCGTCAACCGCCCCAAGGAGGGAACCCGCCCATGTCCGCCATCAGAAGCCTGATGACACTGGCGTTTCTGGCTGTCCTCGGGCTTGCCGCCTGTGCGCCCATCGAAACGGAACCACGGATACGTCCCCCCCGATCTGGAGCTGGCGCAAGGTCGTGCCGGGGCAGACCACGATGGAGGAACTGCCCGGTCTGATCGGTCGCCCGTCGGCCCAGGGCCTGCTGACGGGGTCCGGCTGGTACTATGTCGGATCGCGCTGGCGCCGCCTCGGCCCAGCCGCCCCGCGCGAGATCGACCGCAAGGTCGTCGCCATCTCGTTCGCGCCCACCGGCGTGGTCAGCAATGTCGAGACCTTTGGCCTAGAACGCGGCCGCGTGGTCAGCCTGTCGCGCCGCGTGACCGACGGCAGCGTGACCGACATCTCGTTCATCGGACAGCTTCTGGGCAACCTGGGCAACTTCCAGGCCGGCGATTTCGTCGACTGACGGCGCGGGCCGCGTGCGGTCGCCTAGACCGCGCCGGCCAGCTGCTCCGCCAGACGGTGCAGGTCGTCGCGATGCCCGGTGCGCCCCGACGGCAGGTCCGGGTCCGACGTCATCGCGATGGACAGGGCCGGCTGGCGCCGCGTCGCGGGGAACACATAGACCATCTGCCCGCCATAGCCCCAGCCATAGCGCACGTCCCGCCCGGGCCATCCGCCCCAGGAACCAGCCATAGCCGTATCCCTGGCCGCTGAAGATGCTGGAGGTGCGGCGCCGCCAGCTTTCGTCGATCCAGGCCGCGGGGACGACCTGCCGCCCGCCCGCCCGACCGCCCCCGCGCGTATGTCGCACCGAAGGCCAGCAGCGACCGGGTGCTCATCGCCATCTGGTTGCCGCCCAGATAGATGCCCTGCGGATCGCGGTCCCATCCGGTGATGCGAAATCCGGGAATGGGCGACAGCCAGTCGCGTGCGACGTCCAGCAGCGGGCGGCCGGTGACGCGGGTCAGGATCGCCGCGACCAGATGCGTCGATGCGGTCGAATACTGCATCCGCGTGCCGGGATCCTGGACGAAGGGCGCGGCCAGCGCGCTGCGCACCCAGTTCGGGCTGCTGACCCATCGGCCGTAATTCTGTCCCGACTGGCGTTCCAGCCCGGCCTGCATCGACAGCAGGTTGCCCAGGGTGACACGCGCCAGCCGCGGGTCGGCCGATGCGGGCAGGTCGCTGCGCAGCAGCGGTGCGATGGGCTGATCCGCGCTCTCCAGCAGGCCGCGGCCGATGGCGATGCCCGCCAGCGCCGACATCACCGATTTCGACGCCGATTTGATGTTCGTCGGGCTGTCCGGCGTAAAGCCGTGATAGCCCTGGGCCGCCAGTTCCACCCCCTGTGCGCCGTCGTCCTGCCACAGGGCGATGGCGCGCAGGGGCGGCATCGATCCGGCCTGCGACAGCAGGGGGGGCCAGGCTGGCGCGGGCGATGCGGGGGGCTGCCAGCAGGGGCAGGGCGGCGGCGGTCAGGATCAGGGCGCGTCTTTTCATGCGCACAATATGGGGCGGGGGGCCGGGCATGGGCAATCACGCTTGCGTGGGCACGGCGCGGGCTTTACCGCTTGGCCAGCCAATTCGGAAAGGCCCGACCATGAGCGCGCTGGATGATCTTGCCCCCGTCCCGTTCCACGACGCGGATGCGCCGCAGCGGGCGCGGATGCTGTCGCGGCTGGCGGATACCGAGCTGACCGTGGCCTTGCTGCGCGAGCCGGTGCATGACCAGGTCGAATTGCAGATCTTCGATCTGGACGGGGCGCGCGTCGCGCTGGCCTGCGACGCCGAGGATCGGCTGGCGGATTTCTTCGGCCATCCCGTGGCTTACGCGGCGCTGCCGGGGCGGGTGCTGGCGGGACTGCTGAAACGCGGACGGCGCGGGGTTGCTGGTCAATCCCGGCCACCCGTCCGAGATGCTGCTGGACAGCGGCATGCTGGATTGGCTGACAGGTGCGCTGGATGCCGCCCCTCAGGAGGGCCAGGCCCGGCTGCGCCTGACCGCGCCCGACCCGCAGGTGGCGCAAGCCTTGGCGGATCCCCTGGCCGAACGGCTGGCCGACCTGCGCGGACTGGTCGCAGGCGCGGCGCTGGTCGGTGCGTCGGGGGACGGTGCCGGGCATCTCTTGGTCATCACCGGCGCGCCCGTCGACCGCCAGCCGGCCATCGCCAAGGCCCTGGCCGAGGCGCTGGCGTTCCTTCCCGCCCAGCCCGGCGGCGTCGACATCAGCTTTTCGGACGCGCCGCCCCCGGCCGGCGCACTGCTGTTCGATCTGACGCCCCCCGCGCCCGAGGAACCCGCACCGCGCCCGAAAGGCCCCCCGATCCTGCGCTGACCGGGCAAGTGCGGTTGCGTTGGGGGGTTCAACCTGCGATTAAACCGCATGCAGATGCGTCACAAAGCCCTTTCCGTCCATCTTTTGACCGCCACCGGAGCCGTTCTGGCCATGCTGGCCATGCTGGCCGCCGTGCAGGCGGACTGGGCGCTGATGTTCCTGTGGCTGGTGGTGGCCTTCGTCGTCGACGGCATCGACGGCCCGCTGGCGCGGCGTTACGACGTCAAGAAGAACTGGCCCGCCTATGACGGCGTGCTGATGGACCTGATCATCGACTATCTGACCTATGTGTTCATCCCGGCCTTTGCGCTGTTCCAGTCGGGGCTGCTGTCGGGCTGGACGGGCTGGTTCGCGATCATCGTGATCGTGTTCACCAGCGTCGTCTATTTTGCGGACACGCGGATGAAGACGCGGGACAATTCCTTCGCGGGCTTTCCCGGCTGCTGGAACATGGTCATCCTGGTCCTGTTCGCGGTCAAGCCGCATTGGACCATCATCCTGCTGATCGTCACCGCGTTGAGCGCCGCGATGTTCACCAATATCAAGTTCATCCACCCCGTCCGGACCAAGCGCTGGCAGGCGATCTCGTTGCCGGTGGCGTTGGCTTGGGTGCTGTTCGCGGGCTGGGCCGCTGTGGTCGACTTTCACCCGGAAAGCTGGGCGAACTGGGGTCTTGTCCTGACCTCGGCATGGCTGCTGGTGGCCGGTGGCGCGCAGCAGATGATCCCGGTACGTCGCCGCCGCCGCCTTTAGGCCGCGCGCAGCCGTCCGGTCAGCCGCCGCAGCAGCGCACGCAGGGTTCCGCCGTGGCGCGTGGCGTTCAGTGCGCCGATCTGATGGGGCAGCAGGAACAGCCCGGCAGTGGGCCGCGGCGCACGGCGCGCCATCGCCCGGCCGGCGTCGTCAAGATACAGTCCGTAATAGGCAAGCATGGGGGTGGTCCTTTCGCAGATCCTGACCCCTATGTTGGCGCTATCAGCCCGGCAGGCAACCGCCTGGCTGGTCAATGCTGCGTTGCAGCATCCGCATGGCGGGTCGAGCGCAGGTCGAACAGCCCGAAGGCCGCGACGACCAGGAAGCACAGTCCCGGCACCACATAGGACAGCGCCGCGCCGTGGGAATCCATGACCGCGCCATGGATTAGCGGCACGGTCGCACCGCCCAGGATCGCCATGACCAGGCCCGCCGCACCGAACTTGGTGTCGTCGCTTAGGCCGTGCAGGGCGATGCCGTAGATGGTGGGAAACATCAGCGACAGGCAGGCCGATACGGCGACCACCGCCCAGACACCCGCCAGCCCCGGCCCGGTGGCCGCGAACAGGCACAGGCCCGTCCCCGCCAAGGCCATCACCGTCAGCAGCGCCGCGGGGCGGATCACGCCCATCACGCCGACCATCACGAAGCGGGCGATCAGGAACACGATCAGGCTGGCCTGCAGGTACCATCCGGCCTGCGCCTCCGTCCCGCCGATGGCGGCGATCACGTACTGGATGGTGAAGGTCCAGACGCAGGTCTGGGCAGCCACGTTGAAGAACTGGGCCACCACCCCGAACACGTAATGCCGGTTCGACAGCAGCCGCCGCAGCGTCGGCGCGAACTGAACGCGGGCGGCGTCGGGGGCGATGGATTCGCGGTCGGTCGGGATGCGCAGGAAGGCGATGGCGATCCAGATGACCAGCAGCACGAAGGCCAGTCCGACATAGGGCGTCATGACCGCGGACAGTTCGGCGCGCTGGATCTGCTCCAGCGTCGCGGCGGGCATGGCGGCGCGTTCGGCGTCGGTTGCCGGGTTCAGACGCGGCAGGATCAGCGTCGCGGCCAGGAAGACGCCGATGTTCGTGCCGACCGGGTTGAAGGCTTGGGCCAGGTTCAGGCGGCGCGTGGCATTGCCCTCGGGGCCCATCGCGATGACGAAGGGGTTGGCCGAGGTCTCAAGGATCGACAGCCCCCCCGCCAGCAGGAACAGCGCGGCCAGGAAGTACCCGAAGGTCATGGCCTGCGCCGCCGGATAGAACAGGAAGGCGCCCGCCACCGCGCAGCCCAGGCCCGTCAGGATGCCGGTCTTGTAGGAGAAAGCGCCGGTTGATGAAGGCCGCGGGCAGGGCCAGCAGGAAATAGGCCCCGTAATAAGCGAACTGGACGAAGGACGCCTGCAGCGTCGACATCGAGAAGATGCGCGAAAAGACCTGGACCAGCGGGTCGGTCATGTTCGCCGCGATCCCCCAGGCCGCGAAGCAGGTCACCAGCAGCGCGAAGGGCAACCGCATTCCGGGATGGACGAAGGGGGGCTTTGGCATCGGGGTTCTCCTGCGCGGACCGGCGCCGTTTGGCACAGATCGTCCGCGCGGACCACCGCGAATGAAAAGGGGGGCGGTTCCCCGCCCCCTGGTCGCGTCGCTGTCGCGGGCGTTATTCGTACTTGCGGATGTCGCCGGATTTCAGGCGGCCCAGATAGCGGTTCATCTCGGCCTTGACGACGGGCATCAGCAGGTACAGCGCGATGATGTTGGGGATCGCCATCGCAAAGATCATCGCGTCAGAGAAGTCGATGACCGGGCCCAGGCTGGCCGAGGCGCCGATGACCACAAACAGGCAGAAGATGATCTTGAAGATCAGCTCCTTGGTCTGGCCCTCTCCGAAGAGGAAGGTCCAGGCCTTCAGCCCGTAATAGCTCCACGAGATCATGGTCGAGAAGGCGAACAGCACCACCGCCAGCACCAGCACATAGCGGAACCAGCCGAACGCGCTGCTGAAGGCATCCGACGTCAGGGCAACGCCCGTGTTGCCGGTCACGGTGCGGATCTGGTCGCCCGCCTCGTTCAGGACGAACATCCCGGTCGTGGGGTCGGCGATCAGCTGCCCGGTGATGATGATCACCAGCGCGGTCATGGTACAGATGACGACGGTGTCGATGAACGGCTCCAGCAGCGACACGAAGCCCTCGGTCACCGGCTCCTTGGTACGCACGGCGCTGTGGGCGATCGCGGCGGAACCGATGCCGGCCTCGTTCGAGAAGGCGGCCCGGCGGAAGCCCTGGATCAGGGCACCGATGGCCCCGCCCACGACGCCGTCATTGGTGAAGGCGCCCGCGAAGATCTGATAGAACGCCTGGCCGATCATGTCATAGTTCATGGCGATGATGATCAGCGCCGTCCCGACGTAGAGCGCGGCCATGAAGGGCACGATCTTCTCGGTCACGCTGGCGATGGATTTCAGGCCGCCGACGATGACCAGGAACACGATAATCGCCATCACCACGCCAGTGATCCAGCCGGGATAGTCGCCCACCACGTTGATCAGCTGGGCATGGGCCTGATTGGCCTGGAACATGTTCCCGCCGCCAAAGCTGCCCAGGATACAGAAGATCGCGAACAGCACGGCCAGGATGCGCCCGCCCGGCAGGCCGCGTTCGGCGAACCCCTTGACCATGTAGTACATCGGGCCGCCCGACACGGTGCCGTCCGCGTATTCGTTGCGGTATTTGACGCCAAGCGTGCATTCGGTGAACTTGGACGCCATGCCCAGCAGGCCCGCCAGGATCATCCAGAACGTGGCGCCCGGCCCGCCGATGCTGACGGCCACCGCGACGCCCGCGATGTTGCCCAGGCCCACGGTGCCCGACAGGGCGGTGGTCAGCGCCTGGAAGTGGCTGACCTCTCCGGCGTCGTTCGGGTCGGAATAGTCGCCCCGGACCAGGGCTATGGCATGGCCGAAGGCGCGCAGCTGGATCACCCCGAAATAGAGGGTGAAGGTCGTGGCCGCGATGACCAGCCAGCCGACGATCCAAGGAAAGCTGGTGCCGGGAAAGTTGGAGAAGATCAGGCTGACGAACCAGCCGGTGGAATTGGCAAAGACCTGGTTCACGGTCTCGTCGATGCCCTGGGCCGCGGCGGGGCCTGCGGCCAGTGCCGCGAGGGCCGCGGCTGTGATGCGTGTTCTCATTGCTCTTGTCCCTGTTGGTTGGCCGGTCACGGCACGATGACCACGGGCACCGGCGCGACCTGCGCCAGCGTCGCCGCGACCGATCCGAAGATGCGCGAGGCAAAGCCCGAATCGCCCATCCGGCCGATGAAGATCATCGCCGCGCCTTCATCCTTGGCGATGCGGCACAGCGTTTCGGCGATGTGGCCGTATCGCAGCGTGGTCGCGCAGGGGATGCCCGCGTCCTCGACCCGCTTGACCATGGGGGTCAGGATGGCGGCTTCGGCGCGCTGCAGCTCCTCCTTGCGGCGGCGGTGTCGTTCCTCGACCTCGCTTGGCGTCAGGAAGCTGTAGGGCGACCATTCCAGAACATGCGCGATCAGGATGTGGTCGCCCTGCGCCTGCGCGCGCGAGATGGCAAAGTCCAAGGCGCGGATCGAGGCATCGCTGCCGTCGAAACCGACGACGATCTTGCGTGACATTCGTTGCCCTCATCTGTTGGTTGTCGTTTTTTCGTTGTCGTGATCAAAGGATAGGCAGGCTTGCCGGGCGGGGCCAGACATAAATGTGTCGCTACAATGGCAAAGGTCGGAACTGCCTTGCGGACGGGCGGTGTCGATCAGGGGTTTTCAAGATGCGCGCGGGGGGGCATATTCGCGGCCATGACCCGGATGCGCCACATCGCCACCGCCCGCACCGCGCCCCACGGCGCTCGTCTGGCCGTGCAGCTTCGCGGTCTGCTGCTTCTTACGCTGCGCTGAGCGGGTCTTCCGGGCCGCCGCTCAGACAGGTCAGCGCCCGGGAAACCCCACAGGACCACGTAAGAAGGACCAAGCCAATGACCGAACAGAACCGCGTCGTGATCTTTGACACCACGCTGCGCGACGGCGAACAGTCGCCCGGCGCCACCATGTCCCATGCCGAAAAGCTGGAAATCGCCGCCATGCTGGACGAGATGGGCGTGGACGTGATCGAGGCCGGATTTCCCATCGCCTCGGAAGGCGACTTTGCCGCCGTGTCCGAGATCGCGAAACAGTCGAAAAACAGCGTGATCTGCGGTCTGGCCCGCGCTCAGCTGCCCGATATCGACCGCTGCTGGGAGGCCGTGAAGCATGCCCGCCAGCCGCGGATCCACACTTTCATCGGCACCTCGCCGCTGCACCGGGCGATCCCGAACCTGGACATGGACCAGATGGCGGATCGCATCCACCAGACGGTCACCCATGCGCGCAACCTGTGCGACAACGTGCAATGGTCGCCCATGGACGCCACCCGGACCGAGCATGATTATCTGTGCCGGGTGGTGGAAATCGCCATCAAGGCCGGCGCCACCACGATCAACATCCCTGACACGGTGGGCTATACCGCGCCGCGCGAAAGCGCCGCCCTGATCGCCATGCTGCTGGAACGCGTGCCCGGCGCGGACCAGATCATCTTTGCCACGCATTGCCACAACGACCTGGGCATGGCGACCGCCAACGCCCTGGCTGCGGTCGAGGCCGGTGCCCGCCAGATCGAATGCACCATCAACGGTCTGGGCGAACGCGCCGGCAACACCGCGCTGGAGGAGGTGGTGATGGCGATGCGGGTCCGCAACGACATCATGCCGTTCCGCACGGGCATCGACACGACCAAGATCATGGGCATCTCGCGTCGCGTGGCGGCCGTGTCGGGCTTTCCGGTGCAGTTCAACAAGGCAATCGTCGGCAAGAACGCCTTCCTGCACGAATCCGGCATCCATCAGGACGGCGTGCTGAAGAACGTCGAGACCTTCGAGATCATGCGCCCCGCCGATATCGGCCTGACCGAAAACAACATCGCCATGGGCAAGCATTCGGGCCGCGCGGCTTTGCGCGCCAAGCTGGCCGATCTGGGCTATGAGGTGGGCGACAACCAGCTGAAGGACATCTTCGTGCGGTTCAAGGCCTTGGCCGACCGCAAGAAGGAGGTCTATGACGACGACATCGTGGCCCTGGTCCTGGACGCCGCCGCCAACACGGCCGAGGATCACCTGCAGGTCAAGCACCTGCGCGTCGTCTGCGGCAGCGACGGCCAGTCCGCGGCCCTGACCATGATCGTGGACGGGGTCGAGAAGCGGGCCGAGACGACCGGCGACGGGCCGGTCGATGCGTGCTTCAATGCGGTGCGGGAAATCTTTCCGCACGACGCGCGGCTGCAGCTGTATCAGGTCCATGCCGTGACCGAGGGCACCGATGCGCAGGCCACCGTCAGCGTCCGCATGGAGGAGGAGGGCCGCATCGTCACCGGCCAGGCCGCCGATACGGACACGATCCTGGCCTCGGTCAAGGCCTATGTGGGGGCGCTGAACCGGCTGATCCTGCGCCGCGCGATGACCGGTCGCGACACTGACGCCAAGCAGATCAGCATGTATTCGCACTGAGGCGCGCGGGGGGCATCGTGTCCCCCCGGCACCACCCCGGCGAGAAATGCCGCTGTCGGCCCAATGCGCGCATCGGGGCTTTTCCGGTGCGGCGCACGGCTCTATACGGGGCCACGTCCGTCAGGGCGATCACGCACCATCAAAACAGGGCAGGCCGGGCCAACCGGCGGGAAAAGGATACGGGCATGGCATTCGGCGGTTTGTTTTCGACCGACATCGCAATCGACCTGGGGACGGCGAACACGCTGATCTATGTCAAGGGCAAGGGCATCATCCTGAACGAGCCCTCGGTCGTGGCCTATCACGTCAAGGACGGCAAGCGCGTCGTCCTGGCGGTCGGAGAGGACGCCAAGCTGATGCTGGGCCGCACGCCGGGAAGTATCGAGGCCATCCGCCCGATGCGCGAGGGCGTCATCGCCGATTTCGACAGCGCCGAGCAGATGATCAAGCATTTCATCAAGAAGGTGTTCAAGCGCACGACCTTCTCCAAGCCCAAGATCATCGTCTGCGTCCCGCACGGCGCGACCCCGGTCGAGAAACGCGCCATCCGCCAGTCGGTTCTGTCCGCAGGCGCGCGCAAGGCGGGCCTGATCGCCGAACCGATCGCGGCGGCCATCGGCGCGGGCATGCCCATCACCGAACCCACCGGCAGCATGGTCGTCGACATCGGCGGCGGCACGACCGAGGTCGCGGTCCTGTCCCTGGGCGACGTGGTCTATGCGCGCTCAGTGCGCATCGGCGGCGACCGCATGGACGAAGCGATCATCAACTATCTGCGCCGCAACCAGAACATGCTGATCGGGGAATCGACCGCCGAACGCATCAAGACCAGCATCGGCACCGCCCGCATGCCCGATGACGGGCGCGGCGCGACCCTGATGGTGCGCGGCCGCGACCTGCTGAACGGCATCCCGAAGGAAATCGAGATCAGCCAGGCCATGGTCGCCGAGGCGCTGTCCGAGCCCGTCCAGGCCATCTGCGAGGCGGTGATGGTCGCGCTGGAGGCGACGCCCCCGGACCTGGCCGCCGACATCGTCGACCGCGGCGTGATGCTGACCGGCGGCGGCGCCATGCTGGGCGAGCTGGACCTGGCGCTGCGCGAGCAGACCGGCCTGTCGATCAGCCTGGCCGACCAGCCGATGAGCTGCGTGGCCCTGGGCACCGGCAAGGCGCTGGAGTTCGAAAAGCAGCTGCGTCACGTCATCGACTACGACAGCTGATCGCGCAGGCAGGGAGCGCCTGAATGGCGCAGAAGAGCACCGATTTCGCCACCCCCGTGCGCCGCGTCCTGATCGCGGTTCTGGCGCTTGCGCTGCTGGCGGTATTCCTGTTCTGGCGCATCGACAGCCCGCGGGCCGAGATGATGCGCACGGCGATGATCGACCGCATCGTGCCGCGGTTCGAATGGGCCGTGGCGCCGGTGACCAAGGTTACCCAGATGGTCGCGGGCTTTCAAAGCTATGCGCGCATCTATGAGCAGAACCAGGAACTGCGCCGCGAATTGCAGCGCATGTCCGCCTGGCGCGAGGCCGCCGTCCAGTTGGAGCAGGAGAACTCCAAGCTGATGGCGCAGAACAACGTCCGCATCGACCCGGCCCTGACCAGCGTCACGGGCGTGGTGATGGTCGACAGCGGTTCGGCCTTCCGCCAGTCGGTGCTGCTGAACGTCGGCGCCCAAGACGGCATCATCGAGGGATGGGCCACCATGGACGGGCTGGGGCTGGTCGGGCGCATTTCCGGCGTTGGGAACCGGACCAGCCGCGTCGTGCTGTTGACGGACCCCTCGTCGCGGTTGCCGGTGACGGTCCAGCCGACCGGCGAACGGGCGCTGTTGACGGGCGACAACACGCCGCTGCCGCTGCTGGAATTCGTCGAGCAGGCCGACAACGTCCGTCCCGGCGACCGGGTCGTGACCTCGGGCGACGGGGGCGTCTTTCCCGCCGGGGTGCTGGTGGGCCAGGTCGCGCAGGGCAGCGACGGGCGGCTGCGCCTGCGCATGGCGGCCGATTACGAACGCCTGGAGTTCCTGCGCGTGCTGCGGTCGCATCCGGCCGAGGCGGTGGTCGACAGCGCCGCCATCATCCTGGGCCAGGATAGCGGTCTGATCGGGCCGCAGCTGCCGGTCTCTCCGGTCGACGCGGCGGCGGCCAGCGATCCGCTGGATCCGGGTTCCACGCCATGATCCAGCTGCCCAGCCGCAGCTTCGTCCTGGGAACGCTGGTGTTTCTGGCCTCGGTCTGGGCGCTGCTGTTCGTGCGGCTGCTGCCCCTGTCGGCGGGCATCATGGGCTGGCCCGGTCCCGACCTGGCGCTGGCGCTGATCCTGGCTTGGGTGCTGCGCCGCCCCGACCAGCTGGCCGCGCCGGTCATCGTGCTGGCCATCCTGGTCGAGGACGTGCTGCTGATGCGCCCCCTGGGCCTGTGGACCGCCATCGTGCTGCTGGGGTCCGAGGCCGCACGTCTGCGAGAGCCCCGTTGGCGCGATCAGCCATTCATGGTTGAATGGTTCCGCGTGGGCGTGCTGATCGGGCTGATGATGCTGGGCTATCGCTTGGTACAGGTAGTGTTCGTGCTGCAGGTGCCGGCCCTGGGGCAGGTGATCCTGCAGTTTCTGGCGACGGTGGCGGCCTATCCGCTGGTCGTCTTCGGGGCACGCTGGCTGATCGGGCTGCGCCGCCTTGGCCGCGGCGATCCGACATGAGGACAAGGGCATGAAGAAGTCCCAACGCGAGATCCTGGACAGCTCCCGCCAGATCACCCGGCGCGGGCTGATGCTGGCCGGCATCCAGGTGGCCACCGTCACCACGCTGGCGCTGAAGATGCGGTCGATGCAGCTGGACCATGCCGAGGAATACCGCACGCTGGCGGACGGCAACTCGATCAAGATCCGGCTGCTGCCGCCGTCGCGCGGGCTGATCCTGGACCGCAACGGGATCATCATCGCGGGGAACGAACAGAACTATCGCGTCACCCTGACGCGCGAGGAGGCGGGCGGCGACGTCAAGGCCGTGCTGCGCCGCCTGTCGCGGCTGGTGCCCATGACCGACGCCCGCATGGCCGAGCTGATGGAGGAGTTTTCCCGCCGCAGCGCCATCACCCCCATCGTACTGGCCGACCGCCTGACCTGGGAGCAGTTCAGCGCCATCGCGGTCAACGCCCCGTCGCTGCCCGGCGTCACGCCCGAATCGGCGCTGTCGCGCGCCTATCCGCGGGCGGGCGATTTCGCGCATGTCATGGGCTATGTCGGCCCCGTCAGCGATTACGACCTGTCGCGGATCGAGGACCCTGACCCGGTCCTGCTGCTGCCGGACTTTCAGCTGGGCAAGATCGGGGTCGAGGGCCGCATGGAGGAGATCCTGCGCGGCAAGGCGGGCGCCCGCCGCGTCGAGGTCAACGCCCAGGGCCGCGAGATGCGCCAGCTGTCGCGCCAGCAGGGCGAACAGGGGGCCACGCTGCAGCTGACGCTGGATGCCGCCTTGCAGAACTATGCCGCGCAGCGGATGGGCACCGAAAGCGCCGCCGCCGTCATCACCGACTGCCAGACCGGAGAGCTGCTGACGATCTGTTCGTCGCCCAGCTTCGATCCCAACAAGTTCGTGCGCGGCATCAGCAGTCCCGAATACCGCGCGCTGATGGATCACGACCACCGCCCCCTGGCCGACAAGACGGTGCAGGGCGTCTATCCGCCCGGATCGACCTTCAAGATGGTCACCCTGATGGCCGGGCTGGAGGCCGGGGTGATCGACGCGGGCACCCGGTTCTATTGTCCGGGCTACACCGAACTGGGCGGCCGGCGGTTCCACTGCTGGCGGCGCGGCGGGCATGGCACCGTCGATGCGATCAAGAGCCTCGAGGAAAGCTGCGACGTCTACTACTACGAACTGGCGCAGCGGGTGGGCATCGACCGGATCGCGATCATGGCGCGCAAGCTTGGCCTGGGCCAGCGCCACGACCTGCCCATGTCCGCGGTGGCCGAAGGGATCGCCCCCGACCGCGAATGGAAGATGGCCCGCCACGGCCAGGCCTGGCAGATCGGCGACAGCCTGAACGCCTCGATCGGGCAGGGCTTCGTGCTGGCGTCGCCGCTGCAGCTGGCGGTGATGACCGCCCGCATCGCGTCGGGCCGCGAGGTTCGGCCCCAGCTGATCCGGTCCGTCGACGGCGTGCGGCAGGCGCCGCCCGAATACCCGCCGCTGGACATCAGCCCGGAATCGCTGCGCGTCGCGCGGCTTGGCATGGACGCGGTGATGAACAGCGCCCGCGGCACCGCCCGCGGCGCCCGCATCACCCGCGAGGAATGGCGCATGGCCGGCAAGACCGGCACCAGCCAGGTCCGCAACATCACCGCCGCCGAACGCGCCCGCGGCGTCATCTCGAACGATCAGCTGCCTTGGGCGCGGCGCGACCATGCGCTGTTCGTGGCCTATGCCCCCTATGATGCGCCGAAATACGCGATCTCGGTGGTGGTCGAACATGGCGGCGGCGGATCGGCCGTAGCCGCGCCCATCGCGCGCGACATCCTGCTGTTCGCGCTGAACGGCGGGCTGCCGCCCCTGGACGCCGTGCCCTCGGATCAGCGGGCCGCGCTGGAGGAGCGTCACAACGCCATGCACCTTTACCAGCCCGAGGCCCCGCGCCCCGGCCGCAGCAGGGCGTAAGGCGATGTCCTATCTCGACTATCAGGTGGCGCAGGTTCCGACGGGGTTCCGCAAGGTCCTGTACATCAACTGGCCGCTGGTCCTGCTGATCACCGCCGTGTGCTGCATCGGGTTCCTGATGCTGTATTCGGTCGCGGGCGGCCGCATGGACACCTGGGCGGAACCGCAGATGATCCGGTTTGCCGTGGGCATGGTGATCATGCTGGGGCTGGCCTTCGTGCCCATGTGGTTCTGGCGCGGCATCTCTGTCGCGGCCTATGTGACGTGCTTCCTGATGCTGGTCGCGGTCGACCTGTTCGGGGTCATCGGCATGGGCGCGCAGCGATGGATCGACATCGGCCCGATCCGAATCCAGCCGTCCGAACTGATGAAGATCGCGCTGGTCCTGCTGCTCGCGGCCTACTACGACTGGCTGCCGTTGAACCGCGTGTCGCGTCCCTTGTGGGTGATCGTGCCGGTGGTGCTGATCCTGGCGCCGACCGCGCTGGTCCTGATGCAGCCGGATCTTGGCACGTCGATCATGCTGATCGCGGGGGGCGGGATCGTGATGTTCGCGGCGGGTGTGTCGCTGTGGTATTTCGGGGCGGTGATCGGAGCCGCGGTGGGCCTGGTCGTGGCCGTCATGCGCAGCCGCGGAACAGACTGGCAGCTGCTTCGTGACTATCAGTTCCGCCGGATCGACACCTTCCTGGACCCGACCTCCGATCCGTTGGGGGCTGGCTACAACATCATCCAGAGCCAGATCGCGCTTGGTTCGGGCGGGTTGTCGGGGCGCGGCTTCATGCAGGGCACGCAGTCGCGGCTGAACTTCCTGCCCGAAAAGCACACCGACTTCATCTTCACCGTCCTGTCCGAGGAGTTCGGCTTTATCGGCGCGTCCTCGCTTTTGGTGCTGTACATGCTGATCCTGGGCTTCTGCCTGTATTCCGCACTCAGCAACCGCGACCGCTTTGCCAGTCTGATCACCATCGGCATCAGCGCGACCTTCTTTCTGTACTTCTCGATCAACATGGCGACGGTGATGGGGCTGCTGCCCGCCAAGGGGTCGCCGCTGCCGCTGGTCAGCTATGGGGGGACGTCGCTGATGATCCTGATGCTGGGATTTGGTCTGGTGCAATCCGCCCATGTCCACAGGCCCCGATGAGGGTCCGGTTCTCCGCCCGCGGCGATGCGTGGTCCGAATGGGCCCCGGCCTTGCGCGCGGCCTGCCCCGAAATGCATCTGGACCGCGACGGCGATCCGGCCACGTTCGATGCGATCATCTATGCCCCGGGCGGCGACATCACCGATTTCGCGCCCTACGCCAATGTCCGGCTGGTGCAGAGCCTGTGGGCCGGGGTCGAACGAATCGTGGGCAACGCCACGCTGACCCAGCCCTTGGCGCGGATGGTCGATCCGGGGCTGCGCCAGGGAATGGCGGAATATTGCGCCGGATGGGCCATGCGCGCCCATCTGGGCATGGACCGCTATGCCCAGGACGGCATCTGGCGCAACGGGCAGATCCCGCCGCTGGCCGCCGAACGCCCGGTGACCGTCCTGGGCATGGGCGAACTGGGACAGGCCGCCGCCGCCATGCTGACCGTCCTGGGCTTTCCGGTCACCGGGGTCAGCGCCTCGGGGCGGGCGGTGCCGGGGGTTTCGGTGCTGCCCATCGCGCAGCTGGACCAGGCCCTGGCCCGCGCGCAGATCCTGGTATGCCTGCTGCCCGACACGCCCGCCACGCGCGGGCTGCTGGATGCGGACCGCCTGTCGCGCCTGCTTGACGGCGCCTGGCTGATCAATCCGGGACGCGGCACGCTGATCGATGACGAGGCGCTGTTGCGGGGGCTGGACCGGGGGCGGCCGGGGCACGCGGTGCTGGACGTGTTCCGCACCGAACCGCTGCCAGGGGATCACCCGTTCTGGGCCCATCCCGCGGTCACCGTCACGCCCCATATCGCCGCCGAGACCCGCCCCGCGACCGCCGCCCCCGTCGTCGCCCAAAACCTGCGGCGCGCGATGGCGGGACGGCCGCTGCTGCATCTGGTGGACCGCGACCGCGGTTACTGACCCGGACCGCCCCTGGCCCGATCCGCCTTCAGCTGTGCCGCGCGGGCCGAGGCGCGGGCGATGCGCTCTGCCATCTTCTTCTCGCGGCGGCGCTGATAGGCGATGAAGATCGGCACGGTCAGGTAATGCGTGATGACCCCCGCGACGGACCCCAGGATGACGCCGCCGACCATGTAGGGCCAGAATACCTGCGCCAGAAAGTCGCTGAGGTTGTACCAGTGCATCTCGGACGGGCCGAACAGGGCGCTGAGGTTGTGCCACAGCTCTCCGGTGGCCTTCGAGAATTCGTGGAAGATGAACTGGGGCGTCAGCTCGCCCTCTTGGCCCAGGATCTCGCGGCCCAGCTTGACCGACATCAGCGCGATGAAGGGCAGGGTCACCGGATTGCCCACGAAGGTCGCCAACAGCGCAGCCAGCACGTTGCCGCGGATGATCCAGGCCACCGCTGCCGCCGACAGGAAGTGGAACCCGAACAGCGGGGTGAAATTCACCATGATCCCCGCCGCGACCCCGCGCGCGATGCGATGCGGCTGGTCGGGCAGGCGGCGCAGCCTGTGGGCCACATAGGCGCTGGCCCGCCGCCAGCCGCCCGGCGGATAGATCATCTGGCTGGCCAGTTGGCCGTAGCTGCGCGGTTTGCGGCGTTTGAACAAGGCGAACCCGATCCGTGACGGGCAGGGGGCGCCTGCCTCAGGGTTTCAGCGCCGGGTCCCGCACGCGCGAGACCTGCGCGACATCGCTTTCCGCCTCGAGGGCGGTCAGCAGGTTGTGCAGATGTTCATGGTCGCGCAGCTCGACCTCGACCTCGATGCGGTAGAAGTCGGGCTTGCGGGCGATGAACTCCAGGTTCGAGATATTCGCCCCCTGCGCCCCGATCAAGGTGCAGATGCGTCCCAGCACGCCGGCGTCGTGGCGGATCGTCAAATTGAGCACGGTCGAATAGGCGGCGGGGTGGCGCCCCTCGCGCCATTGCAGGTCGACCCACCGGTCGGGGCTGTCCTCGAACTCGGCCAGCACGGGACAGTCGATGGCGTGGATGACCACGCCGGCGCCGCGATAGGTGATGCCCACGATCCGCTCGCCGGGCAGGGGGGCGCAGCAGGGCGCGCGCTTGAAGTTCGCGTCGGCCTCCAGCCCCGCGAAGGGGCGCTTGCCGTCGATCTCGTCCTGGTGGTCGGCCAGTTCCGGATAGAGGACGCCCAGGACCTCCTTGGCGGAGTTCTCGGCGCTGCCGATGCGGGCCAGCAGATCCTCGGCCGAGGGCAGACCCATCTGCTTGGCCGCCGTCCGCAGCGCCTTGTCGGTGACCTTGCGCCCCACATGCTCGAAGCTGACGCGCACCAGTTCGCGCCCCAGGCGCATGAAGCGGTCGCGGTCCTCCTCGCGCAAGGACCGCCGGATCGCGGCCTTGGCGCGGCCCGTGACCACGATGTCCAGCCAGGTCGCCTGCGGCCGCTGCCCCGAGGCAGAGATGATGTCGACCGACTGGCCGTTCTTCAGCCGGGTCCACAGGGGCACACGGATGCCGTCGATCTTGGCGCCGACGCAGGAATTGCCCAACCGCGTATGGATCGCGTAGGCAAAATCGATCGGCGTCGCGCCCCGCGGCAGCTGCATCACGTCGCCCTTGGGGGTGAAGCAGAACACCTGGTCCTGGTACATCTCCATCTTGACGTGTTCCAGGAACTCGTTGTGGTCCTCGGTGTCGAACCGGTCGGTCAGCTGGGCGATCCATTCGGCCGGATCGACCGCAAAGGGGTTCCGGGTGCGCACGCCGTCGCGATAGGCCCAATGCGCCGCGACGCCGGCCTCGGCGACCTCGTGCATCTGGCGGGTGCGGATCTGAACCTCGACCCGCTTGCCGTCGCGACCCGATACCGTGGTGTGGATCGAGCGGTAGCCGTTCGATTTCGGCTGGCTGATGTAATCCTTGAACCGCCCCGGAACCGCGCGCCAGCGATGGTGGATCACGCCAAGCGCGCGATAGCAGTCCATCTCGGTCCGCGTGATGATCCGAAAGCCGTAGATGTCGGACAGGCGCGAAAAGGCCAGCTGCTTTTCCTGCATCTTGCGCCAGACGCTGAAGGGCTTCTTGGCGCGGCCGAACACGTCGGCCTCGATGCCCTCCTTCTCCATCTCGGTGCGGATGTCGGCGGTGATCTGGCCGATGATGTCGCCGCTGTCGCGCTGCAGGCTGACAAAGCGGCGGATGATCGAACTGCGCGCCTCGGGATTGATGACCTTGAAGGCCAGGTCCTCCAGTTCCTCGCGCATCCACTGCATGCCCATCCGGCCCGCCAGGGGGGCATAGATGTCCATCGTCTCGCGCGCCTTCTTGACCTGCTTGTCGGGGCGCATGGACCGGATGGTGCGCATGTTGTGCAGCCGGTCGGCCAGCTTGACCAGGATCACCCGCATGTCGCGGGACATCGCCATGAACAGCTTGCGAAAGTTCTCGGCCTGCTTGGACTGGGTGCTGGACAGTTCCAGGTTGGTCAGCTTGGTGACCCCGTCGACCAGTTCGGCGATCTCGGCGCCGAACATGCCGACGACCTCGTCCTTGGTCGATCGCGTGTCCTCGATCGTGTCGTGCAGCAGCGCGGTCACGATGGTCGCGTCGTCCAGGCGCATCTCGGTCAGGATGGCGGCGACGGCGATGGGATGGGTGAAGTAGGGTTCGCCGGAATGGCGGAACTGGCCCTCATGCATGCGCATGCCGTATTCATAGGCATCGCGTATCAGGGTGCAGTTGCTGCGCGGGTTGTAGTTGCGGACAAGGGCCAGCAGGTCTTCGACGTCGATCATGATGGTGTCGAAGACCTCTGCAGTGTGACCGTGTCAGGCGCGCTGGTTGGCTTCCAGCATCATGCGCAGCATCCGTTCCTCGGATTCCTCGTCGGACGGCTTGGGGCGATCGACCTCGGCGCCCAGCAGCAGGGCCATGGCGTCCTCCTCGGGCTCGTCGACCTCGATCTGGGTCTGGGTCGATTCGATCATCCGCTCGCGCAGATCGTCGACGGGCTGGGTCTCTTCGGCGATTTCGCGCAGGGCGACCACCGGGTTCTTGTCGTTGTCGCGATCGACGGTGGGGGCGCTGCCAGCCGCGATCTCTCGGGCGCGATGCGAGGCGAGCATCACCAGATCAAAGCGGTTGGGAACCTTGTCGACGCAGTCTTCGACCGTTACGCGGGCCATGGATCACCTGTGCAGTTGCGAATCGGACATTCGGGGCGAACCGGACTGATGGTCGCCACAGCGCCGATTGTCAAGGAAAACCTGGGGATTCGAACGGCGTCATTCCGTCCAGCGCGCGGGGTCCAAGCGCCTCCAGCATCGCCGCGACGCTGAGCCCGGTCAGCGGATGACGCCAGTCCGGCGCGATCTCGGCCAGGGGGGCCAGGACGAACGCGCGGTCCTGCATCCGCGGATGGGGCAGGATCAGCCGGTCGGGAGTCTGCACCCCCTGGCAGTCGGGGGACAGATCCATCCAGTCGCGCAGATGGCCTACATCGGGTTCGATCCGGTCGTCCAGCGCGATCAGGTCTAGGTCCAGGACGCGAGCGGACCACCGGCCGGTGCTTCGGTCGCGGCCATGCTCTGCCTCTATCGCATGCAGCGTCTCCAGAACCTGCGGCGCGTCCAGGGACGTGGCGATCAGCGCCACCGCATTGGCGAAATCGGGCCCCGATCCCGCAGGCATGGCGGGAGTCCGCCAGATGCGACTGATCGCGGTGATTGAAATGCCCGGGGCGCTGTGCAGAATGCCCATCGTCGTGCACAGGGTCGTTACGGGGTCCTGATCCGACAGGGGAAGGTTGGCCCCAAAAGCAACGATACCAAAAGACAGGTTAACCACGCTTTCCTCTTTCCTTACAGGTCCATGGCATGGGCCCGCGCATCTCAGGTCCCTCACCCTGGCCCGCGCTTGTGCCGTGAAGGACCGGGTTCATCAAAGGCAACATCCATGTTTTACAAAGACGACCGATTGGCAATCTTCATAGACGGGGCCAATCTTTATGCTGCCGCGAAGGCACTGGGCTTTGATATCGACTACAAGCTGCTGCGCCAGGAATTTGATCGCCGCGGCAAGCTGATGCGTGCCTATTACTATACCGCCCTGATCGAGGGCGAGGAATACTCCCCGATCCGTCCGCTGGTGGATTGGCTGCATTACAACGGTTTCTGCGTCGTGACCAAGCCGGCGCGCGAATACACCGACGCCCTGGGCCGCCGCAAGGTTAAGGGCAACATGGACATCGAACTGACCGTCGATGCGATGGAACTGGCCCCGCGGATGGATCACGCGGTCCTGTTCTCCGGCGACGGCGATTTCCGGCCTCTGGTCGAATCGCTTCAGCGTCAGGGGGTCCGGGTGTCGGTCGTGTCCACGATCCGCAGCCAGCCACCGATGATCGCCGACGACCTGCGCCGCCAGGCCGACAACTTCATCGAGTTGGACGCACTGCGCGACATCATCGGCCGCCCGCCGCGCGAGCCTGCCCAAGTCGAGACGTGATCCCGCGTGCACCGGGGCCTGACGGCGCCGGTGCCGCATGACGCGATGATGGTGCGGACGGCGGGACTTGAACCCGCACTTCCGTTCGGAAAACAGATTTTCGTACCACTTCGACTTTCGCCGCCGGGGGTGCGATGCCCCGTTCGTGGTCTGGACTATCCCTTCGCCATGGTCCGCAAGGACGTTAGGCGCCGCCCGTCTAGTCTCTACACCTTCCCCGTCTCCGGGGCTTGGCTCGGGATTGGCACGGGGCCGGGGCCCCACAGCTTTCCCCGAATTTGAGCGGTTCTGCACCGGCGGTTTCCCGACCGGGCACTCCAATTGTCAAAGTCTGCTGCGTCTACCGATTTCGCCACGTCCGCATCATCATCACTCCTGCGTATCGCAGGCTGCGCGGCGCAGGGCAAGCGGGTGAACAAAACATAGCCCCCCGAATCAGGAACCGTTTTCATCGACCTTTGTTGGACAGGCAACGCGCCAGCACAGGAGGACGTCATGTCCAGCATCAGCGAGACACGCGGCAACGGTGGAGAGACCCACCAGACCGGCGGCGAGGCCCTGACCACCAATCACGGGGTCCCGATTTCCGACAACCAGAACAGCCTGAAGGCTGGGGCCCGCGGTCCCACCCTGCTGGAGGATTTCGTCCTTCGCGAAAAGATCTTCCATTTCGACCATGAACGCATTCCGGAGCGGATCGTCCACGCCCGCGGTTCGGGTGCGCACGGCTATTTCGAATGCACCGATCCGATCCCGGAACTGACCCGCGCGGGCGTTCTGGCCAATCCGGGCAAGACGCCGGTCTTCGTGCGCTTCTCGACCGTGGCCGGCGGCGCCGGTAGCGTCGACACGCCGCGCGACGTGCGGGGCTTTGCGGTCAAGTTCTATACCCAGGAAGGCAACTGGGACTTGGTTGGCAACAACATCCCGGTGTTCTTCATCCAGGACGCGATCAAGTTTCCCGACCTGATCCATTCGGTCAAGATGGAGGCCGACAAGGGCTATCCGCAGGCCGCCAGCGCCCATGACACCTTTTGGGATTTCGTGTCGCTGATGCCGGAATCCATGCACATGATCATGTGGGCGATGTCCGACCGCGCGATCCCGCGCAGCCTGCGCATGATCGAGGGGTTCGGCGTCCACACGTTCCGCCTGGTCAACGCCCAGGGTAAGTCGACCTTCGTCAAGTTCCACTGGAAGCCCAAGCTGGGCCTGCAGAGCCAAGTCTGGAACGAGGCCGTCAAGACCGCCGGCGCGAACCAGGACTATCACCGCCAGGACCTGTGGGAGGCCATCGATTCGGGCGACTTCCCGGAATGGGAACTGGGCATCCAGACCTTTGACGCGGAATGGGCCGCCAAGCAGCCCTATGACGTCCTGGACGCGACCAAGCTGATCCCAGAGGAGGACATTCCCGTCCGCATCGTGGGCCGCATGGTGCTGGACCGGAACCCCGACAACTTCTTTGCCGAGACCGAGCAGGTGGCCTTCCTGCCGACGAACGTCGTGCCCGGCATCGACTTTTCCGACGACCCGTTGCTGCAGGGACGGCTGTTCAGCTATATGGACACCCAGAAGTCGCGGCTTGGCACCACGAACTTCCACCAGATCCCGGTCAATGCGCCGAAATGCCCGATGCACAACTTTCAGCGCGACGGCATGATGCAGATGGCGGTGCCCAAGGGCCGCGCCAACTATGAGCCGAACAGCCTGGATCAGGCCGGAGAGGAGCCGGGCCCCCGCGCCACCGACCAAGGCTTCGCGACCTACAAGGACATGACCGACCTGGGCAACCAGCCGGACGAAAAGCTGCGCGTGCGGGCGGACCTGTTCGGTGACCATTACAGCCAGGCACGGCTGTTCTATCGCAGCCAGACCGAGGTCGAGCAGACCCACATCGCCGATGCGATCACGTTCGAACTGTCGAAGGTCGGCCTGGGCCACGTGATCCAGCGCGTTCTGGGTCATTTGCGGGTCATCGACGAGGATCTGGCCGAAACCGTGGCCGAAGGTCTGGCCGAGGATCTGCCCGATGCCGCGACGCCCATGCGCGAACCGATCGACATGGCGCCTTCGGATGCGCTGTCGATCATGAAGCAGGCCAAGCACAGCCTGAAGGGTCGCAAGGTCGGCATCCTGATCGGCGACGGCGGGGATCAAGCCAAGGTCGATGCGCTGCGCGACGCGGTCGAGGCCCAGGGCGGCAGCGTCATGCTGATCGCCAAGGAGCGTGGCAAGGCCGAGGCGCAGTTGGCGGGATCGCCGTCGGTCCTGTTCGACGCGGTGGCGCTGGTCATCGGCGCCGATGACGCGGCCAAGCTGGCCAAGTTCAAGCCCGCGGTCGACTTCGTGTCGGATGCCTTTGCGCATCTGAAGGCGATCGGCGCCGACGATGCCAGCGCCAAGCTGCTGGCGGCGGCCGGGGTGCAGCCCGACAAGGGCGTGACCAAGCTGGATCCGGCGGCGTTCGTCGAGGCGGCGGCGCAGCGGTTCTATGACCGCGAAGCCAAGGTCTGGTAGGCCTCAGCCGTTCGGGATCGGAATGAAAGGGGGCGGGCCGGTGGTCCGCCCCTTATCCATAGCTGCGGGTCGGGCGGTCAAAGACCTTCCGGCCCATCAGGCTGCCGACCAGATCGACCATCAGCTTTGCGGTCCGGCCCCGTTCGTCCAGGAACGGGTTCAACTCGACCAGGTCCAGCGATGTGACCAGCCCCGATTCGTGCAGCAGCTCCATCACCAGATGCGCCTCGCGGAAGGTCGCGCCGCCGGGCACCGTGGTTCCCACCGCGGGCGCGATCGAGGGGTCAAGGAAATCCACGTCCAGGCTGACATGCAACAGGCCGTCCGCCGCGCGCACGCGGTCCAGAAAGGCCCGAAGCGGGGCCACGATGCCCTGTTCGTCCAGCACCCGCATGTCGTTCACGGTGATGTCCGTGGGCTGCATCAGGGCCAGTTCTGCGGGGTCCACACTGCGGATGCCAAACATGCAGATGTTTTCGCCCGGGATGGGGGCGGGGAAGGGCGGGAAGGGGTCGAAACCGTCCAACCCGTTGGCATAGGCCATCGGCGTGCCATGCAGGTTCCCCGATGTGGTGGTGGCGACGGTGTGAAAATCGCTGTGCGCGTCCAGCCAGATCACGAACTGCGCGCGGCCCTGCGCGGCGGCATGCGCAGCGACCCCTGCGACGGTGCCCAGGGCCAGCGAATGATCGCCCCCCATGATGATCGGCATGCCATGCGGCAGGGCGTCCTGGGTGGCCTGGCGCAGGGCGCCAGTCCAGGCGATCGTTTCAGGCAGGTGATGGACGGCGGGGTTGGCGCAGCGGTGGTCGCCCAACGGGTCCGGCGTGACATCGCCGCGATCCTCGACCGTGTGGCCTAGGGTCGCCAGGGTCGCGGCCAGGCCCGCGGTGCGATAGGCGGCGGGGCCCATCAGGCAGCCGGGGCGGCGCTGGCCCTCGTCCACGGGGGCTCCGATCAGGATGCAATGGGTCATGGGGCTCTCCGGCTGGATGGTGCCCCGTTTGAACACGCCCGACCGGGGAAAGTCCACCGGCCGGGCGCATCCCCCTAGAAGTTCGAGGTCAGGCCCAGCCACAGGCGGCGGCCCTCGCCCTCGGTGTTGTTGGCGGCCATGGTGACGTCGCGGTCCAGAAGGTTGTAGATCGCCCCGTTCAGGCTGACCCGGTCGGTCAGTTGGTAATCCGCCCCCAGATCCACCGTCAGGTAGGATCCGTATTCATAGGCGATGGCTGTCCCGTCCGCGTCGAAGGCCACCGGTCGGCCGTTGGTACCGATGCGGGCACCTGCGGCTGTTTCCCGGCCGTGATAGATCACCGACCCCCAGGCCCCCAACCCCGCGACGGGGGTGACCCAATCGGCGGTCACGCTGGCCTGATGGCGCGGCGTACGGTCCAGCGGCAGGCCCGCGAAATCGCCGGTCCGCTGTTCGCTGTCGGTGAAGCTGTAGCTTGCGCGCAGCGTCAGGTCGGGTGTGGCGTCCCAGTCCGCGGTCAACTCGACCCCCTGCAGGCGGGCGCGCCCGACATTGTACCATTCCCATCGGTTGAAGCTGGTGCCGCCGATCACGACCTGATCGTCGGTGCGGGCGCTTTCGATCTTGTCGTCGAAATCGGTGCGGAACAGCGTCGCACCCACCTGCCACGTCGGCGCATCGTAAAGCGCCGCCAGCTCATAGCTGGTGCTTTCCTCTGGCTGCAGGGCAGGGTTCGAGACGATCGCGCCTGCGCCCCGTTCGGTGGTGTAGAAATAGCCCGGCACGACGGAGCGCAGATCCGGCGCGCGGAACCCCGTCGACACGCCCCCCTTGAAGGTCAGGCCCTGCGTCGCGTTCCACACCGCATAGGCGCGCGGGGTCAGGTTGCTGCCGTATTCGGCATGATCGTTCAGCCGCGCCCCAAGGGTTAGGGCAAGATCGTCGCGCAGGCGCCATTCGTCCTCCAGGAACACCGCGCGCTGCGAGGTCGCAAAGGAATAGGTCCGCCCATCGCCCAGGCCGGGGTTCTGGTCGCGCAGCCCCGTGCGGTTCACCTGCCCGCCAAAGACCAGCGTGTGGCTGCCCTGCCATTCCAGCGGCGCGGTGAATTTCGCGTCATAGACGGTGTTCGTGACCTCTGGCGCGCGGTCGCCTGCGACCAGCGCGCCATTGCCCGATGCGGTCTTGCGCTGGCCCACCTCGCGCAGGACCGACAGGTCGGCCGCGACATTGCCCCACTGCCCGGCATAGGACAGGGCGGCGCGGTCGCGGGTGTTGTCCTGAAGGCTGTCGTTCTGTGGCGTGCCGCGGAAATCGACGGGCGCGATGGTGCGGCCGACGCGTCCCAGATCCTCGATTGTGGTGCGCCCGCCCTCCAGGTGGACGGTGTGATCGGGGTCGGGCGTCCAGCTGAGCCGCGCCGACAGGTCCGTCAGTTCGCGGTCGCGCAGCCCGTCGACGACCCTCGATTCGGACCGGTCGAGGCGGCGTCCCCAGACCTGCAGGCCCAGCCGGTCCGCAACGACCGGCCCGCTGCCATAGAAGGACAGCTGGCGCGAGGACGCGTCGTCGCCGTCCTGGGGCAGGGTGGCCTCGGCCGTGACCGACCCGGTCCAGCGGTCGGCGACCGGCTTGGTGATGACGTTGACCACGCCGCCCATCGCGTCCGATCCGTACAGCGACGACATCGGCCCGCGCACGATCTCGATCCGGTCGATGGCGGCGACGGGGGGAATCCAGTTCTGCTCGATCCCGGCGCTGCCGTTGGTGCGCGATTCGCGCGTGCCCTGACGTTTGCCGTCGACCAGGATCAGCGTGTACTGGCCGGACAGGCCGCGGATGGTGATGTCCTGTTCGTTGGCGACGCCCGTCGTGGCCACGCCCTGCACCCCGCGCAGCGCGTCCGACAGGCTGGTGATGTTGCGCCGCGCCAGCTCCTCTCCGGAAATGACCGAGATGCTGGCAGGGGCGTCGGCGATGTTCTGTTCGAACCCGGACGCGGTGATCACGATCTCGTCCAGCATGATGGGGGCCGTGTCCTGGGCCAATGCCGGCGCGGTCAGGGCGGTCAGCGACAGGAATATCGCGCGAAGGGAGGGGGTCTTGGGCATCATGGGCCTCGGGGTCGGAGGGGACATGCTGCCTGGGGTCGTGGCCAGAGGGAAAAGCCGATTACCTGGGTAATTCAGTCGCCTTTACGGCGGGTGGGCGCGGGGGACAAGGCCTGCGCCCGCCCCCTGCGCCCCTGTGGCACGAATGCGACAGTCAGGCGCGGACGCCCTGGAAGCGGGCGGCCCAGGCCTCTCGGTCCTCGTCGCTGATCTTGGCGAACATCACCTCGGGGACGGTGAAGGCATGGCCGGGGGCCAGCGCCTGCAGGGCCTGCGCCACGTCGTCGGGCCAGCCCGCATCCTGCGCGTCCATCGCCTGCAGCATCGCGGCCGATGCAAAGGGGATGAAGGGCTGCGACAGGACCGCATAAAGGCGGATCAGGTTCAGGCCCATGCGCACCTGCATCGCCGCCTGGTCGGGGTCGGTCTTGAACACCGTCCAAGGCGCGGCCGACTGCAGGTATTCATTGCCCGACACCCAGATGGCGCGCAGCTCGGCGGCAGCCTTGCGGACCTCCATCGCCTCCATGTTCGCCTCATAGGCACGGACGCGGGCGGTCAGCGTGTCGATCAGCGCCAGTTCGGCAGGGCCCCAGGCCGGGCCTTCGGGAACGGCCTCGCCGAACTTGGCGCGGCAGAACTTGGTGATGCGGCTGACGAAGTTGCCCAGCACGTCGGCCAGGTCCTTGTTCACGGATTGCTGGAAATTGTCCCAGGTGAACTCACTGTCGCCGGATTCGGGGGCGTGGGACAGCAGCCACCAGCGCCAGTAGTCCGCCGGCAGGATCTCCAGCGCGTGGTCCATGAATACACCGCGCCCCTGCGAGGTGCTGAACTGTCCGCCCTGATAGGTCAGGTAATTGAAGGACTTGATATAGTCGACCATCTTTCCACGGCTCGCCCGAACCGATCAGGGTCGCGGGGAAGGACAGGGTATGGAAGGGCACGTTGTCCTTGCCCATGAACTGGGTATAGGTCACGTCCTCGGCGCCCTGGTCCAGGCGCCACCAGCGGCGCCATGCGGCATCGTCGGCGCCCGCCGCATCGGCCCATTCGGCGGTCGCGCCGATATATTCGATGGGCGCGTCGAACCAGACATAGAAGACCTTGCCCTCCATCCCCGGCCAGTCCTGGTCGCCCCGCTTCACCGGCACGCCCCAATCAAGGTCGCGAGTGATGCCGCGGTCCTGCAGCCCGTCGCCGTCGTTCAGCCATTTGCGCGCGATCGAGGTCGTCAGGATCGGCCAGTCGGTCTTGGCGTCGATCCAGGCGGCGATGTCGCCCTTCAGCGCGGACTGGCGCAGGTACAGGTGCTTGGTCTCGCGCACCTCCAGGTCCGTGCTGCCCGAGATCGCGCTGCGCGGGTTGATCAGGTCTGTCGGGTCCAGCTGCTTGGTGCAGTTTTCGCACTGATCGCCGCGCGCCTTGTCATAGCCGCAGTTGGGGCAGGTGCCCTCGATGTAGCGGTCCGGCAGGAAGCGGTTGTCGGCATGGGAGAAGACCTGCTTCTCGACGACCTCGCGGATATAGCCCCGGTCGGCCAGGCGGCCCGCGAAATGCTGGGTCAGGGCGCGGTTGCGGTCGCTGGAGGAGCGGCCGTAATGATCGAAGGACAGCCCGAACCCGTCGGCCAGCGCGGTCTGGACGCCATGCATCCGGGCGCAATAGTCGGCCACGGCCTCTCCGGTCTTGGCGGCGGCCAGTTCGGCGGGGGTGCCGTGTTCGTCCGTGGCGCAGATGAACATGACCTCGTGGCCCCGCGCCCGCAGATAGCGGGCATAGAGGTCGGCGGGCAGCTGTGAACCGACGAGGTTCCCCAGATGCTTGATGCCGTTGATGTAGGGCAGGGCAGAGGTGATCAGGTGGCGGGCCATGGCATGCGTCCTTTCGGGGTCGCGCATCTCTAGCCCTGTTGCGCCGTGATGAAAAGCGGTGCGCACGCCCGGCGCACCGGGCGTGCGCAGGTTGTCAATGGGCCAGCATCTCGTCCACGATCTGGGCGGGGGTCATGTCGGCGGGATAGTAGGTGGGCCAGTTCGTCACCTCCTCCAGCAGGGCGGCGCGGTCGTCGCCCCAATACAGGTGGAAGTGGTCGGCGCGGGCCGGGGCGATCCCATGGTCGCTGAACTGGATGAAGGCGGGTGCGCCCGCGTCGCCGGCAGTCTTGGCAAAGATGAAACGGACGCCGCGGTTGCCGCGGGCATAGGTCAGAATTTCGTGCCCGTCATCGGCATAGGTGCCCGACACCTGCGTGCCGTCGCTGTAGAACGTCACCACGTCACCCTCAATGGTGATGCGGTTCGTATCGGTGGCATAGCCGGTCTGGTAATAGGCGGTGTATTCCTCGGCGGTCTGGTCGCCCTTCTGGGCCTTGCGGTCCATGACCGGCGCCAGGGTGCCGTCCTGCAGCAGGGGATAGACCGACTGCCAGTCGCCCGCATAGTCGGACAGGGGGCGTTCCTTGACCTGATCGTCGTCGAAATAGCCGTCATAGATGGCCTGCGCCTCGGGGCTGCGGGCATGGCCGTGATCGTGATCATGATCGTGGTCGTGGTCGTGGGAGTGGTCATGCGCGGCTGGGGCGGCACTGTCCTGGGCCAGCGCAGGCCCGGTCAGGACCAGCGTCGCGGCGATCAGCAGACTGGCAGGGAGGGGCAAGCGGAGGGGCATGGGGCGGTCCTTCTATAGATCTGACGAATCATGAAATGATATATCATCACATAACAGGACCGCAGTAAGGCGCGCGTACGGGGATGGCAAGGGCGGGTCGGGACCGGGCGGACCTTTGCGGCCCGCCCGAAAGCGATCAGCGGCGACGGTCGCGGCGCGAGGACATCGGCTGGAACGCGACGCCGACATGCGCCTCGCAATAGGGTTTTCCCGCAACCGACGGCAGGCCGCAGAACCAGAACTTGTCGGTTGCCGGATCGCCGATGGGCCATTTGCAGGTCCGCTCGGTCAGTTCCATCAGGGTCAGTTTCTTGGCGCGCTTCTCGACCTCGCGGACCGAGGCCAAGGCTTCGGGAGAGATCTCGTTGGCCGAAGGCTGGGGCGGCAAAGGCTGTCCCGCCGGCACGATCGGGCGGCGGGGAACCGGCACGAAGGCCGGCTGCGTGCTGGGTTCGGGTTCCGGCTCGGGCTGGACCGCCACGGGTTCAGGCGCGGGTTCGGGGCGCAGAGGTGCCGCCGCTGGCTGCGGGACCGCGCGGGGTGCCGCGGGCTTTTCGCGCGCGACCGGTTCCGGCGCGGGGGCGGGCGCCGGGGCTGCGGCCTCCGGCTCCTCGGTGCGGTTCGACAGCCCCAGGCGATGGACCTTGCCGATCACCGCGTTGCGGGTCACGCCTCCCAGTTCCTTGGCGATGGCGCTGGCCGACTGGCCCTCGGACCACATGCGTTTCAGTGTCTCGACGCGATCATCCGTCCAGGACATGGCAGCCTTTCCGGGCGGGTCTGACCTGCCGCCCCATCTTGTAACCTGCGATTGGTCCCGTCACATACGGGATGCCGAGATTTAGCCGCCGAAGCGCAGAAATTCAAGGACCGCCAGATGACCCTGCCCACAATGCCCGGCCTGCCCCCGCTTTCCGACAGCCCCGCCATGGGCGTGCGCCGCTTTGGTCGCGTCAACTGGCTGGGCCTGCGCACGCTGGCGCGGCGCGAGGTCATGCGCTTCATGGCCGTCTGGCAGCAGACGATATTCGCGCCGCTGATGACGGCGGGCCTGTTCGTGGTCGTGTTCGCGATGGCCCTTGGCCAGGGACGCGGAGAGATCATGGGCCTGCCCTACCTGGTCTTCCTGGGGCCGGGCATCCTGATGATGACGGTCATCCAGAACGCCTTCGCGAACACCTCCAGCTCGATCACCGCGGCCAAGGTGCAGGGCAACATCGTCGACACGCTGATGCCGCCCCTGTCCGCCGGAGAGCTGCTGGCCGGCTATCTGGCCGGGTCGGTGGTGCGCGCCGGGCTGGTGGCCACGGTCATCGGGACCGGCATGGTGCTGGTCACCGGGCGCGGCATCGCACATCCGGGCTGGGCGGCGCTGTTCGTGCTGCTGGCCGCGCTGATGCTGGGCGGCCTGGGCATCCTGGCGGGGATCATGGCGCAGAAGTTCGACCAGATGGCGGCGATCACCAATTTCATCATCACGCCGCTGTCGTTCCTGTCGGGCACCTTCTATTCGGTGCAGGCGCTGCCGCAGCCGTTCAGCACGCTGTCGCACTGGAACCCGATCTTCTACCTGATCGACGGCGCGCGCTATGGCGTGACCGGCGTCAGCGATGCGCCCGTCTGGCGCGGCGCGCTGATCTGCGCGGGCGTCGTCGCGGGCGTGCTGTATCTGGCGTGGCGGTGGCTGCGGTCGGGCTATCGCATGAAGGCCTGATTAGCGCTTGCCTTGACAGGCAAAGCTGCGCATCCTTCGCGCCATGACGAAACGACGCACCACCCGTTCGCGACGCTGATGCCGGCCCCTTCGCGGGCCCGCGTCCCTGTTGCCGTTTCCGCCATTCCCCTTCCATCGCCGGAGCCTTGCCATGATCCCGCACGTCCTGCCGACCTATAATCGCGCCCCCCTGGCGTTCGAACGCGGCGAAGGCGCCTGGGCCGTCACCGCCGACGGGACGCGATACCTGGACCTGGGCGCGGGCATCGCGGTGAACGTGCTGGGCCATGCCAATCCCGATCTGGTCGCCGCGCTGACCGAACAGGCGGGCCGGATCTGGCACGTGTCGAACCTGTACCAGATCCCCGAGCAGGAGCGTCTGGCCGACCTGCTGGTCGAACACACCTTCGCGGACACGGTGTTCTTCACCAATTCCGGGACCGAGGCGGCCGAACTGGCCATCAAGATGGTGCGCAAGCACTGGGACCATGCGGGTGATCCGGATCGGATCGAGATCCTGACGTTCTCGGGCGCGTTCCACGGGCGCTCGACCGGGGCCATCGCGGCGGCAGGGTCGGAGAAGATGGTCAAGGGCTTTGGCCCGCTGATGCCGGGGTTCCGGACGCTGCCCTTCGGCGATCACGAGGCGCTCAAGGCCGCAGTCACCGACAGCACCGCCGCGATCATGGTCGAACCCGTGCAGGGCGAGGGCGGCATCCGTCCGCTGCCCGACGCCTGCCTTCAGGGGCTGCGCGAGCTGTGCGACCGGACCGGTGCGCTGCTGGTCCTGGACGAGGTGCAATGCGGCATGGGCCGGACAGGGCGTCTGTTCGCGCATGAATATGCCGGGATCGCGCCCGACATCATGATGGTCGCCAAGGGCATCGGCGGGGGCTTTCCCCTGGGCGCTGTGCTGGCGACGGAAGGCGCGGCCGCGGGCATGGTCGCAGGGACGCACGGCTC
Source organism: Paracoccus sp. NBH48 (assembly GCF_015390265.1). NCBI lineage: Bacteria > Pseudomonadati > Pseudomonadota > Alphaproteobacteria > Rhodobacterales > Paracoccaceae > Paracoccus > Paracoccus sp. NBH48. Next base: position 9,180 of record NZ_VUOJ01000006.1, on the reverse strand, counting down.
CACCTATGGCGGCAACCCGCTGGCCTGCGCGGTCGGCGCGCGCGTGATGCAGATCGTGGCCGATCCGGCCTTCCTGGCCGAGGTCAACCGCAAGGCCGCCCTGTTCCGCCAGAAGCTGGAGGGGCTGGTCGCCGCCCATCCGCAGATCTTCGAGGGCGTGCGGGGGCAGGGGCTGATGCTGGGCCTGAAATGCCGCGTCGCGCCGACCGATCTGGTCCGTGCGGCCTATGACCAGCATCTGCTGACTGTGCCCGCCGCAGATGACACCCTGCGCCTGCTGCCGCCGCTGAACATCACCGAAGATGAGATCGCTGAGGCCGTGGCGCGCCTGGACAGGGCCGCCGCCAGCCTGGATGGCTGACTACGCCTTCAGGCCGGTCACCGGGGACGACCTGCCCGTGCTGGCCCGATGGCTGGCTCAGCCGGAGGTCGCTGCCTGGTGGCCCGACCCCGATCGCCAGATCGCCCTGATCCGCGACGATCTGGGGCACCGGGTGATGCGGCAGATGATCGTGGTGCGGGACGGCACTGCCCTGGCCTATGCGCAATCCTATCCGGCCCATCACTGGCCCGCGCCGCATTTTGCGGGGCTGCCGGTGGATGCCGTGGCGCTGGACGTGTTTTTCGGGCCAGACGGGGTTGGGCAGGGCGGCGCATGGCTGCGCGCCCTGGGCGATATGCTGCTGCTGGACTTTTCGACCCTGGCGATCGATCCCGCCCCCGGAAATCAGCGCGCCATCGCCGCCTACCGCAAGGCGGGCTTTGCGGGCGACGATCACCGCCTAGACGCGCAAGGCCGGCCCGTCCGCGTGATGACCCGCCTCCGATGAGGCGAACGCGCCCTTCTTCTTTGCCCAAATACCCATCTTCTCCGGCCCGGTCGGGCGCGACCCCCGCGAGGGCGCAGAAAGCCCGATCCGCCCTTGACCCGGCCCGTCCGGCGGGGCTTGCTGGAGAAAAGCCGAAAGACCAAGACGATGACCCATTTCCTGGATATCCACACCACCGACCGCACCGCCCTGCGCAGCATCATCGACAGCGCCCACGCGATGAAGGCCGCTCGCAACGGCCGCCCCAAGGGCAGTCCCGATGACGAACAGCCGCTGGCCGGCCGCATGGTCGCGCTGATCTTCGAAAAGCCTTCGACTCGCACGCGGGTCAGCTTCGATGTCGGCGTGCGCCAGCTGGGCGGTCAGACGATGATCCTGTCGGGCTCGGAGATGCAGCTGGGTCATGGCGAAACCATCGCCGACACCGCGCGCGTGCTGTCCCGCTATGTCGACCTGATCATGATCCGGACCTTTGAGGAGGCGACGCTGCTTGAGATGGCCGAGCATGCGACCGTTCCGGTGATCAACGGGCTGACGAACCGCACGCATCCATGCCAGATCATGGCCGACGTGATGACCTTTGAGGAACATCGCGGCCCCATCGCCGACAAGAAGGTCGTCTGGTCGGGCGACGGCAACAACGTGTTCGCAAGCTTTGCCCACGCGGCAGGGCAGTTCGGCTTCGATCTGACCTTCACCGGCCCGCCGCCGCTGGATCCCGAAGCGGCCTGCCTCGACTATGCGGCATCCCAAGGGCGCCCCGTCACGATCGAGCGGGATCCGGCGCGGGCCGTCATCGGTGCCGACCTGGTCGTGACGGACACCTGGGTCAGCATGCACGACCCGCAATCGGCCAAGGAGCGGCGCCATAATCAGCTGCGCGGCTATCAGATCAACGAGGCGCTGATGGCGCAGGCGCGGCCGGATGCGCTGTTCATGCATTGCCTGCCCGCGCACCGCGAGGACGAGGTGACCAGTGCCGTCATGGACGGCCCCGCCTCCGTCATCTGGGACGAAGCCGAAAACCGGCTGCACGCGCAGAAGGCGATCATGCGCCACTGCCTGGGACTGTGACCTGATTGACGGGCGGCCAAGGGCCGCCCGACGACACTTGAACCTGCCCCACGAGGGCGGGGCAGGTTCGGTCCGGTGCTCTGCATCGGCATCCGAATGCAAAGGAAGGCGGATGCTAACTTTTGCGCCTTAGACCTAGTTCTTTGCTTAGGGTAAGTGGGACGAACTTTGAATCCGCTATTCATTGCGAAGGGCGCCCAAATTCGCTCTCAACTGCAAGGACCTGTCGGCAGTGCCTCAACCGCTGTAATGACGATCAGCGAAGCATGCCGCGTACGGGCTATTCCATTTGTCAAAAGTGAGTAAGGCAAGCCTATTCACTTGTCCGCTTTCCGCGATATCGTGTTCCATCAATAGGATGCAGGGGCTGCGACTAGTCTGGCCGCGCGCTTCCTACGTCAAAGATGTCGCTGCTGATGCGCGGGTGGAAGGCGCGCCCGCCAAAATGGATGCCATGTCACGTGGCTGGGACCGGACGTAGCTCATGCTGTCTTGCCGCTACAATCACCGCGTCAATTGATCGGGTCGGGTTGGACCCAGTTTGGTTGAGACCAAAGGTAACAGCACGATTGCAAGGGACGAGGTGTCTCTGGGCTAGCGGTCGTCTCAATAAGGTTAAGGACAAGCCCTGCCGGATATGAGTACCGAAGCCGAGGCCTGTCGATCGCCGCGATCGAATAGAGCGACGGCCCCGCGTGGGGGCCGTCATGTCGTTCAGCCGATGGCTGCAGCGCGGATCTCGTCGTCGATCGCGTCAAGATACTGGGCAAAGTTGTCGCAGAACATCTGCACCAGCTTCTTGGCCTGGGCGTCATAGGCGGCCGGGTCGGCCCAGGTCTGGCGCGGGTCCAGAAGGACAGGGCTGACCCCGGGGACGCTGACCGGCACGTCGAAGCCGAAGTTCGGATCGCGGCGGAACTGCACCGTGTTCAGGCTGCCGTCCAGGGCGGCGGCCAGCAGGGCGCGGGTGGCGGCGATGGGCATGCGCTTGCCCGTACCGAAGGCGCCCCCGGTCCAGCCGGTGTTCACCAGCCAGCAGGATGCGCCGTGCTGGGCGATCTTTTCCTGCAGCAGCTTGCCATAGACCTCGGGGCGGCGGGGCATGAACGGCGCACCGAAGCAGGTCGAGAAGGTCGGGATCGGCTCGGTCACGCCGACCTCGGTGCCCGGCGTCTTGGAGGTGAAGCCCGACAGGAAGTGATACATCGCCTGTGCAGGCGTCAGCCGCGCGATCGGGGGCAGTACGCCATAGGGCGTCGCAGGTCAGCATGATGACGTTCTTGGGATGCCCGCCAAGGCTGGTCTGGGACGCGTTGCTGATCGCCTCCAGCGGATAGGCGCAGCGCATGTTGTCGGTGATCGAGTTGTCCTCGAAGTCCAACTCCAGCGTCTCGGGGTCGAAGACCATGTTCTCGATCACGGTCGCGAAGCGGCTGGTGGTCGCGTGGATCTCAGGTTCGGCTTGGGCCGACAGGTTGATCGTCTTGGCGTAGCAGCCACCCTCGAAGTTGAAGGTGCCTGTGTCGGACCAGCCATGTTCGTCGTCGCCGATCAGGACGCGCGACGGATCGGCCGACAGGGTGGTCTTGCCGGTGCCCGACAGGCCGAAGAAGACCGCGCTGTCGTCTGGGTTGCCCGGTGCGTGGTTGGCGCTGCAGTGCATCGGCATGATGCCTTTTTCCGGCAGCAGGTAGTTCAGCAGCGTGAAGACCGATTTCTTGTTCTCGCCCGCATAGGCGGTGTTGGCGATCAGGATCAGCTTCTTGTCGAAGTTCATTGCGATCACCGTCTCGGACCGGCAGCCGTGACGCGCGGGATCGGCCTTGAAGCCGGGGCAGTTGATGATGGTGAATTCGGGCGTGAAGGTCGCCAGCTCGTCAGCCTGGGGCCGGCGCAGAAGGTGGCGGATGAACAGCCCGTGCCAGGCAAGCTCGGTCACCACGCGCACGTCCAGGCGGTTATCGGCATCCGCACCACCGAACAGGTCCTGCACGAAATAGTCGCGACCCTTCATGTGCTGAAGCATGTCGGCATGCAGCAGATCGAACGCCGCCGGGTCCATCGGCTTGTTGTTGTCCCACCAGATGCTGTTCTCGACCGACGGGGTGCGAACGACGAACTTGTCCTTGGGCGAGCGGCCGGTATGCGCGCCGGTCGAGACCAGGAACGCCCCGCCCAGGCCCAGCTTGCCCTCTCCGCGGGCGACGGCCTGTGTCATCAGGGCGGGTTCCAGCAGGTTGTAGTGCACCTGGCCCAGCCCCGTGATGCCTTGGTCTTCCAGTCGGCAGGTCGGGTTTACGCGCGTGGTCATGTCGGGAGCTCCGTGGCTTGGGGTGCAGCGTTTCATCGGGCTATAGCACGGCGGATTCGGCCCGAAACAAGTCAGCGCAAACAGTTAGCGGAAACATCAAATGTTATCGCCATCAGGACCGTTTAGCGGCCGCGACGCCGTGCCACAGGCGGAAAATTAACCTGTTTTCAGGCAGGATCGGATCAGGAGGTGATTCGCATGATGCAGGTTCACGCGACCACGGTCGCGCTTGACGGGGGTGGCCTTGTTATCCTGGGACCGTCCGGATCCGGCAAGTCCACCTTGGCGCTGCAGCTGATGGCAGTGGGCGCGACACTGGTCGCCGATGACCGCACCGACCTGCGCCTGTCCGCAGGCCGGCTGATGGCGCAGGCGCCATTGCCGCTGCTGGGACGCATCGAGGCGCGGGGCGTGGGCATCCTTCAGGCAGAGCCGTCGAAGCCGGTCCCGGTGGCCTTGGCCTGCGACCTTGGACGCGACGAAGAGGACAGGTTACCACAGGTACGCCATCAAGATTGGCTGGGGGTCCGGGTTTCGCTTGTGCTGGGCCCCTATCGCCCCCATCTTTACGCTGCATTGCGGCAGCTGATGCTGGGCCGACGGCTGGCATGACCGCGCGCGCAACGCCATAGGGAAGGACGCATGGACCACGACGCCATCGAACCCGAGGCCCAACGGCTGGTGCTGGTCACCGGGCCGTCCGGGGCAGGGCGATCGACCGCCATCAACGTGCTGGAGGATCTTGGCTTCGAGGCGATCGACAACCTGCCCTTGTCGCTGATCCCGCGTCTGCTGGACGGACCCGCGCGTCCGACGCCGCTGGCCTTGGGGCTGGACGTGCGCAATCGCGACTTTTCCCGCGTTCAACGTGATCGAGCTGATTGACCGACTGACGCGCCTTCCCGGCTATGCGCCTGAGGTACTGTATCTGGACTGCGACGCCGATACCCTGGTCCGCCGCTACAGCGAGACGCGCCGCCGCCATCCCTTGGCCCCCGATGAGGCGCCAATGGCCGGGGTCCTGGCCGAGATTGACCTGCTTGCACCGATCCGCGTGCGGGCCGATGTGCTGGTCGATACGACCGAACTGTCGCCCCATGACCTCAAGGCCGAGCTGACGCGGTGGTTCGACGTGCGCCCCGACCGGCGGCTCAGCGTGTCGCTGCACTCCTTCAGCTACAAACGCGGGGTGCCTCGGGGCCTGGACCTGATGTTCGACTGTCGGTTTCTGGCCAATCCGCACTGGAATCCCGACCTGCGACCGCTGGACGGTCGTGACGACCGCGTACAGGCGCATGTCGCCGCCGATCCGCGATTCGCCGAATTCTTTCAGCGGACCCGGGATCTGGTCGAATTTCTTCTGCCAGCCCATATGGACGAGGGCAAATCGCACCTGGCGGTCGGTTTCGGCTGTACCGGGGGACAGCATCGTTCCGTCACTTTGGTGGAAAAGATGGCCCTGGCGCTTGCAGATGCGGGCTGGCCGGTGTCAATAAGGCACAGGGAACTGGAGCGTCGGGGCATGACGCTGCAGTCTGGTGCGGACGCATCGCCTGCGGGCGAGGCTCGCGCGTCGCAAAGGCAGGCGTCATGAGGTTTGGGGTGTTTTGGAAGTCTTCTGGGCTTGGTGAGGCGCGTTGATCGGTATTGTCATAGTGGCGCATGGGGGATTGGCCCGAGAGTATCTCTCGGCCGTCGAACATGTTGTGGGTCCGCAGGTCGGCATCGCCGCCGTCGCGATCGAGGATGATCACGACCGCGCGGCCAAGACCGCCGAGATCAAGGCGGCCGCGGATGCGGTCGATCTGGGCGACGGCGTCGTCCTGGTGACCGATCTGTTCGGCGGGTCTCCCTCGAACCTGTCCCTGCCGGCCTGCGCTGTGCAGGACCGCACCATCCTCTACGGCGCGAACCTGCCCATGCTGGTCAAGCTGGCCAAGTCGCGGCACCTCAGCGTGCCGGTTGCGGTGGGCTTTGCCAAGGACGCGGGGCGCAAGTACATCAATTCCTACAACGTCCCGCCCGAGGCCGCGCTGGACAGCGGGCGGTATCCTCGATGACCGATGCGATCACCCGCGACCTATCGATCATCAACGTCAAGGGCCTGCACGCGCGGGCCAGCGCCAAGTTCGTGGACGTAGTCGAACGCCATGACGCGCAGGCAAGGGTCGAAAAGGACGGCATGGCCGTCTCTGGGGACAGCATCATGGGTCTGCTGATGCTGACCGCCCCGCGTGGCAGCCAGATCCGCGTGACCACCTCCGGCCCCGAGGCGCAGGCCCTGGCGGACGCGCTGGAAGCGCTTGTGGGGGACTATTTCGGCGAAGGCATGTAGTGCCCGCGCCCCGTCACCCCCGACCGCAAGTCCTATCACCACGGCAACCTGCGCCAGGCCCTGGTCGAAGCGACCGCCGACCTGGTCCAGGAGCAGGCCCGCAGGCCTTCACGCTGACCGAGGCCGCGCGCCGCGCCGGCGTGTCCCCCTGCCGCCCCCTATCGCCACTTCAAGGGTCGCGACGACCTGCTGGAGGAGGTCGCGCGCCAAGGCTTCATCGAATTCGCCGCCCGGCTGGAGGCCGCATTCGACGGCGGTCGTCCGCGCCGCTGACCGCGTTCCTGCGCATGGGCCAGACCTATCTGGACTTTGCCGCCGAACGGCCCGGTTACTACATGGCGATGTTCGAAAGCGGCATCTCTGTCGTGGGCAATGTCGATCTGGCGGCCGCCTCTGCGCGGGCGCAGGGCGTGCTTGTGACCGCGGCCGAGGCGATGGCCGCCCGACTGCCCGAAGATCGCCGCCCGCCCGCCCGCATGGTGGCCAACCACATCTGGGCGCTGAGCCACGGCGTGGTCGAGCTGTTCGGCCGCGGCAAGCCCGGCTGCCGCAGCCCGGTCGAGCCGTCCGAAATGCTGGAAAGCGGGGCGCTGATCTATCTGCGCGGGCTTGGACTGATCCAGAACTGAATTGTTGGACGACGATCTTGACGGAACCCTCCGCGCCGCCCATCTATGTAAATGTAATTCACATTAACATAGGGAGATACCACAGATGACCATCGCAACCCCCGTGCTTCGCCCGGCGACGACCCAGCAGCGCATCACCGATGTGCTGGCCCGTGGTCGCGACTGGCTGGATGCGCGCGGTCGCCCCGCCTGGCTTGTCGCCATGGTGCTGGGTTTCATCTTCGTCTGGCCCGTGGGCCTGGCCCTTCTGGGCTACATGATCTGGAGCAAACGCATGTTCGGATGCAGCAAACGCACCGCCGCCCCCCGCTATTCCGCGCCGTCGACCGGCAACAGCGCCTTCGACGCCTATCGCGCCGAGACGCTGAAGCGGCTGGAGGACGAGCATCGCGAATTCATCGACTTCCTGGCCAAGCTGCGCGAGGCCAAGGACAAGGCGGAATTCGATCAGTTCATGGAAAAGCGCGACGCCAAAACCGACGCGTAAGCAGATCGGGGGCCGGGTGACCGGCCCCCGATCCTATTCGCCACGGGGAAACCGCTGGTTTTCCTCCAGCACGTTCAGGTCCATGTGATTGCGCATGTAGCGTTCGGACGCACGCTGCAGCGGCTGGTGGTCCCATGGATAATAGGCCCCGTTGCGCAACGCCTCGTACACGATCCAGCGGCGGGCCTGCGAATGACGCACCTGCGCGTCATAGGCCGACAGGTCCCACCGCTGCGCCGCCTGTGCACGAAGATCGGACAGCACCGCCGCATGGGCCGGATCGCCGGCCAGGTTCACGCGCTCTGCCGGGTCGCTGTCCAGATCGAACAGCATCTCGGGATCGGCGTCGCAGACGATGTTACTTCCAGCGCCCGTCGCGCAGGGCGACCATGGGTGCGATGCTTTCCCTCGGCTGCATACTCCATCGGCACCGGACCGCGCGGCGCCCCTCGCGCCAGCGACCGGCCATCGGTCCAGGGCGCGATCTCGTCCATCGGAAGGCCCGCCAGGTCGCACAGCGTCGGCAGCACGTCGATGGTGCTGACCGGCTGGTCGACACGTCCCGGCGCCATGCCCGGCGCGGCGATCATCAGCGGCACCCGGGCCGAGCCGTCGAAGAAGTTCATCTTGAACCACAGCCCGCGTTCGCCCAGCATCTCGCCGTGGTCGGACAGGAACAGGATGATCGTGTCCTGCTGGCGTGTCGCCTCCAGCACGTCCAGGATCTGGCCGATCTGTCATCGACATAGCTGATATTGGCGAAATAGCCCTGCCGCGCGCGGCGGATATGATCGTCGGTGATCTCCAGCCCGCGCCAATCGCACGCATCCATCAGGCGCTGCGAATGCGGATCCTGCTGGTCATAGGGGATGGGCCGCGGCGGCTCCAGTTCCGGGATGCCGTCGTACAGGTCCCAGTACTTGCGCCGCGCCACGAACGGGTCGTGAGGGTGGGTAAAGCTGACGGTCAGGCACCACGGCCGGTCGTCGGCCCCGCGCGCCAGATCGTACAGCTTGCGCGTCGCGTGATGGGCGACCTCGTCATCATATTCCAGCTGATTGGTGATCTCGGCCACGCCCGCGCCGGTGACGGATCCAAGATTGTGGTACCACCAGTCGATCCGTTCCCCCGGCTTGCGGTAATCCGGGGTCCAGCCGAAATCGGCGGGATAGATGTCGGTGGTCAGACGTTCCTCGAAGCCGTGCAGCTGGTCAGGGGCCGACGAAATGCATCTTGCCCGACAGGCAGGTGTTGGTACCCCGCCCGGGCGCAGGTGATGCGCATAGGTCGGGATGTCGGACGCGAATTCCGCCGCGTTGTCATAGACCCGCGTGCGGCTTGGCAACTGGCCCGACATGAAGCTGGCCCGCCCCGGCGCGCAAAGCGGGCTGCCGGTATAGGTGTTCGCGAACCGGGTCGACCGTTCGGCCAGTCGCCGCAGGTTCGGGGTGTGCAGGAAACCGGCGGGGCCGTCGGGGAAAAGAAACCCCCGACAAGCTTGATCCGCCATGAGG
>NZ_VUOJ01000005.1:72500-167272 GCF_015390265.1 Paracoccus sp. NBH48 | reverse complement strand
GCCCGACGCGTCGCGGAACTGCTCCGCCAGGGTCAGACCGGTCAGGGCAACGCGCATGCGGGCGCCCGGCGGCTCGTTCATCTGGCCATAGACCAGGGCCACTTTCGAATCGACCAGGTTGTCGGGAACGATGACGCCCGATTCGACCATCTCGTGGTACAGGTCGTTGCCCTCGCGGGTGCGCTCACCCACGCCGGCGAACACCGAATAACCCGAGTGCACCTTGGCGATGTTGTTGATCAGTTCCATGATCAGAACCGTCTTGCCCACACCGGCGCCGCCGAACAGGCCGATCTTGCCGCCCTTGGAATAAGGGGCCAGCAGGTCGATGACCTTGATGCCGGTCACCAGGATCTCCGAGCTGGTCGCCTGCGCGGCGAAGTCGGGGGCGGCCTGGTGGATGGCGCGGGTCTCGCTGGTGGCCAGGGCTTCGCCCTCGTCCACGGGCTCGCCCACGACGTTCAGGATGCGGCCCAGGGTCACGTCGCCCACAGGCACCATGATCGGGTTGCCGGTGTCGGTCACGACCTCGCCGCGGACCAGACCTTCGGTCGCGTCCATGGCGATGGTGCGGACGGTGTTCTCGCCCAGATGCTGGGCAACTTCCAGCACCAGCGTCTTGCCGTTGTTTTGGGTTACCAGCGCGTTCAGAATCGCGGGAAGCCGGTCTTCGAACTGCACGGTCAACGACGGCGCCGATCACCTGCGTGATTTTACCAGTGGCCTCTGCCATGTTGTCACCTTTGCTTTACGGTCAGAGCGCCCTCGGCGCCCGCAATGATTTCGATCAGCTCCGTGGTGATCGCAGCCTGACGCGAGCGGTTGTACTGCGTCGTCAGCCTGTCGATCATGTCGCCCGCGTTGCGCGTGGCGTTGTCCATGGCACTCATCCGCGCGCCCTGCTCGGACGCCGCATTCTCCAGAAGCGCCGCAAAGATCTGCGTGGCCACCGAACGGGGCAGCAGATCGGCCAGCAGTTCTTCCTCGCCCGGTTCGTAGTCGTAGAGGGCGTTCGTCTCGGACGCGCCCTCGGGGACTTCGGCGGGGATGATCTGGCGCGCGGTCGGAACCTGGCTGATCACCGATTCGAACCGGTTGTAGAAGATCGTCGCCACGTCGAAATCGCCGGTGTCGAAGCGGGTCAGCACCTCGTCGGCGATGGCACGGGCCGTATCATAGCCCATGCGCTTGACCTCGGAGAGGTCGACATGGTGCACGAACAGGCTGCCATAGTCGCGCTTGAGCTGCTCGCGGCCCTTCTTGCCGACGGTCAGGATCGCGACGTCCTTGCCTTCGGCGCGCAGCCGGTCGGCGTGCTGGCGGGCCAGACGCACGATCGAGCTGTTGAAGCCGCCGGCCAGGCCGCGTTCCGCCGTCATCACAACCAGCAGATGACGCTTGTCGTCGCCCGTTCCGGCCAGCAGGCGGGGCGCGCCGGACTGGCCTGCCGCATTCGCGGTCAGGCCGGCCATGACGGCCGCCATGCGGTCGGCATAGGGACGCGCGGCTTCCGCCGCGTCCTGCGCGCGGCGCAGTTTCGCGGCGGCGACCATCTGCATCGCCTTGGTGATCTTCCGCGTGTTCTTGACGCTTCCGATCCGGTTCTTGAGATCCTTGAGACTGGGCATCTATTCCCCCCTCAGGCGCGGGTGCGGTTGTATTCGTCCAGCGCCGCCTTGATCGAGGCTTCCAGCTCGCCGCTGACCTTGCGGTCGTTGCGGGTCATGTCGTCCAGCAGGTCGGACTTCTGGCCGCGCAGGAAGTGGATCAGACCGTCTTCCCAGGCAACGACGTCGCGCACGGGCACGTTGTCGATATAGCCCTTGGTGCCGGCATAGATCACGATGACGATCTCGGCATTGGTCAGGGGACGGTACTGCGGCTGCTTCATCAGCTCGGTCAGGCGCGAACCGCGGTTCAGCAGGCGCTGCGTCGCGGCGTCCAGATCCGAACCGAACTGCGCGAAGGCTGCCATCTCGCGATACTGCGCCAGTTCCAGCTTGACCGGACCCGCGACGGATTTCATCGCCTTGGTCTGGGCGGCCGAACCCACGCGGCTGACCGACAGACCGGTGTTCACGGCAGGGCGGACGCCCTGGAAGAACAGTTCGGTCTCCAGGAAGATCTGGCCGTCGGTGATCGAGATCACGTTGGTCGGGATATAGGCCGACACGTCGCCCGCCTGCGTCTCGATGATCGGCAGCGCGGTCAGCGAGCCCGAGCCGTTGGCCTCGTTCAGCTTGGCCGAACGCTCCAGCAGGCGCGAGTGCAGATAGAAGACGTCGCCCGGATATGCTTCGCGTCCGGGCGGACGGCGCAGCAGCAGCGACATCTGGCGATAGGCTACGGCCTGCTTGGACAGATCGTCATAGATGATCAGCGCGTCCATTGCCGTTGTCGCGGAAGTATTCACCGATCGCGGTGCCCGAATAGGGCGCCAGGAACTGCATCGGCGCCGGGTCGGACGCGGTCGCGGCCACCACGGTGGTGTAGGCCATGGCGCCGGTCTCTTCCAGCTTCTTGACCAGCTGGGCCACGGTCGAGCGCTTCTGGCCGACGGCGACATAGATGCAGTGCAGGGTCTTCATGCCCTCGGCCTCGCGGCCGTTGTAGCTCATCTGGTTCAGGATCGTGTCCAGCGCGATCGCGGTCTTGCCGGTCTGACGGTCGCCGATGATCAGCTCGCGCTGGCCGCGGCCGACGGGGATCATGGCGTCGACCGACTTCAGGCCGGTCGCCATCGGCTCGTGCACCGACTTGCGCGGCATGATGCCGGGGGCCTTCATGTCGGCGATGCGGCGCTCGGTCGTCTCGATCGGGCCCTTGCCGTCGATCGGGTTGCCAAGGCCGTCCACGACGCGACCCAGCAGGGCCTTGCCGACCGGAACGTCCACGATCGAGCGCGTGCGCTTGACGGTGTCGCCTTCCTTGATCGAGCGGTCGTCGCCGAAGATCACGATACCGACGTTGTCGGTCTCGAGGTTCAGCACCATGCCGCGGATTCCGCCGGGGAACTCGACCATCTCGCCGGCTTGGACCTTGTCCAGACCATAGACGCGCGCGATGCCGTCACCGACGGACAGGACCTGACCAACTTCGGCAACTTCGGCGTCCTGGCCGAAGTTCTTGATCTGCTCCTTGAGGATCGCCGAAATTTCGGCAGCCTGGATTCCCATTATCCGACCTCTTTCATGACATTCTGCAGGGAAGCGAGCTTCGAGCGGACCGAACTGTCGATCATCTGCGAGCCCAACTTGACAATCATGCCGCCGATGAGGGTCTCATCGACGCGCGTGTTCAGCTTGACCGTCTTGCCGGATTTCTCGGCCAGGGTCTGTTTCAGGCGGTCCATCTGCGCATCGGTCAGCGCGATGGCGCTGGTGACGTCGGCGGTGACCTCGCCCCGCTCCGTGGCGATCAGCTCCGCCAGGCGGGCGGTCAGCTGCGGCAGCACGAACAGGCGGCGATTCTTCGCCATCAGCTGCAGCGTGTTGGCCAGCACCGGCGACAGGCCCATGCGGGTCGACAGCGCGCCGATCGCGGCCGCCTGCTGGTCGCGGGAATAGATCGGGCTGGCGATCAGGTCGCGCAGCTCGGCGCTGTCGTGCAGGGCGGCGTTCAGATCGTCGGTCTGGGTGGCCAGGGCGTCCATGCCCCCGCTTTCCTTTGCGATCTCGAAGACGGCCTGCGCATAGCGTCCGGCGATGCTCTGGGAGATGGAAACAGAGTTGGCCACGGTCATCCTTTACGGTTTGCGCAAACCCCGCTGGCGGGCCGGGCTGCTGCCTGGTCTGTCGCGGGGTGCGGGTCGCGGTCGCGCGGCTGATGGAAGGTCGCGCGCAAATCTGGGGCGTCTCTAGCAGGTGATTTGACGCCCGGCAACCGTCCAGGGCCCTGAAACGCGGGCCTTTGCGACAAACGGCGCAGGATCGGCGAAACCCCACGGGGACAGCGCTAACACCCCGCATCCCGAGCCCGCGCACCGTGCGGCAGGATGTCGCATCAGGGGCCGGTTTCAGTCGATTTCGCGGGCCGTCGGGGCGGCTTGCGGACGCGGACGGGCCACCCCGTCCAGGATCTCCAGCGGACTGGGCACATGGATTCGCACCCCGGGGCCGACCGGCGCGCGGGCGTGCTTGGACAGTTCGACCATGATGACGCCGGCGATCAGCACCCGGCTGATCCGCGCGCCGGTGCGTTCCCAGAACTGGGCGCTGCGCAGCCAGAATCGCCGGTCCGAGGGCGGGATGTAGATGGCGCTGCCGTGCCAATCGGGCTGGAACCCCGCGCGGCGCATCTGCGCCTCGATCTGACCGGTGGTGTAGGACCGCCCAAAGCCGAAGGGCGTGCGGTCCGACGCGGCCCACAGGCCCGCCCGGTTCGGCACCATCAGCATCATCCGCCCGCCGGGCCCAAGGCAGCGCCATGCCTCGGTCAGCAGTTCGCGGGGATGCTCGCTGGTCTCCAGCCCGTGCAGCATGACCAACCGGTCCAGGCTGCCGGTCTGGATGGGCCATGCGGTCTCGTCGCACAGGACGGCATGGTTGGGCATGCCCGCGGGCCAGCCCATCACCCCCTGCGGGCCGGGCATCAGCGCGGTCACCCGCCGCGCGGTCGGCAGATAGGGCCGCAGCATAGGCGCCGCGAACCCGAACCCCGCCACGGTCATGCCGCTGCTGCGCGCAGGGTCCCACCGCGCGGTCAGCCGGTCGCGCAGGATCCGCTGGACCACGCGCCCCAGCGCCCGCTGGTAGTAGAACCGTCGCAGCTGGTCGATGTCGTGGTGCATTGCGCGCGGGTCCCGGTTTTGACAGGCTCAGGTGAACACATGGTCAAGGATTTGCCAATGCCGCTGGAACTGGTCACGCTGCGCTGTCTCAAGGACAACTACGCCTATCTGCTGCATTCCGACGCGGGCACCGTGCTGATCGACGCGCCCGAGGCCATGCCGGTCCTGACCGAGCTGGAGGCGCGGGGCTGGGGGCTGGACGCGATCCTGCTGACCCATCACCACGACGACCACATCCAGGCCGTGCCGGAGATCGTCGCCGCCACCGGTGCGCGGGTCATCGGGGCCGCCGCCGATGCGCATCGCCTGCCGCCGCTGGACGTCAGCGTCGCGCCCGGAGAGCCGCTGGAGGTTCTGGGCGAACCCGTCCACGTGATCGACGTGTCGGGCCATACCGTGGGCCACGTGGCGTTTCATTTTCCGGACAGTGCGATGGCCTTCACCGCCGACAGCCTGATGGCCCTGGGCTGCGGTCGCCTGTTCGAGGGCGACCCTGCGATGATGTGGGACAGCCTGTCGCGGCTGAACGCCCTGCCCGGCGACACGCTGATCTGTTCGGGGCACGACTATTGCACGGGCAACGGCGCCTTTGCCCTGTCGGTCGATCCCGACAACGCGGCGCTGCAGGACCGCCTGTCGGCCATCGCCGAAGCGCGCATCCCTTGTGCCCCCGCCACGCTGGAGATGGAGCGCGCCACGAACCCCTTCCTGCGCCCCGCCGCGCTGGCACCGGCGCTTGGGATGGCGGGGGCGGACGACGCGCAGGTCTTTGCCCGCCTGCGCCGGATGAAGGACGATTTCTGAGGCCTGCGGCATCGGCGCGCGGGGGCGTGCCGGCCCCGCGCTTGAAATGCGGGCTTTGCGACATCACATCTGCCTCAAGCGTGGGAAAATCGTGGCACCTGTCTGAAAAATCACTTGAAGCCGAACGAAATCCACCAAATCTTAACCCTACCGTGACAGTCTGGGCAGGTGGGCCGCGAACAGCCCATACCGCCAGCCGACTGACAGGAGACGACCGTGCCAAGTTTCTCGACCTCCCTGGAACAGGCCATTCACCAGGCGCTTGCGCTGGCGAACGAACATCGACACGAGCTTGCGACGCTGGAACACCTGTTGCTGGCGCTGACCGAGGAACCCGATGCGGTCAAGGTCATGCGCGCCTGCAACGTGGACCTTGAGGATCTGCGCAAGACGCTGGTCGATTTCATCGAGGATGACCTGTCGACCCTGATCACCGACGTCGAAGGTTCAGAGGCCGTGCCCACGGCCGCGTTCCAGCGCGTCATCCAGCGCGCGGCGATCCACGTGCAAAGCTCGGGCCGGCAGGAGGTCACCGGCGCGAACGTGCTGGTCGCGATCTTTGCCGAGCGCGAATCGAATGCGGCCTTCTTCCTGCAGGAGATGGACATGACCCGTTACGACGCGGTCAACTTCATCGCCCATGGCGTGGCCAAGAACCCGTCCTTCAACGAGCCCCGCAAGGTGGTCGGATCGGAGGAGCCGGTCGAGCAGAGTAAGGCCGAGGCCGCCCCCGACCCCAAGGACGAGACCGCGCTTGGCAAGTACTGCGTCGATCTGAACGTCAAGTCCAAGAAGGGCGACGTTGACCCGTTGATCGGACGCGAATCCGAGGTCGAGCGGGCCATTCAGGTCCTGTGCCGCCGGCGCAAGAACAACCCGCTTCTGGTGGGTGATCCGGGCGTGGGCAAGACCGCCATCGCCGAGGGCCTGGCGCTGAAGATCACCCGCGGCGAGACCCCCGAGGTCCTGGCCGGTGCGACGATCTTCTCGCTGGACATGGGCGCGTTGCTGGCCGGCACACGCTATCGCGGCGACTTCGAGGAGCGGCTGAAGGCCGTCGTCAAGGAACTGGAGGCGCATCCCGACGCGATCCTGTTCATCGACGAGATCCACACCGTCATCGGTGCGGGCGCGACCTCGGGCGGGGCGATGGATGCGTCGAACCTGCTGAAACCCGCGTTGGCGGGCGGCAAGCTGCGCTGCATGGGCTCGACGACCTACAAGGAATATCGCCAGCACTTCGAGAAGGACCGCGCGCTGAGCCGCCGGTTCCAGAAGATCGACGTGAACGAGCCTTCGGTGCCGGACACCATCAAGATCCTGATGGGCCTGAAGCCGCATTTCGAGGCGCATCACGACCTGCGCTATACCAATGACGCGATCAAGTCGGCGGTGGAGCTGGCCGCGCGCTACATCAACGACCGCAAGCTGCCGGACAGCGCCATCGACGTCATCGACGAGGCCGGTGCCGCCCAGCATCTGGTCAGCGAGAGCAAGCGCCGCAAGACGATCAGCCCCAAGGAGATCGAGGCCGTCGTGGCCAAGATCGCACGCATCCCGCCCAAGAACGTCAGCAAGAACGACGCCGAGGTCCTGCGCGATCTGGATGCCGGTCTGAAGCGCGTCGTGTTTGGTCAGGACAATGCCATCGAGATGCTGTCCAGCGCCATCAAGCTGGCCCGTGCGGGCCTGCGCGAGCCGGAGAAGCCCATCGGCAACTACCTGTTCGCGGGCCCGACCGGCGTCGGCAAGACCGAGGTGGCCAAGCAGCTCGCCTCCAGCCTGGGGGTCGAACTGATCCGCTTCGACATGTCGGAGTATATGGAGAAGCATGCCGTCAGCCGCCTGATTGGCGCGCCTCCAGGCTATGTCGGCTTTGACCAGGGCGGCCTGCTGACCGACGGCGTGGATCAGCACCCGCATTGCGTGCTGCTGCTGGACGAGATCGAGAAGGCGCATCCGGATGTATTCAACATCCTGCTGCAGATCATGGATGCGGGTCGCCTGACCGACCATAACGGGCGGACCGTCGATTTCCGCAACGTGATCCTGATCATGACCTCGAATGCGGGCGCCGCGGATCAGGCCAAGGCCGCGATCGGCTTTGGACGCGACCGGCGCGAGGGCGAGGATACGGCCGCGATCGAGCGAACCTTCACGCCCGAGTTCCGCAACCGTCTGGATGCGATCATCTCCTTCGCGCCGCTGTCGCGCGACGTCGTGGTCCACGTCGTAGAGAAGTTCGTCCTGCAACTGGAAGCGCAGCTGATGGACCGCAACGTCCATATCGAACTGACACCCGAGGCTGCAAACTGGCTGGCCGAAAAGGGATACGACGACCGCATGGGCGCCCGCCCCCTGGGCCGCGTGATTCAGGAAAGCATCAAGAAGCCCCTGGCCGAGGAACTGCTGTTCGGCCGCCTGACCAAGGGCGGCGTGGTGCGCGTCAAGATCGAGGACGACAAGCCGGCCTTCGACATCACCGGCCCCGATGCCCCACGGATCGGCAAGTCCAAGACACCCTTGCTGACTGCTGAATAAGCGCGAAAGGCCCCGCCACCACGGCGGGGCCTTTTTCGTCATGGGCCGGCGTTCCTGAACGCCGCGGCCCATGAACCAGAACCGACGATCGCGACAAGGGATGCGGGGGCGACGCCCCCCGCGCGGGGCGGGCCCCCTCAATGGGGGTCCGCCCCGCTCCCGATCAAGGTGTAATCAGCCGTGCCGGGATCAAGCCGCGCAAGGCATTGCCGCAGTAAAGCTGGCCCTGCTGCAGATCCGCCACCGTCAGCACGGCCTCCTGTGCCCGACCATCGGCCAGCAGCGTCTCGCGCAGGACGCCCGGCAGCAACCCGCTTCGCGACGGCGGCGTCAGCAGGCGACCATCGCGGCGCAGGAAGATGTTGGTGATCGTGCCCTCGCACGGCTCCCCGTCGGCGTTCCTCAGCAACCCCTCGTCGATGCCGGGGGGCAGCGCCGCGCGGGCGGCGTCATAGATCGGTCGATGCGATGTCTTGATCCGCAACCATGGGTCGCTCGCCTCAAGGCGCATGTCCGACAGGACCACCCGCCAGACCGCCGGGTTCGGCGGCAGCGGTGCATGGGTCAGGGCGACCTGCCCCCCCTGATCCACCGACAGCCGCGCCCGAAGAGCCGCACCACGCGGCAGCCCCGCCAACGCCGCCGTGACGCTGTCTTCGTCCAGCGCGATCCCGGTCGTCGCGCAGCCGCGGCGCAGACGTGCCAGATGGCGCGGCCACAGGGGGATACGGCCGTCTGCCTCGGCGCGCATGGTCTCGAAGACGGTCAGGCCGTCGGGGATCGGCCCAGGAATGCGGCCTTGCACAGTGCTTCCTCCCATTCGGAACCGGCTTGGCTGTCATGCACGATGCCGCCGCCGACATTCAGGCGCAACCGCCCTGGCGTTTCCACCCAAGGCGACCGGATCGCCACGTTGAACCGCATCGGCCCCGCCGGATCGACCCATCCAATGGCCCCGCAATAGACCTCGCGCGCGGCGCCCTCCAGTTCGGCAATGATCTGCATCGACCGGACCTTGGGCGCTCCGGTGATCGACCCGCAAGGAAACAGCGCCGCCAGGATCTGTGCCAGCCCCGCGTCGGGGGCCAGCTGACCCTGCACTGTCGAGACCATCTGATGCACGGTGGCATAGGTCTCGACATGGAACAGCTGCGGGACGCGAACGGTGCCGGGCAGGCAGATGCGGCTGATGTCGTTGCGCAACAGGTCGACGATCATCAGGTTCTCGGCCCGGTTCTTGGCCGATCCATGCAGCGCCTGCGCGGCCTGCGCGTCATTTGCCGGGGTGTCGCCGCGTGCGGCCGTGCCCTTCATCGGGCGGGTGGTGATGCGCCTGTCAGCATCGACTGCAAAGAACAGCTCGGGCGAGCGCGACAGGACGACCGGCCCTCCCAGATCGACAAAGGCCCCCTCGCCCACCGGCTGTCGGGCGGCCAGCGCGGCATAGATCGCCAGGGAATCTCCCTCGACCTCGGCCTGCAGCGGGAATGTCAGGTTGATCTGATAGGTGTCGCCCGATTCGATCAGCCCGTGCACGGCCGCGATGGCCGCGTCATAGCGCGCGCGATCCCACAGGGGGCGCACCGCGCCGATGGCGACGCCGTCAGTCGACGGCAGGGGATCCGCCGGGTGCGGGCCGTCAAAGACCCCCATCAGGATCAGCGGCATCTGCCGGTCCGCAGGCATCAGCCCGGCCAGCCGCGGGATCAGCGCGTGCCCCAGTTCATAGGACAGATACCCCGCCAGCCAGCAACCCCGCTCGGTCGCCGCCTGCATCGCGGCCAGGGCCGGGCCCACGCCCGCCGCGCTGTCCGCCCGGATGATCGCCTTCGGGGCGCGGAACAGCGTGCCGTCGCCCAGGGGCCCGGTGTCGAACCGGATCTGCCCGCCCGTCACGTGGCGGCCTTTTTCGCGGCGGCGCGGCCTTCCTTGATCTTGGCCGCCAGATCGCGTGCCACGGCGAAGGCGCCCTTGATGCGTTCGCCGTCGGTGGCAAAGTCGCGCTTCAGCACGACCTTGTTGTCGGTGACCTTGGCGGTGCCGCGTTCGTCGGACAGGAAATCGACCAGCCCGGCGGGGTTGGGGAACTTGTCCTGATGGAACTGGACCGTGATGCCCTTGGGGCCCACGTCCAGCTTGGCGATATTGGCGCGCTTCGCCATCGCCTTGATGCGGATCACCAGCAGCAGGGTGTTGACCTCGCGCGGCAGCGGGCCGAAGCGGTCGATCAGTTCCGCCGCAAAGCCCTCCAGTTCGACCTTGGTCGTCAGGTCGGCCAGACGTCGGTACAGACCCAGCCGCACGTCCAGATCGGGGATATAGCTGTCGGGAATGGTCACCGGCACGCCCAGGTTCAGCTGCGGCGCCCATTCATCCTCGGGCGTGCCCTCCAGCTCTCCGGATTTCAGCTTGGCGATCGTCTCCTCCAGCATGGCCTGGTACAGCTCGAACCCGACCTCCTTGATGTGGCCCGACTGCTCCTCTCCCAGAAGGTTGCCGGCACCGCGCAGGTCAAGGTCCTGGGATGCCAGGTTGAAGCCTGCGCCCAAGCCGTCGATGTTGCCCAGGAACTTCAGCCGCCGCATCGCCTGCGGCGTCAGCGGCGCACGCGGCTTGGTGGTCAGGTACGCATAGGCCCGCGCCTTGGAACGACCCACGCGACCGCGGATCTGGTACAGCTGCGACAGGCCGAACATGTCGGCGCGCCAGACGATCATCGTGTTCGCGGTTGGGATGTCCAGCCCCGATTCGACGATGGTCGTCGCCAGCAGCACATCGTGGCTGCCGTCGTAGAAGGCGTTCATGCGGCTGTCCAGGTCGCCCGCCGCCAGCTGGCCATGCGCCACAATATAGGACAGCTCGGGCATGTTCTCGGTCAGCCAATGCTCGATCTCGGGCAGGTCGGTCAGGCGGGGCACGACAAAGAACGACTGCCCGCCGCGATACTTCTCGCGCAGCAGCGCCTCGCGGATGGTGACGGTGTCGAATTCGCTGACATAGGTGCGGATCGCCAGGCGGTCGACCGGCGGCGTGCCGATCACCGACAGGTCGCGCACCCCCGTCAACGACAGCTGCAGCGTGCGCGGAATGGGCGTCGCGGTCAGGGTCAGCACATGGATGTCGCTGCGCAGCTCCTTGAGCCGCTCCTTGTGGCCGACGCCGAAATGCTGCTCCTCGTCGATGATGAGCAGGCCCAGGTTCTTGAACCGCACGCCTTTGGCCAGCACTGCATGAGTGCCCACGACGATGTCCACGCTGCCGTCAGACAGGCCGGTGCGGGTGGCCGACGCGTCCTTGGCGCTAACAAAGCGCGACAGCGGGCGGACGGTGATGGCGGTGCCGCGAAACCTTTCGACGAAGCTGCGGTAGTGCTGGCGGGCCAGCAGGGTCGTGGGGGCCACGACGGCGACCTGCATCCCCTGGCTGGCCGCGATGAAGGCCGCGCGCATGGCGACCTCGGTCTTGCCGAACCCCACGTCGCCCACGATCAGGCGGTCCATCGGGCGGCCGATGGCCAGATCGCCGGCCACGTCCTCGATGGCGGACAGCTGGTCGTCGGTCTCGCTATAGGGGAAGCGCGCGGCAAAGGCCTGCCAGTCGTGGTCGTCGGGTTCCAGCACCGGGGCGGGACGCAGCAGGCGTTCGGCGGCGACGCGCATCAGCTTGTCGGCGATCAGCTTGATGCGTTTCCTTCAGCTTGGCCTTGCGGGCCTGCCAGGCTCCGCCGCCAAGCCGGTCCAGCAGGCCCTCCTCGTGGCCGTACCGCGACAGCAGCTCGATGTTCTCGACGGGCACGAACAGCCGGTCGCCGCCTGCATATTCCAGCGCCACGCAGTCATGCGGCACCTTCATCGCCATGATCGTCTCGATGCCGGTGTATCGGCCGATGCCGTGTTCCACATGCACGACCAGATCGCCCGGCGACAGGGTCTGGGTGTCCTTCAGGAAGTTGTCGGCCTTGCGCCGTTTCTTGGCGCCACGGATCAGCCGGTCGCCCAGCACATCCTGTTCCGAGATCACCGCCAGCCGCCCCAAGGCGCTGCCGTCGGCCACGAAACCCTCGTCCAAGGGCCAGACGGTCAGGCCGATGCTGCCCGGCTGGTCCGGCAGGTCGCGGATGTCCGCGATGGGCTTGGCCCCGGCCAGCCCCTCGTCCGTCAGAAGACCAGACAGGCGTTCGCGTGCGCCATCGGAAAAGCTGGCGATGATGACGCGGTGGGTGCGCGCCAGCGCCTTGACGTGATCGGCAAGCGCGCTGAACAGGTTGATCTGCTCGGCCTGGCGTTCGGGGGCAAAGTTGCGCCCCTGCCGGCCGCCCGCGTCCAGCACGCCCGGCCCGGGCGGCTGCTGCAGGACCGACAGGCGCAGCACCCGGTGCGGGGCCAGCCAGGCGTCCCATTCGGCATCTGTCGGAAACATCGCGTCGGGTGGCACGGGCTTATAGACCGTGTCGGCCCGCCCCTTGGCAGCCATCGCGGCGCGACGCGCCTCGAACTGTTCGCGGATCATCGTGCGGCGGGCGTCGATCACCTGGCCGATGTGATCGTCCAGCACCACCGACGCGCCGGGGGCATAGTCGAACAGGCTCTCCATCCGGACGTGAAACCACGGCAGCCAATGTTCCATGCCGGCCGTCTTGCGGCCCGCGCTGACGCTTTCGTACAGCGGATCGCTGGTCCCGCCGCCGTATTCGGTGCGATAGCTTTGCCGGAACCGGGTGATCGAGGGTTCGTCCAGGATGACCTCGGACATCGGCGCCAGCTCGATCCGGTCCAGCTTTTCGGTGGTGCGCTGCGTGTCGGGATCGAACCGCCGCGCGCCGTCCAGCACGTCGCCGAACAGGTCCATGCGGATCGGCCCGGTGGTGCCTGGAGGATAGATGTCGATGATGCCGCCGCGGATCGCGTAATCGCCCGGGTCGGTCACGGTCGCGGTCTGCGCGAACCCCATGCGCACCAGGAACTCGCGCAGGGCGGCCTCGTCGATGCGATCGCCCACGCGTGCGATGAAGGCGGTGCCGCGGACCAGATCGCGGGCCGGTACCCGCTGCAGCACGGCGTTCAGCGTGGTCAGCAGGACGAACGGTCCCTTGATGCGCCCCTGCGCCAGCCCCGCCAGCGTCGCCATGCGCGCGGCCTGAACCTCGGGTGCCGGAGAGATGCGGTCATAGGGCGTCGTGTCCCAGGCCGGAAAATCCAGCACCGGCAGATGCGGTGCCATGAAGGCCAGCGCCTGGCGCATCGCCTCCATGCGGCGGTCGTCGCGGGCCACGTGGATCACGGGCGCGCCACGGTTCTCGGGTCGCGCCGCCTCGCGCGCGATCAGCGCGGCGTCATAGCCTTCGGGCGCACCGGACAGGATCAGCTTGTCGGACATGGATGCTGACCTAAGCGGCTGCGCGGGGAAGTCAAGCCGGTCAGAAGCCCACGGGATGCAGGACCGTCCACAATGCCCCCCACAACGCCGTCACCGCGACCGCGATCATCGACAGGATCGTCACGAAGCGCTTGTGCCAGACCATCGCGCGGGCCGCATCGCCCGCCGCCTGCGACACGGGGGCGCGCCCCTCCTGCGCGGCATGGACCAGCGGCACCAGACGCCGTGCCAGGCGCACCCGCATCCAGAACAGCACCCAGAACGGCAGCAGGAGCAGCGTCAGCGCCTGCGCCATCTCCAGCCAGAAGACGAACCCCAGCACCGCCAGCGAGGTCATCAGGAAGCTGGTGACGCCCAGAAAGGCCGCCCCCTCGCGCGGGCGCAGCTGCCAGCGGGGCAGGATCAGCGACAGCCAGTCCAGCAGCGTGATGACCGCCGGTCCCTGCGCATCGTCGCCCGCCAGCGACGCCCGGGCGCGGGCCAGGACCTCGGTCGGGATGCCCAGCACACTGCGGCCGGCGACCGACCACATGCCGATCAGCACAAGCCAGAACCAGATCGTCGAAAAGGACCGGCTGCCCAGAAGCCCGATCAGGTTGTCGAATTGCGGCACGGGCAGTTCCTTGTCCTTGTCTGCGCGCGACCTTAGAACGGGTTTCAACCAAGGAAAAGCGGCACGGTTGCCCCACCCCAGACAGGAGGCCCCCATGGCCAGTCCCATCATCGCCCCCTTCCCCGCCGGCCGCCTGCGCCGGTTGCGCCGCAACGCCAACATCCGCGCGATGGTGTCGGAACGGAACCTGACCCCCGCCAACCTGATCTGGCCGATCTTCGTGACCGAGGTCGCCGGCGCCGAGGGCGAGATCGCCTCGATGCCCGGGGTCGAACGCCTGACCCTGGACGGCGCGCGCCGGGCGGCGGAACGGGCGGCGCGGCTGAACATCCCCGCGATCTGCATCTTTCCCCATTCCGACCAGGCCAGCCGCACCGACGACTGCGCCCGCGCATGGGATCCCGACAATATCGGCAACCTGGCCATCCGCGCGGTCAAGGAGGAGGTCCCCGACCTGGTCGTGATGACCGACATCGCGCTGGACCCCTATAACGCCAACGGCCATGACGGGCTGGTCCGGGACGGAGAGATCCTGAACGACGAGACCATCGAGGCGCTGGTGCGCATGGCGCTGGTCCAGGCCGATTGCGGCGCGGACATCCTGGGGCCAAGCGACATGATGGACGGGCGCATCGCCGCCCTGCGCACCGCCCTGGAACGCCATGACCACAAGAACGTCGCGATCCTGTCCTATGCGGCGAAATTCGCCAGCGCGTTCTACGGGCCCTTCCGCGACGCGGTGGGTGCGTCGGGCCGGCTGGTGGGCGACAAGAAGACCTATCAGATCAACCCCGCCAACCGCGGCGAGGCGATCCGCTGCGTCGCGCGCGACCTGGCCGAGGGCGCGGACATGGTCATGGTGAAACCCGGCATGCCCTATCTGGACATCTGCCGGGCCGTGAAGGACGAATTCGGCGCGCCCACCTTCGCCTATCAGGTCAGCGGCGAATACGCGATGATCGAGGGGGCGATCCGCAACGGCTGGCTGTCGCGCGACGCGATGGTGGAAAGCCTGCTGGGCTTCCGCCGCGCGGGCTGCGACGGGGTGCTTAGCTACTTTGCGCCGACGGTGGCCGAAATGCTGGCATGACGCCGGTGGCTGGCGTATCTTGCGCGCCAACGGGCCGAGACGAGCCCCGCACCCCGACACGAGGCGACACATGACCCACCCGATCCACCTGTCCCGTCGCAACCTGCTGCTGACCGGGGGCGCGGCCCTGCTGGCTGCCGGCTGCAGCAACGCGGTCGGCAGCGACGCGGCCGCCCAGCTGGATGCGCGCGTCGACCAGACGCACCAGTATCTGGTGACCACCTATCCCGCATCCCAACCCCTGCTGCAGAACGCCCGCGGCGTGCTGTACATGCCCCTGATGACCGAGGCCGCGCTTGGCTTTGGCGGCGCCTATGGCCAGGGCGCGCTGCGGATCGGCGGGCAGACCGTCGACTATTACTCGGCCACCCGCGCCACCGTCGGGCTTCAGGCGGGCGCGCAGCAATACGCGCATGTGCTGATCTTCCAGGACGAACAGGCGCTGACCGCGTTCCGTGCTGCACCGGGCTGGACCGCAGGCGCCGGCGCCTATTACGCGCTGCCGTCGGGCGGCATGGCGGTGGGTGCCGATACGTTCAGCGCCCAGTTCCCGGTCGTGGCGATGATCTTCGGCCAGTCGGGCCTGATCGCCGGTGCGGCGATCGAGGGGACGAAATACACCCGCGTCATCCCCTCGGCCCTGCCCAACGTCCAGTTCGGCAATCTGGGCCTGCCGCCGACGGGCGTGCAGGGCTAGGACCGCGACAACAGCGCCCCGCGGTCATCGGCCAGCCCGATGACCATCGCGGCCTCGAACCCGCCCTCGACCTGCGTGACCTCGGCATAGGCGCCCTGCCCCGCGCGGCGCGCGATGCCGTCCTGATCGTTGAAAATCCGCCCCCGCGTGCTGTCGCGGGCGTAATCGGGCAGCTGGTCGAAGACCGCACGGCTGAAGCGGTCGGGAAAGAAGATCTGACCGGTCAGCAGGTCGCGTTCCCCCAGCAGCACCTTGAAATGCACATGCGCCGTGCGGCCCTGATACCATCCGGGCCAAATGGTGCGGAACGCCGCCCGACCGGCCTGGTTGGTCACCTGCGCGCCGCGCAGGAAGGTCTCTCCGCTCAGGTCGCCCTGCTGCTGGCCGGGATAGCCGCTGTAGTTGCCCTGCGCGTCGCAATGCCAGACATCCACCCGCGCGCCCTGGATGGGCCGGCAGGCCGCATCCACCACCTGCAACCGCAGCGCCAGCGGATAGCCCGCGCGCCCGTCACGGATATCGCTGCGCATCAGGCGCGGATCGAAGTAGAACGGCCCCTGCGTCGTCGCCGGAGTCACCTGGCAGACGTTTGCGGCGATCAGCCGGGCGGCACGGGCATCCTGGGCCAGCGCCTGCCCCACCGCCCCGATGCCCAGCACGGACGGCGCGGCGATGGCCAGGCTTCGCAACAGCTGACGGCGGTCGATCATCGGGCATCTCCTATGGTCGGGATGCCATGATGCCCGGCGGGGCGCGCGGGCAAAGTCACATTGCCGTCAGGCGCCCTCGGTCGAGGTCAGGTGCCGCAGGCCATGCGTCACGTCGGCCCGCACCGCCAGGCGCAGCGCGGGCTCGTCGCCGGCGCGCAGCGCGGCCAGGATCATGCGGTGATGGCGCGGCGGTTCGTTGCGCCGCACACGACCGTAAAGCGCGCGCATCGTCGGTCCCAGCTGCAACCAGATCGTCTCCAGCATGGCCAGCATCGCAGGAGCCTGCGCCCGCAGATACAGCATGCGGTGAAAATCCAGGTTGCAGCGGATATAACCCACGGCATCGTGGCGCTCGACGGCATCCGCGATCCGCCCGTTCATCACCGCCAGACGGTCGATCAGCGCGAAATGCGCCCGTGGCAGGGCGCGGGCCGCCAGTTCGGGCTCGATCAGCGCGCGCAGGGCGGCCAGTTCCTCGATCCGGTCGTCGGACAGGGCCGGTGTGGCCACGCGTCCCGATCCCGACAGCGTCAGCGCGCCTTCGGCGACCAGGCGGCGCACGGCCTCGCGCGCGGGGGTCATCGACAGGTTGTGATCGCGCGCGATGCCGCGCAGCGTCAGCGCCTTGCCCGGCGGCAGTTCCCCCAGCATGATCTGGCTGCGCAGGCTGCGATACAGGCGTTCATGGGCGGTGGGGTCGGTCGGGCTCATGGCCATGATGTGATCACAAATCCGGGCTGCGTCAATCGCGGAACCGCCACAGCATCAGATCGCCCCCCTGCGCGCGCAGCCACGCCCGATGCGGGGCGTGACCGGGCATCAGCGCCTCGACCTGGGCCCAGAACCGGGTCGAATGATCCATATGCGCCAGATGCGCGACCTCATGCGCCGCGACATAGTCCAGCACGGCCGGCGGCGCCATCGCCAGGCGCCACGAGAACATCAGCCGCCCGTCATGGGTGCAGCTGCCCCACCGGGACCGCGTGTCGCGCAGGGCGATGGCGGCATAGGGGCGCCCCAGTGCCTCCGCGAACCGGTCGCAGGCCACCCGCAGGCGCAGCATCGCCAGATGCTTCAGCCAGGCGGCCGCAACGGCGCCCGCCGGGCGTCCTTCGGGGATCAGCAGGCGGTCGTCCTGAACCTGGGCGCGCCGCACCGGCGCCGGTGTCAGGATCAGCGCCCGCCCCTCGACCGGCAGGGCCGCGCCGGGCACCGCCGCCTGTCGCAGGGGCAGCCGGCCCACCGCCGCGCGCAGCCAGTCGCGGCGCGACCGCGCGAAATCCTGCCCCTCGGCCAGGGGTACCCCCACGGGCAGGGTCAGCACCGCGCCCGACCCGTCGCGGGGCACGCGCAGGGTCATCCGCCGTGCGCGCGGCGACCGCCGCAGACGCACCGCCAGCCCCTCTTCGATGATGATCTGCTGATCGCCGCTTGCCATGCCCGCCTTGGCCTGCCAGATAAAGCCTTTGACACCCCTTGGCCTCTGTGGCAGGGGATCACCCGATTTCCCCTAATCGCGGCTGAAGGAGAATACCATGCCCAAAGAGGAATGGGGCACCAAACGCCTGTGCCCGCATTGCGCCACCCGCTTTTACGACCTGAAGGCAGATCCGATGACCTGCCCGGCCTGCGGGAACACGTTCACGGTGACCAGCCTGACCGACGGTCGTGGCAAGACGCTGGTGACCGAGAAGACGGCCGCGGCGAACGATGACGACGAACTGGTCGACGACGAAGAGGATATCGCCGACGACGCGGGCGAGATCGACGACGACCTGCTGGAAGAGGACGACGACGACGGCGACGTGTCGCTGGACGACATCGCCGATGTCGCGGGCGACGAAGAGGAATAAGACCCAAGGCCGCGCCCGAAATGGCGCGGCCTTCTTCGTTGCGGCGCACCAATGCGGAGCGCCGCGCAGGCCAGCCGGGGGAATTTCCGGAAACTGCACGGCACCGCCGATTTTCCGCTTGCACCCCGCCGCGCCCCCTCCTATAGACCCCACACGCGGCGGCGCAGACGCGCTTCGCGGACCTCACGGTGGGGCCATAGCTCAGTTGGTAGAGCGCTTGAATGGCATTCAAGAGGTCAGGGGTTCGATTCCCCTTGGCTCCACCATTAGACTTTTCATGACATTTCAGACAGCTGATCCGACCCGCAAGGCCGGCCTGTCTAGACGTCGATCTCGAAGCCTGGCAGCCAGCGGTGCAGCATCGTCCCCGGCAGGTGAACGGCCGGGCGCGACAGCGTCGTGCGCAACAGGCCGCGGCGGGCCGGATGGGCATTCCCCTCGACCCGCATGTTCTGGCGCTGCATCGCGTAGCGTACGCCGGTAACCGGCCCGTCGATGGTCAGGTGCAGATCATGGCCGTCAAGGGCCAGCGCGGTGATCGTGCCGCCGCCGGTGACCTCGACGCCCAGAAACGCGTCGATGCCCCGGCCGCCATAGGGCGAGGCCTGATGGCCCGCAGGGCTTCGTCCGGGCGCAGGGCAAAGCGCAACGTGATCCGGTCGCCCTGACGCCGTGCGGTCGGGCGCGGGATCGTCCAGCCGCGCCCTGCCATGGTTTCTCGCAGGGCCCATGCCGCCAGCTCTCCCATGATGCGGGAATGATGCAGGTCCGGGTGCACGCGGTCGGACAGGGCCGAGGGATAGATGGGCCCCACCATCACGGCATCGTCGCGCCCGGCCACGAAGGCCAGTTGATCGGCGGCGGCATGGTTCGTGTCGCTGCCGTGATGCGACTGGTCCGACCCCGCGGTCTGCATCAACAGGATCATCTTGCGCGCGGCGGGGTAAAGATCGTCCAGCCGGGCCCGGATGCGGTTCCAGTGCGCCTGCAAGGCGTTCAGATACACACCAGGCGCGGCCTGGCGGTCGGCTTCTCCCTGGATCCAGAAATTGACGACCGTCTCTGGCGCGCTCCCCTCCCGCAGATACGCAAGGTGCGTGCCGTCGATGATCATGTCCATGTTGTGACGGACCAACCCGTCGGGGTCCTCCAACAGCGCGATCGACTGACCGGCGACAGGATTTCCGGAAATGCTGATCGGCGCGAAACGCTGAACGTCCTCTGCCTCATCCCCGTGTCCAACCAGGGCCTGCGCCATTGGCAGGGCCGGCGGAACCGGCTTGGATATCCTGACACGCGTGAACTCGGCCTCAGACAGCGCAACAGGACCGCTGCGCTTCTGCAAGCCCTGCAGCTCAATGATGCGACGCTCGGGCCCGGTGTGGATTCCGCTCAGCATTTGCACATTCAGACGGGCGATGTCAGCCAGCGCAAGCTTGTCGACAGCCGGGACATCGGGACCAAGGGCCAAGGATTGGCCATTGAAATGAATCAGCAACGGTGATCCGCTCACCGCTTCGTCTGCACCGCCCCGGCGGGACGAAAGCCAGTCGCGCAGTGCACCGATCTCGGTTTCGTTCAGAACCTGAAGCGTCAGATCATGAAGTGTCACGGCGGCCTTGGTACCGGCGTGAATCTGTTGAATCTGCAACAGCGGCATTGCATCGAAGGCTGCGGCCTCTTCGATCAGGCCATCGTCATGACAGGTCAGCAGATGGCCGGACGCCGTCAATACAAAGCAGACCGTCCGCCGCGTGTTCAGCTTGCTTGCGAAATCGACCCGGGCGGTTCCGACCCTGGCAACCCAATAGGTTCCCATATCGCGGAACGACAAACTCAGCCCGCTCTGATCGATCAATGACAGCAGGGTGCCGTGCGGAGATGGCTCTTTCTGTGAAAAGCATATTTCGACCAGAATGGCCTCTGCCTGCAGCAACGCCGTCGCAGGCAGGACGCATCGCAGGCTGGTACCCTGGACAATATCGATCCCGTCCGGCCCGGCGGACAGAACCGTGCCGGGCGGATGCGCCCTGAGCGAAAGGTCGCGCTGGCCCCGCAGCGTGACCGCGGCGACCTGACTGTCCGGGGTGTCAGGCAGCGTCAGGACCATGGGCGCGGGCACCGATGCGCCATCTGACCCCGGGGTCGAGCCGTCGGACACGTTGCTGCCGGTCATCGGGCCGGCGACACCCGGCTGGACCTGCCCGATGCCGAGAGATCATGGCCCCTCATGCCGAGGCCTTGGCCGTTCTTCTGGCGTGACGTTCCAGATTTTCGTCCAACGGGTTGAAGGCCTGTCCGTGCAGGTCGGCGATTCGCTGCAGATCCGCGTCGCGCTGGCTGTCGGTCAGTGCCGGCCATGGCGTGTCGCCGCTGATCATGCCCCGGTCGCGCAGCATCCGCCAGGTCCGCGGAAAGTCCATCTCGCCGAACGACCCACGTCCGGGGCGCAGCGCGCCGCCCTGAACCCAGTCGCGTTCCAAAGTGTTGATCTCGAACGCGGTCATGCCGGTGAAGGTCTGCAGCTGGCGCACGAAGCCGGGTGCAAAATCCATGCTGCGCCGGGTCAGGATCGCCACCCGCTGCGCGGCATTGCCGACATAGGCCATCATGTGCAGCGGAGAGCAGTCGACCGTGATGATGTCCCGCGCCGCCTTGTAATGCGCGATCTGGACCGCCGCCGGGTGCTTTTGCGGATGGAACATCTGATAGCCTTCCTGGGCCAGATACCCTTCCAGCAGGCTTTCGGCGATCAGGCCGCCGCGCTGCGCGGGCAGCAGGCTGCGCGAGACATAGATCCGTTCGGGCCCCGCCGGGTCGATCCCCGCGCCGGCATGCGCGCCGACAAAGTCGCGGAACTTGGCGCTGCCGACGGTCAGATCGCCCATGCCGACGCCTTGGCGCGGCACGTGCAGACGCTCGACCCGGGTGGGCGTGGTGACGCAGCGGACCGGCACATCCAGTCCCAGCGAATCCATCAGCGGCCGCAGGGCCTTGAGCATCGGTTCCAGGTTGGCCGAGCTTTGCTTGGGCGTGAACAGCACGCCATCGATCTGGCCCCGCAGCGCGTCCAACGCCCATGCACGGGCAAAGCTTTCGGTGATGAAATGGCCGAAATGGCCGTACAGCGTCCCCCCGAACATCCAGCAGCCGGACAGGGTTTCGACCGTGTCCGGCATGGCGGGGGCGGCATTCACGGGCTCTCGGCTGTTCGACCAGCTGATCGAGTTTTCGACCATCCGCCCGTCGGGTGTCAGAACGCCCGACGCCTGCTGGCGGCCCCGCCCGTCAACGGGCGGTGGCACCAGGATCGCGTCCTGAACAAGAACCAGATCGTCGGGGGCTTCGAGGTCGAACATCGTCAAACGCTCCGATGGCTGCAAATCTTCGGGATGAAATGGTACATGGTGCTTCAACTTAGGAGAGAACGGTACAGGACCGGAACGATCCGGTCCAGCCGCTACGCGCCCCGGCCACGCTCAAATGCAGCAAATACCGTTCGGACGGACGGCATGACCGCGGCAATCCACCCCGGCGGCATTCCCGTCCGGCGCGCCGCGGTGTCGTGGCCCTATCGGGCGGTGGCGCGGCTGAACACGGCGTTCGGATAGGCCTGATCGGCGATCCGGAACGCCGTGGTGCCGACCCTGTCGAACCCGTTCCCTTGATAGAAGGCGATCGCCGGGGCGTTCTCGGCATTCGTGGTCAGCCAGACCGAACCGGCGCCCTTGCCCGCCACGTGATCCAACCCCTGGTGGAGAAGCGCCCGACCCAGACCGCGGCCTTGGTGCCGCGGCTGGACATAGAGGGTGGATATCTCGGTCGTGGAGCAGCCAGCGACGGGCGCCGCCTTTCCACTGCTGATGCGGATGAACGCGTCCGGCCCGTCGTCGTTCTGAGAGACGATGACATGTTCGTCCGGGTCGCCGATCACCGCGGCCAGCCTTGCGGGGGTGAACTGTGTCAGGGCGTAGGTGGCAAAAGCGTCGCTGACGCCGCGACGGATGTATGTGCCCAGCCAGACCTCGATCGAGATGGCGGCAAGCATCGGGGCATCGGAAGGTTCGGCAAGGCGAAATCTCATGCCATCGCCTTTGATCGGGACGTTGCGTGCGGGCCCGCCGGCAACCAGTTCATGTGCCGCAAATCCGGCGGGATACCGGCACCGCAGATGGCCGCGTTCCGATGGTTGGTCGGGTGCGATCAGTCATGGCCGCCAGCCTGGAACAGGCTTTCGGCGGACGCGTCCGGGGCGGGATCGCTGTCCATCGTATCCTCGGCGGACAGGATGTGGACCTGCATCATGCGTTCGGCCCAGTGCGGCTTGCCGGCGGCGATGGCGGCGGCGATCTCCAGGTGATGCTGGGCCGAACGGCGCCGCTGCTGGGGCGTGAAGCGGCGGAAGGTGCGCGTGACCAGCGCCACGTCGACCGTCGCGCGGATCAGGTGCATCAGCCTGGGGGACTGCGTCGCCTCGGCAATCAGCGCGTGGAACCGGGCGTTTTCCTGGTCGATGCCGGCGATCAGGGCCTCGCTGTCCTCGGTGACCTGCGCCAGCGCCTGCATGCGGTGGGCGGAGGCGGTCAGCGCCTCGATCTGGGCGGGCGTCGCGCGTTCGGCGGCCTTGGCGGCGGCATAGGATTCCAGCCGCAACCGCAGTTCGAAGATCTCGCGGACCTCGTCGGCGTCGGGGACCACGCACCACAGCCCCTGCCCCTTGCGACGCTCTAGCAGTCCCTCCAGCAGCAGCCGCTTGATCGCCTCGCGGATGGGCGTGCGCGAGATGCCCAGGTCCTCGGCCAGCCCGACCTCGGTCACCTTGCGGTCGGACGGCAGGCGTCGCTCCAGGATCGCCTGACGCAGTTCGCGATAGGCCCGCCTGGACGCACTTTCCGCTGATTCCGGCTGCATCTCGAACCCTTCCGCCACGTGCTGCTGGGGTGAAGTTCATCATCTGGTCGGGGGCATTACAATCCCCGGCAATGAGTGCAGGAAAGCCGGCATGCTTCACTGGAACCATAGAAAATCGATCTTCAGTCATAAAAAATGGATACAAATTTTAGGCTGCGCGGATTAAACCCGTCATGAACGCATCAGGGAGGGATGGCGATGACAGGGAAAGCACCGTTCGGGCCGCTGCAGGGCCTGCGGGTCGTCGAGATGGGGCAGCTTTTGGCGGGACCGTTCGTCGGCAGCCGCTGCGCCGATTTCGGGGCCGAGGTCATCAAGGTCGAGGCGCCGGGCAGCGGCGATCCCATCCGCAGCTGGGGCCGCCTGCAGCACGAGGGCAAGACGCTGTGGTGGCCGATCATGGCACGCAACAAGAAATCCGTCTCGATCAACCTGCGTGCCGCCGAGGGGCAGGAGCTGGCGCGGTCGCTGATCGCGCAGGCCGATGTCCTGATCGAGAACTTCAAGCCCGGCACCCTGGAACGGTGGGGCATGAGCCCGGAGCAGCTGCACGCCCTGAACCCCGGGCTGGTGATCGTGCGGGTCTCGGGCTTTGGCCAGACCGGCCCCTATGCGGCGCGACCCGGCTTTGCGTCGGTGGGCGAGGCGATGTCGGGGCTGCGCTATATCAACGGCTATCCGGACATGCCGCCGCCGCGCTATGGCATCTCGCTTGGTGATACGCTGACGGCGCTGTTCGCGTTCGAGGGGATGATGATGGCACTGTATCACCGTGACCGGAACGGCGGGCGCGGCCAGGTGGTGGACGCGGCCATCACCGAAAGCTGCTTTGCGATGCTGGAAAGCACGGTCACGGAATATTCCAAGGCCGGAGAGGTCCGCCAGCCGTCCGGCACCGGGCTTGCCAAGATCGCGCCGTCGAACATCTATCCGGCCAGGGACGGGACCTATGTGGTGATCGCGGCCAATGTGGATGCGATGTTCCGCCGTCTGACGCAGGCGATGGGCCAGCCGCATCTGGCGGACGATCCGCGCTTCGTGACCCATATCGCGCGGGGCGAGAACGCGGAGCTGCTGGATTCGATGATCGCGACCTGGTCCGCGTCGCTGGACGTGGCCGACCTGACCGCGCGGCTGGAACAGTTCGGTGTGGTCTTCGGCCCGATCAACTCGATCGCCGAGGTGGTCCAGGACCCGCATTTCCGCGAACGCGGCATGGTGCGTGACTATCACGACGACGATTTCGGCACGATCACCGTTCCCGGCGTCTTCCCGGTCCTGTCCGAGACGCCCGGCGACATCGCCTGGCTGGGCCCGCAGGAGGTGGGCGCGCACAACGCCGAGATCTATGCCCGGATCGGCCTTGGCGAGGAGACGATCGAGGATCTCAAGGCGCGGGGCGTGATATGAGCGTCACGATCTGCGAGGTCGGCCCACGCGACGGGCTGCAGAACCTGCCGCGCCTGTTCTCGGTCCAGGAGCGGGCGCATCTGATCGCCGAACTGGCAGCCGCGGGGCTGCGCCAGATCGAGGCGGTCAGCATGGTGAACCCGGCCCGCGTCCCGCAGATGGCGGATGCCGAGGCGGTGCTGGAGGCGCTGCCGCCCCTGCCGGCGGTCCAGCTGTCGGCCCTGGTCCTGAACCGCAGGGGGGCCGAACGGGCCCTGGCGACCGGGGTGCGCGAACTGCGCTTTGCGGTCGTCGCGTCGGACACGTTCTGCCGGCGCAACCAGAACATGGGCAGCGACGACAGCCTGGCGGCCTTTGCCGCCGTGGCGCCGATGGTCGGCCAGGCCGGGCGGCAGCTGACCGGCGTGATCGCCACCGCCTATGGCTGCCCATTCGAGGGAGAGATCGCGCCCGCGCGGATCGCGCAGATGGCAGAGGCGCTGCGCGGGGCGGGTGCCGACCGGATCGTGCTGGCCGACACGATCGGCGTCGCCGCCCCCCGCGACATCGCGCGGGTCCATGACGCCTGCCGCGACGCGCTGGACGGCATTGCCTGGGGCGTGCACCTGCACAACACGCGCAACACCGGCTATGCCAACCTGATGACGGCGCTGGAACGCGGCGCCGGCATCATCGATGCGTCCATCGGGGGGCTTGGCGGCTGTCCCTTCGCGCCCCGCGCCACCGGCAACATCGCGACCGAGGACGTGCATTACCTGCTGCACCGCGAGGGGATCGACACCGGCCTGGATCACGACCGGCTGGCTCTGCTGGTGGAGTGGCTGGCCGAACGCGTGCCGGACAAGATCACCGGCCAGCTGGCCCGCGCGGGCTGGTTCGGCGTCTGACCTGCATCGACGCCCGGCCGTCCGGCCGGGCGTCGATCACTACAGTCCCGGTATCGCCAGGACGATCTGCGGGAACAGCGCGATCAGGAACACCGACCCCAGCATGATCGCGACAAACGGCAGCGCGCCCTTGGCCACCACCGACAATGGCGCACGGTCTAGCGACTGGATCACGAACAGGTTCAGCCCGACCGGCGGGGTGATCAGCGCGACCTCGATCAGCAGCACGAAGAAGATGCCGAACCAGATCGGATCGATGCCAAGCGCGATCACCGTCGGCATCAGCACCGGCACCATGATCAGCAGCATCGACATGCTTTCCAGGAAGAAGCCGATGAAGATCAGCATGACCGCGATCAGCAGCAGCGCCAGCGTCGCCGTGTTGAAGTAGTCCTCGAACAGCCAGGCCAGTTGCGCGGGCAGCTGATAGAGGGTGATCGCCTGGCCGAAGATCTTGGCGCCGATGACGATCAGGAAGATGACCGTCGTCGTCTTGACCGTGTCGCGCACCGCGCCCAGGAACACCGCGCGGCTAAGCCGTCCGCCCGCCGCCAGGATCAGCAACGCGACGGATGCGCCGATGCCCGAGGCCTCGGTCGGGGTGAAGATCCCGCCATAGATGCCGCCCAGGATCGTGCCCGCCAGCAGCAGCGTCGGCAGGGCGCGCCGCGTCGCGGCCAGGCGTTCGGGCCAAGTCGCGCGCGGCATCGCCTGATGGGTGCCCTGAATCGCCGATGCGATGACCACATAGACGCCGAACAGCACGATCAGCAGGATGCCCGGACCGACGCCGGCCAGAAACAGCTGGCCGATGCTTTGTTCGGTGATCGCGCCGTAGATGATCAGCGGGACCGAGGGCGGGATGATGATCCCCAGCGTGCCGCCGGCGGCCATCAGGCCCAATGTCAGGCTGCGCGAATAGCCGCGCTTGACCATCTCGGGGATGGCGACGGTGCCGACGGTCGCGGCGGTGGTGATCGAGCTGCCCGAAATGGCCGAGAAGACCCCGCAGGACAGCAGCGCCGCGATGCCCAGGCCGCCGGGCCAATGCCCGACCCAGCTCTGCATCGCGACGAACAGGTCGCGCCCGATCCCCCCGCGCAGCAGCAGGTTCGACATCAGCAGGAACAGCGGGATGGCCAGCAGCACGAAATCGTTGATGCCGCCGAACAGTGTGCTGGCCACCATCGACAGCGGCAGCCCGTCGATGGCCAGCAGGCCCGCACCCAGGATGCCCAGCGTGAAGGCCACCGGAATGCCGGTCATCAGTAGCGCCAGAAGCGCGCCGAAGATCAGGAACGGGGTCATCGTCCGGCCTCCCCAGGGGCGTTGTGCGACAGCTCCTGTTCGGCGCTGCTGGCAAAATCGGGGGCGGGACGGCCCGGCAGCCGGATCAGGTCCGCCAGCGCCTGCAAGGCCAGGATCGCAAAGCCAAGGACGATCGGCAGTTCGGCGATCCAGGTCGGCATCCGCAGCATCGAGGGCTGGCGCCGCCCGAAGGCGATCGAATCCAGCATCGACCCCGTGGCGACCCACAGAACAAAGATCGAGAACCCCAGGATCGCCACAAGGCTCAGCGCCTCGGCCGCCTTGCGGCCTGCGGGGGGTAGTTGCCCGATGACGGCGGTGATGCGGATCATGTGCCCGTCGCGCAGGCAATAGCCCATCGCCAGGAAGGTCAGCCAGATCATCACTGTGGTCGCGACGTCCGATGTCCAATGCGTGGGGGCGCGAAAGACATAGCGCGCCACCACCTCATAGGTCAGCAGCATCGTCATGGCGACGATGCCCACCTCGGACAGGCGCGCCGCGATCAGCGACAGCCCGTCCGCCAGGCGCAGCGCGCCACGGGATGCAGTCATGCCCCTGCCCTCAGCGCAGCGCGTCCAGCGCCGTCAGAAGCTGGTCTCCCGCCTCGCCCGCCTCCTGGCGGAACTGCTCGACCGCGGGGCGAGTGGCCTCCTGCCAGACGGCGATCTGCTCGGGCGTCAGTTCGGTGACGGTCGCATGGCCATTCTCGGCCAGCCACTGCGCGGCCTCGACATTCTCGGCCTCGGTCTCGGCGCGCATCTTCTCCTCGGCGCGGATGGCGGCCTCGGTCATCCAGGCCTGCTCCTGTTCGGACATGCTGTCCCACAGGGCCGGGTTGATGACCGCGATAAATTCGGCCAGGCCGTGGCTGGTCATGGTGACATGATCCATCACCTCATAAAGCGCGCGCGACTTGACCGCGGTGGTCCCGCTCATTCCGATATCGACCAGGCCGCGCTGATAGGCCACGAACTGCTCGGCGCCGCCGACAACCACCGCCGATCCGCCCACGGCCTCGATCAGATCGCCCGTCGGCTTGCCGGTCGCACGCACCATCTTGCCGCGCATGTCATCCGGAGAGACGACCGGCGCGCCCTTGGACAGCATCTGCACGGGACCGTAATCCTGCCACCACAGTACCTTGGACCCGGCCTCCAGCAGCAGGTTGTCAAAGGTCGTGCGGAACGCGCCCTCACGGTCGGCGGCGCGCGCCAGGATCTGATAGTCCGGGAACATGAACGCGACCGAGAAGATGCCGGCCGCCGGGACGGACCCCGCATATTCGTCGGCCAGCACGATGCCCATGTCGATCGCGCCGCTGGAGATCGCCTGCGGCACCTCCTGCCCCTTGAACAGCGACGCGCTGTCAAAGACGCGCACGGTCATCTCGCCGCCGGAAATCTCGTTCAGCTGCTCGGCGAAATAATGGGTGTTCGCGCCGACGGGGTGGTTGGCACCGACCTGGACGGTCATGCGCAAGGTCCGCTCGGCCGACGCATCCCCGGCCATCAGGCACATCGCGCCGCTCATGACGGCAGCCGCTATCGCGTGTTTCATCACTTCCTCCCTGATATTCCCGGCCCCTCGCCGTGATCCGGCCGCTCCTCCCCGAGCGCCGGCGCCTTCAGATAATGCATACAATATTTTTGCTGTAAAGCGGCGCAGACGATCTGGTATCGCCGTTCAACGTGCAGAAAGGGCATCGACGAATAATAGTATCGGCCACCCAACTCGCCTTGCACACAATTTTTAGCGGGGGTTCTTCCTTGACCAATGGCCCCAATGCTTTGGGCAACGCCACCTTTCCGGCATCCAAAGCAGCGTCAATCGACCGCGACCGGTGCGAACCCGATTGCCGTCATGGGCGCGATGGTGTCGTATCGGCGGCGAAACGATCAGGGACCTACAATGCGACCATATCTTGCCGCCTTTCTTGCGCTCATGACGGTCACGGCCTGCGCGGTCGGCTCCGGCGCGGTTGTGCAGGGTGCCGGCCCCGACGACCTTCTCAAGCTGCGCGAGGGGCCGGGGCTGAACCACAGGATCATCATCGGCCTGCCCGACGGCACGCGCCTGACGCGGCAGAACTGCGTGACCACCGACGGTAAGGTCTGGTGCAGGGTGATGCTTGCCGACCGGCCCAGCGTCTCGGGCTATGTGGCGGCAGAATACCTGGCGCATCGCTGACGGCGGTCAGTCCGCCGGGCGCCCCTCGCGCACGCCGGACTGGGCGATGATCTCGGACACCAGGTGCTCCCGGCGATAAGCCATGACATGCACGCCGCTGA
Source organism: Paracoccus sp. NBH48 (assembly GCF_015390265.1). NCBI lineage: Bacteria > Pseudomonadati > Pseudomonadota > Alphaproteobacteria > Rhodobacterales > Paracoccaceae > Paracoccus > Paracoccus sp. NBH48. Next base: position 137,992 of record NZ_VUOJ01000005.1, on the reverse strand, counting down.
CACCCGCAATCGCGCGGATCTGCTGGATCAGCTCGATGCACAGGCGCTTGCCCTCCTCGCCGGGATCGGCGGCCCGCTCCATCCGGGCGATCACCGCGTCCGGGATATGGACGCCGGGAACGTTGCTGCGCATCCAGCGCGCGGCCCTCGCCGAGGCCAACGGGCCGACCCCGGCCAGGATGAACACCCGCCGGTCCAGGCCCAGGTCGCGCACCCGCGCCATGAAGCGCGCGAAGGTCGGGACGTCGAAGATATAGTTCGTCTGGATGAAGTCCGCGCCCGCCTCGACCTTCTTGGCCAGGCGGTCGGGACGCCAGTCCAACGGCGCGATGCAGGGGTTCTCGGCCGCGCCCAGGAACATGCGCGGCGGGCTGGTGATGCGGCGGCCCGACAGGAACATGCCATCGTCGCGCATCGTCCGGATGGTGCGCAGCAGCGAGATCGAATCCAGATCGAAGACCGGCCGCGCACCGGGCTGATCGCCCACCCCCACCCCGTCGCCGGTCAGGCACAGCACGTTGCGCACGCCCATCGCCGCCGCCCCCAGCACGTCCCCCTGGATCGCGATGCGGTTCCGGTCGCGGCAGGATATCTGATAGACCGTCCCGATCCCCGCCCGCGTCAGCAGGGCCGAGATGCCGATCGACGACATGTGGCAGTTGGCCCCCGACGCATCCGTCGCGTTGATCGCGTCGGCGACTCGGGCCAGCGGGCGCGCGGCGGCAAAGACATCCGCGGGGTCTGCGCTGTCGGGCGGGTTCAGTTCGGCGGTGACCGCGAAATGACCCTGGCGCAGCACGCGCTCCAACCGGCTGCCCGACACGTGGCCGGGGGGCGGCGGGTCATAGGACGGCTGCCAGCGGTCGAAATCGACGGGCGGGAGGTCGGTCATCGGCGCGGCCCACGGTCGGCCGGTCGTGGCTCGACCGCCAGGGGCGCGGCCGCCGGTTCATGGGCGCGGGCCTGCGGAAAGGCGCGGGCGATGGTGCCGCGGGGGGCGTCGGGCGGCCCGGCCGGGTGCGCCGCCTTTTCGCGCGCAACGCGCAGCCAGGACGACGACCCCTGCAGGCTGCGGTCCACGGGCGGCTGGACGTCGCCGATCCGCGCGCCGTCGCGCATTCGGGCGGCCCCCTCCCAGGCCATCACCCAGACACAGCGCATCTGCGGATCGACCTCGCAGAAGCCGCCGGGGCGCACGCCGCCGCAGGGACCGTTCCGCAATGTCTTGGGGCAGTTCATCGGGCAGGACATGCCGGTCGAGGACAGCACGCATTGCCCGCACATCCGACAGTCGAACAGCAGGCCCTTGGTCAACCGCTCGACCGCGGCGACGGGGCGTTCCAGCCGGTGATACCCGATGCGCCGGAACAGCGGGTCCAAGGCGACCAGAGCGGCCTCGAACCGGACATAGACCCATTCGAAGGCGCGGGCATGACGGACGACAAGACGGCGAAGGCGGTACATGCTATCCGCCCCGCCGCAGGGAAGGCCGGTTGCCCGTCATGTCGCCGTGTTTAGACGCCCGACCCGCTCGCGCAGCACGCGTGTCCCGATCGGGCGGGGTGATTGAACTGGTCGGGCGTGTTCGCCGGGTGCCAGACGGGCGACGCACCGGGGCAACCCTGATCACCCGCCCGCATGCGACCAACCCCTTGCGGGCGCAGGACGACAATGCACCACGCGTCGCCGGAAAGGTGCGCCCTGCCCCGGGGGGCTGCAGCGACATCGCCTTATCGGGCATCCGCATCCCCAGGCATCAGCACGCTGCGGTCCCTGGACAGAGGCACCATCCGCGTCGGGGGGCAGGACAGATCGGACATGACTGAGGCTCCGTGATCCGGGGGCAGGGTCAGGCGACGGCGATGGTCTTCCTGGGGTCGTGAAAGGGCCGCTCGACAATGGTTGCGGACCGCGTGCCGTCCGGGGTCCGGACCTGAACCTGGGCGCCCATCTGTGCCGATCCGGCCGACAGCATCGCCAGCGCGATGTTGCGATCCAGCCGTGGCGAATGGATCGCCGAGGTGATCTTGCCCACGACCTGGCCGTCACGGGTGACGGGCCAGAAGGTCGTGTTCGGCCCCTTCAGCGGCGCGCCGTCAATCACCAGGCCGACCTGGCGGCGGGCGGGGCCGTCGGCCTTGATTCGGCGCAGTGCGTCCTTGCCGATGAAATCGGCCTCGATGTCCAGGTCGACCAGCCGGTCCAGACCCAGCTCATAGGGATTGGTGTCGATGTCGGCATCGGCATGATAGGACAGCATCGCCCCCTCGATCCGGCGGATCGACGAGGTGTGGCCTGCCTTCAGCCCCAGGGGCGCACCCGCGGCCATGATCCGCTCCCACAGCGCGTCGCCGCGGCTGCCGTCCTGCAGATACAGCTCGTATCCCAGCTCGCTGGACCAGCCGGTGCGCGACACGATCAGCGGGATGCCGTCCAGATCGACCCGGCGCAACCAGTAATAGCGCAGGTCCATGATCGCGTCGCCGAACAGCGCCCGCATCACCGCACCCGATTTCGGCCCCTGCAGCTGCAGGGGCGACACGTCCGGTTCCCTGATCGTGACGTCCATTCCCGAATGCACCGCGACCCCCTGCGCCCACAGCAGGATGTCACTGTCGGCCAGCGATATCCAGAAATGGTTTTCCGCCAGCCGCAGCAGGACCGGGTCGTTCAGGATGCCCCCCTGGGCATTCGTGATCAGCACGTATTTGCACTGTCCGACCGCCATCTTGGACAGGTCGCGCGGGGTCAGCGTCTGGACGAACCGCGCCGCGTCGGGGCCTGTGATCTCGACCTGACGCTCGACGGCGACGTCGCACAGGATCGCGTCGTTGATCAGGTTCCAGAAGTTCTGCACCGGATCGCCGAAGTCGCGCGGGATGTACATGTGGTTATAGACCGAGAACCCCGTGGCGCCCCATCGGACGGTCGCGTCGAAATAGGGGGACTTGCGGATCTGGGTTCCGAAACCGAAATCTTGGATCTGGGTCATCTGGCGTCTTCTTCCACGAAAATGGGCCGGTGGCCGGGGCGGGACATCTGCCATCTAAGCGCGGATGCGGACGACGCACGGGCCAAATCCGGCGCGCAAACAGGCCGGTCGGGCTGTTCTTGGGGTGGACTGCAGACCGGACGGTCTTGGCCGGAGAATCCCGCGCCGGGTCAGGCGGGGTGCGCGGGCGCGCGCGTCAGCGCCTTGAGGTCGGGCTGTGCCGTCTTGACCTGTCGCGTGACGATATAGGTCATATAGCGCTGGATCCCCAGATCGGCCTCCAGCAGCGATTCCATCAGGGTCTGGAACGCGGTCAGGCTTTGGGTGACGACCTTGAGGACATAATCCATCCCGCCGCCGGTCGCGATGCATTCGGTGATCTCCGGCAGGGCACCGATATGGCCTTCGAACCGGTCGAAATCAACCTTGCGGTGCTGCGCCAGCGATACGGTGACGACGCCCTGGGTGACGTTGGCAATGCGCTCCAGCGCAATGTCGGCCCGGTATCCCCGGATCAGCCCGGCCTCGCGCAGCCGCGTCAGCCGCGCCCAGCAGGGGGTGGGCGACAGGTTCACCAGCTCGGCCAGTCGCGCCTTGCTCAGCTGCCCGTGCTGCTGCACGGCCGCAAGGATGCGGATGTCGGTCGCATCAAGGCCTGGCCTGCTCATCCACCGCCTCACTTGCCGTCACGGACGGCGAACATTGCCCACGGCCCTGCTGCCCGGAAACAGGCGGGCGGCCCATCGTCGCGATCAGACCGTGTCCAGGTACAGCTCGACCGTCTCCTCGTCGGACAGCTCGGCCATGTAATGCAGTTCCTGGCGCTTGGTCATCAGATAGTTGTCGACCAGATGCGCGGGCAGGATGCGGCGGATCTCGGGGCAGCTGTCGAACGCCTCGATCGCGGCGCCCCAGTCGCCGGGCAGCTGCGCCAGCTTCTGGTCATAGGCGTTGCCCTTGAAGGGCGCGGGGGCGACCAGCTGGTCCTCGATCCCGTTCAGCGCGGCCCCCAGGATGGCGGCAATGGTCAGATAGGGGTTCACGTCGCCGCCAGCCACGCGATGCTCGATCCGCCGGGCCTTGGGGCCCGAGGACGGGATGCGGATCGCGGCGGTGCGGTTCTCATAGGCCCAGCCGATGCCGGTCGGGGCATGGGCGTTGGGAACCAGGCGGTCAAAGCTGTTTCTCGTGCGGGGCAAAGAGCAGGGTCGATCCGGGCATGGCGCGCAAGCAGCCGGCAACGGCCTGGCGCAGCGCCTCGGTCCCCTCCTCTCCGCCATTGTCGAAGATGTTTCGCCCGGCCCGGTCCAGGATCGAAAAATGCATGTGCATCCCGTTGCCCGCGAACATCTCGTAGGGCTTGGCCATGAAGCTGGCGGCAAAGCCGTAGGTCCGGGCGATGCCCTTGACCAGCATCTTGAACAGCCAGGTGTCGTCGGCGGCCTTCAGCGGATCGGCCTGATGCATCAGGTTGATCTCGAACTGTCCCGGCCCCGCCTCCGAGATGGCGGTGTCGGCGGGAATGTCCATCGCCTCGCAGGCGTCATAGAGCGTCGTGAAGAACTGGTCGAACGCGTCCAGCGCGCGCAGCGACAAGACCTCGCCGCCGGTGCGCCGCTTGCCGGATTTCGGGCTGGGCGGCACGCGCAGCGTCTTGCCGCTGTCGTCGATCAGAAAGAATTCCAGCTCGGTCGCCACCACCGGCACCAGCCCGGCCGCGACATAGCGTTCGGCCACGCGTGCCAACGCCTGGCGCGGGTCGCCGTCATAGGGAGTGCCGTCGGGATGGAACATCCACAACGGCAGCAGCCCCGTGGGTGCGTCCAGCCACGGCATGGGCAGGAACCCCCGTTCGGTGGGCAGCAGCAGCCCGTCAGGGTCGCCGGATTCGAAGACCAGCGGGCTGTCCTCGACATCCTCGCCCCAGATGTCCAGGTTCAGGACCGAATAGGGAAACTTGGTCCCCTCCTCCAGCAGCTTGCCGGCATAGCGCGCGGGCACGCGCTTGCCCCGCGCGACACCGTTCAGGTCTGCTGCCGCGACGCGGATCGTCTTGACCTCAGGGTGTTCGCGCAGCCATTCCATGGGATTATCTCATCAACTGGGGACGGTACCGGACGCGGCTGGTCGCACCCGGCAGATGCCGGTTCAGCCGCCTGTTCACCCTGCCGAAAAGCCAGATCAATGCCAAGGTGGCAGCGATGAAATAAGCGGCGGCAATGGGATAGGCGACGAAGGGGTTGAAGGTCCGGTCCGCGAAGTAGCTGGCATAGTACAGCGCGTCGCCCTTTTGCTGGAACGCCGGAAAGCCGCTGAAATAGACCAGCGTCGTGGCGTGGAACAGGAAGATCGCCTCGTTCGTGTAGCTGGGCCAGGCCAGGCGCAGCATGGTGGGCCAGACGATCCGCCGGAACCGCTTCCAGCCGGTCAGGCCATAGGCGTCGGCGGCCTCGACCTCTCCCTTGGGGACCGACATCAGCGCGCCGTGAAAAATCTGCGCGCTATAGGCCGCGGTGTTCAGGATCAGCACGATCAGCGCCCCGGCCCAGGCCCGCGTCAGCCAGCTGGTCTGGATGGTCATCCCCAGGACGTCGATGCCCGCCCGCGGCAGCAGCACCAGCGATTCATAGGCGATGAAGAACTGGATGAACAAGGGACTGCCGCGGAAGACGAAGATGAAGGCGTTCGCGGGCTTGCGCAGCCAGGGGTTGGCACTGGCCTTGGCCAGCGCCACGCCCGTCGCGATGAAAAAGCCGACCGACAGCGCCAGCACTGCAAAATACAGGTTCCAGATCAGGCCCGACCCGATCAGCACCGCCTGCTGGCACAGGTCATATCCCTCGCGCGGCAACAGCCGTTCGCCATAGCCGATCGAGCGCAGGGCATAGTCCTGGATGGTCTGCACGCAGCTCATGCCGGGGCTCCCTTGCGCTCGGCCTCGCCGCCAAGCGTGGCCTGGCCGCGCGACAGCCGCCGCGTGACGCGGCCCAGCACGCGTTCCGAGATCCAGGTCATGCCCAGATAGAACACCAGGATCGCCAGGAAGTAATACAGCCGCCAGTCCGGATGCGGATAGGAGAAGGCGCTGGTCTTGGACCCGCCCAGCTCGCGCGCCCAATAGACGATGTCCTCGACCCCCAGCAGGAACAGAAGCGGCGTGGCCTTGATCAGGATCATCCACAGGTTCGACAGGCCCGGCAGGGCATAGGTCCACATCTGCGGCATCAGCACGCGGCGGTTCACCTGCGCGGGCGACATGCCATAGGCCTCGGCCGTTTCCAGCTGGGCGCGAGGCACGGCGGCCATGGCGCCGGACAGCACGTTCGCGGCAAAGGCACCGAAGACGATCGAGAAGGCGATGACCGCCAGGAAGATACCATAGACGTCATGCACCCAGGGCGCGGCATCGTTCAGCGGCAGCTTGGCCGCGGCGCACACGACGAAATCGTTGCCCTGCCGGACGGGCGCATCGCTGTCGCACAGGACCTGATGGCGCACCCATTCGAAGCCCTGGTCCAGCGCGATCGGCACGAACAGGAAGAAGATGATGTCCGGCACGCCCCGCACCATCGAGGTGTAGATCCCCCCGAACCACCGCAGCGGCGCGATGCGCGAGCGGCTGGCCATGGCGCCGCCAAAGCCGAAGAGCAGTGCGATGGGCGCGGTGATCGCCAACAGCAGAAGCACCGTCCCGAAGCTGGCATAGAACAGCAGATGCGTGCCCGATGTCAGGTAGCACGACAGCCAGGCAAGCCCCTGCAGCAGGGACGGATCGGTGCAATATGCGAACATGGGACTTCCCGAAGGGCCGCCGCGGCACGGGTCCGCGGCGGCGGGTCAGATCATTCGAACAGCAGCGCGTCGTCGCCGAACCACTTCTTGATCATGTCGTTCAGGCTGCCGTCTTCCTTCATCGCGGTGATCTGCGCGTCGAATTTCTCCAGCAGCTCGGTGTCGGACTGGCGCAGACCCATGCCGATGCCCTCGCCCAGGGCGACGCGGTCCATGCCCTCGACCCAGACCAGCTCTCCGCCGGATTCCTCGACGATGGGGGCCAGGAAGTCGCGGTCGGCCAGGATCGCGTCGGCCTCGCCGTTGCGGACGGCGGCGACGGCCTGGTCGGGGTTCGGGAACTCGATCAGCGTCGCGCCGCTCTCGGCGACATAGCCGGCCTGGATGGTGCTGGTCTGGGCCGCGACGATGCCGCCTTCGACGTCGACGTCAGCCGCCAGCGCCGCATAGGCCGACGGCGTCGGCGGGGTGTAGGGCTGCGTGAAGGCGATGACCGCCTGGCGTTCGGCGTTGATGTTCATGCCGGCCATGATCGTGTCGTAGTTCGAAGAGACCAGGTTCGGGATGATCGAATCCCAATCGTTGCGCACCCAGGTGCATTCCAGCTCGGCGCGCTTGCACAGCTCGTTGCCCAGCTCGATCTCAAAGCCGGTGACCTCGCCGGTGGCGTCGTCGATGAAGTTGTAGGGCGCATAGGCGCCTTCGGTGCCCATGCGGATGGTCTGGGCCTGGGCCAGGCCCGCGGTCAGCATCAGCGCGACGGCCGCGATCGTCAGGGATTTCATTCGGGGTCTCTCCTGTTGGTTTCTTATGTCGCCATGGTCGCGGACAGGAACTGGCGCAGACGGTCGGTCTGCGGGTTCCCGAACAGGCGATCCGGCGGGCCTTCTTCGCAGACCACGCCCTGATGCAGGAACACGACGTGATCGCTGACATCGGCGGCCAGCCGCATGTCATGGGTGACCAGGATCATCGTGCGATGCTCTCCGGCCAGATCCTTGATGACCTTCACCACTTCCTGCTGCAGCTCGGGGTCCAGCGCGCTGGTGGGTTCGTCGAACAGCAGCGCCTTGGGCTGCATGCACAGCGCGCGGGCGATGGCGGCACGCTGCTGCTGGCCGCCCGACAGCTGCGCGGGCCAGGCGTCCGCCTTGTCGCCGATGCCGACCTTGGCCAGAAGGTCGCGGGCGCGGGCCTCGACTGCGGCGCGATCCTCGCCCAGCACGGTGACCGGGGCCTCCATCACGTTTTGCAGGATCGTCATGTGGGCCCACAGGTTGAACTGCTGGAACACCATGGACAGGTTGGTGCGCATCCGCGTGACCTGGGCGCGGTCGGCGGGGTGGCGGCCCTGCCCCTGCCCCTTCCAGCGGACCGGTTCGCCCTCGAACAGGATCTCTCCGGCCTGGCTGTTCTCCAGCAGGTTGCAGCAGCGCAGCAGCGTGGACTTGCCCGACCCGGACGACCCGATCAGGCTGACCACATGGCCGCGCGGGGCGGTCATGGACACGCCCTTGAGGACGTCAAGCGGACCATAGGACTTGTGCAACCCGTTGATCGAAATGACCGGGGCGGCGCTGTGAGGGGTCGGGGTCTGGTTCATCATCCGCACATTGGGCGTCAAACGCGCGCGTTTTGCAACGGGGTGCAGGGGGCAACCTGCCGATAAGGGCAGGCTGCCGCAGCGTCAGCCGAACGCTTACGCAATCTCGATCGAGTATTTCTCGATCACGGTGTTGGCCAGCAGGCCCTCGCACATCCTGGCGACCTCGGCGCGGGCCGCCTGGGCGTCGGTGGCGGCCAGGTCCAGCTCGATCAGCTTGCCCTGGCGGACGCCGGTGACGTCCTGGTGGCCAAGCCCGCCCAGGGCATGGCGGATCGCCTCGCCCTGGGGGTCCAGGACGCCGTCCTTCAGCATGATGGTGACACGTGCTTTCATGGCGGCAGTCCCTCTCAGTTGATCGCGGTCGGTTTCAGGCTGGTCGTGTTGGCGGGCATCAGGCCCAGCCGGCGCGCCACCTCGGTATAGGCGTCGGTCAGGTTGCCCAGGTCGCGGCGGAACACGTCCTTGTCCAGCTTCTGTCCCGTCTTGACGTCCCACAGCCGGCAGCTGTCGGGGCTGATCTCGTCGGCCACGATCAGGCGCATGAAATCATTGTCCCAGACCCGTCCGACCTCGATCTTGAAATCGATCAGCTTGATGCCGGCGCCGTAGAACACACCCGACAGGAAGTCGTTCACCCGCAGTGCCAGGCTGACGATGTCGTCCAGGTCCTGCTGGGTCGCCCAGCCGAAGGCGATGATGTATTCCTCGGACACCATCGGGTCGCCCAGCTCGTCGTTCTTGTAGCTGTATTCGACGATGGGCCGCGGCAGGGCCGTGCCCTCCTCCAGCCCAAGGCGCTTGGACAGCGACCCGGCCGCGAAATTGCGCACGATCACTTCCAGCGGGATGATCTCGACCTGACGGATCAGCTGCTCGCGCATGTTGATGCGGCGGATGAAGTGGTTCGGGACGCCGATGTTCGTCAGCCCGTTCATGAAGAACTCGGACAGGCGGTTGTTCAGCACGCCCTTGCCCTCGATGGTGGCGCGCTTCTGCGCGTTGAAGGCGGTCGCGTCATCCTTGAAGTACTGGATCAGCGTGCCGGGTTCCGTGCCCTCGTAGAGGATCTTGGCCTTGCCTTCGTAAACTTTCTTGCGCCGCGGTGCCATGGGCCCACCGTCCTTTCGCATGTCCCTGAAGATGCCGCTTACCCCGGATTGCCGGTCGGGGGCAATACGAGCCTTGCGACAAGGCATGCCGATGGGCATATCTTGTCCCAGACGCCGCACAGGAGGGCCCGATGACCACGTTCAACGATCGAGAGCGCGCCTACGAATCCAAGTTCGCCCATGACGCCGACCTGCGCTTCAAGGCCGAGGCGCGCCGGAACCGCCTGCTGGGCGAATGGGCGGCCGGACAACTGGGCAAGACCGGCGACGACGCCCGCGCCTACGCCATGACCGTCGTCAGCGCCGATTTCGCCGAGCCCGGAGAGGAGGACGTCTTCCGCAAGGTCGAGGCCGACCTGACAGGCGTCGCCGATGCCGAAACGATCCGCGCGCAGATGGCCCGCCTGATGGACGAGGCCCGCCGCCAGGTCATCGACGAGACCTGAGCCGCCATCGTCAGCAGACCGGATCAGGGGGCATCGCGCCCCCCTTTTTCTATTCCTCCCCGCGGTGCACGCGCGCAAGGCAGCCGGGGTCAAGCTTTGGTGACCCGGCATTTTTGCCGTCGCGTTCCTGCCGAACCGTGGGATGAAAGGGTCTGCCCTATCAACAACAGGATGCCGGAACATGCTTTGGGACAATCAGGACCGCTATGGTGCCGTGACCCGGACGCTTCATTGGGGAATCGCCGCCCTGATGGCGTGGCAGTTCGGCGGCATGCTGTCCGAAAGCCTGCTGGGCGACGAGGCGCCCCTGGCCGTCGCACTGACCGCCAACCACACCCAGGTCGGAACCATCCTGTTCGTGCTGATCGTCCTGCGCGTGGTCTGGGCCGCCCTGAACCGTGATCGTCGCCCGCCGCGCCGGGCGGGCCTGCTGGGCCATGCGGCAAGGCTGGGGCATGTCGCGCTCTATGCGCTGATGCTGGCGGTTCCCTCGGCGGCGCTGCTGCGGGCCTGGGGCGGGGAACGCGGCTTTGCGCCCTTCGGGTTCCAGATCTTTGCGCCGCGCGCCCCGGACCAGGTCGTCAAGACCGCCACCGACATCGGGTCGAACTTTCATGGAGAGCTGGCCTGGGTGATGGGCGTGCTGATCCTGGGCCATATCGCGATGGCGCTGTTCCACCAGATCGTGCTGCGCGACCGCCTGCTGCGCCGCATGGCAGGCTAGGCGGCGGCGGCCTCGGCATTGGGATAGCGGCGCAGCATCGTCACCGCGCGGGCCAGGTTCAGCGCCATCAGCGCCGCCCACAGGCCGTGGTTGCCCCAGAAGGGCGGCAGGATCAGCACGCAGGCCGCGAAGACCGCCACCGACCGGATCATCGCGTTGCGCATGTCCCGCGTCAGCGTGGCCCCGATGAAGATGCCGTCCAGCATCCAGCCCGCCACCCCGATCAGGGGCGCCAGCGCCAGCCAAGGCAGATAGATCCGCGCCGCCTGCCGCACCGCGTCCGAGGTGGTCAGCAGATCGATGATCGCGCCCCCTGCGACGATGAAGACCAGCCCCATCACGACCGCACCCCCCAGCCCCCAGGCCGAGGTCAGCAGCGACGCCCGCCGCACCCGGTCCGGCCGGCGCGCGCCCACGGCCTGTCCCACCAGGGTTTCGGCGGCAAAGGCGAACCCGTCCAGCGCATAGGCGGTCAGCGCCACGAACTGCAGCAGCACCTGGTTCGCGGCCAGCGGCACGTCGCCCTGCCCCGCCCCCAGGAACAGGAAGCTGGTCATGCAGCCCTGCAGCAGGATCGACCGGATCATGATGTCGCCGTTCACCCGCGCCAGCCGCGTCAGGCGGTCGCGCGCCCACAGCCCCGCCGCGCGCCGCGCCTGTCCCAGCACGTGCCGCGCCAGCCACAGGCCCAGCGCCACGCCGGACAGCTCCGCGATCAGCGTGGCCCAGGCGACGCCCGCCACGCCCAGCCCCAGGCCCAGCACGAACCACACATCCAGCGCGACGTTCAGCCCGTTCTGCAACAGCTGCAGCCCCAGCACCGCACGGGTGCGTTCGACCGCGATCAGCCAGCCGGTGATCGCGTACAATCCGATGGTCGCAGGCGCCCCCCAGATGCGGATCGCCAGATAGTCGCGGGCCAGCGCCTCGACCGCATCCGAGGCCGGAGCCAGCCGGAAGGCCGCCCAGAAGATCGGCGCCTGCAGCGCGATGAAGACCAGCCCCGCGGCGGCGGCGATGGCCAGCGCGCGCAGCAGATGGGCGCCCACCTCGGGCGCGTCGCCCGCGCCATGCGCCTGCGCCACCAGACCGGACGTGCCCATCCGCAGGAACCCGAACACCCAGTAGATGGACGTCAGGATGATCGCGCCGATCCCCACCGCACCGATGGCCTGCGGCTGGCCCAGCTGGCCCACCACGCCGGTATCGACCAGCCCCAGCAACGGCACCGTCAGGTTGGACAGCACGATGGGCACCGCGATCTGCAGCACCCGGCGGTGGGTCAGCAGGCTCAAGGCTGCGGCATCAGGAAGTGACCGGTGGCCTGGGCGATCAGGCGGGCGCGGTTGTCCTGCCACGCCTCGACATGAACGGACGCATAGCGCCGTCCCGACCGCACCACGCGGGCGCGGGCATAGGCATCGCGCGGCAGGCCCGAGCGCAGGTAGTCGACGGTGAAATCGATGGTCTTGGGCAGCCGTGGCAGGCTGTCGGGAACGGCCGCGTCGGGGGCGATGCGGCCTGATTCCAGGTCCTCCCACATCGCGGCCCAGCCCAGCTCGATGATCGCCGTGACCTCCAGAAAGGCCGCGGTGACCCCGCCATGGATCGCAGGCAGCATCGGGTTGCCGATCAGCTTGTCGTCATAGGGCAGGATCGCGGTCAGTTCGTCCCCGCGCCGATCGAAGCGGATGCCCAGCCAGGTCATGTAGGGCACGCCGGTGACCATCGCCGCCAGGGCCGAATCGCGGCGCGACTTGATCTGGTGCAGGGGTTCGTTGCGGTCGCCCATGATCACCGCTCCGCCGTGAAGGCGCCGGTGGCGGCGGCGACGGGATTGGCCTCGTCCTCGTCCAGGGCCACGGCGCGCAGAAAGGCCACACTGCGGGTCATGTGATAGCATTCGGCCCGCGCGGTGATCCGCTGTCCCGGCGTAGCGGCCCGCATATAGTCGATGCGCAGGTCGATCGTCGCGGTCGATCGCGGGTTCGTCGGATGCGCCATCACCGCCGCCCCGCAGCAGGTGTCCATCAGCGCCGAGACGACACCCCCGTGGATCACCCCGGTGCGCGGATCGCCGACCAGGTGTTCGGCCCAAGGCATGCTGATCGTGGCGCGGCCCGCGCCGATCTCCTCGACCCGCATGCCCAGGGCGCGCGCATGGGGGATCGCCTCGATGAACTGCTGGGCGATGCGGGCGTGATCGTCGGGATCGGTCATGGGGCGTCCTTCTTTGCGCGAGGGGTAGCGTCCGGTCGGGACCCGGATCAAGCCCCGGCGCGCGATTCGGTTGAGAAAGGATGCGGCTGCGCTTAGGTTGACGCCAAGGGAAATCTTCCAGGGAGGTGCCGGGTGACCGAAGACCGCATCAGCTTCAAGGACATGTGCGCACGGTTCGAGGTGACGCCCCGCACGCTGCGCTATTACGAATACATCGAACTGCTGCAGCCCCGAAAGGAAGGCCGCGCCCGGTTCTATGGCCCGCGCGAGGTCGCCCGCATGACCCTGATCCTGCGCGGGCGGCGCTTCGGCTTCAGCCTGGAGGAGATCCGCCAGTGGCTGCAGATCTATGACAAGAAAGGCTCTCGCGAGCAGTACCAGGTCTGGATCGACATGGCCGACCGGCAGCTTGCCGTGCTGGACGGGCAGATCGCCGACCTGACGGCGGCGCGGGCGGATCTGGACCAGCTGCGCCAGACCACCGTGGCCGAACTGGCCAAGATGGGCTGACGCGGCGGCACGCGCCCTTGTGACGCCGCGTCCTGCTTACGTTCGCGTCAACTTGGGGCTATGTTCAGGAAAGGACGGAAAGCCGGTTTGAGGAGGAGCCGCACCATGTCCGAAGATCTGATGACCATCCGCCAGATGTGCGACGCCTTTGACGTGACCCCGCGCACGCTGCGGTTCTACGAGGCACGAGAGCTGATCTTTCCCCAGCGCCGCGGCCAGCACCGGTTGTATGACCGGCGCGACCGGGCCCGGCTGATCCTGATCCTGCGCGGCAAGCGCTTCGGGTTCAGCCTGGAACAGATCCGCCAGCTGTTGCAGTTGTACGAACCCGGCGGCACGAACCGCGCGCAGATCGCGGCCACGATTCGATGTCGGCCGCGACCGCCTGGCGGACATGGAACGGCAATATGCCGAACTGAGCGAGGCGATCGCCGACCTTCGCCAGCAGATCTCGGATGCCGAGGGCCGGCTTTCCGCAGCCCCCACAGAACAGCCGTAAAGGATCCCGACATGCCTTCGTACACGCCCCCGATCCGCGACCTGCAGTTCGTCCTGCACGACGTTCTGAAGCTGTCGCAATCCGACCTGCCCGGTCATGACGAACTGGCCCCCGACTTCACCGAGGCCGTGCTGGAAGCCGCCGGCAAGCTGTCCGCCGAGGTGCTGGCGCCACTGAACCTGTCCGGCGACCAGGAGGGCTGCGTTCTGGAGAATGGCGTCGTCCGCACGCCCAAGGGCTTCCGCGAGGCGTTCGAGCAGGTCAAGGATGGCGGCTGGACCGCGCTGGACTGCGACCCCGAATACGGTGGCCAGGGCATGCCCTACACGATGGGCGTGGCCACCGGAGAGATGTTCGTGTCGGCCAACATGGCCTTCAACATGTACCAGGGCCTGACCCACGGCGCCTATTCTGCGATCCACGCTCACGGCACCGACGACCAGAAGCAGACCTATCTGCCCAAGATGGTAAGCTGCGATTGGACCGGCACGATGAACCTGACGGAACCGCATTGCGGCACCGATCTGGGACTGCTGCGCACCAAGGCGGAACCGCAGGATGACGGCAGCTACCTGATCACGGGCCAGAAGATCTTCATCTCGGCCGGTGATCACGACATGGCCGAGAACGTCATCCACCTGGTCCTGGCCAAGGCGCCCGGCGGCGGCGGAGGGCACCAAGGGCATCAGCCTGTTCATCGTGCCGAAGTTCCTGGTGAACGCGGACGGCTCTCTAGGTGATCGCAACGGCGTGTCGGTGGGCGCGCTGGAGCACAAGATGGGCATCCACGGCAACGCGACCTGCGTGATGAACTATGACGGCGCGAAAGGCTGGCTGCTGGGCGACCTGTACAAGGGCATGCGCGCCATGTTCACCATGATGAACGAGGCGCGTCTGGGCGTGGGCCTGCAGGGCTATGCCGCGGCGGTGCCCGCCTATCAGAACGCGCTGGCCTATGCCAAGGACCGCCTGCAGGGCCGTGCGGTGACCGGCGTGCAGAATCCGCAGGGCGCCGCCGATCCGCTGATCGTGCATCCCGACATCCGCCGCAGCCTGCTGGACCAGAAGAGCTTTATCGAGGGGGCCCGCGCGCTGGCGCTGTGGGGGCGCGCATCTGATCGACCGCGGCCACCTGGCCGGCGACAAGGACGCCGAGGGGCTGGTGTCGCTGATGACCCCGGTCATCAAGGGCTTCCCTGACCGACAAGGGCTTCGAGGCGACGGTGCTGGCCCAGCAGGTCTTCGGCGGCCACGGCTATGTCGAGGAATGGGGCATGAGCCAGTTCGTCCGCGACGCCCGCATCACCATGATCTACGAAGGTGCGAACGGCGTGCAGGCGCTGGACCTGGTCGGCCGCAAGCTGGCCCAGGATGGCGGCAAGCATGTGATGGCCTTCTTCGACATGGTCAAATCGTTCTGCAAGGAACAGTCCGGCAATCAGGCACTGGCGGCCGATTTCATCGAACCGCTGAAGGCCGCGTCCAAGGACCTGCAGGCGGCGTCCATGTTCTTCATGGAACGCGGCATGAAGAACCCGAACGATGCGCTGTCGGGCAGCTACGACTTCATGCACCTGTTTGGTCACGTGACCTTGGGCTATATGTGGGCCCGGATGGCGGGTCGCCGCACAGGCGGCGCTGGATGCGGGCACCGCGGACCCGGCGTTCCACAATACCAAGCTGGCAACCGGCCGCTACTACATGAAGCGGGCAGCTGCCGATGACCGCCACGCATCTGGCCCGCATCCAATCCGGAGCAGCCACGGTGATGGAGCTGGAGGCAGAAGCCTTTTGATCCGACATCAAGGGCGGAGAGGTCGCATTGGGTATTTTTGCAAAAAAGAAGCAGGATGCGCCCCCACCTCTCCCGATTGTTGTCGGGTCAGGCGTTGTCGGCCCACAGGCCGGGGCGACTTCTCCTTTGGCGGTCATCGGCTCCCCAGCCTGTACCGCAGGACCAGACTAATGCCGCTCAGGTGAAGACGCGGTTAACGCCGCTTCTTCTTTGTCCAAATACCCCGCGGGGGGTCCGGGGGCGCGCAGCCCCCCGGCGTCGAGGAGGAAAGATGACCGCGCAACTCTGGTGCTTCGGCGAATCCGGAAACGCCTACAAACCGGCTCTGACGATGCAAGTGGCGGGTTATGACTGGCAGCCCGTCTATGTCGATTTCTTTAACGGGGGAGGGGCGCAGCCCCGCATTTCGGGCGCTGAACCCGATGGGCGAGGTCCCGGTGTTCCGCGAGGGCGATGTGACCCTGACCCAATCGGCCGTCATCCAGCTGCATGTCGCGGAACGCACCGGCCGGTTCCTGGGCAGCGACCGCAACGAGACGCTGCGCTGGCTGATGTTCGACAACCACAAGGTCTCGGGCCAGGCGGGACCGGCGCGGTTCCTGTTGAACTTCCTGCCCGCGGACAAGCGGCCGGCAGGAGCGGCGGAATACCTGCAGGGACGGCTGAAAGGGCTTATCATGTGCTGGACACGCATCTGGCGGACCGCGACTGGGTCGCACCCGGCGGCCCGACCATCGCCGATTTCGCGCTGTGCGGATACCTGTACTACCCTGAGCCCTTCGGCTTTGACCGCAGGGGATTGGGCCCCATATCGATCGCTGGCTGGACGGCATCGCCGCGCTGCCCGGCTGGAAACACCCATATGATCTGAATGCCCGGCAACCCATCCGACCGGC
This sequence comes from Paracoccus sp. NBH48, assembly GCF_015390265.1. Lineage (NCBI taxonomy): Bacteria > Pseudomonadati > Pseudomonadota > Alphaproteobacteria > Rhodobacterales > Paracoccaceae > Paracoccus > Paracoccus sp. NBH48. Next base: position 121,403 of record NZ_VUOJ01000005.1, on the reverse strand, counting down.
GCCCAAGGAGGACACATGACCGACGCATTCATCTATGACGCCGCCCGCACGCCGCGCGGCAAGGGCCGCCCGATGGCAGCCTGCACGAGGTCACCTCGCTGGCGCTGTCGGCGCGCCTGCTGAACGCCGTCAAGGAACGCAACGGGCTGGAGGGCCACGCGGTCGAGGACGTGATCTGGGGCAACGTGACCCAGGTCAAGGAACAGGGCGGCTGCCTGGCGCGCAGCGCCGTGCTGGCATCGGACCTGGACCAGAGCATTCCCGGCCTGTCGATCAACCGCTTTTGCGCATCCGGCATGGAGGCCGTGAACCTGGCTGCCAACCAGATCAAGGGCGGCGCGGGCCAAGCCTATATCGCAGGTGGGGTCGAGATGATGGGTCGCGTTGCCATGGGCAGCGACGGGGCGGCCATCGCGGTCGATCCGGGACTGGCCATGCGGTCGTACTTTGTACCGCAGGGGATCAGCGCCGACATCATCGCGACCGAATACGGCTTCAGCCGCGCGGATGCCGATGCGCTGGCGCTGGAAAGCCAGCGCCGGCGCGGCGCAGGCCTGGGCCGACAACCGCTTTGCCAAATCCATCGTCCCGGTGCTGGACCAGAACGGCCTGACCATCCTGGACCGCGACGAATACATGCGCCCCGGCACCACGGCGGACGATCTGGCCAAGCTGCGCCCGGCCTTCAAGGAGATGGGCGAGATGATGCCCGGCTTTGACAAGGTCGCGATGCTGAAATACCCGCACCTGACCCATGTCGATCATATCCACCATGCCGGCAACAGCAGCGGCATCGTCGACGGCGCCGCGGCGGTGCTGATCGGGAATGCGGAATTCGGGCAGGCGCATGGCCTGAAGCCCCGCGCGCGCATCCCGCGCCACCGCCAAGATCGGCACGGACCCCACGATCATGCTGACCGGCCCGGTTCCCGTGACCGAGAAGATCCTGAAGGACAGCGGCCCTGTCCATCGGCGACATCGACCTGTTCGAGGTGAACGAGGCCTTCGCGTCCGTGGTGCTGCGCTTCATGCAGGCCTTCGACGTGGACCATTCCAAGATCAACGTGAACGGTGGCGCAATCGCCATGGGCCACCCCCTGGGCGCGACCGGCGCGATCATCATCGGCACCCTGCTGAACGAGCTTGAGCGGCAGGACAAGACCATGGGTCTGGCGACCCTGTGCATTCGCGTCCGGCATGGGCGCGGCCACCATCATCGAACGCGTGTGAGGAGCCCGGACATGACCGATTTCACGATGGAAAAAGGCGCCGACGGCGTCGCGGTGATCACCTGGGACGTGCCGGGCAAGTCGATGAACGTGCTGTCGATGGACGGCGCGACCGCCCTGAACGGGCTGATCGACGACGCACTGGCCGACGATGCCGTCAAGGGCATCGTCATCACCAGCGGCAAGAAGGACTTTGCCGCCGGGATGGACCTGAAGGTCATCGCGGGCATGAAGGACGCGAACGGCGCGCAGGGCGTGTTCGACGGCGTGATGACGCTGCACCACCTGATGCGCAAGATCGAGCTGGCGGGCATGGACCCCAAGACCAAGAAGGGCGGCAAGCCGATCGCCAGCGCCCTGCCCGGCACCGCGCTTGGCATCGGGCTGGAACTGCCGCTGGCCACGCATCGCATCTTTGCGGCCGACAATGCCAAGGCCAAGATCGGCCTGCCCGAGATCATGGTCGGCATCTTTCCCGGCGCCGGCGGCACCACCCGCCTGACGCGCAAGCTGGGCGCCATGATGGCCGCACCCTTCCTGCTGGAAGGCAAGCTGTCGGACCCCAAGAAGGCGAAATCGGCCGGGCTGATCGACGAGGTCGTCGAAGACCCGCTGGCCGCCGCCAAGGCCTGGGTGCTGGGGGCCAAGGAGGCCGACCTGGTCAAGCCGTGGGACGCCAAGGGCTACAAGATGCCGGGCGGAGAGCCGTTCCACCCGGCGGGCTTCATGACCTTCGTGGGCGCATCCGCGATGGTGCATGGCAAGACGATGGGCGTCTATCCGGCGGCCAAGGCGTTGCTGTCGGCGGTCTATGAGGGGTCGATGGTGCCGTTTGACCAGGCGCTGAAGATCGAGGCGCGCTGGTTCACCAATGTGCTGATGAACCCGTCGTCCACCGCAATGATCCGCAGCCTGTTCATCAACAAGGAAGCCCTTGAGAAGGGCGCGAACCGTCCCGAGGCCCCCGACCAGACCGTCCGCAAGGTCGGCATCCTGGGCGCAGGCATGATGGGCGCGGGCATCGCCTATGTCAGTGCCATGGCCGGAATCGAAGTCGTGCTGATCGACGCGGCCCAGGACAGCGCCGACCGCGGCAAGGCCTATTCCACGGGCCTTCTGGACAAGGCCATCAGCCGCAAGAAGGCGACCGAGGAGAAGAAGGCCCAGGTCCTGGACCGCATCACCGCCACCACCGATTACGCCGCCCTGCAGGGTTGCGACCTGATCGTCGAGGCGGTCTTCGAGGACCCGTCGGTCAAGGCCGAGGTGACAAAGAAGGCCGAGGCCGTGATCCCGCAGGACGCGATCTTTGCCACCAACACCTCGACCCTGCCGATCAGCGATCTGGCGCGTGCCAGCGCGCGCCCCGAACAGTTCATCGGCATCCACTTCTTCAGCCCGGTCGACAAGATGCTGCTGGTCGAGATCATCAAGGGCCAGGAAACCGGTCCGTGGCGGTCGCCAAGGCGCTGGATTTCGTGCGCCAGATCCGCAAGACCCCCATCGTCGTGAACGACGAACGGTTCTTCTATGCCAACCGCTGCATCATCCCCTATATCAACGAAGGCATCCGCATGGTGGCCGAGGGCGTGAACCCTACGCTGGTGGAAAACGCCGCCAAGATGATGGGCATGCCTTTGGGTCCGCTGCAGCTGGTCGACGAGACCTCGATCGACCTGGGCGTCAAGATCGCCAAGGCGACCAAAGCCGCGATGGGCGACGCCTATCCCGACGGCGCGGTGGACGACGTGCTGTTCTGGATGGCCGACCAGGGGCGGATGGGACGCAAGGGCGGCGCGGGCTTCTATGCCTATGAGGACGGCAAGCGACAGGGCCTGTGGGAGGGTCTGGACGCGCAGTACCCGCGCAGCCCTGACCAGCCCGACCTGCACGAGATCCAGCACCGCCTGATGTTCGCCCAGAGCCTGGAGGCCGTTCGCGCGCTGGAGGACGGCGTGCTGGAGGACATCCGCGAAGGCGATGTGGGCGCCATCCTGGGCTGGGGCTTTGCGCCCTGGTCGGGCGGTCCCTTCGGCTGGCTGGACATCCTGGGCGCGCAGAAGGCGGTCGAGATCTGCGACCGGCTGGAGGCCGCGCACGGTGCTCGCTTCAAGGCGCCGCAGATGCTGCGCGACATGGCCGCCAGGGGTGACAGCTTCTACGGGCGCAAGGCCGCGGCCTGACACCCCCGGATGGGCCGCGCTTGTGGCCCATCCGCACCACCCGCTGTGTCCGCCCTGCCATGTGACGAAACTTTTCCGGTCTGGCCGTCGTTGAAGCCGCGGAAATTAGTCATATGCTGCGACAACGGAACCGCCCGACGGGCGGATGGCCGACAAGGGGACATGCCGATGAGTGACGAGACGAAACGCCGCGCCGAAGCTGCCCAGGCCCAGATCGAGGCGATCGCCTCGGCTCCGCTGCCCGAGCCTGCTCCTGCGGCGCAGTCCCCTGTCCGATGCCGACCCCGCCGTCCAGGCCCAGATCCGCGCCCGCATGGCCGAGATCGACCTGAAGGACAGCAATTCCATCCTCCGCTTCGGCACCCGTGCTCAGGCCGATCTGCAGCAGATCAGCCAGTCCATGCTGGCTGATGTCAAGGCCAAGGAGGTCGGTCCGGCCGGCGACAGCCTGCGCGAGGTCGTGACCACGATCCGTGGGTTCTCGACCAGCGAGCTGGACATGCGCCGCAGCCGCAGCTGGTGGGAGAAGCTTTTGGGCCGGTCCGCGCCCTTGCGAAGTTCGTTGCGAATTATGAACAGGTCCAGACCCAGATCGACCGCATCACGGCCGAGCTGGAGGGGCACGAGCAGAAGCTGCTTAAGGACATCAAGTCGCTGGACATCCTGTATGACCGCACATTGACCTTCTATGACGAACTGGCCCTGTACATCGCCGCCGGCACCGAAAAGCTGGCCGAGCTGGACCGAGAGACGATCCCCCGCCAAGGAGGCCGAGCTGGCCGCAAAGGCGCAGCCCGACCAGGTGATCGAGGCGCAGGAGCTGCGCGACCTGCGCACCCTGCGCGACGACCTGGAACGCCGCGTCCACGACCTGAAGCTGACGCGCCAGGTGACGATGCAGTCGCTGCCCTCGATCCGGCTGGTGCAGGAGAACGACAAGTCGCTGGTCACCAAGATCAACTCGACCCTGGTGAACACGGTGCCCCTGTGGGAGACGCAGTTGGCCCAGGCCGTCACCATCCAGCGCAGCGCCGAGGCCGCCCGCGCGGTCAAGGAGGCCAACGACCTGACCAACGAGCTGCTGACGCGCAATGCCGACAACCTGCGTCAGGCGAACGCCCAGATCCGGGGCCGAGACGGAACGCGGCGTCTTTGACATCAAGGCGGTTCAGACCGCCAACGCCCAGCTTATCGCCACGATCGAGGACAGCCTGCGCATCGCCGACGAAGGTCGCTCGCGGCGCGCCTCGGCCGAGACCGAACTGGTGCGCATGGAGGCCGAAACTGCGCGATGCGCTGGCGGCGGCATCCTCGCGGCAGCCTGCGGCCGTCACCGGCCCCGGTGGGCGGCGCTGATGCGGGCGCCTGGCTGCCCCCGCCCTGGGATTGGCGCTGCTGCTGGGCGGCTGCGCCCCCGACCCGTTCACGGACACGCCCGGCTCTCCGCGCCCGCAGGCACGTCCCGAGGCCGCCTCGGCCGCGCAAAGCCAGGCCGAGTTGCGCCGCGCGCGGGCCGAGCGCAACCGCGCCGCGAATGCCGTTGCGCGCCAGGCTTCGGCCTCGCCCAGCCAAGCCAGCCAGTCACAGCGTGACTATTATGCCGCGGCGGAACGGCGGCTGGTGGCGCAGGGTCGCCTGCGCCGCGACCGGACCCCGCTGGACGCGCCGATCGACGCCGAGATCCTGACCCGCAACTTCATCGACATCGCGCTGCGCGACGAATACAGCCAGACCGACGGCGGGCTGGTGTCGCAGTCCCGCGCGGCACCCCTGCGCCGCTGGCAGGGTCCGGTGCGGATGCAGCTGGAGTTCGGCGCCTCGACCGACATGGCCGCCCGCCCCGCCTGGCGGTCGGAGGTCGCGGATTTCGCGGGCCGCCTGTCGGACGCCACGCGCCATCCCGTGTCGCTGACGGCCGAGGGCGGAAATTTTACCATCCTGGTCCTGACCGAGGATGAGCGCCGGGCCATCGGCCCGCGCCTGGCCCAGCTTGTGCCGGGCATCCCGGCGCAGGACGTGTCGATCATGACCGACCTGCCCGCCGCGATCAGCTGCGCGGTCTTCGCCTATTCGCAGGGGGCGGCCGCCGACTATGCCCGCGCCGTGGCGGTGATCCGGGCTGAACTGCCGCCACTGCTGCGCACGTCCTGCATCCACGAGGAGCTGGCGCAGGGAATGGGGCTGGCCAATGACAGCCCCGGCGCGCGTCCGTCGATCTTCAACGACGACGAGGAATTCGCGCTGCTGACGCGCCATGACGAGCTGCTGCTGCGGATCCTCTATGATCCCCGCCTGCGTCCCGGCATGTCCGAGACAGAGGCCGCGCCCATCGTCCGCCGCATCGCGACCGAGCTGCTGGGCGAGAACGCTTGATCCCGTCCCCGGCCCGCCCCTAGAAAGGGGCGAGGTCAGCGGGAGGCACCTATGTCCATCTTCGACATCCTGGGCGGCGAATTCATCGAGATCATCGAATGGACGGCCGACGACCGCGACACGATGGTCTGGCGCTTCGACACGGTCGGGCGCGCAATCAAGTATGGCGCCAAGCTGACCGTCCGCGAGGGTCAGGCCGCCGTCTTCATCCATGAGGGCCAGCTGGCCGACGTGTTCGGCCCCGGCCTGTACCTGCTGGAGACGAACAACCTGCCGGTGCTGACGCGCCTGCAGCACTGGGACCACGGCTTTCGCAGCCCCTTCAAGTCCGAGGTCTATTTCGTCAGCACGACCCGCTTCAACGATCTGAAATGGGGCACCCGCAACCCCATCATCGCCCGTGACCCCGAATTCGGCCCGGTCCGCCTGCGGGCCTTCGGCACCTATGCGATGCGGGTGAGCGACCCCGCCCGGTTCATGTCCGAGATCGTCGGCACCGATGGCGACTTCACCCGCCGACGAGATCACCTTCCAGATCCGCAACGTGATCGTGCAGGAGTTTTCCCGCGCCATCGCCGCGTCGAACATTCCCGTTCTGGACATGGCCGCAAACACCGACCAGCTGGGTGCGCTGGTCGCCAAGGCCATCGCCCCGGTGATCGAGGCCTATGGCCTGGTCCTGCCGGAATTCTACATCGAGAACATCAGCCTGCCCGCCGAGGTCGAGGCGATGCTGGACAAGCGTACCAGCATGGGGATCATCGGCGATCTGGATCGTTTCGGCCAGTATGCCGTGTCCGAGGCCATGCTGGCGGCCGCGCGGAACGAGGGGGGCGCCGGTGCCGGCCTGGGCGCCGCGATGGGGGCCGCCATGGGCGCCACGATGCGCGGACCTTGGGGCGCCGTGCCCTCGGCCGCTCCGCAACCCGCAGCGCCGCCTGCGGCCCCGCCGCCCCTGCCCGGCGGCACGGCACCACGCTGGCATGTGGCCATCGACGGCGCGGCCTCGGGGCCCTATGCGCAATCCGACCTGCCGCGGCTTGTGGCCGAGGGGCGCCTGACCCCTGCCACGCTGGTCTGGACCGAAGGCCAGGATGGCTGGCTGGAGGCCGGTCAGGTCCCGGCCTTGACCGCCATCCTTGGTGCGACGCCGCCGCCTCTGCCGCGCTGAGGACCGGATGATTCCGGCCGAACACCGCTTTCCCTGCGGACAATGCGGGGCCAGCCTGACCTTTCGCCCCGGCCAGCAGGAGCTTGTCTGCGATTGGTGCGGCCACCGGCAAACCATCGGCCCCGGCCCCGCCCGCGCGCCGGGGCGCAAGGCCGATGACAGCAGCGCCGACCCCGCCCTGCAATGGTCCGAGGGCCCGCGCGCGCCGGGCCCCGCGCTTCGCGAGATCCCCCTGGCCGAGGGGCTGGATCTGTCTCAGGGTGCCGTGGACATCGTGCAGACCGTCCGCACCCTGTCCTGTCCGAACTGCGGGGCACAGGTCGATCTGGACGCCGACCAACACGCCAGCGCCTGCCCCTTCTGCGCGACGCCGGTCGTCACCGACACCGGCCCCACCCGCCGCATCAAGCCGCAGGGGGTGATGCCCTTTACCCTGACCGAGGCGCAGGCTCGCGCCGCAATGAAGGCGTGGCTGGGCAGCCTGTGGTTTGCGCCCTCCGGCCTGACGGCCTATGCGCGCAAGGATCGGCGGCTGAGCGGGATCTATTCCCCCTTCTGGACCTTCGACGCCGACACGACGTCGCGCTATCGCGGCCAGCGGGGCGATGCGTATTACGTCATGGTGCAAAGCACCCAGACCGTGAACGGCCGGACGCAGACGGTCAGCCGCCAGGAACGCCGCATCCGCTGGACCCCGGTGTCGGGTCAGGTCGCGCGCCAGTTCAACGACGTGCTGATCCCCGCATCGACCGCGCTGCCGCCGCGCTTCTCCGAGGCGATGAAGCCTTGGGATCTGTCGGCCGTGGCGGAATACGACCCCCGCTTTCTGTCGGGGTTCGAGGCAGAGGGGTACACCGTCCCCCTGGCGGACGGGTCACGGGGCTGCGCGCCAGCAGATGGCGCAGGTCATCTACCAGGACGCCCGCCGCAGCATCGGCGGCGCGGAACAGCGCGTCGATCACGTCGACAGCCGCTTCGTGAACGAGACCTTCAAGCACGTGCTGCTGCCGATCTGGGCGGCGGCCTATCGCTACAACGGCGCAAGCTACCGCTTCGTGGTCAATGGCCAGACCGGCAAGGTCATGGGCGAACGCCCGTATTCGGCATGGAAAATCGCCGGGGCCGTCGCCGTGGCACTGGTAGCGTTAGCAGCCATCCTGTATCTGACCCAATAGGGCCGAACCAAGGGGGACCGACCATGATCCTGTGCGCAGGCGAATCGCTGATCGACATGGTGCCGTCCGACGGCACCTTCCGCCCGCTGGCCGGCGGCGCGGTCTACAACACCGCCATCGCGCTTGGGCGGCTTGGCCAGGACACGGGCTATCTGTGGCCGATCAGCCGCGACCCCTTCGGCGACCAGATCCTGCGACCGCTGGCCGAGGCCGGGGTGAACACCGACCTGTGCCCCCGCACCGACCGGCTGACCACGCTGGCGCTGGTGACGCTGACGAACGGCGAGGCGCGCTATTCCTTCTACGACGAGGGCTCCGCCGGGCGAATGCTGCTGCCCGAGGATATCGGGCCGCTGCCCGAGACAGTGACCGCGCTCTTCGCCGGCGGCATCAGCCTGGTGCCCGACCCCTGCGGCGGCACCATCGAGGCGCTGATCGCGCAGCATCACGACCGCCTGCCGGTGATGATCGATCCCAACATCCGGCCGTTCTTCATCACCGATGCGGGCGCCTATCGTGCGCGACTGGCGCGGCTGATGCCCATGGCCGACATCGTCAAGCTGTCGGCCGATGACCTGGAATGGCTGCACCCCGACCTGGCGCCCGAAGACGCCGCCCGCGCGGTACTGGCCACCGGCCCCAAGCTGGTCCTGCAGACCGGAGGAGAGGCCGGCGCCAAGGCGATCTGGGCCGGAGAGACAGTCCACGCCCCCGCCGTGCGCGCCACCGTGGCCGACACGATCGGCGCGGGCGATACGTTCAATGCGGGCGTGCTGGCCTCGCTGGACCGCCAGGGCCTGCTGACCAAGGACGCCATCGCGGCGATCACCCCCGCCCAGATCCACGCGGCGCTGACGCTCGGCGCGCAGGCCGCCGCCGTCACCGTCTCGCGCCCCGGTGCCAACCCGCCCTGGTCACACGAAATGCCTGCCTGATCTGGGGGAGGGTCCCGGGAGGGGCGCAGCCCGATCCCGGCGGGGGGTGCGGGGGGCTGGCCCCCCGCCCTTCCGTCGCGGGACGCAACGGGCTCAGTCCGCCGGGTGCCACCCGCCGCTGCGCGGCTCTTCGGGTTCGTCATCCTCGTCGGCCTCGGTGGCCGAGCCGGTGAACGCCTCGAACGCGCCCTTCTGCCGCGCGGTCCAGCGCAGATCCAGATGCAGCCCGTCCTCGCCTGCCTCCTCACGCTCGACCACGCCGGCCTCGTGCAGCCAGGCACGGCTGCGCCCATCGGCAAAATCCAGCACGACCTGCCCCTCCACGCGCGGCTCGTCCAGAACCTCGCCCAGCTGACGGTCGATGGCGGCGATCAGGTCGTCCAGCCCCTCGCCCGACAGGGCACTGACCGCCTGCACGCCCTCGGTGCGGGCATCGGTGCGACGCAAGGCCGCCCGGGTGTCGTCGCCCAGGGCGTCGATCTTGTTCCAGACCTCGATCGCGGCCACGTCCTCGTCCACGCCCAGGCTGTCCAGGATCGCGGCCACGTCGTGGGCCTGCTCCTCGGTCTCGGGGTGGCTGATGTCGCGCACATGCAGGATCAGGTCGGCCTCCAGCACCTCCTCCAGCGTGGCGCGGAAGGCCGCGACCAGCTCGGTCGGCAGATCGCTGATGAAGCCCACCGTGTCCGACAGGATCACCTTGCGCCCCGAATTCGCGCCCTGCGCGTCAGGCAGGCGGATCGCCCGCATGGTCGGGTCCAGCGTCGCGAACAGCATGTCCTTGACGAACACGTCTGCCCCGGTCAGCCGGTTGAACAGCGTCGATTTCCCGGCGTTGGTGTATCCCACCAGCGCGACGATCGGATAGGGCACCTTCGCACGCGATGCGCGGTGCAGGCTGCGGGTCTTGACCACGCGGTCCAGCTGCCGGCGCAGGCGCGTCATCTGGTCGTCGATGGCGCGACGGTCGGCCTCGATCTGCGTCTCGCCGGGACCGCCCACGAAGCCCAACCCGCCGCGCTGACGCTCCAGGTGGGTCCAGGCACGAACCAGCCGCGTGCGCTGATAGGACAGCGCCGCCAGCTCGACCTGAAGCACGCCCTCGCGGGTGCGGGCGCGGTCGGCGAAGATCTCCAGGATCAGCCCGGTCCGGTCCAGAAGCTTGACGCCCCAGTCCTTCTCCAGGTTGCGCTGCTGGACCGGGGTCACCGGCCCGTCGATCAGCACCAGTTCGACCTCAAGCGCCTCAAGGCGCTCCTTGATCTCGGCCAGCTTGCCCTTGCCGAACAGCTTGCCCGCATTGGGCTCGCGCAGGTTGGCGACCTCGGATCCGACCATCTCGATGCCCGGCAGGGCAAGGGCCAGCGACACGGCCTCGGCCAACGCATGCTCGGGCTCGCGCCGTTGGGTACGGGCGCGGCCCAGATCGGGGTGGATCACATAGGCGCGTGTCGGCTTGGCTGCGGTTTCCGTCAGTTCGGCCAATCAATCCTCGCCTTCGTACAGGGTGATGGGCTGGCCCGGCATGATCGTGCTGATCGCATGCTTGTAGACCAGTTGCGACTGTCCGTCGCGACGCAGCAGGACGCAGAAGTTGTCGAACCAGGTGATGACGCCTTGCAGCTTGACACCGTTGATCAAAAAGATGGTGACGGGCACCTTGGCCTTGCGGACATGGTTCAGGAACGCATCCTGCAGGTTCTGCTTGTCGCCAGCCATTTGTTTATCGTCCGTTTTTCACTGTCCCTGTCCGTTCAACATCTAAGCCGATGCCCCACCCCATGCAAGCATGGCGGATTTCGCGAAAACGCGAAGGCAACATTTGGGCCACACCTAGCGGCGCCAGAACTCCGGAGAGAACAGCGCCAGCACCGCCAGCGTCTCGATCCGGCCCAGGACCATCGCGCAGGCCAGCACCGCCTTGGTGAAATCGGGCAGGCCCGACCAACCCTCCCACGGCGCGGAGGCGATGCCGGCAGTGCCTTCAAAGGCGGGCGTCAGGGGAATGGCGCTGGCCAGCGGGCCGGCATTGGTCAGCGCGGCGATGGACAGGATGGTCGCGGTCTCGAACTCGATGGCGTGGATGGACACCAAACTGACCACCAGCGCGATCGAAATCGCGAACAGCATGAAGAAGATGAACGCCAGATAGGCGCCTTCGCGGCGCAACCTTCGGGCGATTCGCCCGCCGCCGGACACGGAATGGGGGTGGATGATCCGCTCCATCTCGCGCTGGCCGTGGGTGGCCAGCGCATAGACGCGCAGCAGCTTGACGCCCCCCGCGGTCGTGGCGATCCCGCCCCCCATCAGAGCCAGCCCCGCCAGGACCAGCCCCGGCGCGTCCAGCCCCGACCAGGACCGCGCCCCCGCCCAGGCGACAGAGGTCCAGCCGGTCGTGGTCAGATAGCTCAGCGCGCTGAACATGCTGCCCCACATGGCCGACAGGGCGCGCCCGACCTCGGCCATGCCGGTCGGATCGGGGGGCGCCGCGCGGTCGACCTCGATCGCGCCCAGGAAATGGCGCAGGAACAGCATCACGCCCACCCCCAGGACCAGGCCCAGCGCCATGCGCAGTTCGGGGTCCTCGATCAGCCGCTCGGTCGCGCGCAGTTCCGCGCCCCCGGGCCAGAAGCGCCGCGACAGGGCGGGGATCAGGAAGATAAAGACCAGCATCTCTCCGGGAATGCCCGAAGCCTCGCCCGACGGCCCGATCACGGGAGAGATGCCCGACGTCGACAGCGTCCCCATCGCCCGCGTCAGCGCCACGAAGGACGGATCGCCCAGCATCAGCAGCCCCACCCACAGCACCAGCGTGAAGCCCAGATAGAGCGGGCCCACCTGCAGCGCAGCGCGGCCCAGCCGGCTGGCGGGATCGGCCAGTTGCGTGTCGAAGCTGGGATCGGACAGGTGCAGGACCGGGCGGCGCGGCTGGTCCGACGGCGGCAGGTGCTCGCGGTATTCCTCGCGGCCATAGGGGTTCGACATGATCTCGAACCCGCCGACGCGCAGCGGCGCCAGGATCGCGACCGCCGCCACCAGCACGAAAAAGCCCCCCATCCAGCCCACCATCGACCGCCACAGATGCAGCGGCAGCGGCAGCAGGTCGGCCGAATACAGCGACGCCCCGGTGGTGGTCAGCGACGACACCATCTCCCACCAGGCGTTGAAGAACCCTGTGTCAGGCTGGCTTTCCGCAAAGGGCACGGCCAGCAGCAGCGGCAGCAGCCCATAGACCCCCAGCATCAGCAGCAGCATCTCTCGCGCGGTCTGGCCGCGGGGGTTGGCCTGCGCCGCAAGCCCGATCAGCCCGCAGAAGGTCAGCGTCAGCAGCGCCGCATAGAAGAAGTTGCGCGCGATTGCGGCGTATCCCGTGACCGAGGCAAAGCCCGCAGGCGCCAGCATCAGCACCGCCGCCAGCCCGACCAGCAGCACCAGCAGCGGCATCCGCAGAAGAAAGCCCGTCATCCCCCGCCCCTCAGAAGAAGTCGATCGAGACCTGCAACAGGCGCTCGACTTCGGGGACGTCCTTGGTCAGGGCAAAGATCAGCACGATGTCGCCCTCGTCGATGCGGGTGTCGGCCAGCGGCTTGACCACCCGGTCGCCCTTGCGCACCGCACCCAGCAGCGCGCCTTCGGGGAAGTCGATGTCGCGGATCGCGCGGCCCGCCATGGGGCTGGTGGACAGGACCTGAGCCTCCATCACCTCGGCCTCGGCATCGCCGACGGAATAGATGTCGCGCACGCGCCCGTGGCGGATGTGGCGCAGGATCGTGGACACGGTCGTCGATCGCGGGTTGATATAGGCGTCGATATCCAGCGCCCCCATCAGCGGCACCAGCGTGGGGTCGTTGATCAGCGCAATGGCCATTTTCGCCCCCGCCTGCTTGGCGCGCACCGAGGCCAGGATGTTGGTCTTGTCGTCGTCGGTGACCGCCAGGACGGCGTCGGCCTGGGGGACGGCGGCCTCGTCCAGGATCTCGGCCGACAGGCCGTCGCCGTTCAGCACGATGGTCCGTTCCAGACGGTCGGCCGCGAATTCGGCACGCCCCCGGTCGCGTTCGATCAGCTTGGCGCGGATGCGGTCCGGCCGCGCCTCCAGCGCCTGCGCCACCGACAGGCCCACATTGCCCGCCCCGATGATGGTCACGCGCTCCTGCTTGCGGGCGGGCTTGCCAAAGATGTCCAGCGTGCGCGCCACGTCGTCGATGTGGCAGAAGACATAGATCTGGTCCTCGGCGAACAGCTGATCACCCGGCTCGGGCGCGAACAGCCGCCCCTTGCGGCGCACCCCCGCCACGATGGCACGCAGGCTGGAGAACAGCTCGGTCAGCTGGCGCAGCGGCGTATTCAGCGCCGGGCAGTCCGGTTCCAGGTCGATCCCCAGCAGCTGGATCTTGCCGTCCATGAAGGTCTCGACGTCGAAGGTCGACGGCGCCGAAAGGCGCTGCAGGGCGGCCAGCGCGACCTCGCGTTCGGGACTGATGACCACGTCGATGGGCAGGTGCTCGGTGCGGTACAGATCGGAATAGATCGCGTCCAGATAGGCGCCCGACCGCAGGCGGGCGATCTTGCGCGGCACCTGGAAGATCGAATGCGCGACCTGGCAGGTGACCATGTTCACCTCGTCCGAATGGGTCGCGGCGATGATCAGGTCGGCGTCGCGCGCGCCGGCGCTGTCCAGGATGTCGGGATGGCTGGCAAAACCCGTCACCCCCTGCACGTCCAGCGATTCCGTGGCCCGGCGCACCAGGTCGGGATTGTTGTCGATGACGGTGACATCGTTGCGCTCGCCCGACAGGTGGCGCGCGATCTGCCAGCCGACCTGCCCTGCCCCGCAGATGATGATCTTCATGCGTCACCCTTCCTGTCCCGCGCCCCCTTGCCTAAGCCGGGCGCGCGGTCCGCGCAAGCGGCAGGCTATTTGCCCATCATCAACTCGTCCTCGCCGCGCATCCCGCCGACGACACCAAGCGACTTCAGCTTGCGGTGCAGCGCGCTGCGCTCCATGCCGACGAACTGCGCGGTGCGGCTGATGTTGCCGCCGAACCGGTTGATCTGGGCAACCAGGTATTCGCGCTCGAACAGCTCGCGCGCCTCGCGCAGCGCCATCGCGGTGACCGATGGCCCCAGGCTCAGCGTGTCGCTGTTGTCCGGCGTGGCCCCCTGGGGCTCCAGTTCGGACGGCAGGATCGGCCCGTGGCTTTCCGCCAGGATCAGCACGCGTTCAATGACGTTGCGCAGCTGGCGGATGTTGCCGGGCCAGCGCATCGACTGCAGCGCGGCCACGGTCTCCTCGGGCAGATCGCGCGGCGTCAGGCCCTGGCTCTTGTGGAACTGCTCAATGAAATGGCGCGCCAGGGCCGCGATGTCGTCGCGCCGGTCGGCCAGGGACGGCACCGCGATGGGCACCACGTTCAGCCGGTCGAACAGCTCCTGCCGGAACCGGCCGGCGGCGATTTCCGCCACCAGGTCGCGGTTCGTCGACGACAGCACCCGCAGGTCGACCCGCACCTTGTCCGCGCCGCCCGCGCGCACGAACTGCTGTTCGGTCAGCACCCGCAGGATCTTGGGCTGGGTGCCCATGGGCATGTCGCCCACCTCGTCGAAATAGATGATGCCGCCATGCGCCTGCTCCAAGAGGCCCGGCTCTATCCCGCGTTCGGGGGATTCGCGGCCGAACAGCACCTCCTCCATGCGCTCGGGCTCGATCGTGGCACAGGGGACGGTGACGAAGGGCGCCGACGCGCGCGGGCTGTGCGCGTGGATATAGCGCGCGGCGCTCTCCTTGCCGGTGCCCGGCTCGCCCGCCAGCATCACCCGGCCGTTGGACCGCGCCACCTTGTCCAGCGCGTCGCGCAGCCGCTTGAAGGATGCGGACTGGCCCAGCATGTCGGCCACGCGGTCGCCGCCGCGCCGCAGGCTGCTGTTCTCGCGGCGCAGGCGGGCGGTCTCCATCGCGCGGTTGATGACGACCATCAGCTGGTCGATGTTGAAGGGCTTCTCGATGAAATCGTACGCCCCCTGCTTGATCGCGGCGACCGCGATCTCGATGTTGCCATGCCCCGAGATGATGATGACCGGCACGTCGGGATTGTTGCGCTTGACCTGTTTCAGGATGTCGATCCCGTCCATGCGGCTGTCCTTCAGCCAGATGTCCAGGATCATCAGCGATGGCTCGCGGTCGTTCAGGGCCGCCACGGCCTCGTCCGAATTCGCGGCCATGCGGGTGTCAAAGCCTTCGTCGCGCAGGATGTCGGCGATCAGTTCGCGGATGTCGCGTTCATCATCGACGATCAGGATGTCGTTCATGGTGTCGCCTCGTCTTTTTCTTGTCTGCTCTTGGTCTTGGGCCCCCGCACGGGATGGCGTTCGCGGGGCAGCCGGATCTCGGCCATGGCGCCCGGCGGATCGGGCGCATCGGTCAGGGACAGGCTGCCGCCATGTTCCTCGACGATCTTCTTGACGATGGGCAGGCCCAGCCCGGTGCCGTGGCTTTTCAGCGTCACATAGGGTTCGAACAGCCGCGACCGGTCGGCGGGCAGGCCCGGCCCGGTATCGGTGATGCGGATGCAGACGGATTCGGGCTGCACCTCCAGCGCGACGGCGATCTTCGGCGTCCAGCCGGGGATCGCCTGCGCGGCCTGTTCGTCGATGGCCTCTCCGGCGTTCTTCAGCAGGTTGGTCAGCGCCTGGCGCATCATCCCCGCGTCGCAGTCGACGATCACCGGCTCCTCCGGAATGTCGCGGACGATGGTCGCGTGCAGGGCATCCTGCTGCAACAGCAGCACCTGGCGCAGCAGCGCGGCCAGGTCGGTCTCGGCCCGGTCGGGTTCGGGCATCCGGGCAAAGCGGCTGAACTCGTCCACGATCCGGCGCAGGTCGTTCGTCTGGCGGATGATCACCTCGGTGTACTGATCCAGCGCGGCGCGGTCGCCCTCGGCCGCCAGCGGGCCGAACTTGCGGCGCAGGCGTTCGGCGGACAGCTGGATGGGCGTCAGCGGGTTCTTGATCTCATGGGCCACGCGGCGGGCGACGTCGCCCCAGGCGGCCATGCGCTGCGCGCTGACCAGTTCGGTCACGTCGTCGAAGGCCACCACGTATCCCTCCAGCGCACCGTCCGCGCCGCGGCGCACGGCCATGCGGACCAGCAGGCTCTCTACCCGGCCCTCGCGCATCAGGCGGACCTCATCCTGGATCGTCTCGGCGACCGAGGCGGACAGGCGCGCGAACAGCGGCGCGAATTCCGGCACCACCTCGGACAGCAGGGCATCGATGTCGCGTTTCGCATCCAGCCCCAGAAGCCGGCTGGCCGAGCGGTTGACGAAGTCGATTTCTCCGGCCGCGTCCAGCCCGATGACCCCCGACGTGACCGAAGTCAGAACATTGTCGAACAGCCGCCGCTGGTCATCGGACAGGCGATAGCTCTCGACCAGCTCCTCGCGCTGCGTCTTCAGCTGGCGGGTCATGCGGTTGAAGGCCTGGCCCAGGGTCTGGATCTCGTCCCCGGTGCGGACCTCGGGAACCTGCACGTCCAGATCGCCGCGCCCCACGCGGTCGGTCGCCTGCGCCAGAAGACCGATGGGCCGCGACAGGCGGGACGCGAACCACAGCCCCAGCCAGATCGCCGCCGCCACCAGCAGCAGCGCAAACCCCAGATAGACCAGCGAAAACTCCAACAGGACCTGGCTGCGCATCGCCTCCAGCTGGCGATAATCGCCCGCGGTCGCCCGCGTGTCGTCCACCAGCCCCAACAGGTCGCCATCCACGTCGCGTGTCACGTACAGGTATCGGTCGGCCAGCGGCGGCAGCGCGACAAGCGCCCGGAACTCGTCATTCGCCCAATCCTCGATCAGGGCGATGCCGTCGGCCTGCGCGCGGTCCAACTGGTCGGCGCCCGGCGCCTCGTACCAGAACAGATAGCTCCGCTCGCCCCGGGCGCGGATCTCTCCGGCGCCGTTGATGATATAGGCTTCGCGCAGGCCGCGCTGGATCAGGCCCTGGCCCTGCACCAGCAGCTCGCGCATCTCTCCGTCCTCGATCAGGGGATTGGCGCGCCCCGCACGGGTCAGGATGCTGGCCAACGCGCGCGCATCCTCGGTCAGATCGCCGCGATGTTCCGCGTGATAGGCCTCGGCCGCGGCCTGGGACGTGGTCACGACCTGCTGCACGCGGTCGGAGAACCAGCCCTCCAGCCCGATGTTGACCAGAAATCCGGCGAACAGCGCGACCAGCACCGTGGGCACCAGCGCCAGCCCGCCAAAGATCGCGACGAGCCGTGCATGCAGGCGCGATGCGGGCGCCGTGCTGCGCCGGGCCGAGATCAGCCGCGCCATGCGCGCGACGATGAACCCGATCAGCACGATCAGAAAGGCCAGGTCCGCCAGCAGGACCACCCGCAGGGTCGCGCCCTGCATGCCCCGACCGAACGGCCCCATCACCGCCAGCGTCGCCACGGCCAGTGCCACGCCCGACAGCACGATGCCCCAGGTCAGCGCCCCGCGCCACGGTCGGGGCAATCGGATACGGGCCAGCCTGTCCCAGCTGAGCCCCGATGCCAAACCTGCCATATCCCCCACTTGCCGTCTTTCGCGGCTTTTGTTGCGGGCGCGCGTGTCCTTCGCGCTGGTCCCTGTGGCGGTTTTACATCAGTTTGCGCCTCCGTGTCACCTCGATATTCAGCTCGGTCAGTTTCTTGCGCAACGTATTGCGGTTGATCCCCAGCAGATCGGCACAACGCAGCTGATTTCCCCCGGTCGCATCCAGCGCCACCTGCAGCAGCGGGCGTTCCACCTCGCGCAGGATGCGGTCATAGAGGCCCGGCGGCGGCAGCGCGTCGCCATGCAGGTCGAAATAGCGCTGCAGATGCGCCTCGACCGAATCCGACAGGCGCGATCCGACCTGCGGCAGGCTGACGACGCCCGCGGGTTCGGGCGCGGGGGCAAGGGCCGATACCGGGGCCGCCGCGGGGGCGCGGTGGCCCGACTGCTGGGACAGCGCCTCGCGCATCTCGGCGGTACTGATGGCGGGGCCGCTGGCAGTCAGAGCCAGGCGGCGCATCATGTTCTCCAGCTCGCGGACGTTGCCCGGGAACGGATGGGCGCGCAGCATGGCGGCCGCATCGTCCGACAGCATCCGCTCCGGCAGGCCCTGCGCGGCGGCACGGGCCAGCAGATGCGCCGCCAGCGGCAGGATGTCGTCCACCCGCGCGCGCAGGGGCGGCACGCTGACGGTGACGCCCGCCAAGCGGTAATACAGGTCCGACCGCAACCGGCCCGCCGCCACGTCGGCCTGCGGATCGGACCCGGTGGTCGCCACGATGCGGGGCGCATGGGCGCGGTCGGGGCCGGCCTCCATCGTCTCGATCAGGCCGATCAGGCGGGCCTGCGCGCCTGTATCGAACCCGGCCGGGTTCTCGATGATGATCGTGCCGCCGCGGGCCTTGTCGGCGGCGCGGGCGATCGCCTCCTCGGTCGCGTCGGACGAGGTCAGGACCGCAAGCCCCCGATCGCGCCGGTCCGACAGCTCGTGAAAGCTGCGCGCGATGGTGGTCTTGCCCACCCCCGCCTCTCCGGCGATGATCACCGGCAGGTCGGCGTTCAGCACCCGCGCGACCATGCGGAACAGCGCCTGCATCGACGGTGCGTGACCGATCAGCGGCATGGCCGGGTCCGCCGCCTCGCGCGGGGCGGGCAGCGGTTCGGGGATCGGGTCGGACTTGCGCGGGCGGCGGGACAGGGCCTGGTTCGCCTTGGACATCAGGTCCGGCAGATCGAAGGGCTTGGGCAGGTACTCGAACGCCTCGGCCTCGGTCGCGCGGATCGCGGTGACGATGGTGTTCTGGGCCGAGATCACGATCACCGGCAGGTCTGGCCGCGCCTCGCGGATGGCGGGGATGCGGTCGATGCCGTTGCCGTCGGGCATCATCACGTCGGTGATGACCAGGTCGCCGCGCCCCTCCTCGACCCATTTCAACAGCTGCGCCAGGCTGCCCGTGGCGTGGACGCGGCATCCAGCGCGGGTCAGCGCCTGCGTCAGCACCGTGCGGATGGTGCGATCGTCGTCAGCAATCAGAACGGTGCCGTCCATGGGTTCAGGTCCTTATGCCTTGGGCAGGGAGATGCGGAACACGGTGCGACCGGGGCGGCTGTCCACCCGGATCAGCGCGCCGTGGTCGGTGATGATCTTGCTGACCAGCGCCAGGCCCAGCCCGGTGCCGTTCTCGCGGCCCGAGACGAAGGGCTCGAACACCTGGTCGGCGATGGCCGGGGGGAAGCCGGGGCCGTTGTCCTCGATCTCGATCTGCAGGGGCAGCGGGCGGCCCGTGGGATCGGTCTCGTCGGGGGGGCGGCGCAGCGTGTGGTCGTAATGGGTGCGCAGGCGGATCGCGCCGCCGGCCTTGCCGTCCAGCGCCTCGGACGCGTTCTTGACCAGGTTCAGGCAGACCTGCACCAGCTGGTCCGCATCCGCCAGCGCCGCAGGCAGCGAGGGGTCGTAATCGGTCACGATCTGCACGTCGCGCGCAAAGCCCGCCTTGGCCGACCGGCGCACCTGTTCCAGCACGTCGTGCACGTTCAGCGCCGACAGGCGCGGGGCCGAGGTGTCGCCGAACCGTTCGACCTGGTCCAGAAGCGCCACGATACGGCGCGATTCCGCGACGATCATCTCGGCCATCTCGCGGTCCTCGGGGGTGGCGTTCATGGCCATCAGCTGGGCCGCGCCGCGGATGCCCGCCAGGGGGTTCTTGATCTCGTGGGCCAGCATCTCGGCCATGCCGATGGCGCTGCGGGCGGCGCTGCGGACATGGCGGGCCTGGTGCGCGCCATCATCGTCCTGCGGCACGATCAGCAGCGACACCGACCCGCCGGCCCCGTCCGCGGGGCCCGCATGCACGGCCGCCCGCCGCGCCTGGTGGTTGCCGGTCCGGTCGCCGATCTCAAACTGGACACTGGTCTGGTACAGCGCCTCCTCGCTGGCACGCACGCGGGCCAGCAGCGGCCCCAGGCCGGGCTGCAGGCGCAGGCGCATCGACATCTCGTCCCCGTCCAGCGCGCGGCCCAGGGTCGAGTTGCGCGACAGGTTCAGCCAGATCTCGGCGGCGTCGTTCATCGCAGCCACGCGTCCGTCGGCGTCCAGGATCAGCGCGGGCAGCGGCAGCGCCGCCCAGCCCGGTCCGGGGGCCGCCTCACGGAAATCGCGCGGCCGAGGCGTCATGCGGCCACCCCCGCGGCATCGCCGAAGGCACGGGCGATCAGGTCCAGCGTCGCGCAGGGCGTGTCGGCCCGCATCATCTGGTCGCGCAGCGGGGCGCCGTTCGCATCCGCATACCAGCCCAGATGCTTGCGCGCGACGCGCAGGCCCAGGTCGATGCCATAGAAGTCCAGGATGTCCTCGTAATGCTCGGCCACCAGATCGGCCAGCGCCGCGCCCTGCGGCACGCCGGGCGCGGGCGTGCCCCACAGATCATGCGCGATCTGCGCCAGGATCCAGGGCCGCCCCTGGGCGCCGCGACCGACCATCACCGCATCCGCCCCCGACGCCGCCAGGGCCGCACGGGCGCTGGCGGCATCGACGACGTCGCCATTGGCCACCAGCGGCGGGCGCGCCGGCAGGTCGGCCACGGCGCGGATCGCGGACCAGTCGGCCTGCCCCTTGTAGAACTGCGCCCGCGTGCGGCCATGCACGGTCAGCATCGCGACCCCCGCATCGCGCGCCCGCGCCGCCAGATCGACCGCGTTCAGGCAGTTGTCGTCCCAGCCCAGCCGCATCTTCAGCGTGACGGGCACGTCGACCGCCCCCACGACCGCATCGACCAGCGTCATCGCGTGATCCAGGTCGCGCATCAGCGCCGCGCCGGACAGCCCGCCGGTGACCTTCTTGGCGGGGCAGCCCATGTTGATGTCGATGACGCGCGCCCCCATGCCGGCCACGATGCGCGCGGTCTCGGCCATGGGCGCGGCTTCGCGGCCCGCGATCTGGACGCTGACGGGCAGCGCCCCTTCGGTCAGCGCCTTGGCGCGCACGGCGGCACGGGTCGACGGGCGCGGTGTCACCATCTCGGTCGAGGCGACCATCTCGGACACCATCAGGCCCGCGCCGAACCGCGCGACCGCGCGGCGGCAGGGGACATCGGTGATCCCGGCCATCGGCGCCAGGAAGACCGGCGGGCCAAGAGGTGTGTCACCAAGCATGATCGGGTCGGGCAATCGCATGTTCTGTTCCTTCACCCCGGGGCAGACCGCCCGCAAGAACGGCAGGGGGCGGCTGGCCTGCCCAAATCGCAGGCGCGTCCCGGTTGCCTGCAAACCGGGCATGTTGCAATCATCTTAAGCAGACCGCGCGCCAAGGCTGCAAGCGGGCCGATGTCGCAACCGGAACCGGAAGCGACGTGGACGGTGGTGGCGGCGGGGCCTGCGTCGTGCTTGGATGGGCGCGGAAATGCAAGGGGGTGCCATGTTTCTGTCGGTGTTCGATCTGTTCAAGCTGGGGGTGGGGCCCTCCTCCTCGCACACGATGGGGCCGATGGTGGCCGGCCAGCGGTTCCTCGACTCCCTGCGGGTGCAGCCGTTCCGGGCGCATGGGCTGCGCGCCAGCCTGCATGGCAGCCTGGCCTTCACCGGCAAGGGGCACGCAACCGACCGCGCCACGATCCTGGGTCTGGCGGGCTTCACCCCCGCCAGCATGGACATGGACGCGGCCGAGGCCGCGCTGGCCCGCAACCGAGAGACCCGGCTGCTGGAACCGCAGGGGCTGGGCCCGCTGGTCTTCGACCCCGAACGCGACCTGCGGTTCGATTACGACCACACCCTGCCCGGCCATGCCAACGGCATGACCCTGTCGGCGACCGACGCGCAGGGCGACGTGATCTATCACCAGATCTACTACTCGATCGGCGGCGGCTTCGTGATGACCGACCAGGAGCTGGCCGACAAGGCGGGCGCGGTGCGCAGCGATGCCACGTCCAGCGTGCCCTATCCCTTTGCCAGCGCGGCCGAGATGCTGGAGATGGCCCAGGCCTCGGGCAAGTCCATCGCCCGCATGAAGGAGGCCAACGAGCTGTGCTTTCGGTCCCGTCCCGACATGCTGGCGGGGCTGGACCGCATCTGGACCGCGATGCGCGACTGCATGGACCGCGGCCTGTCGACGGACGGTGTCCTGCCCGGCGGGCTGCATGTGCGTCGGCGCGCGCGCGCGATCCACGCCAAGCTGGTCGAGGAACGCGGCCTGAACATGACCGCGCCCCATGTCATCAACGACTGGATGTCGGCCTATGCGATGGCCGTGAACGAGGAGAACGCCGCCGGCGGTCAGGTCGTCACCGCACCCACGAACGGCGCCGCCGGCACGGTGCCCGCGGTGATCCGCTATTGGCTGGACCATGTGCCGGGCGCGTCCGAACGGCTGCTGCCCGATTTCCTGCTGACGGCGGCGGCGGTGGGCGGGCTGATCAAGCACAACGCCTCGATCTCGGGCGCGGAATGCGGCTGCCAGGCCGAGGTCGGATCCGCTGCCGCGATGGCCGCCGCGGGCCTGGCCGCCGTCTTGGGCGGCACCCCCCAGCAGGTCGAGAACGCCGCCGAGATCGCGCTGGAGCATCACCTGGGCATGACCTGCGACCCGGTGCGCGGCCTGGTGCAGGTCCCCTGCATCGAACGCAACGGGCTGGGCGCGATCAAGGCCGTGGCGGCCGCCAGCCTGGCGCTGCGCGGCGACGGCAGCCACATCGTGCCCCTGGACGCCGCCATCGAGACGATGCGCCAGACCGGCCGCGACATGTCCGAGAAGTACAAGGAGACGTCGCTTGGCGGCCTGGCCGTGAACGTCCCGAACTGTTAGGGGGTCAGCTGCCCGCGCAGCGTGTAATGCAGGCCCTGGGGCAGGAATTCGGCCTGCCCCTCGCCGTTGAAATAGGCCGGGACGATCATGTTCACCAGGCGCGACCCGAACCCTTCACGCGTGGGCGCGGCCACGACCTGACCACCGGTCTCCTGCCAGTCCAGCGCGAAGTCGTCGCCCATGACCGACCAGGTCAGGTCGACCATGCCCAGCGGGCTGGCCAGCGCGCCGTATTTTGCCGCATTCGTCGCCAGTTCGTACAAGGCCAGCGACAGGCCGACTGCCTGCTGGCTGCTCAGCGGCACGGGCGGGCCGGACAGGCGGATGCGGTCGTTCCCGACCAGATGGGCGCCAATGGATCGGGCCATCACCTCGGTGATGTCGGCGCTTTCGCCCAGGCCCGTGAACAGGCCCTGTGCCTTGGCCAGCGCCATGATGCGCGCGCCGACCGTGTCGCGGGCCTCTTGGATGCTGGTCGCGTTGCGCAGGCTGGAGGACACCACGGTCGAGGTCACCGACAGGATGTTCTTGATCCGGTGCAGCAGCTCTTCCTGCATGACCTGCTGGTTGCGGCGTGCCAGCACCAGCGCAGTCATGTCCACGGTAATGTTCATCAGACCCGCCACGCTGCCGTCGTCGTCGTAAAGCGGGCTGTAGCTGAAGGTCCAGAACGTCTCCTCGTCGAACCCGTTGCGGGTCATGACAAGGCGCATCTCCTCGGAATAGGTGCCACGGCCGGACAGCGTCTGGTCGACCAGCGGCTTGACGTCGTCCCAGACATCCGCCCAGATCTGCTGGAAGGGCTGACCCAGGGCCCGCGCCTCCTTGCGGCCCAGGACGGGCGCATAGGCGTCGTTGTACAGCATGATCAGCTCGGGGCCCCAGAACATGCAGGACGCATGCCGCTGCGCCAGCATCATCCGCACAGCGGTCGTCAACGCGACCGACCATTCCGAGATCGGCCCCAGGGGCGTGGCCTGCCAGTCAAAGTTTCCGGTCGCACGCGCCATCGGCCCGTCGTCCCAGGAAAATCGCGCCGGTTCGGGCCGCGCGGCGGGCCCCCGGGCGTGCTGTGCAGATCCCGTCATGTGGGTGCCACCAGAGAGAACATCACCGAAACCTATGCCGGTTCCCGTATGATATTCAACGAATAACCCTCGATGCAGCCGGTTTCGCACCAATATTCATCATTTATCAACAAGGTGAACCGTCCGGTGCGGCCGGTCCATGCGGCGGCGACATGCCGGGACGGGGGCGTGACGCTTGCCCCCTGTGGCTGCGGTTGCTAACGCTTGGCAGACAGTGATCCCGCGACAAATCCGCCCAGAACCAGAAGGCCAAAGCCCCATGTTCCCCCGCCTTGCCATCCTTGCCCTGATGACCCTGCCCCTGGCCGCCTGCGACACCCAGGTGATGACCGACCTGCGACGCGGGGTCGGCCTGGACGACGCCGCAGCCCAGCCCGAAGAGCCGACCGGCCCGCGCCCGCCCGCCGTCTCTCCGCTGGAACAGCCGATCGAGACGGGCACGGTCGGGCGCGTCGTGCCCACCGCGGAACCGGTGACCTATCGCACCACCGCCTTTGTCGCGGGCGGGAACGAACCGGCCTGGAACGTCGAGGTCAGCGGCGACATGGCCGTCTATCGCACGGCGGACAACCAGACCGGGCGCCAGATCCCGGTGAACCGCCTGGTCTTCAGCCAGGGCGTCGAATACATCGGCGTGCTGGGCGGGCGGCCCTTCGTGCTGAACCTGCGGGCGGCGAAATGCAAGGACAGCATGGTCGACGAGACCTATCCGCTGACCGCGCGCCTGACCGTGAACGGCCAGACCCAGCCCGGCTGTGCACAGCCCGCCGCCCCGGCCGCACCCGCCACAGCCGAGGCCGCACCGGCCGCCGCCGGTTGACGCGCGCGCACGGCTCACGCATTCGTGTGTCGATCCGTGCCGCAAAGCCTGCCACTGCGCCTGACGATCCTGCCCTGCCCGCCCTGATCCTGCCGCCGAAAGGAAGCCGCCGATGCGCCGCTCGCGACTGACCCGCCAGCTGATGGCCACCACCCTGCCCCTGGCCCTGATCGTGGGGTCGGGCGTCGGCGTCGCGACCGCCGACCCGATGCTGGGGCGCAACATGTCGACCTATGGCCTGCCCGGCGGCATCGACACGCCCACGGCCGAGACGATGCCCGACGGCAGCCTGGGCGCGACGCTGTCGCTGTCCGACTATGCCCGGCGCGGCAACGTCTTCTTCCAGGCGCTGCCGGGGCTGACGACGGTCCTGCGCTATGGTCGCGTCGACGGGATCAACGATTACCGGCAGGAGGGGTTCATCTCGGACCGCTCGCTGGACCTGCGCTATCAGATCGTGGACGAGGACGGCTGGCGCCCCGCGGTGGCCGTCGGCCTCCAGGATTTCCTGGGCACCGGCGTCTATTCGGGTGAATACATCGTTGCGACGCGCAACGTGACGCCGACGGTGCGCGCATCGGTCGGCCTGGGCTGGGGCACGCTGGCGGGCAAGCCGCGCATCATCGACGTCGGCGACGAGGGCGGGACGCCCAATGTCGAGGACTGGTTCACCGGCGGGGCCAAGCCCTTCGCCTCGGTCAGCTGGCAGGTCAACGACCGCCTGAACCTGGTCGCGGAATACTCCAACGACATCTATCGCGCCCGCTACAGCGACGGCAACGAATACCAGCAGGGCGACGAGCCGGGCAGCAACATCAACCTTGCCGCCAACTATCGCTTTGGCCGCAACTACGAGGCCGGGCTTTATACCATCGGCGGAGAGACGATCGGCGCCCAGTTCACCATCGCGCTGAACCCGCGCGACGCCACCTATCCGTCGGGCCTGGAAAGCGCGCCGGCCCCGGTGCGTCCGCGGCCGGCGCCCGCGCAGGACCCCGAGGGCTGGTCGGGCGGCTGGTCGCAGGACCCGACCGCCCAGCCCGCCATCCAGAAGGCCCTGGGCGACGGCATGGCCGACGAGGGGATGCTGCTGGAAAGCATGGCCCTGGCGCCGACCCGCGCCGAGGTCCGCCTGCGCAACCAGCGCTATATCAACCAGGCCGAGGCCGTGGGCCGCACCGCGCGCCTGATGACCCGCGCCCTGCCCCCGTCGGTCGAAACCTTCGTGATAACCTCGACCAGCGACGGGATGCCGACCTCGTCGGTGACCCTCCGCCGCAGCGATGTCGAGCGGCTGGAGAACACCGAGGCCGGGCAGATCGCCGCCGCATCCACCCTGTCGGACGCCGCACCGGGCGCGCCGGGGCTGGTGGCCAGCCAGGGCCTCTATCCGCGGTTCCGCTGGTCGGTGAAGCCCTATCTGGACCTGGGCATCTTCAGCGCCGAGGACGGACTGACCCACGAGGTCGGCGCCGAGGCGCGTGCCAGCTATGAGCTGATGCCCGGCCTGATCGCCACCGGGGCCCTGCGCCAGCGCGCCTTCGGCGACATCGGCCAGCGCGGTCCGGGCATTCCGGGCCAGCGGGGCGAATACTACAGCCCCGACGAGTATGAATCTAACCCTGCCTTGGAAACCACGCCGCAGGGCGTGCCGCGGGTGCGGTCCGACACGCGGATGTACACGGGCAATTCCAGCCCGGTGATCCCGGAACTGACGCTGGCTTGGTACGCCAAGCCGTCGGACGCGATCTATACCCGCGTGACCGTGGGCCTGCTGGAACGCGCCTATGGCGGCGTCTCGGCCGAGGCTCTGTGGAAACCCGCCAATTCGCCCCTGGGCTTTGGCGCCGAGATCAACCGCGTCCGCAAGCGCGACTTCGACCAGTTGTTCGACTTCCGCGACTACGAGGTCACGACCGGCCACGTCTCGGCATACTACGAGTTCACGCAAGGTTTCACCGCCCAGCTGGATGTCGGCCAGTACCTGGCGGGGGACGTCGGTGCGACCGTGACCCTGGCGCGCGAGTTCGCGAACGGCTGGCAGATCGGCGCCTATGCCACCAAGACCGACCTGTCGGCCGAGGAATTCGGCGAGGGCAGCTTCGACAAGGGCGTGACCCTGTCGATCCCGCTTGGCTGGGCCACGGGCCAGGCCAGCCGCGACCGCGTATCGACCAACATCCGCTCGCTGTCGCGCGACGGCGGATCGAGGGTCAATGTCAACGGACGCCTGTACGACCGTGTTCGCGAAAGCCACACCGTCGATCTTTACGAAGGCTGGGGGAGGTTCTGGCGATGAGCAGAGCGATGCAGACGCGCGCAATCCTGGCCGGGGTGGCCTTGGCCGCCCTGTCGGCCTGCGGCAATACCGGCGCGGACGAGGCCGGGGCCAGCCCGCTGTCGGTTCTGGCCCAGACCGCGACCCAGGCCATCACGGCCCGCGGGGCGGCCCAGCCGGCGCAACCCGCCCCCAACCCCCAGCAGGCCGCGGCCGAGGCGTTGCGCGTCAATCCCGGTCCGCTGATCCAGGCGACGTTCGAAAGCCCTGCCCGCACGCAGGTCCTGGCGCTGACGGGGACGAACGGTGCCATGCGCACCTACATGACCCCCGACGAACAGGCGGTGATCCTGCGCGGCGGCATGCTGATCGGCACGCGCGGTCTGGGCCGCGACCTGTCGGTGGCGGAACCGGGGACCGAGGTGCTGATCCGGGCGGGCCAGTCCGGCAGCGGCACGCGCGTCATGCGCTATCTGTCGGGCGACGGGCTGGAACGGCCGCTGCAGTTTTCCTGCACCACTGCGCCCGGCCCCAACCCCGGCGTGATCCTGGAGACCTGCGAAGGGCATGGTGCGACCTTCCAGAACAACTATCTGGTCCAGAACGGGCAGATCCCCGTATCGCGCCAATGGATCGGGCCGGGCCTGGGCTATGTGACCATCCAGACGCTGCGTCCCTGACAGGCAACACCGGAACGGAAAGACCGGCCCTTTGCGGGGCCGGTTTTTTCATGCGCGGGTGCCATGGCGGGCAGGCCTGCGGGCAACGAAAAAGGGGCTGGCCAAAGGCCAGCCCCTTGTGGCTCGGACCGTGCGAACGATCCGATCCGATATCAGCTGTCGTCGTCGTCCGAAGCGACTGCGGCGATGACGCCCAGCAGCAGCAGGGCGGGGACGACCAGGCCAGCGTTCGAGGAAGCGGGCTGCTCCTCGACGATGACGGGCTCGACTTCCACGACGGGGGCGACATAGCCACCGGCCAGAGCCGAGGTTGCGGTCAGGCCGAGAGCGGCCGCGAAAGTAGCGAATTTGGTCATGATCATGCTCCGTTTCGATTGACGGCTGCCATTTCTGGCAACATCGAGGCGACAGTTACACAAACCCGAACAGTTGAAAAGCAGCATTGAATTGATTCCCCCGTGGGCTTGCAACCACTGTTGCATATTGGCCAACACCTGTTTCGGCACTTGGTTCCGGCCCCCGCAAACCCCCGGAAAAACTGTGACAATTCGGCACTATGCCCGGCGAAGTGCCTGTGAGACGACGAAAAAGATCGCCGCCGCGGTCACGATCGAGGGACCCGCCGGCGTGTCGAGTCGCAAACTGGCCCACAACCCCAGGATGACGGATGCGGCGGCGATCAGGGCGGCGCCGGCGGCCATCCGCTCGGGGGTCCGGGCCCATGTGCGGGCCGCCGCCGCCGGCACGATCAGCATCGCCGAGATGAGGAGCGAGCCCACCACTCGAATCGCCAACGCGACCACCACGGCCAGCGCCAGCGACAGGACCAGGCGCTCGACCCGCGGGTCGATCCCCGCGGCCATGGCCAGCTCCTCGTTCAGGCTGCTGGTCACAAGCCGTTGCCAACGCAGGGCCAGGACCGCCAGAACCAGCGCCGCGCCCGTCCAGATCAAAACCAGGTCGGCACGGCCCACCGCCAGGATGTCGCCGAACAGATAGCTGGACAGATCGGACCGCGCGGCAGGCACGAAGCTGATGGCGACCAGGCCCACGGCCAGCGCGGAATGCGACAGCACGCCCAGGATCGTGTCCATCGCCTGCCCCCGCGTCACCAACGCCGACACCAGGCAGGCCATCGCCACCGCAACCGCAAGTGTCCCGGCATAGATCGACACCTCAAAGGCCAGGGCCATCGCGACGCCCAGGATGGCGGCATGGGCGGTCGAATCGCCGAAATAGGCCATCCGCCGCCAGACCACGAAACTGCCCAGCGGTCCCGCCACCAGGGCCAGCCCCAACCCCGCCAGAACGGCGCGCATGAAAAAATCGTCAAGCATCGGTGGTCACCCCTGCGCCCGGTCGGCGTGGTCATGGCCGCATCCCGGCCCGTGGACATGCGGCGTCAGGTCGTGGTCGTGGTCGTGGCGGTGCTGGTACAGCGCCAGCGTGCCCTCGGCCCCCGCGCCGAACAGGGCGCGGTATTCGGGGGCGGTGCTGACATGCTGGGGCGTGCCCTCGCAGCAGACATGCCCGTTCAGGCAGACCACGCGGTCCGACGACCGCATGACCACCAGCAGGTCGTGGCTGACCATCAGCACGGCCGCGCCGGTCTGCCGGCGCACCTCCTCGATCAGCTGATAGAAGGCCACGATGCCCGGCTGATCCAGCCCCTGCGTGGGTTCGTCCAGGACCAGCAGATGCGGGTCCGCCAGCAAGGCCCGCGCCAGCAGCACCCGCTGGAACTGGCCGCCCGACAGCTGGGTCAGTTGCCGCGCACCAAGGCCCGGAACGCCGGTGCGGACCAGCGCATCCTCGGCCTGGACGTCGGATACGCGCACGGGCAGCGACAGGAACCGGCGCACGGTCATCGGAATGGCCGTGTCCAGCTGAACACGCTGCGGAACATAGCCGATGCGCAGCCCCTGCCGCCGCGTCACCGCGCCGGAGGCCAGCGGCATGTGCCCCAACAGCGCCCGGATCAGCGACGACTTGCCCGACCCGTTCGGACCGACGACGGTCACGATCTCGGCGGGGCGGATGCGGAAATCGACCTGCGCCAGCACCGGTTCGGTCGTGCCGGGGCGGTGGATCGTCAGCGCGCGGGATTCGATCAGCGGGGTCATGCGACGCCTTCGGCGGCACAGGTGGCGCAGAGGCCCAGCGCCTCGATCGTGGCGCGTTCGACGCGGAACCCGCCCTGGGCCGCGACCGCGGTCAGCGCATCGCGGATCGGGGCGGCGGCGGCCTCTGCCACCTTGTCGCAACTGCGGCAGATCAGGAAGGCCGGATGATGGTCGTGCCCCGGATGCAGGCAGGCCGCAAAGGCGTTCAGTCGCTGCAGCCGGTGGGCCAGCCCATGCGTGACCAGAAACTCCAGCGCGCGATAGGCGACGGGGGGTTGGCGGCCGAACCCTTCGGTCGCCAAGCGGTCCAGCACCTCATAGGCGCCCATCGCGCGGTGGCTCTCCAGAAGGATCTCCAGCGTGCGGCGGCGGACGGGGGTCAGGCGCGCGCCCTGCTCGGCCAGCCGGGCCGCAGCCTCGTCCAGCGCACGGTGGGCGCATTCGCGGTGGTCATGCGGCGCAAAGGTCGCGGCGATGACATGGTCGTGGTCGTGGTCTGGCACGGGGGTCCTTCACGCAGCGATGCGTTACTTTATTACAATGCGGTTGACTTGTTACCCTGTAACACACAGAACCCTGCCATCGCAACAAACCCGCCCTGCAAAGGAGATCCCGATGCGCAGCCCTGCATCCCTTGCCGCCATCCTGTCACTGACCGCCGCCCCTGCCCTGGCCACCCCACAGGTCGTCACAGACCTGGTCCCCACCGGCGCCCTGGTCCAGGAGGTCATGGGCGATCTGGCCGAGGTGCGCGTCCTGCTGCCCCAGGGGGCCAGCGCGCATCATTACCAGATGCGCCCGTCGGACGCCCAGGCGCTGCAGGGTGCCGATGTGGTGATCTGGATGGGACCCGAGCTGACGCCCTGGCTGTCGCGGGCGTCGGACACCCTGTCGGGGGCCACGCAGCTGCGCCTGCTGGAGGTCGAGGGCGTCGCCCTGCGCGACTATGCCGGTGCAGCGTCGGAGGGTGACGCGGACCATGGCGACCATGCGGGTCATGACGACCACGCGGATCACGCCGGTCACGATCACGGCGATCATGCCGACCACGACCACGACCACGACCACGACCACGACCACGACCACGACCACGACCACGGGGACCATGCGGGGCATGATCATGTCCATGCCGGCACCGATCCCCATGCCTGGCTGAACCCCGCCAACGCGGCGCCTTGGCTTGACGCCATCGTCGCGACGCTGTCCGAGCAGGACCCCCAGAACGCCGCCACCTATCGCGCCAACGCGGATGCGGCGGCCGAACGCATCGCTGCCTGGACGACACGTTGCGCGAACGCCTTGCCCCGCATGCGCAGGACCGGTTCGTCGTGTTCCACGACGCCTATGGCCACTTCACCGATCACTTTGGCCTGCAGCCTGCGATCGCCGTGTCGCTTGGGGACGCCTCGACCCCGTCCGCGGCGCGCATCGACCAGATCCGCACCCAGATCGCCGAGTCCGGGGCCGTCTGCGCCTTTCCGGAATACGCCCATGATGCCGGCCTGATCACCACCGTGACCGAGGGCAGCGACATCCGCACCGGCGGCGAACTGAGCCCCGAGGGCGGCACGCTGTCCCCCGGCGCGGGCCAGTACGAGGTTCTGTTGACTCAGATGGCAGACACCATCGTCGATTGCCTTGCCGATCAGTGATCGCCCGTCCGGGCCGCCTTCGCGGCGGTCCGGACCACCTGTCAGCGGGTCGAAATCTGATCGTGAAGAATCCTGACTATTTTACTTTGACAAACCTGAACGAATTTGTCAGCATTGGGGCATCATCACTGTCCCAGCATGAGGCTGACCATGACCGCAACGCGCCCCGCCGATTTCACCCGTCCCGGCACCGCCATTCTGGCCCGGATGCCGCAGCATGACGCCACCGCCCTCACGCAGGGCGGAAACCAGGCGCTGATCGTCCTGGACGAGCAGGTCTATCAGCTGCGGATCACCCGTGCGGGCAAGCTGATCCTGACGAAATAGTCGATCGACCTTGGCAAAAGGGCCGCCCTCCCGGGCGGCCCTTTCGTCATGCGTGCTGTCGCCTGTCAGCCGCGGGGCTTGCCGCCGGGGCGGCCACCACCCTGCGGGCGATCTCCGCGCGCAGCGCCGAACGGCTTGGCCGCACCCGGCCGCGGCTTGCCCTGAAACTTGCCGCCCGCATCACCACGCGGACCGCCGAACGGCTTGCGACCCTCGGCCCCTTCGCCACGCGGTGCGCCATAGGGTTTGCGGTCGCCATCGGCACGGGGTTTGCCGAAGGACTTGCCCTCCGGGCGCGGACCGCCGAACGGCTTGCGGCCCTCGGCCCCTTCGCCACGCGGCGCGCCATAGGGCTTGCGGTCACCATCGGCGCGGGGCTTGCCGAAAGGCTTCCCCTCCGGACGCGGACCGCCGAACGGCTTGCGGCTCTCGGCCCCCTCGCCGCGCGGTGCGCCATAGGGCTTGCGGTCCCCATCGGCGCGGGGCTTGCCGAAGGGCTTCCCCTCGGGACGCGGGCCGCCGAACGGCTTGTGGCCTTCGGCTCCTTCGCCGCGCGGTGCGCCATAGGGCTTGCGGTCGCCATCGGCGCGGGGCTTGCCGAAGGGCTTCCCCTCAGGGCGCGGACCACCGAACGGCTTGCGGCCTTCGCCACCCTCGCCGCGCGGGCCGCCAAAGGGCTTGCGCGCCTCTCCGGGCTTGCCGGCAAAGCGCGCGGGGCGGGCATCGTCGCCCTGACCGGACATGCGGCCGCCCCCTTCGCCGGGGCCGGATTTCTTCCAGCGCGGCTTGTCGCCTGCGGGCCGGGGGCGGTCGCCGAAACCGCCAGCCGAATCGTCGCGGGCGCCAAAGCGCGGGCGTGCGCCGTCGGTGCCCGCGGGGCTTGGCACCCCAGCTGCGGGCCGGGCGGTCGGACTGACCGTCGCGCGGACGGTCGCCGAAGCCGCGGCCGGCGGGCTTGCCGTCAAAGCCCGGCTTGGGGCCGAAGCGGCGCGGGCCGGCATCGCCCCCCTCGGACCGGGCGGCGCGTTCGCCGGCAGCCCCGCGGGGGCGCATCTCGCGCGGCTTGTCCTCGACCTCTCCGGTCAGCAGGCCGCCCAGCTGGTCACGCAGGACCTTGCGCTTGACCTCGGTCACCTGGTTCTTGTCCATGCCGGTCAGCTTGAACGGACCATAGCCGATGCGGATCAGGCGGTTCACCTGCAGGCCGACATGGGCCATCGCGCGGCGGATCTCGCGGTTCTTGCCCTCGCGGATGCCCACGCTGATCCAAGCGTTCGCACCCTGCTGGCTGTCCAGCTTGATCTCCATGGGGGCGAAGTCCTCTCCCTCGATGGTGACGCCGCGGCGCAGCGGGTCGAAGGTCATGTCCGAGGGCGTGCCGTTCACTCGCACCCGGTACCGGCGCAGCCAGCCCGTCGCCGGCAGCTCCAGCCGTCGCTTCAGCTCTCCGTCGTTCGTCAGCAGCAGCAGGCCCTCGGAGTTCAGGTCAAGACGCCCCACGGTCATCACCCGAGGCATGTCGCGCGGCAGCGCGTCGAACACGGTCTGGCGGCCCAGCTCGTCGTTTTCCGACGTGATTAGGCCCAGGGGCTTGTAGTACAGCCACAGCCGCGTCTCCTGCGGCTCCTCCAGCTTCTTGCCGTCGACGGTGATCCGGTCGGTGGGCAGAACGTCCAGGGCGGGACTGTCGATCTTCTTGCCGTTCACGCTGACGCGGCCCTCGATGATCATCCGCTCGGCCTCGCGCCTGCTGGCGACACCGGCGCGCGCCATCACCTTGGCGATGCGGTCGGCTTCGGTGCGGGGGGGCGACCTGGGGGGCCTTGCGGTCGGGAATCTGATCGTCGGTCATGCGCGTCTCCTTCGCATCGCTGCGGGGCAAAGAGGGGTGCATACGCCCAAGCGGGCCGTGTGGGAAGCGTTTCTTTCCCCGGCTTGCGCGCCGCGCGGGGGATTGCGACAAGACGGTCATGGTCCCCTTCACCACCCATATGGCGCTTGCCCTGTCCCAAGCCCGCGACGCCGCCCTGCGCGGAGAGGTGCCGGTGGGCGCCGTCGTGACCGACCCGCAGGGCCGCGTGGTGGCCGCCGCGGGCAACCGCACGCGCGAGCTGTCCGACCCGACCGCCCATGCCGAGATCCTGGCGATCCGCGCCGCCTGCGCGGCCCTGGGGTCCGAACGCCTGCCCGGTCACGATCTGTGGGTCACGCTGGAGCCCTGCCCGATGTGCGCGGCGGCCATCTCGGCCGCGCGGATCGCCCGGCTGTATTACGGGGCGTCGGACCCGCGCATGGGGGGCGTCGCCCATGGCGCGCAGGTGTTCCGGCACGCGCAGTGCCATCACCGCCCCGAGGTCTATGACGGCTTGGCCGCGCCGGAATCGCGCGACCTGCTGCGGCGGTTCTTTGCGCAACGACGGTGACGCGACCGCTTGAACCTGCCGCGCGGGCGGACTATACCGATCCCCGCGCGGGTGTTGTGTAATGGTAAGACCCTAGCCTTCCAAGCTAGAGACACGGGTTCGATTCCCGTCACCCGCTCCAATCCCTCTCAGTGCATCAGACGACCGGATGAAACCGCATCACGCGGCTGCCGTCCTGCGGATCGGTCAGCGTGCTTGCCCGCACCTGAAAGACGCGCGCCAGAAGGTCCGCGGTCAGGATACGGTCTGGCGGGCCCAGGGCCACCAACCGACCGGCCTGCATCACCGCCAGCCTGTCGCAGCGCATCGCCTGGTTCAGGTCATGCAGGGCGATCACCGTGGTCAGGCCCAGGCCGCCCACCAGATCCAGGATCGCCAGCTGATGACGGATGTCCAGGTGGTTCGTCGGCTCGTCCAGCAGCAGGATCCGCGGCGCCTGCGCCAGCGCACGGGCGATATGGGCGCGCTGGCGTTCGCCCCCCGACAGAGTCGACCAGTCGCGCCCCGCCAGATGTGCCAGGTCGACCCGCGCCAGCGCCTGCGTCACATGCGCCTCGTCCGCCGGGGACCAGGGCCGCAGGGCGTCCAGCCAGGGCGTGCGCCCCAAGGCCACGGCATCGCGGACCGTGATGCGGTCCGACGTCTCGGCGCTTTGGGCGACCAGGGCGATGTGGCGGGCGACCTGGCGCGCAGGCATGGTGCGCAGCGGCCGGCCGTCCAGCGCGACCTGGCCGCCGTCGGGGCGGACCAACCCGGCCAGCATCCGCAGCAGCGTGGACTTGCCCGACCCGTTCGGGCCGATCAGGCCCAGCATCTCTGCGGGGCGGATGTCCAGGGTGACGCCGGCCACCAGGGCGCGTCCGCGCAGGCGGCGGGTCAGATCACGCGCGATCAGCATCATGACGCGGACCGCCCGCGGATCAGAATCGCCGCAAAGGCCGGCGCGCCGACCAGCGCGGTCACGACGCCGATGGGCAGGGTCTGGCCGGGTACCAGCATCCGCGCGATCACGTCCGCGGCGATCAGGAAGACCATGCCGATCAGCGCCGACACGGGCACCAGCCGCGCGTGGCGCGTGCCCACCAGGAACCGTGCCGCATGCGGGACGACCAGCCCGACAAAGCCGATCGCACCGGTGACCGACACCATGACCGCCGTGGCCATGGCGGTCGCCAGGATCAGCACGGCCTGAACGCGCCGGACCGGCACGCCCAGGGACGCCGCCGATTCCGTGCCGAAGGCAAAGGCGTCCAGCGCGCGGATGTGCCATGCGGCCGCGCCAAGGACGGTCACGGCGGCGGCCAGCGACAGGCCGACATCGTCCCACCGGACGCCCGACAGGTTGCCCAGCAGCCAGAACATGATGCCGCGCGCCTGTTCCGCACTGGCCGACCGCGCGATGATGAAGCTGGTCAGGGCGTTGAACAGCTGCGACCCGGCGATGCCTGCCAGCACGATCTGCGCGGCACCCCGCGCGCCCGGACCGCCACCCGACAGGCGCGCCAACCCCACCACCAACGCAAAGGCCGCGATCGCGCCCAGCAGCGCGCCCGCCGACATCGGCACGAACCCCGCGCCGATCCCCGCCACCGCGACCGTCACGGCCCCCGTAGACGCCCCCGCCGAGATGCCCAGCAGATAGGGGTCGGCCAGTGCGTTGCGCAACAGCGTCTGCAGGACCAGCCCCGAGATCGCCAGCCCCGCTCCGCAGGCCCCTGCCACCAGCGCGCGCGGCAGGCGGTAAGCCCAGACGATACCCTGATCGATCGGGTCCAGCGGATAGCCCGCACCCAGCATCTGGTTGGCCAGCGCCTGCCAGACGGTCGAGAGGGGGATCGGCGTTTCCCCCAGGGCGGTGCCGGCCAGGGGGGCCGCCACGATCAGCAGCGACACCCACAGCCAGACCGGGGCCAAGGGGCGGCGGACGGTCGGCACCCCGACATCGGCGGTCATTCGGACAGCCCGTCCATGCCCGCCGCCAAGGCCTCCAGCCCGTCGATCATGCGAATGCCGGGATGCAGCGCCTCGGCGTCCAGGATGACGATGCGATCCCGGCGCACGGCGGTCATCCGGCGCGTGACCGGGTCCGTTTTCAGAAAGCGCAGCTTTGCCTCGACATCGTCGGCAGGAAAGCGGCGGCGGTCCATGCGCGCGATCACCAGCACCGAGGGGTCGGCACGGGCGATCGTCTCCCACCCTACGGCGGGCCATTCCTCGTCCGAGGTCACGACGTTGCGCAGGCCAAGGCGGTCCATCATCCAGGCCGGGACGCCCATCCCGCCCGCCATGTAGGGGTCCAGCGCCAGATCGGCCGAGGAGAACCAG
The DNA here is from genome assembly GCF_015390265.1 of Paracoccus sp. NBH48. Classification (NCBI taxonomy): domain Bacteria; kingdom Pseudomonadati; phylum Pseudomonadota; class Alphaproteobacteria; order Rhodobacterales; family Paracoccaceae; genus Paracoccus; species Paracoccus sp. NBH48. The sequence continues at coordinate 84,788 of NZ_VUOJ01000005.1, read as the reverse complement.
ACCGCCGCGGACGCATCCGGCAGGTCCATCGCCCGCGCGCGCTCCACGACCGCCACCTCTCGGGCCTGCAGGTCGGCGATCAGCGCCTGGCCCGCGTCCTGCGCGTCCATGACGCGCGCGATCTGGTCGATGCCGTCCCACAGCGTCGCGATGTCGAAGGGCGCAAGGCGGGTGCCGTCGGCGCCCACGCTGTTGTCCTTGCCTTGGCAGTCCGTGGGCATGACATAGGCCGGAATGCCCAGATCGGCGAACTGCCGGCGCGTGCCGACCGCCCCCTGATCCCCGATCATCCAGGCGAACATCGTCGGCACGAAGCCGGGGCGCCGGTTCACCACCGATTCAAAGCTGGGCGTGTCGTCGCTGATGCGGTCAACCCTGGCATCATCCTCTGCAAAGGCGGGCAGCACCGGGGTGAACCACAGCGCGGTCCCGGCCATCCGGTCCGCCTGGCCCAGCGCATACAGGATCTCGGTCGTGGACTGGCCGATCGACACGACGTTGTCGGGACGCGCGGGGATGGTCACTTGGTGCCCGCAATTGTCGATCACCAGCGGATAGTCGGTCGGCGCGGCAAGGGCCGCCTGGCCCAGGCCCAGCGCCACCGCGGTCGTCAGGAAGATTCTGGTCGTCATGGTCGTCCTTCATGAAACGAAGGACGGGGCTGAAAAAGGCGCAGCGGCGTCACCGGGGTCCCACCCACCTTCGCGGTCGCGTCGGATGAAGGCCGTGGATCGGCGCATGCGGTCTTTCTCCGGGGCACCCCGCCCGGGTTGGTTCAGGTCATGATGGCAGGTCTCCTGACTTGCGGGTCGCGGCCTTCCCCGCCTTCCCGGCGCAGGGGGCGCCAGTGGCATCATGGGGTCGGCTACCGCTTACAGTTGCGGGGGCAGTCGCGGATTCGGCGCCTGATGGCTACACCTCACCACGTTCCCTTTTCACCCTGCCGGGGCCTTGGCCGGCACGGGAACCATCACGGACGGAAATGCCGCCGGGTGGGGACAAAGTCAACTGCCGCGGCAAGCAGCCCGCAGCCGACCCGGCCACCACGGCCGACGCACCTGTGACACCCGCCGCTTATGCCAGCCTGATCCCGGCGACCGGTGCGCCGCTGGTCGAACGCGCTGGCGCCCTGCGGAGGAAGGAGTTGGTCGCAGTCCTTCCTGCCAGGCATTGATGGGGGGTCGGATATAGGGCGTCAGACCACCGGGCGATCCAGCGCCTGACACCGCAGGGCTTCAAACCTGGCCGGGCCTCTTTCGCCACAGGTGGCGAAGGTCCAGCCGGGGATAGTCCCGCTCGATCTGGCTGCCCCAGAACAGGCCGGCGATCGGGGCTTCGGGATGGTCAGGGTCAAGGCCATAGTCGATCTGGGCGATGCGTTCGGCCGGCATGTGCAGGGTGTATCGCAGGAACAGGAACTGCTCCAGCCAGGCGTCATGGTCCTTGTTCGTGAACAGGTCCGGACGGGGGACGGGTTCGGGGTCGTGCATGGTGGGTCAGCCTTGGGTGACGGACCCGGATCATCCGTCAATCCGCTTGCCGGTGCAACATTCCTGTCCCCGAACGAAAAGGGGGCACGCCGCATCCGGCATGCCCCCCGATCCACGGCAGGCGATCAGTAGATCGCCAGGGCCGGGAACAGGATCAGCAGGCCCACCGCCAGGATCTGCAGCCCGATGAAGGGCAGCAGGGCGCGGAAGATTTCTCCCAGCGAGATGTCCGGCGGGGTCACTGACTTCAGGTAGAAGGCGGCGGGCCCGAAGGGCGGCGACAGGAAGCTGACCTGCATGTTCATCGCGAACAGCACCCCGAACCAGACGGGGTCGTATCCCAGGCTGACGATGATCGGCACGAAGATCGGCATGGTCAGCAGCGCGATGCCGACCCAGTCCAGGAACATACCCAGCACGAACAGGATCGCCATCATGAACAGGATGATGATCGTCGGGTTGTCGCTGATGCCGGTGATCAGTTCCGACACGAAGTTGATGCCGCCCATCAGGTTGAAGACGCCCACCAGGGCAGATGCACCGATGCCGATCCAGACGATCATGCCGACTGTCTGCAGCGTCTGCATGGCCGCGCCGCGCAGCAGGCCCCAGGTGAATTCGCCGCGGATCACGGTCGAGATCAGCACGCCCGCCACGCCCACGGCGCTGGCCTCGGTCACGGATGCGATGCCGCCATAGATGGAGCCCAGCACCATGATCACGACCAGGATCGGCAGGAACAGGCCCTTGAGCAGGCGCAGCTTTTCGTCCCGCGGGACGCGGGCGGTGACGGCCGGGGGCACGTCGCCCGGCGTCAGCCAGGCACGGATCAGCACATAGGCCACATAGAGCAGCGCCAGCATGAAGCCCGGCACGAAGGCGGCCGTGAATAGGTCGCCGATCGAGACGTTCGCGGTCAGGCCATAGATGATCAGCACGATCGAAGGCGGCACCATGGTCCCCAGGCTGCCGCCCGCGCAGACGACGCCGATGGCCAGCTTGCGGTCATAGCCCTGGGCCAGCATCTGGGGCAGCGCGATTAGGCCCAGCAGCACGACCTCTCCGCCGATGATGCCGGACATGGCGGCCAGGATGACGGCCACGAAGATCGTCTGGACCGCCACGCCGCCGCGGATGCGGCCGCCGACCAGGCGCATCGCCTCGAACAGGTCGCGGGCGATGCCGCTGCGGTCCAGGATCGCGGCCATCAGCACGAACATCGGCACCGACACGAAGACGAAGCTGGACACGAAGGTGTAGACGCGGCTGGTGATCAGCGGCACGACGTTCGGGCCGAACCACCCCAGCGCGAAGATCAGCGTGACCAGCAGCGTGACGAAGGCCAGCGGGATGCCCGTCAGCAGCAAAAGCAGCAGCAGCGCGAACAGGAGGCCCGTCCCGGCCTCGATCCCCAGGGATTGCAGCGAACCGAAGATCTCCATCAGCGGGCTCCCTTGTGCCCGCGGGCATAGTTGACGGTCAGGATGGCGAATTGCAGGGCCATGATCGCCAGCGCCACCATCAGCAGCACCTTGAGCACGCCCGGATAGGCCGGGTTCCAGGCCGAGCCCGAGGTCTCGAGGTGAAAGCTGCCGTCGGGGCGCCAGGCGGACCGCTTGACCATCTGCCAGGCCGCCCAGGCGAAGGCGCCCGAGGACAGGCCGCAGATCGCCGAGATGAGGATGTCGGCCACCCGCCGCGCGGCGGGCGGCAGCAGGTCATAGACCAGGACGACCCGGATGTGCCGGTCGCGCGCGGTGCACAGCAAGCCCCCGTAGACGAACGAGATCGCGCACAGGAACACCGTCGTCTCGTGCGCCCAGTTCGTCGGGCGGCCGAACACGTAACGCAGCACGACCTCCTGGATCAAGATCAGCATGGCGACCACCAGGCCCAGGGCCGGGATGATCGCCAGGCGGTCGATCACGCGACCCAGGCGCCCCGACTGGGGCACGGCCTCGTGTTCCTCGCGCGGAATGGCTTCGGATGCGTCCATCATGTCCTCCTCCCTGGAAGGGACCGGGCGCGAACGCCCGATCCTGCGGCGCTTACTGCACCAGGCCCTTTTCGGTCAGGTACGCGGTCAGCGCGTCATAGACCTGCTGCGCCGCGGGCGACTGTCCGGCGACCTTTTCCCATTCGCCCATCGCGATGCCGCGGAACTTGTTGCGCTCCTCGTCGGACCAGTCGTGGACGGTGATCGTCCCGCCGGCCTCGGCCTCCGCCACGGCGGCCGCGTCGGCCTCGGCCAGGGCTGCGACCTGGACGCGGGCGAAATCGCGCACCGACTGCGTCATGACCTGCTGCAGGTCCTCGGGCAGGGCGTCCCATTTATCCTTGTTCATCGAGATCTCGACCAGGGGCATGGAGTGGAAGCCGGGATAGACCGGATGGGGCGCGACCTCGTTCAGGCCCTGCGCCTGGTTGGTCGAAAAGACGCTGTAATCGGCCGCGTCGATGACCTTCTTGTCCAGCGATGTGAACACTTCGGAGCCGGGCAGGTTCACCGGCGATGCGCCGGCGGCGGCAAAGACCGACTGGACCAGGCCTTCGGGCGCGCGGATCTTGACGCCGGCCAGATCATCGACCCCGTCCAGAGGCACGGCGCTGACCAGCGCCTCCAGGCCCGGCGTGGTGGCGCCGATGAACTGCAGGCCATAGGGGTTCATGATCTGGTTCAGCAGCTCGGCCCCGCCGCCGTTCTCGACAAAGTCCAGCATCTGCTCGGGGTCGGACCAGGCGCCCACCGGGTTGCCCATCAGGCCGAAGGCCGGATCGCGTCCCGAGAAATACGACAGGTCGGTCACGTGACCGTCCAGGATGCCCGTCGCGATCGCATCCTGGGTTTCGTTATGGGCGACGATGGATTCGACCGGCAGCAGGTCGATGGCGATGCGGCCCCCGGACTTTTCCGCGACATCCGCGGCCCAGCCCTGCTGGAGGACGAAGTTCGGGTTGCCCGACGGGTCGGACGACTGGAAACGGAAGCTGTGATCCTGGGCCATGGCGGGTGCGGCCAAGGCCATCGCGGCGCTGGCCGACATCAGGAAACGGGTCATCTTGGTCATGGTGTCTCTCCTCCGGTTGAAACTGGGCGCGGGTCGGACAGGGCCGCGACCGCGCGGTCGATGATCTGGTCGGGCGGCAGCGCCACGTCGATCCACAGCGCGCCTTCGGCGGCGGGATCGGGGGGCTGCAGCGCGGCCAGCTGGCTGTCGATCAGGCTGGCGGGCATGTAGTGGTCGCGCCGTGCCGCTATGCGCGCCGCGATCAGGTCGCGGTCGCCGTGCAGGAACACGATGTCCATCGCCCCTGCCCCGGCCCGCAACCGGTCACGATGCGCCTGGCTGAGCCCCGAGCAGGCCAGAACGGCGCGATGGGGCGTCGCACGCGTCGCCGCCGCCAGGCGGTCCAGCCACCCCCACCGCATGTCGTCGGTCAAAGGCAGCCCGGCCCGCATGCGCGCCACGCTGGATTCGTCGTGATACAGGTCCGCCTCGATGAAGCTGCCGCCGATGCGGTCGGCGATGCCACGGGCCACGGTCGACTTGCCCGTGCCGCAGATGCCCATGACCAGAATCGGCCGCGCGTCCATGATGTCTCCTCCCAATGACAGCGCAATCATGGATGACAGCGCTGTCATCGGTCAAGCCCCTTTTCTTTACGCGGCGATGGCGTAATCTGCGCGCGTCATGAACAAAACCTCGCGGATCACCCTGTCTGATGTGGCGCTGGCCGCCGATGTCAGCCCTATCACCGTGTCGCGCGCGCTGCGGGACCCGTCCAAGGTGTCGCCGCTGGCCCGCGACCGGATAGACCGGGCGATCCGCGAACTGGGCTATGTGCCGAACCCCGCGGCGCGCGCGCTGGCATCGGGGCGCACCGATATCGTGGGGGTCATCATCCCGTCGGTCAGCAACAACGTGTTCGCCGACGTGATGCGCGGCATTGACGAAGGTCTGCAGGGCAGCCCGCTGATCGTGCAGCTGGGCACCACGCGCTACTCTCCGCTGACCGAGGAGCAGCTGATCCGCGTGTTCCTGTCACAGCGCCCGGCCGGATTGATCGTCGCGGGCCACGATCAATCCCCCGCCGCCCGCGCCCTGCTGGCCGGGGCGGAATGCCCGGTCGTGCAGATCATGGAGGTCGGCCCCGATCCCATCGACCTGGCCGTCGGCCTGTCGCATTTCGACGGGGCGCGGGCCGCCGCCGAGCATCTGCTGGCGCAGGGATACCGCGCGCCGGCCTTTCTGGGTGCTCAGATGGACCCGCGCAGCCAGCGCCGCCTGGCAGGGTTCCGCGCCTGCCTGGAGGCCGCCGGGCTGGGGGGCGACGATCCCGTCGTCACCACACCCGAGCCGTCCTCGGTCAGCCTGGGGTGCCGGCTGTTCGCGGATCTGATGGCGCGCCTGCCGCAGACGGATGCGGTCCTGTGCAACAACGACGATCTGGCGCTTGGCGTCCTGTTCGAGGCGCGTCGCCGCAACATCGCCGTGCCCACCCGCCTTGGCATCTGCGGGTTCAACGACCACGAGATGATGTCCGCGGCCGAACCGCCCATCACCTCGGTCGCCACCGATCGGCGGGCGATGGGCGCTCAGGCGATCCGCCTGATCCGCGCGCGCCTTGCCGGACAGGATGCGCCCCGCGGCCATGCGGTCGACCTAGGGTTTCAGCTGATCCCCCGCGCAAGCACGCGCCGCAACCGCTCCAGCGACGATTGGCCAACCTGACGGCCCCTCTTTCGGACATGACCAGCCTTGCACATGCTGCAAGGCTGCCCTTTCATGGATTGAAACGGATGGGAGGATGTCATGACCCTGAGGCCGCTTTACCGGACGCGGTTCCTGCTGACCCTGGGGGGCCTGTGCCTGGCTCTGCCCGGCACGGTGCAGGCGCAGGACTATCCGCATGCGGACGAACCCATCGGCACGGTCGAGGACGTCTATGACGGCCACCTGACGCCGGACCTGGCGGTCAGCACCTTCCGCAACATCGACCGGCTGTTCCCCACCCGGACCATCCCGGCCGGCGACACGCCCCGCGACCTGCCGGAGGCCTTGGTCGATCTGCCGGAAATGGTGACCTATCAGGTCGATGACGCGACCTATGACCTCTACGACTTTCTGTTGCTGGACAATGTCACCGGGATGATCGTGCTGAAGGACGGCAAGGTCGTCTACGAGACCTATCAGCGCGGCAACACGGCGGACACGCGCTGGATGTCGATGTCGGTGGCCAAGTCGATCACCTCGACCCTGGTCGGCGCGGCGATCGTCGATGGCCATATCGGTGGCGTGGACGACATGGTGGTCGATTACGTCCCCGCACTGGCCGGCAGCGCCTATGACGGGGTCAGCATCCGCGACATCCTGCTGATGGCGTCGGGCGTCGACTGGAACGAGACCTATACCGACCCCCAGTCCGACCGCCGCGACCTGCTGCGTGCGCAGATCGAACAGCGCCCCGGCGCCGCGATGGAGGTGATGGCCGCCCTGCCCCGCGCGCATGAACCCGGAACCCACCACACCTACTCCACCGGCGAGACGCAGGTTCTGGGCGAGGTTGTCTATGGCGCGGTCGGCAAGCCGTTGTCTGACTATCTGGCGGAAAAGATCTGGCAGCCCTATGGGATGGAGGCCGACGCAAACTGGTGGCTGGACAGTCCCGACGGGGTCGAGATCGGCGGCAGCGGCCTGTCCGCCACCCTGCGCGACTTCGCCCGCTTCGGGCAGTTCTTCCTGGAGGGCGGGGTGATCGACGGTAGCACCATCCTGCCCGACGGATGGACGGAGACCGCCGGCCAACCGCAGGAGCTGAAAAGCGGCGAGACGATCGATTACGGATACATGTGGTGGCCGGGCTGGACCGAGCCGTCCATCGCCGACGGTGCCTTTGCCGCCATCGGCATCCAGGGGCAGAACATCTACATCAACCCCACGCGGAACGTCGTCATCGCGACGCATATGGCGCAACCGAAGCCCGTCGGACGCGAACCGGTCGATCCGCTGGTCGTGTTCGACGCCATCTCCGAGGCCTTGGAGTGATGGTCCCGCGGCCGTCTTATGCCATCAGGTCGTCACAGGAGAGCTGCGCCCGGTCATTCGAAAGCCAGACCAGGTCCGTTGAAAGGAAAGGCGTATCATGATCGATGACACGGATCGAAAGCACCTGCAGCGCTGTGTCGACTTGGCATCCGAAGCGCTGGACCGCGGCAACGAGCCCTTCGGATCGGTGCTTGTGTCGTCCGAGGGTGAGGTGCTGTTCGAGGACTACAACCGCATCGGCGGGGGTGACCACACCCAGCACCCGGAGTTCGCCATCGCCCGATGGGCGGCGAACAACATGGACGTTCAGGATCGCGCCAAGGCCACGGTCTATACCTCTGGCGAACACTGTCCGATGTGCGCCGCCGCCCATGGCTGGGTGGGGCTTGGTCGAATCGTCTATGCAAGCTCTGCAGCCCAGATGACGGCGTGGCTTTCCGACCTGGGCGTCCCCGCGTTCCGGGTTCGCCCGCTGCCCATCCGCGACGTGATCAGCGATACGCCGGTCGACGGCCCTGTCGAGGAATTTGCACGACAGGTCCGCGCGCTCCATGTCCGGTCGCACATCCGCTGATTTCCGGGGGTACGAGCCAAGGCCGACCCTCTAGCAACTTTTTCTCCCATTTATAACCAAAGTCTTTCAACGAGGGCGGTTCGCAATGACCTGCCACTTATCTTTCATCCAGCCACGACCGGATTTCGGTTGGGATTTATGCAGGTTGGCGCGGCTTGAGCAATCGCCCAGCGCGCGGAACCCTTATCGCGTGCAGCAGGTAGGGCAGTAGCGTTTTGGTCAGGTGCAGGGCGAAGCCTGCGCGGGTTTTGTAGCCACGCGCACAATGCGGACGCCCGGTGTTGTAGTCGGTCCCCCATGCCGCCATCAGTTCGCGGGCATGGGTGAGGTTGCGGAACAGGACGTCGTTCAGAAACTTGTCCCGTATCCGGCCGGTCAAGCTTTCTACGAGGCCGTGTCTCGCATTGGCTTGCCGGGCGCGATGTCGTGCCATTCAACCTTGGCCTCGGGGCACCACTTCAGGATGGCGTTGGGGGTCAGCACTGTCGCATTATCGCTGACGATCATCCCGGGCTTGCCTCGCTGTTCGACCAGCGTCGTCAGTTCCTTGGCGACACGGCGGCCCGAGATCGATGTGTCGGGGATCGCCGCCAGGCATTCCCCTGTGACGTCGTCCACTACGTTCCGCACCCTAAACCGTCGCCCGCAGGCGAACTGGTCATGCACGAAGTCGAGGGATCAGTGGGCATTGGCGCACGCCTCAATCAGGATCAGGGCCCTCGTGCCGAGCGCCTTGCGGCGCGCTTTGCGTTTGCGGACGGTTAACCTTTCCTTGCGGTAGAGCCGATAAATGCGGTTGATGTCCGACAACTCCCAACCGCGCCGCAGCAGCACAAAAAGCTGCCGATACCCAAAGCGACGCCGCTCATTGGCCAGGTCTCGCAACCGACCCCGCAGCGCCGTGTCAGGTGCGCGTCGCGACTGATAGCGCGCCATCTTCCGGTCTGCCGTAGCAATCCGGCACGCCCGGCGTTACAACAGCCCGAACCGGGCCTTCAGCTGCGCGACAGCCTCGCGCTTCGCGGCGAGCGCTACCATTTTTCTGACAGTAGCTCTTTCATCGCCGCCATGTCGGGCATCTGCTCTGCCACCAACTTCTTCAGCTTCGCGTTCTCATTCGGCGATATGCGTCTCATTCCAGCGTGTTCAACCGCTTGGTCTCGGACACTGTCATCCCGGAATACTTCGCCTTCCAGGCATAAAACGTGCCTTCCGACATTCCATGCTTGCAGCACAGATCAGCGCACTTCGCGCCTGCCTCGTATTCCTGCACGATCCCGATGATCTGCTGATCGCTTCGTATCGTTCGCTTCATCGTCCGTCCTTTCCTTGGGGCGGATTCTAGTCGCAGATGAAGAAAAAATCCCATGTCTTCAGACGGCTTTTCCAGGCGCATGTATGGCACGTGGTCGAGGAGATGCGGGATGAGGCGATCAGCTGCGCCCCGCATCTGCGTCAGGGCCTTCAGCGGCTGCACAAGGCGGTGCGGGACGGCATCTGCGATGTCATCGTGGCCGAGGCGCTGGACCGGCTGTCCCGGGACCAGGAGCATATGGCGGGCCTCCACAAGCGGATGGCCTATCACAGGGTCAAGATCATAACCCGGTCGGAGGGCGAGATTGACGAGATGCGGATCAGCTTCGGCGGGTTGATGTCGTCGCAGTTCCTCAAGCAGTTGGCTGAGAAGACACGCCGCGGCCTCGAGGGCCGGGTGACGGCGGGCAAATCGGGCGGTGGCAACAGCTACGGCTACCGGGTGCGGCGCGGCTTCGATGCGGGCGGCTCGGTGATCACGGGCGAACGGGATATCGACGAAGGTGAGGCTGCCGTGGTCCACCGGATCTTCACGGATTACGACAGCGGCCTCTCGGCACGGACAATCGCGGCGGCTCTGAACGGTGAAGGCGTGGCGCCGCCCCGTAGCGGCGGGACGGGCTCTGGCAGCTGGGGATCATCGACCATCCAGGGCAACTGGCGGCGCGGCACGGGGATCCTGAACAACGAACTCTATGTCGGGGTGCGGGTCTGGAACCGCCAGAGCTTCCTGAAAGACCCCGACACGGGCAAGCGCCAGGCGCGTCTGAATCCGCCGGAGATGTGGGTGACGACCGAGGTGCCCGAGCTACGGATCATCGACGCGGCGCTGTGGGATCGGGTAAAGGCGCGGCAGGCCGGCATCCGCGAAGCGATGAACCCCGCCGGAGTCAACGATGCCCGCATAGGGCCGGAATGCGCGAGGCGACCGGCTTACCTGCTATCGGATCTGGTGCGTCGCGATTGCTGCGGGTCTGGATACTCGATGATCAATCGGACCCGCCTCGGCTGCAGCGGGGCGCGCAACCGCGGTGCAGCCGTCTGCACCAACCGGGCGACGATCGGACGCGAGGATTTGGAAGAGCGGGTGCTAGGCGGGCTCCGGGATCGCCTGATGCATCCGGAGCTGATCGCCGCCTTCGTGGAGGCCTATCGCTTGGCCTTCAACGAGGCAGCCGGGCGGCGCAGCAGCGATCATGACGCCGCCCGTACGGCGCTCGCGCAGGCCGAGGCGAAGATCGCGGGCCTCCTGACCGCGATTGAGGATGGGATGTATTACCCGTCGATGAAAGCGAAGATGGAGGCTCTTGAGGGACGCAAGGCGGAGCTGACCCGGATGCTTGCGGCGACGCCCGAGCCCCTGCCCTGCGGCTGCACCCGGCCTTGGGCGAGCGCTACCGCCAGGAGATCGGCTGCCTGGCGGAGGCAATGCAGAGGCCGTCCACGCGATCTGTGGCGACGGGGATTTTGCGGGGTCTGATCTGTAAGATCCGGATGGTGCCGGAGGCTGCTGCGCCGGGCGCCCACGGTTTTCCACTTTTAGGTAAGCTTGCGGCGATTCTTGGCCTTGCGGAAGGCCAGGCCGGCATCAGTCGCCCGGACATGCGAAAGCCCCGGCGTTTGGCCGGGGCTGGTGGTGAGTCTTTGACGGTGGTTGCGGGGACAGGATTTGAACCTGTGACCTTCAGGTTATGAGCCTGACGAGCTACCGGGCTGCTCTACCCCGCGCCAAGGTTGTCCTGATCGGGTTTGTATTATCGTATCAGAGAGATATTGCGTTTCTTACCAGGTCTGGCGGTGACCTACTCTCCCACGTCTTAAGACGCAGTACCATCGGCGCAGCGGCACTTAACGGCCGAGTTCGGGATGGGATCGGGTGTTTTGCTCGCGCTAGGGCCACCAGACCAGGAAAGAAACGCTCAGCGTCGGACCCTTTTGAGGGGTCTGATATTGTCCAAGGATGCTTTGGAGGAAGGAGGGTAATCCTGCTTCTTCCGGATCAAATCAAGCCTATCGAGCCATTAGTACCGGTCAACTGAATGCATTGCTGCACTTACATCTCCGGCCTATCGACGTGGTGGTCTTCCACGGCTCTCAAGGGAGACCTTGTTTTGAGGGGGGCTTCACGCTTAGATGCCTTCAGCGTTTATCCTGTCCGTTCATAGCTACCCAGCACTGCCGTTGGCACGACAACTGGTCCACCAGTGGAACGTCCACCCCGGTCCTCTCGTACTAGGGGCAGCTCCTCTCAAGTCTCCAACACCCACGGCAGATAGGGACCGAACTGTCTCACGACGTTCTAAACCCAGCTCACGTACCTCTTTAAACGGCGAACAGCCGTACCCTTGGGACCTGCTCCAGCCCCAGGATGAGATGAGCCGACATCGAGGTGCCAAACGATGCCGTCGATATGGACTCTTGGGCATCATCAGCCTGTTATCCCCAGCGTACCTTTTATCCGTTGAGCGATGGCCCTTCCACTCGGGACCACCGGATCACTATGGCCGACTTTCGTCTCTGCTCGACTTGTCAGTCTTGCAGTCAGGCTGGCTTCTGCCATTGCACTCAACGACCGATTTCCGACCGGTCTGAGCCAACCTTCGCGCGCCTCCGTTACTGTTTGGGAGGCGACCGCCCCAGTCAAACTACCCACCACGCAGGGTCCCGGACCCGGATAACGGGCCGCGGTTAGACATCAAGAGTGCGAAGGGCGGTATCTCAAGGATGGCTCCACGAGGACTAGCGTCCCCGCTTCAAAGCCTACCGCCTATCCTGCACATCGCAATCCTGATGCCAGTGCGAAGTTGTAGTAAAGGTGCATGGGGTCTTTCCGTCTAACCGCGGGAAGTCTGCATCTTCACAG